>NZ_CP170578.1:2400000-3000000 GCF_042756445.1 Oryzobacter terrae
CCGGTCGCGGGCCGTCACGTGGAGCGTCGGCAGGCCCCGCCGGGAGTCGGAGCGGTCCATGACGTCGTCCTGGACGAGGGCGAAGAGCTGGAGGAGCTCGAGGGCGGCGGCCACGCGGGTGAGGTCGAGGTGGGTGTCGGCGCGACCCCCGGCGAGGACCCAGCCCCAGTGGGCGAGCAGGGGCCGGAGCCGCTTGCCCGGCCGCGCGGAGCGCTCGGCGAGCTCGCCCGTGAGGTCGACGGCGAGGGCGCCGGGAGGGGCGAGGCGCAGGTCGGTGGGGTCGCCGTCGGCGGCGGCCGCCTCGAGCGCGGCCCGCAGGCCGGCGACGGTCTCGACGAGGAGGGCGTCAGCGCGGGCCAGCGTGTCGTCGGGGGTGGCGCGGCGGCGGCGCGCGTCGAGGTCCACGGAGGTCACCTCGGCACTCATCGACTCCACCGTCCTTTCCGCTCGCCGGGGGCCCTCGGGGCACCTCGGGGTGGGGCTCCGTCGTGGCAAGCCTAGACAGACCGTCGGGCGACAGGCCCCCACCCTAGACAGCGGCCACCGGTGCCACGGCCCCGCGGCCGCCCACCGACCCGGCGACCTAGGGTCGGCACGTGGCCGAAGACCTCACCCGCCCCGTGCGGCTGATCTACCCGCACCAGCTGTTCGAGGCCCACCTCGACGCCGCGCCCGGGACCCGGTTCGTGCTCGTCGAGGACGACCTGCTCTTCCGCCACCAGCCCGTCCACGCCCAGCGGCTCGTCCTCCACCGGGCGGCCGGCAGGTCGTTCGCCGAGCGCCTGCGCGGGGCCGGGTTCGACGTCGACGTCATCGAGACCGATGCCGGGCGGTCGTCATCGCAACGGCTGACCGCCCTGCTACGCGACCTGCGGCCGGGCTCCGTGCGGCTGCTCGACCCCGTCGACGACTGGATGCTGCGCGACGTGCGGGCCGCGCTCGCCGCGGCCGGTGTGACGCTGGAGCCGGAGGACGTCGAGGAGTCGCCGGGCTTCCTCACGACGCGGCCCGAGCTCGTCGCGTGGTTCGGCGAGCACCGAGCACGGATGCAGACGTTCTACCAGTGGCAGCGACGGCGGCTCGGCGTCCTCGTCGAGGGGGACCAGCCGGTCGGGGGCCGCTGGTCGTTCGACACCGAGAACCGCAAGAAGCTGCCGAAGGGGCACGTCGTGCCGGAGCGGACGGCGCCGTCGTGGACGACCCATGTCGAGGAGGCGGTCGACTGGGTGGGTGAGGCGTTCCCGGACGCACCCGGGTCGGCCGCGTCGTTCGCCTGGCCCGTGACGCACGAGCAGGCCCGGGCGGGGCTGCGGGAGTTCGTCGCCGAGCGGCTCGAGCAGTTCGGGCCCTACGAGGACGCCGTCGCGACCGCGCATCCCTTCGTCTTCCACGCCGCCATCACCCCGGCGCTGAACTGCGGGCTGCTCACCCCGCACGAGGTGCTCGAGGCCGTCCTGGCCCACGCCGACGAGCACGACGTGCCGATCGAGTCGCTCGAGGGGTTCGTCCGCCAGCTCATCGGGTGGCGCGAGTACATGCGGGCGACCTACCACCTCTACGGACGGCGGATGCGGAGCGCGAACCACCTGCGGCACACCCGCTCGCTCGCGCCCGGGTGGTGGGACGGGACGACGGGGCTCGAGCCGGTCGACCACGTCGTGCGCGGCGTCCTCGAGCGGGGGTACGCGCACCACATCGAGCGGCTCATGGTCCTCGGCAACGCGATGTGCCTGCTGCGCACCGACCCCGAGGAGGTCTACGAGTGGTTCATGGCGATGTTCGTCGACGCCTACGACTGGGTCATGGTGCCCAACGTCTACGCCATGTCGCAGTTCGCCGCCGGGACCGGCATCACGACCAAGCCCTACGTGTCGGGCAGCAACTACCTCAGGAAGATGACCGACGTCGGGCCCGGCGAGTGGCGCGACGACTGGGACGCCCTCTACTGGCGCTTCGTCGAGGACCACCGCGAGGTGTTCGAGGGCAACCCGCGCTCGCGGATGGTGACGCGCACCTGGGAGGGCATGGACCCGGGCCGGCGCGAGGAACTGCTGACGCGGGGGCAGGCGGTCATCCGCCGCCTCTGACCTGCCCCGACCTTCGACAGCGCCCCGTCCGCGCACGGGTGGCCCGCTGCCGGCGGGGTAGGGGACCCGGTGGCGGCGCCAGCGTCGCGAAGAGCGCACGACAGCCCGCCTGACCCCACGACCCCGACCGGGAGGACCACCGATGTCGCACCACGAGAACGGCGCCGAGCACGTCCACGACCTCATCAAGGACCAGCGCACCGCGATGCTCACGACCGTCCACGACGAGTCCGGCGCCCTCGCGGCCCGGCCGATGGCGTGCCAGCAGGCCGACCCCGACGGGACCCTGTGGTTCCTCGCGTTCGCCGACTCGGAGAAGACCGACGAGATCCGGCGCACCCCCCAGGTGAACGTCGCCTTCACCGAGGAGGGCGCGTGGGTCTCGGTCGCGGGCACCGCCGTGGTGCTGCAGGACCCCGCGAAGGCCCGCGAGCTGTGGAACGACTTTGCCGAGGCGTGGTTCCAGTGCGAGCCCGAGGACCCGAAGGTCGCCGTCATCCGCGTCGACGGCGAGAGCGCCGAGTACTGGGACAGCCCGGGCACGGTCGGCACCCTCGTCGACGTCCTCAAGGCCAAGGTCACCGGCGAGCGCCCCGACGACGGCGAGAACGAGACCGTCAGCCTCTGACGCCCGGACCGGGCGGACCGGCGGTCCGCCCGCTCAGAGGTCGTCGACGTCCTGCGGGAAGTCCTTCGGGCGCTGCTCGATGAACGGCCGCACGTGGCGCTCGACGACGTCGTCGCGCCTGGTCAGGGCGAGGTACGCGGACTCGGCGCGGTGGGCGGCCTCGCTGTCCACCGGTGTCGCGGCCCCGGCCTCCCCGGTCCCCTCGCCCTCGGCCGGCCCGAACCGGGCCTCGGGGTCCGGGTCGGCCCGGTCGGGGTAGGCCTGCAGCCCCGGTTCGAGGGCGTCGGCGTGGGCTCCGGCGCCGACCGCCCTCAGCGCGGCGAGGGCGTCGTCGCTGCGCGGTCCGTGGCCGGTGACCCAGCCCACGATCCCGCGCGAGCGCAGGGTCCGGTCGAGCACCCACGCCAGGGTGGCCGTGCGCTCGGGCTCGGTCAGCGAGTCATACCCGTCGTCGTCGTCGAGGTCGCGGGCGAGCCAGCCGAGGGTGTTCTCCACGAAGTAGTCGTCATCGCTCACGGCTGCAGCGTCGCACACGGGCGGCGTGGGTCTCGGGAGGGCGCCGTTGCGGCACGTCAGGCGCGCATGAACTCGGCGAGGGCCCGTTGGTCCCAGTAGTAGTTCCAGACCTCCGCGACCCTGCCGTCCCGCACGAGCACGAGCTGGACGAAGGGGTTCTCGATCCACCGGTCCCCCCGCCGCCCCCTCGTCCGGGCGACGACGGCGACGCGGTCCGCGCTCGCGAGCACGTCGTCGACGTCCAGCGCGTAGTCCTCCATGTGGTTCTCGCCCAGGAGGTGGTCCATCACGGCCGCGACCCCTTCGATCGTCCCGGCCGTCGGGTCGTCGCCGGAGTTGTGCCACCGGACGTCGGGGGCGAAGGCGCGCTCGACGGCCTCCCGGTCCCCGGAGGCGTACGCCGCGTAGATGCCCGTGACGAGGTCGACGTTCGCAGTGGTCATGGCGGGTCCTTCGCGGTGGCGTGATCCTAACGATGTTAGGATTGCCGACGTGCCGCCACCACGTCAAGGCCCCGGCGCTCCTGCTCGTTCACCTCGTCCCGCCCCTCGCATCGACGGACGCCGCTTCCACCGCGGGCTGGACCGGACCGCGGTCGTGGCTGCCGCCCTCGCCCTCCTCGACCGCGACGGCCGAGCGGCGCTGACCATGCGCGCCGTCGCCCGCGAGCTCGACGTCGAGGGGGCCTCCCTCTACACGCACGTCCGGAGCAAGGACGACCTCGTCGACGGGGTCCTCGACCTCGTGCTCGAGGAGGTGGTCCTCCCGCCGACAGGAACGGCGTGGCGGGCCGCCCTCGTCGACGGCTTCACGGCGTACCGCAGCACGTTGCTCGACCACCCGGCCGTCGTCCCGTTGGTCACCGAGCGCGCGCACCGCTCTCGGGCGCAGGCCCGTCTCGTGGAGCGCTCGATCGTGCTGCTGGAGCAGGCGGGGCTGTCGACCCGCGACGCCGTCCAGGCCCACGTGACGCTCATCGCCTTCACCATCGGCTTCGTCGTGCAGGAGGTGGGCCGCCCGGTCCGTCCTCCGTCCGCGGACGAGGAGGTCGGTCCGGTCCTCGAGCGTGCCGTGGCTGCGCTCGCTCAGGTGCCGGTCGACGACCGCTTCCGGTCCGGCCTCGAGACGGTCATCCTCGGCGCCGTGGACCGACCGAGGGGGCAGTAGGCCCGGCCCAGGACCACTGCGGGACGGCGAGGCCGTCGGGGATGTCGTCGGTGGAGTCGGGATGGGCGGCCATCCGCTCGATCCCCTCGGCGAAGTAGGCGTGGAGCGTGGCACGCAGCGGGTCGGTCGTGATGCCCACGTCGGAGAGCGCCGCGTCGAAGCAGGCGAGCGCCGCCGCGTCGAGGGAGGCGTGCGGCCCGTTGCAGGCGTGCATCCGCAGGACCTCGCTCTCGTCGCCCATGGAGGACGAGTACGTCGCCGGCCCGCCGAGGGCCTCGCCCCAGTACGCGGCGAGCCGCTCGAGGTGCTGCGGGTGGTTGCCGTGCTCGAAGGGGTGCGCGGCCTCGGCATCGGCCAGGCAGCGCGAGTGCCAGGCGTGCGCGAGGGCCAGCAGCCCCTCCGCGCCGCCCGCCGCGTCGTAGACCGTCCCCGCCGGCGCACTGCTCATCCGGCGATCGTCCTCCCGTCGAGGGTGCTCGGCAAGGGCGGGGGGACCGCCCGAACCGTCAGCGCCCTCCCG
This sequence comes from Oryzobacter terrae, assembly GCF_042756445.1. Lineage (GTDB taxonomy): Bacteria > Actinomycetota > Actinomycetes > Actinomycetales > Dermatophilaceae > Oryzobacter > Oryzobacter terrae. Next base: position 2,404,919 of record NZ_CP170578.1, read on the forward strand.
GCACCCGGAGGTCGACGTGCACGAGCCGGTGGTCACTCGGGAAGGTGCCGGTGGTCAGCCGCGAGAGCGGGTCGGACGTCGGCCTCCAGAACACCCCGGACCCGAGGACGCGCAGGTCCCGGCTCGGCAGGACGTAGTCGGCGCGCAGGTTGCCGGGGGGCTCGGAGAAGTCGGCGGTGTCCTGGGCGGCGGGGCTGCGGTGGGCGAGATTGACCCCGCCCTGGAGCGCGCTGGCCTCGACGGCACCCTCGCTCGTCGGCGTGCGGGAGGTGTTGACCCGCGGGTGGTCCAGCAGCAGCTGGGCCGAGCCGGGGATCGAGTCGCCGTCGAGCGGGTCGGAGTTCTGGTCGCCGGCGATGACGAAGGACGAGCCGGGGCGCAGGCCGCCGGGCACGCCCTCGTCGTCCGTGATCCACGACGACGTCCGGGGGCTGCCGATGTAGTCGGCCCACAGCCGGATCTCGTCGTGGTTGCGGGTGCCGTTGCGGTCCTCGGGGCCGTCGAACACCGGGGGCGTCGGGTGGCTGACGAGGAAGTGGACCGTCCGCTTGCCCACCTGAACCGGGACGTCCCAGTGCGACTTGCTCGACAGGCGGACCTGCTCGAGCTCGGCCGGCGAGTACCAGTCGGCCGGGGCGGGCGTGGCCGGGTCGTCGGGGAGCAGGGCGCCGGGCATGTCGGCCCAGAGCAGCTGCTGGAAGGTCCGCACGGCCTCGGTGTCGATGGGGTGCTTCGAGAACACCGCCATCCCGTACTGGCCGGGGTAGAACCCGAAGCCGAAGGCGTCGTTGGGGCCGCCGACGGAGCCGCTGTTGTCGAGGTCGAGCCCGCTCGGGACGCCGGTGTTCACCGGGGCCGTGAAGGCGTACGGGTAGTCGACCGGAGCCGCGCCGTTCTGGCTGCGCTCGAGGTAGTTGTCGCGGAACAGGTCGAGCGCGACGTTTCCCTCGACGTAGTCGAACTCGTTGACGAGGAGGAGGTCGGGGTTCGTGCGCTGGATCGTCTCGGCGACCGCCCTCGCCTGGGCGTTGTCGGGCGTCGACAGGTCGGCGACGAGCTGGCCGGCGGCGCTGCGGTTGAGCGAGGCGTTGAAGGTCGCGACGCGCAGGGAGCGGTCGTGTCCCCGCTCGGCGGAGGCGGCCGCGGGGTGGGTCCCGCTGGCTCCGGAGGGAGAGGCGGCCGCGACGGTCGCGGCGGCGAGGGCGGTGGCCGTGAGGGTGGCCGCCACGGCCCGGCGGCGAGGGGTACGGGGTCCGGTCATGCGCCCGACCGTAGGCCGGTCGGGCCCTGCGTGGGGCGAACGGTGCACGTCGATCGGGTGGCCGCGGGGTGTCCCCGGGGCGGGTCGGGGAGGCGACTGGGAGGCGTCCCAGGGCGGGCGATTCCCTCTGTCGGCGGGTCGGCGTATCTTCCGGATCGACCCCACGACGAAGGAGATGGCCATGGCCGCGCTGCTCAACCCGTACCTCAACTTCCCCGGCACCGCCCGCGAGGCGATGACGTTCTACCAGGGCGTCCTCGGCGGCGACCTCACCCTCAACACCTTCGGTGAGTACGGGGCCGAGGGCGAGGGCGCCGACGGCGTCATGCACGCCCAGCTCGCCACCCCGGACGGCTTCACGATCATGGCCTCCGACATGCCGCCCGGCCAGGAGGGCGAGCACCACCCCGGCACGAACATCACCGTGTCGATCAGCGGCGACGGTGAGGCGCTGCGCGGCTACTGGGACGGTCTGTCCGACGGCGCCACGGTGACGATGCCGCTCGAGAAGCAGATGTGGGGCGACGAGTTCGGCTCCCTCGTCGACAAGTTCGGCATCCCCTGGATGGTCAACATCGCCGGCGACCAGTCCGCGGGCTGAGCCGGACCGGCGTCAGCGCGCCCGGCCGCCGCGTCCTCGGGGCCGCCCGCGGGGCGTGGCGGCGGCCTCGAGCTCGTCGAGCGCCTCGCCGGTGCGCACCGCGAGGCGCTGCAGGTGGGGGATGCCGTCGCGGTCGCCCACGAACCCGACGTCCAGCACCCCCGCGTACGAGTGCGCCGTGATGTTCAGCGCCATCGAGTGCCCGGGGATCGAGACCGGGTACGTCGCCTCGAGCCGGGCGCCCCGCCAGTAGAGGTGCTCGCTCGGCCCAGGGACGTTCGAGATGCACACGTTGAGCGTGAGGGGCAGGGGGAGCGGGACGGGCAGCCCGCTCATCGCGCGCAGCACCTGCAGCCCCGCGGGGGCGAGGAGCAGGGCGCTGTAGGCGACGACCTCGTCGGCCGACATGCCGCGCATCCGCGCCTTCGCGGCCTTCGACGAGGCGGTGATCGCCGCCAGCCGCTCGAGGGGGTCGGCGACGTCGGTCGCGAGGGAGACGAGGGTCGCCCCGACGAGGTTGCCCCCGCCCTGGCTCTCCTTCGGCCGCACGTTGACGGGGATGAAGCCGATGAGCGGCGCGTCGGGGAGGGCGTCGAGGTCGGCGAGGTAGCGGCGCAGCCCACCGGCGCACACGGCCATGAGGACGTCGTTGAGGGTCGCGCCGCGCGCCTTGCCGATGGCCTTCATCCGGTCGGTCCCGAGCTGCTGCGTGGCGAACCGCCGGGCCGTGCCGACCCGTCCGTTGAGGATCGAGGGTGGCGCCTGGTACGAGGTGACGGCCGTCGTCGGGCTGGCCTGGCCGCGGCGCAGCTGGGTGTCGAGGAGGGCTCGCCCGACCGAGGTCACCGACCCGAGCGAGGTCGCCAGGCCCCCGAGCACCGAGGTCACGTCGGCCACCGGCTCGGGTCGGGCCGCCGACCGGCTCGGCCGCCTCGTGCTGAGGAAGAACGGGTGGTCGCGGTCGTCGGGGTCGGCGCTGAGGCCGCGCCGGAGGATCCGCATGCCGGTGAAGCCGTCGACGAGCGCGTGGTGGATCTTGACGTAGACCGCGAACCGCCCGCCCTCGAGGCCCTCGACGAACGAGATCTCCCACGGCGGGCGGCGCAGGTCGAGCGGGTTGGAGTGCATGCGCGACACGAGGATGCCGAGCTCGCGCTCACCGGCCGGGCTCGGCAGGGCGAGGTGGCGCACGTGGTAGTCGAGGTCGAACTCCTCGTCCTCCACCCACCGGTGCACCGGCTGGCGGCGGAAGGCGTGCGTCTGCAGGCGCAGCGTCCACGGCGGCTCGACGGTCGCGGACCGCAGGTCGGCGACGAGCGCGCGCAGGAAGGTGTCCTCCTCGCCCGGGGGGTAGGTGAACTGGAGCAGCGAGGCGACGTGCATCGGCATCTCGGGCGTCTCCGCCATGAGGAAGAAGGCGTCGAGCGGCGAGGCCCAGACCGGCGGGGGCACCCTCGTCAGCCGGCCCGGCCGCGATGCTGCTCGTCGAGCCCGGCCGTCCCGTCGCCCGCAGCGGCGGTCGCCTCGGATGCGGTCCACGGGCGCCACGCGTCCTCGGGCTGGGCCAGGCGGTCGGCGACGACGCGCAGCGTCTCGAACTCGTGGCCGTAGCCGAGGTGGGTCGCGGTGACCTCGACGTTCTCGGTGCGGTCGGCGGGCTCGGAGACGCAGCACTCCCACGCGACGATGCCGTCGTGGCGGCTGTAGATGCACGTCGTCGGCACGGGGAGCGGGGCCGCACGGCGCGCGCGGGCCTCCTCGGTGAACAGCGCGTCGGCGGCGGGGCCCCGGTTGAGCAGGCGGTAGACCCGCCAGGCGCGCGTGGACTCGGGGTGCCCGCGGAACGGGCTGCCCAGGGTGATGACCGAGCGGGTGTAGTGGGGCAGGCTGCGCGCCATCTCGCGGGCGTAGATGCCGCCCGCGCTCCAGCCGACGAGGCTGACCCGCCGCCCGTAGCGGTCGTGCACCTCGAGGAGGAGGTCCTCGAGCGACTCGCCGAGTCCGGGGTGGACCCCGAGGTTGCGGCCCTGGCGCCAGTCGTGGACCCGGTAGCCCAGGCGGCGCAGGTGCGCCCGGAGGAAGACGGTCGACTCCGGGCCGGCGAGGAAGCCGGGCAGGACGATGACGGGGTGGCCGTCGCCCTGCGGCCACTCGTGGAGGTCGCGCGTGCGCACGGCCGAGCGCGCGAGCTCGAGGGTGGCGCGCCACTCGCGTCGCGCCATCCGCGCCGTGGGCGCGAGCACGCCGTCGGCAGCGGGGAGGTCGACCGGCCCGGTCATGGCGCACGCTCCTTCTGCCGGGCGCCGCGACACCGAACCTGTCGGGTCGCGACGCTGCGAGGTGGACAGAGTTCGCAGTGTGACAGACGGGAACCCCGCACGGGAGGTCCCTGTGCGCACCGGTGCCCGACACCCTGTCCGGTCCTTCTCCGGGGAGGAGCGCCCGCGGGGTCGAGGTGATACCCCACCACGGGTGGGCCCCGGTCCACCACGACCCGTGAGAGGGCGGCCTGTCCGCGAACCGGTGCCCGGCCTACCGTGGAGGGATGGCGACCCGCACCGAACGCGACACGATGGGCCCGGTCGAGGTCCCCGACGACCGCTACTGGGGCGCGCAGACCCAGCGCAGCGTCGAGCACTTCGACATCGGGCGCGACACCTTCGTCTGGGGGCGCCCCGTCATCCGCGGGCTCGGCCTGCTGAAGAAGGCCGCCGCCCTCGCGAACGCCGACCTCGGCCTGCTCCCCGAGGACGTCGCGGAGGCCGTCGTGGAGGCCGCCGACGAGGTGGCCCGCGGCGACCTCGACGACCACTTCCCGCTCGTCGTCTTCCAGACGGGCTCGGGGACGCAGAGCAACATGAACGCCAACGAGGTCATCGCCAACCGCGCCGTCGAGATCCTCGGCGGCGAGCTCGGCAGCAAGGACCCCGTCCACCCGAACGACCACGTCAACCGCAGCCAGTCGAGCAACGACACCTTCCCCACGGCGGTCCACGTCGCCGTCGTCCTCGAGCTCGCCGAGCGCCTCCACCCGGCCGTCGACGCCCTCACCGAGGCCCTCGACGCCAAGGCCGTCGAGCTCGGGGACGTCGTCAAGGTCGGGCGAACCCACCTCCAGGACGCGACGCCGGTGACCCTCGGCCAGGAGATCGGGGCGTGGGCCGCCCAGCTGCGCGACGCCCAGGCCGACGTCCGCTACGCCGGCGAGAAGGCCCGGGCGCTGGCCATCGGCGGGACCGCCGTGGGGACCGGCCTCAACGCGCCGGCCGACTTCGGCCCGCTCGTCGCCCGTCACCTCACGCAGGAGACGGGTCAGGACTTCCGGCAGGCCGACAACCTGTTCGTCCAGCTGGCCTCGCACGACGCGCTCGTCGCCGTCAGCTCGGCGCTGCGCACCCTCGGCGGCGCCCTGATGAAGCTCGCGAACGACGTGCGCTGGCTCGCCTCGGGCCCCCGCACGGGGATCGGCGAGCTGCGGATCCCCGAGAACGAGCCGGGCAGCTCGATCATGCCGGGCAAGGTCAACCCCACCCAGTCCGAGGCGATGACGATGGTCGTCACCCGGGTCTTCGGCAACGACGCGACCGTGGGCTTCGCCGGGAGCCAGGGCAACTTCCAGCTCAACGTCTTCACGCCGGTCATGGCCCATGCGGTCCTCGAGTCGGTGCGCCTGCTCTCCGACGCGTGCCGCTCGTTCACCGAGCACTGCGTCGTCGGGCTCGAGGCCGACCGCGAGCGGATCGCCGAGCACCTCGACGCCGACCTCATGCTCGTCACCGCCCTCGCCCCGCACCTCGGCTACGACGCGGCGGCCGCCATCGCGAAGCAGGCGCACCGCGACGGCTCGACGCTGCGCGAGGCGGCGCTCGCCTCGGGGCACGTCACCGACGACGACTACGACCGCTGGGTCGACCCGAAGGCCATGACCCGGCCCGACTGAGCCGGGCGGGCGGCCCGACCGAGCCGGGCGGGCGGCCTCAGCCGGCGGCGCGGTCCTCGAGGGCGACCTCGGAGTGGGAGAGCACGTTGACGACGTTGCCGCCCTCGTCGCGCACGAAGAACCGCCGCACGCCCCACGGCTCGTCGGTGATGGGGTGGACGATCTCGAGGCCGAGCTCGAGCGCCCGGGCGTGGGCGACGTCGACGTCGTCGACGTCGAGCGACAGGTCGGGGTTGCAGGCCGCGGTGGCGTCCTCGTGCATGACCGAGATCTGCGGCCCGTCGACGCTGCCGAGGGTGGCCACCCACCCGAGGTCCATGACGACCTCGAGGCCGAGCACGTCGCGGAAGACCGAGACGGCGCGCGGGACGTCGGGCACCGACAGCACCGGGACCGCGCGGTTCAACTGCACCGGCCCACCGAACACCACCGGGGGCCTCAGCGCAACCCGTGGGGCTCCCGGCTGCGACAACTCGCAGGCAACTCCCAGCCGCCGGGTCACGGCTCGGGCAACGAGGACGGCAGGCCCCGGCCGTGCGGCCCGGGCGGGCCCGGCAGGGATCCCCGTCGGCGTCGAGCGCATGATGGACGCGTGTGCGAGCCCGGCGTCGAACCCGTCTCACCGCACGCCCCGCCCCTCAGGGGGGCGGTGATGATGACCCAGGACTGGCGCGACCTGACCTTCCTCCACTGGGCCGTCGACCCGGGGGACGTCGCGGACCGGATGCCGCCCGGCGTGCGCCCCGACACCCTCGGCGGCGTCACCTACGTCGGGCTCATCCCGTTCCGGATGGTCGACGCCGGGGTGGCCCGTGGCCCCGGTGTCCCGTGGCTGGGCTCGTTCCTCGAGACCAACGTGCGGCTGTACTCGGTCGACCGGACCGGCCGCCGGGGCATCGTCTTCCTCAGCCTGGACACCGACCGGCTGGCGGTGGTCGGCGGGGCGCGCGCGGCGTTCGGGCTGCCCTACCGCTGGGCGCGGATGCGCCACGCGCAGGACGGGAGCGTGCACACCTATGACGCCCGGCTCCGGCGGCGCGGGGAGCCGGTGCGCAGCCACGTCTCGGTCCGGGTCGGTGCGCGGCGTCGGAGCACCGAGCTCGACGAGTTCCTCAGCGCCCGGTGGGGGCTGCACGTGCGCTGGTGGGGCCGGACCTTGTTCGTCCCGAACCAGCACGAGGTGTGGCCGGTGCACGACGCCGAGGTCGTCGGGCTCGACGACGGGCTCCTGGCATCGGTCGGCCTGCCCGACCTCGCGCACCGCCCGCCCGACCACGTGGCGTTCAGCCCCGGGGTCTCCACCGCGTTCGGCTTTCCCGGCGACGCCGCAGAGCCCCGGCGCCGCTGAGGACCGCCGCTGTCCGCCGTGACCGGCGTCAGGGCTCGAGGAGGGCGCGCAGGTCGTCGGAGGTCAGGGCCGAGGACAGGGCGGACCCCTCGTCGACGACCCGGGTGAACAGGTCGCGCTTGCGCTGCTGGAGCGCGACGACCTTCTCCTCGATGGTGTCGTGCGAGACGAGGCGGTAGACGTTGACCGGCCGGGTCTGCCCGATCCGGTGGGTGCGGTCGACGGCCTGGGCCTCGGCGGCGGGGTTCCACCACGGGTCGAGGACGAAGACGTAGTCGGCCTCGGTGAGGGTGAGTCCGAACCCGCCCGCCTTGAGCGAGATGAGGAAGACGGGGGCGTCGCCCTCACGGAAGGCCGCGATCCGCTCGCCGCGGTTGCGGGTGGAACCGTCGAGGTACTCGTAGGCGACGCCCTCGGCCTCGAAGCGCTCGCGGACGAGCTTGAGGAACCCGGTGAACTGGCTGAACACCAGCGCCCGGTGGCCCTCCTCGGCGAGCTCGGTGACCTGCTCGACGAGGGTGTCGATCTTCGCCGAGGACGCGAGGCCGGCGTAGGCCTCGTCGACGAGGGAGGGGTCGAGGGAGAGCTGGCGGAGCACGGTGAGGCCGCGCAGGATGGCGATCCGGTTGCCCTGGACGTCGTCGATGAGCCCGAGGAGGCGCTGCCGCTCGCGCTGGAGGTGCCGGTCGTAGACGGCCCGGTGGCGGGGGTGGAGGTCGACCGAGAGGACCTGCTCCTGCTTCGGCGGGAGCTCGGTCGCCACGGCCTCCTTGGTGCGCCGCAGCATCAGGGGGCGGATCCGGCGGCGCAGGGCGGCGAGCCGCTCGGCGTCGCCGTCGCGCTCGATGGGGTTGGCCCAGCGCTCGCGGAACAGGGCGGGCCGGGGGTGCAGGCCGGGCGCGACGATCGACAGGAGCGACCAGAGGTCCATGAGGGAGTTCTCGAGCGGGGTGCCCGTGATGGCGAACTTCGCGCGGGCCGAGAGCCGCCGGACGGCCTGGTAGGTCTTGGCCTGGTGGTTCTTGACGAACTGCGCCTCGTCGAGGACGACGGCCCCCCACGGCCGCGAGCGCCAGACGGCCTCGTCGATGCGGGCGACGGCGTAGGACGTGATGACGAGCTGGGCACCGTCGATGGTGTCGGACAGGGTCCGGCGGGCCTTGGCCCGCGTGCTGTCGACGACGACGGTGCGCAGCGACGGGGCGAACCGCGCGGCCTCGCCGGCCCACGTCGAGAGCACCGAGGTGGGCGCGACGACGAGGACGGGGTCGGTGAGCTCGCCGCGCTCGTGCGCCCGCAGCACCATCGCGAGCATCTGGAGGGTCTTGCCCAGGCCCATGTCGTCGGCGAGGACGCCGCCGAGGCCGCGGTCCCACAGCAGGGACAGCCAGCGGAAGCCGTCGACCTGGTAGGGCCGCAGCGTGGCGTGGAGGCCGGCGGGCACCTCGGCGGGCTCGGCGGCGTCGATGTCGACGAGGGCCGACACCGAGCGCGACCAGCGCTCGCTCTGCTGCTCGACGACCCCGAGCGCCGCGAGCTCCTCCCAGAGCCCGACGTGGACCGCCGAGATGCGCAGGGGGTCGGACGGCTTGTCCTGGAGGGAGCGGGCCTCCTCGACGAGGGCGCGCAGGGTCTCGAGCTCGGGGCGGTCGAGGGTGAACCACGTGCCGGAGTCGAGGATCAGCTGCTCGTGCCCGCGGGCGAGGGCCTCGATGAGCGGGGCGAGCGGGACGTCCTCCTCGCCGACGGTGACGGCGATGCCGAGGTCGAACCAGTCGGTGGCCGAGGCCGCGCCGCCGCCGGAGCCGTCGGTGACGTCGGTCGCCGAGACCTGGATGAGCGGTGCCTCGAGCGCCTCGCTGTAGTCGGGCTCGTCGCCGACGACCTCGATCTCGAGGTCGGGGAGCTCGCGCAGCGCGGGCAGGACGTCGGTCGTGAAGTCGACGGTGCGGATGCCGTGGAGGCGGACCTCGGGGACGAGGCGCCGGGCCCGCGCGACGACCTGCCACAGGGGCGCGAACGACTCGACGGCGGCGACCTCGTGGAGCCGGTCGACGAGGACGCGCTCGGCGGCCCGGTCGCGCATCGGGTCGGGGTCCTCGTGGGCGAGCGGGGCCAGCACCCCGCCGTTCGTGGAGCCGTACCGGAAGGCCCACTCGAGCTGGGCCCGGTGGCCCGGCTCGAAGGTAAGCCGCAGCGCCAGCCGCGGCGGGACGGCCTCCGGGAGGTCGAGGGCGCCGTCGAGCGAGCGGACCCGCGCCTTGCGGCGCAGCCCGGGGAGGTGGGTGACGGTGAACCGGGCCCAGTCGTCCTCGGGCACCTCGACGACCCCGAGGTCGAGGAGGCGCTGGCGGGTGCCGTCGAGCGGCTCGGCGAGGGCGCCGAGGACGAGGACGTCGTCGTCGCGCAGCCAGAACCCGGTGGCCGGGGAGCCGACGAGGTGGGCGCGCCCGACGCCTCCGGGGAGGTCGAGGTGGGGGCGGAGCTCGGCGCCGTCGTCGGTGCGCACGACGTCGACGACGAGCTCGGCGGGGTCGGGGGCGAAGGCGACCTCGCCCCCGCCCTCGAGGTCGGTGAGCAGGCGCACGCCGGCCCGGTCGGCGGCCCGCAGGAGGGCGACCCACCCGGGCCCGAGGTGGTCGAGCTGGATGGCGTCGGGCATCCGGCCGTAGCCGAACGCGCGGACCGAGCGCCGGTGCGAGTCGGCGATCGCGGTGAGGGCGTCGCGGTTGTCGTCGGAGAAGCTGACCCGGCCGAAGCCGTAGTACCCGCCGGCGAAGGTCTCCCACGAGACGCCGGTGCGGATCCAGCCGCCGCGCACCCCGGGGACGACGGGCCGCAGGCGCAGCGGGAGGCGCCCGCCCTCGGCGACGCGCGAGCGGCCGGGACCGACGGCCTCCTCGATGAGCAGGCCCACGGCGGTGTGCTCGGTCTCGACGTCGGGGTCGTCGAGGAGGCCGCCGAGCGCCCGCTCCCACGTGGGCCGCGGCGGCGCGTCGGGGCGGCCGGCGAGGCGGTCGAGGGCGGGCTGGCGCTCGCGGACGGCCGCGGCGACGGCGACGGCGTGCTTGCAGTCGCCGGAGACGGGGCACGAGCACGTGCTGTCCCAGCGGCGGATCGTGAGCCGGCCCGCCGAGGGGGTGGCGACGGGGGTGAGCGAGACCCGGGTCGTGTAGGTCTGGCCGCTGCTGCCGCCGACCCAGCCGGTGGCCTCGCGGCCGTCGTCGGCGAGGTCGAGGTCGACGACGTGCCCGTGCTTGGCGTAGGCCAGGCCGCGGGCCACGGTCACCGTGCCGCAGACCTCGTCGAGGTCGCGGTTCGTGAGGTCGGCGATGCGGTCGACGGCGAACACCCGACCCACCACGCGACCTCCGACACCACACCCGACGGGGGTCCGCCCTGCCGGACCCTGAACCACCAACCGTAGGCCCGCCGACCGACATCCGGGGAACCGTCGTCCACAGGTGGGCCGCGTGCGGGGCCCGCGAGTGGTCAGTGGGGGCCGAGGGGGAGCAGCACGGTGAACGTCGCGCCCCGGCCGGGCTCGGACCGGACCGTGGCCGTGCCGCCGTGGGCCCGGGCGACCGCCTCGACGAGGGCGAGGCCCAGGCCGGTGCCGCCGGTGGAGGACGCGCGCCCCCGGTCGACCCGGTGGAAGCGCTCGAAGACGTGGGGGAGGTGCTCGGGCGGGATGCCCGGCCCGTCGTCGGCGACCTCGAGGAGGGCGTGGGTGGCGTCGTGGCGGAGGGCGAGGCGCACCGGGGTCCCCGGCGAGGTGTGGCGCACCGCGTTCGACGTCAGGCCCACGAGGGCCTGGGTGACGAGGTCGCGGTCGACGAGGGCGACGAGCGGCCCCTCCCCCTCGACCGAGACCGCGCGGTCCGGCGCCACGACCCGCAGGTCGGCCGCGACGTCGCGCACCACGGCGGCGAGGTCGACCGGCTCGCGGCGCAGCCCCCCGCCCTTCCCGCCGGCCCCGGCCCCGCCGACCCCAGCCCCGGCCCCGGCGCCGGCCTCGTCGAGGCGGGCGAGGTCGAGCAGCCCGTCGACGAGCCGCCGCATCCGGGCCGCCTCCGCACCGATGCGGCGCAGGGCGTCGGCGACCTCCGGGCCGGCGTGCGGGGGGTCGACGGCGGGGCGGCGCGCGTCGTCCGGTCCGGAGCCCGTGCGCCCCGTGTGGAGCGCGACGTACCCCTGGAGCGTCGTCAGCGGCGTCCGCAGCTCGTGGGAGGCGTCGGCGACGAAGCGGCGCATCCGCTCGTTCGTCGCGGCGCTGGAGTCGACGAGGGCGTTGAAGGCCGCGGCGAGGCGCGCGACCTCGGTGCCCGGCGGGCCGGGGGGGACGCGCCGGGTCGTGTCGCCGGCCCGGATGGCGTCGGCCGCCTCGGTCATCTGCGCGACGGGACGCAGGCCGAGCCGGTCGACCCACCACAGGAGCAGCCCGAGCACGCCGGCGACGACGAACCCGACCAGGCCGAGCGTGAGGACGAGCCGGCGGGTCGCGAGGTCGACCGGGGTCGTGGGGAGGGCGAGGACGGCCTGGGCGCGCCCGTTGGGCAGCTCGGCGGTGACGACCCGCACCCGGCGCGACTCCCCGGCCAGCGTCGACCGGCCCGCGGGGGTGAGGACCCGCTCGCCGGCGGCCAGCGACGGGACGAGGGCGGGGTCCCCGGCGGGGGCGAGGACGGTGACGAGGCGGCCGTCGGCGCCCATCCGCCCGACGTACACGTCGGACAGTCCGGCGGCGGGTGTCCCCGACTCGGCCCGTGCCGACGCGAGGAGGATGGCGCGCGGGTTGCGGGCCAGGGCGGCGAGCTGGGCGTCGAGCCGCTCGACGAGGTAGGCGCGCTGCGCGACGACGACCGCGGCCCCGGCGACGGCGAGGACCACGGCGAGCGCGGCGACGCCGACGAGGAGCCGGCGGCGCAGCGTCATCCGGGCTCCCGCACGCAGTAGCCGACGCCGCGGACCGTGTGGATCAGCCGGGGCTGGACGGCGTCGACCTTCTTGCGCAGCGTCGACACGAACGACTCGATGATCGCCGACTCGCCCGCGAAGTCGTACTGCCACACGTGGTCGAGGATCTGGGCACGGGTGACGACCCGGCCGGCGTTGACGAGCAGGCAGCGCAGCAGGGTGAACTCGGTCGGGGTGAGGGCGACCTCGGTGTCGCCGCGCCACACGCGGTGCTGGTCCTCGTCGAGGACGAGGTCGTGGACCCGGTGGCGGCCGCTGGCGGCCTCGGGGGTGCCGCCGCGGCGCAGGAGCAGGTGGCAGCGGGCGACGAGCTCCTCGAGGGCGAAGGGCTTGACGACGTAGTCGTCGCCGCCGGACGTGAGCCCGCGGACCCGGTCGGCGGTGTCGCCGCGGGCCGTGAGGAACAGCACCGGCGCGCGAACCCCCTTGGCGCGCAGGCGCTTGAGTACTTCGAACCCGTCGAGGTCGGGGAGCATCACGTCGAGGACGACGAGGTCGGGTCCGGTGGGCGAGCAGGCGGCCAGCGCGGCGGTGCCGGTGTCGGCCGTTGCGACCTCCAGCCCGGCCAGGCGCAGCGCCGAGGACACGAGGTAGGCGATGTTCTCCTCGTCGTCGACGACGAGCACGGTCGGGGCCATGGCGTCACGCTCCCACGGGGCCCCCGGCGCCGTCTGGAGGATTCCTGCGGACTTCCTGAGGACGACGAGGCCGCCGTCCCCAGCCGATCGCGAGGTCGGCTCCATCCGGTCGCGAGGTCCGGGGAGGAGGGTCCTGCGTCGTCAGCACCACCTCACCCCCCGTGACGCGGCCACCGCGCCCCGGAGAACGGAGCCCTCGATGAACCGCCTGCGCACCTCCCTCGTCGTCCTCGCCGTCGGCGGCGCCACCGTGACGACCGGTGTCGTCGCGACGAGCGCCCTCGCGACGCCGGCCCCCGTCGCCGCCGTCGAGGCCGCGATGCCCGGCCTCCCGACCACGGCGGTCGTGTCCAGCACCGCGTCCTCCGCCGCGTCCTCCGCCGATGCCGCCGAGACCCCCGGCCGCGCCGCCCGCGGTTGGTGGCGGGACCTCACCGACGCCCAGCAGACCTGCCTGCGGAAGGAGGTCGGCACCCGCCCGCTCGGGCCGCTGTCCGACGCCGAGCGCCAGGCCCTGCGGGCGAAGGTCACCACGGCCGCCGACGCCTGCGACGTCAAGCTCCCCCTCGCCCGGGCCCGCGCCTTCTGGGACGGCCTCACCGACGAGCAGCGTCAGTGCCTGCGGGAGGCCGACCTCCAGCGCCCGTGGGGGCCCCTCACCAAGGCCGAGCGTCAGGCCGTGCGGGCCGACCTCGCCGCCGCCGCGAAGGAGTGCGGCGTCACCCCTCCGGAGACGTCGGCGGGGCGTCCCTGACCGCCAGGGCCGCCGCCCGGCTCGTGACGACCTCGTCGCACGCGTCGAGGAAGCGGGTCATGCTCGCGCCGGGGCTCGTGTCGCCGAAGTAGTGGCGCACGAGCGCGGCGTGGGTGTCGGAGGGGTGCGCGACGGCGGCGTCGACGGCCTCGGCAGCGCGCCCGGCCGACGCCGCGGGGAACAGCTCGGTCTCGGTCGTGAGGCCGACGTCGGGCACGACCGCGCGCGGTTCGGCCGGCCGGGTCAGCAGCAGCGGCTTGGCCGTCGCGAGCCAGTCGTAGGCGACGGCGGAGACGTCCATGACCGCGACGTCGGCCGCGGCGAGCTGCCAGCCGAACCCGCCCTCGGTGTCGACGACGTGGCCGGCGGTGGGGTCGGCGCGGTTGGCGGCACGCAGGAGCGAGACGACCTCCTCGTGGGCCGCCCGGACCGAGCGCAGCACGATCCCCGTGCGCGGGTGCGGGCGGTAGACGACCCGGTGGCGGCCGGTCGCGACGAGCGAGCGGACGAGGGCCGGCCCGTGGCTCTCGACCGAGGAGTAGCGCATGCTCGCGCGGTCCCCCTCCCACGTCGGCGCGAAGAGGACGACGGTCCGCCCGTCGGCGGGCAGGGTCGGGCCGGGGTACTCGACGTCGACCTGGGGACGTCCGACCTCGATCATCCGGAACTCGTCGAAGCCCACGAGCTTGCGCAGGATCCGCTCGCGTGCCGCCTGCCCCGCGACGAAGACGTGGTCGTACGCCTTGAGCTGGTTGCTCGACATGTAGTCCTTGTCGGACTCGCCGTGGCAGATGAAGACGTGCGCCGGGTCGGCGAAGCGCATCGCCGAGAAGTTCATCTGGTTCTGGTTGACGTAGAGGACCGCGCGCACCGGCTGGCGGAGCAGGAACGCCTCGACGCCGTCGATGTCGGGGGCGTGGTGGACCGGGACCGGGCACGCGTCGAGCAGGGCGTTGGTCGCCTCCCAGTTCCGCGACAGCACGGTGACGTGGTGGCGTTCGTGGAGGCGGCGCAGGGGCTCGTACCACTGGTCGAGCTGGTAGAGGTTCTCCGGACCGTCGGTGAAGTAGACGGCGACCTCGACGGTGCCGTCGGGCACGGCGGGCCGCTGGGCGAGCCGGGCCCGCACCGAACGGCGGGCGCGCACCGCCCGCACCCCCTTGCCGAGGATCCCGCGGACCTTGAGCGCGTCGTCGACCAGCCCCATCAGACGACGTGGCGGTCGGCGGCCTCGAGGGCGCGGTCGAGGATGTCGAGGCCCTCGGCCATCTCCTCGGCGGTCGTCGTGCACGGCGGCACGACGTGGGTCCGGTTGAAGTGCACGAACGGCCACAGTCCCTCGGCCTTCGCCGCGGCCATGAACTCGTTCATCGGGCCGGCCGCGGCTCCGGAGGCGTTGTACGGCACGAGCGGCTCGCGCGTCTCGCGGTCCTTGACGAGCTCGAGCGCCCAGAAGAAGCCGAGCCCGCGGACCTCGCCGACGCTCGGGTGCCTCTCGGCGATCTCGGCCAGGCGCGGGGCGATGACGGTGTCGGACACCTTGCGGACGTTCTCGAGGATCCCCTCCTCCTCGAAGATCCGGATCGACGCGACGGCCGACGCACACGCCAGCGGGTGGCCCGAGTAGGTGAGCCCGCCGGGGAAGACGCGCTCCTCGAACGTCGCCGCGATCGGCTCGCTGATGACGACGCCCCCGAGCGGGACGTAGCCGGAGTTCACGCCCTTGGCGAAGCAGATGAGGTCGGGGGTGACCCCCCAGTGGTCGACGGCGAACCACTCGCCGCAGCGCCCGAAGCCGGCCATGACCTCGTCGGCGATCCACACGATCCCGTGCTCGTCGCAGATCTCGCGGACCCCGGCGAGGTAGCCGTCCGGCGGGACGAGGATCCCGTTCGTGCCGACGACGGTCTCGAGCATGACCGCCGCGATCGTCGACGGCCCCTCGACCATGATGACGTCGCGCAGGTGCTGCAGGGCGCGCTCGCCCTCCTCGGCGGCCGACGACGCGTGGAACGGCGAGCGGTACGGGTACGGCCCCCAGAAGTGGACGATGCCCGGCACGCCCGGCTCGTTGGCCCACCGGCGGGGGTCACCGGTCGCGGTGATCGAGCCGGCGGTGGCGCCGTGGTAGCTGCGGTAGGTCGCCAGGACCTTGTGGCGGCCGGTGTGCAGGCGCGCCATCCGCATCGCGTTCTCGGTGGCCTCCGCCCCGCCGTTGGTGAAGAAGACCTTCTCGAGACCCTGCGGAGCGCGTTCGGCGATGAGCCGGGCGGCCTCCGAGCGCGACTCGTCGGCGAAGCTCGGCGCGATGGTGCACTGGCGGGCCGCGGCCTCCTGGATCGCCGCGACGAGCTTCGGGTGCTGGTAGCCGATGTTGACGTTGACGAGCTGGCTCGAGAAGTCGAGGTAACGCCTGCCCTCGAAGTCCCAGAAGTGGCTCCCCGAGGCGCCCGCGATGGGCAGCGGCGCGATGAGCGCCTGCGCCGACCACGAGTGGAAGACGTGCGCCCGGTCGTCGCGCGCCACCCGGGCCCCCCGCTCGGGGTCGGCCTGGGTGTCGGGGGTGCTGAACTCGGTCATCGGGTCCTCTTCGGCGTCAGGAGGGCAGGGTGAAGATCGTGCGGTGCCACGGCTTGTGCGCCACGGCCGTCGTGTCGTGCATGACGTGCTTGACGTTGGTGTACTCGTCGAGCGAGTAGGCCGACATGTCCTTGCCGAACCCACTGTGCCCGTACCCGCCGTGCGGCATCTCGCTGATGATCGGGATGTGGTCGTTGACCCACACGCACCCGGCGCGGATCTCGCGGGTGGCCCGGCCGGCGCGGTAGGTGTCGCGGGTCCAGGCGGAGGCCGCGAGGCCGAACGGGGTGTCGTTGGCCAGGCGGATCGCCTCGTCGTCGTCGTCGAACGCGACGACGGCGAGGACCGGGCCGAAGACCTCGTCGCGCCAGAGCTCGGAGTCGAGCGGGACGTCGCTGACGAGGGTGGGCTCGTAGTAGCAGCCGCGGGCGAGGTCGCCGCCCGGGGCCGCGCCGCCGGTGACGACCTTGGCGTACCCGCGCGCGCGCTCGACCATCCCGGCGACCTTGTCGCGGTGCGCGGCCGAGCTGAGCGGGCCGAGGTCGGTGGCCTCGTCGTCCGTGGCACCGATGCGCACCTGCGCCATGAGGTCGGCGACCCCCTGCACGAACGCGTCGTGGAGGGAGCGGTGGACGATCGCGCGCGTGGCCGCGGTGCAGTCCTGCCCGGTGTTGATGAGGGAGGCCGCGACCGCGCCGTGCACGGCGGCCTCGAGGTCGGCGTCGTCGAACACGACGAACGGCGCCTTGCCGCCGAGCTCGAGGTGGACCCTCTTACCGGTGCTGGACGCGGTGGCCATGACGCGACGGCCGACCGCCGTGGAGCCGGTGAACGACGTCATCGCGACGTCCTCGTGGCCGACGAGGTGCTCGCCGGCGACCGGGCCGGTCCCGGTGACGACGTTGACGACGCCGGGGGGAGCTCCGGCCTCGGTGAAGGCCTCGGCGAAGAGCAGCGAGGTCAGCGGGGTGATCTCGGCGGGCTTGAGGACGATGGTGTTGCCCGCCGCGATCGCCGGGAGGACCTTCCACGCGGCCATCTGGAGCGGGTAGTTCCACGGGGCGATGGAGCCGACGACCCCGATCGGCTCGCGGCGGATGCTCGACGTGTGGTCGCCGGAGTACTCGGCGCTCGCCATCCCGTCGAGGCGGCGGGCGGCGGTCCCGAAGAAGGCGGTGTTGTCGACGGTGCCCGGGACGTCGAACTCGCGGGCGAGGCGGATCGGCTTGCCCGCCTGGCGGCTCTCGAGCTGCGCGAGCTCCTCGGCGCGCTCGTCGAGGAGGGCGGCGGCCCTGAGCAGGACGGTCGACCGCTCGACGGGCGTGGCCCGCGACCACTCGGCGAAGGCGGCTCCCGCCGCGGCGACGGCGGCGTCGACGTCGGCGGTGCTCGCGAGGGTCACCGTCTCGAGCGTCTCGTTCGTGCTGGGGTCGAGCACGTCGACGCGCTCGCCCGAGGTCGCGGCACGGCGCTCCCCGCCGATGTACTGGTGCATGGTGGCGAGCATACGCACGGCTCCAGGCTTCTGAAAGGGGGGTTGCGGCGCCGTTCGGCCTGCGGAATCCGTGGCCGACAGGGGTGATGACGGTGGAGACGCGACGAGGCGCCGGCCACCCGAAGGTGACCGGCGCCCCGGGTGCGCTGGTGCTCGCGTCAGCCGTTGACGGCGCGCTTGAGCTGCGCGGCGGCCTTGAAGCCGACCGAGGTCGACGCGGCGATGGCGATCTCCTCGCCCGTCTGCGGGTTGCGGCCGGTACGGGCCGCGCGCTCACGGGTCTCGAAGGTGCCGAAGCCCGCGAGGCGGACCTCCTCGCCCTTGGCGAGCTGCTCGCCGATGACGTCGAGCGCCGCGGTGAGGATCTCCTCGGCCGCGGTGGCGGAGACGTCGGTCCGGCCGGCGACGGCCTGGGCGATGTCCTTCTTGGTCATGTGTCTGCTCCTTGGATAGCTCGTTGTCGTACGGGTCCGACCCTAACCGGGCGGGCTGTCGGGCCACGCGTCCCCCCAGGACGCGTCGCGCGCCGAACGGTACGCGGTCGGGTCGCGCCGGGTGACGACCACCCGCGTCGTGGACCCCCGCGTGTCGCACAGGTCGAGCTGCACCAGGCCCTTGCGACGGACCGGGTGGCGCAGCACCCGGGCCTGTGCCCGGGGCAGCGGGTCGCGGCTCGCGAGGACGTAGGAGAACTTCTCGTCCTCGTGGCCGAGGGCGCCCGCCTTGACCCGGCGGTGCAGCGCCGAGCGGTCGAGCCGCACCGCGAAGTGGCACCAGTCGCCGGGCCGGGACGCGACGGGACACGGCCCGTCCTGGGGGCACGGGGCGACGAGGTGCCAGCCACCGTCGACGAGCCGGTCGCGGGCCGCGAGGACGGCGGCGTAGCCCCGCGGTGTCCCGGGCTCGACGACGAGCGCGAGCCGCGAGGAGGCCATGACGGCGTCGACGAGCGGGGCGTGCAGGCGGTCGTCGAGCTCGCCGAGGACGTAGCTGACGGTCACCAGATCGGCGTGTGGCACAGCGGGTTCCGCGCCGATGAGGTGGCGCTGCCACGTCGCGCCGGCGATGGAACCCTCGCCGTGGGCGGCGATCCGCCGGCCGAGGGCGAGGGCGTCGGCCGACCCGTCGAGGACGGTGGCGTCCTCGAGGTCGGGGAAGGCCTCGGCGACGGCCCAGGTGGCGGCTCCCGTCCCGCCCCCGAGGTCGACGAGCGACCGGACGGCGAGGGCGTCGTCGGGGACGAGGTCGCTCGCGTGGCGCAGCGCCCGCGACACGGCGGCGTGGGTGGCCGGCATCCGGTAGGCCGCGTAGGCCGCCGCCGTCGTGGGGTCGCGCAGGACCTGGGCGCTCGGCGGCGAGCCGCTGCGGTAGACCTCGATGAGGGTGGCCGTGGCGCGGCGAAGGGCGTCGGCGGGGAGGCCGTCGAGGACGGCGTCGAGGGCGCGCGCGAGGGTGGCCGACACGCCGTCCATCCTGCCGTGACGAGCGCCACGGGATGATGCGGGCCGCGTTTCGTGTTCCACCCCCGACACGCCGGACCTGCACGAACGGGCCGGCCAGGACACGACCACCGT
Organism: Oryzobacter terrae; assembly: GCF_042756445.1. Classification (GTDB taxonomy): domain Bacteria; phylum Actinomycetota; class Actinomycetes; order Actinomycetales; family Dermatophilaceae; genus Oryzobacter; species Oryzobacter terrae. Next base: position 2,424,087 of record NZ_CP170578.1, read on the forward strand.
CGACCCGAGGAGCACCATGGCCACCGTCGAGCTGACCGCCGACACCTTCGAGAGCACCATCACGTCGAGCGACATCGTCCTCGTCGACTGGTGGGCGTCGTGGTGCGGGCCGTGCCGCCAGTTCGCCCCGACCTATGAGAAGTCGAGCGCCACGCACGAGGACGTCGTCTTCGGCAAGGTCGACACCGAGGCCGAGCAGGCGCTCGCCGGGGCCGCCCAGATCACCTCGATCCCGACGATCATGGCCTTCCGCGAGGGCATCCTCGTCTACCGCCAGTCCGGCGCCCTCCCGCCCTCCGGGCTCGAGCAGGTCATCGAGGGCATCAAGGGCCTCGACATGGACGACGTGCGTGCCCAGCTCGCGGCCGCGCAGGCCGGGGTGGCAGCGGAGCAGCAGAACGCCTGACGCCGCAGGTCAGCCGCCGGTAGGGTCGCGCCGTCCACCAGTTCAGGAGGCGCGGGCATGGAGCTTGACCCCCAGGAGATGCAGGCCGTCGTCAAGCGGCTCAAGCGCGCCCAGGGGCAGATCGGCGGCGTCCTGCGGATGATCGAGGACGGCCGCGACTGCTCGGAGGTCGTGACCCAGCTCGCGGCGGTCTCCAAGGCCCTCGACCGCGCCGGGTTCGCCGTCATCGCGGTGGGCCTGCGCCAGTGCCTGACGACGCCCGGGGCGCAGGAGAGCGACGTCGCGGCGATGGAGAAGCTCTTCCTCTCGCTCGCCTGACCCGTTCCGTCACCGGCGCGCACGCGTGGTCAGGCCGGTCGCGCCGACCCCGCGGTGAACCAGCCCCACGAGCGCCCCGGCCAGCCCGCGACGTCGGCCGCGCGCTCGACCTCCACGCTCAGGCCCGCGGCCGTCATCAGGGCCGTGACGTCGCGGTCGACGTGGCAGCCTCCGGCGACCGGCCCCCACCACGGCTGGATCCGCCGCTGGGCCCGGGCCACCCTCGCGTCCGGGCTGAGGCCGTGCTCGACGAAGCGCAGGGTGCCTCCGGGGCGCAGGACGCGGCGAGCCTCGCGCAGCGCGTCCTCGACGCGAGGGACGGTGCACAGGGCCCACGTCGAGACGACGGTGTCGACGCTGCCGTCGGCCGCGGGCAGGGACGCGGCGTCGGTGGCGACCCGCGAGACGGGGCGCCCGAAGGCGGCCATCCGCTCGGCGGCGAGCTCCCACGCGAGGTCCGCGGGCTCGGCGGCGAGGACCGTGGTCACCGCCGCGGGGTAGTGCTCGAGGTTGGGGCCCGAGCCGAAGCCGATCTCGAGGACGACGCCGCGCGCACCCGCGCACACGTCGCGGCGCCAGGTGAGCGCCGGCTCGGCCTGGAGGGCCTGGTGGGTCAGGCGCGGCAGCACCCGCTCCTCCCACCGGTCCCGCAGTCCCATCCGTCCAGTCTCCACCCTGACCGGGACCCGCTCCCTCCCATGGGTGCGTCCGCACCTGCTCAACCCGCTGGATCGATCGATCCAGCGGGTTGAGCATCTCCGGGGGCACCACCCTTGCAGCCGCCCGGGACCTCCGACGACGCCCGTTCCGGCCGCGCCGGATCTGCGACGAGGCCCGTGCACGGGAGCGACGCCCAGGCGACGCCCTTCCGGTCGCGCATGCGCGCCGACGACCGACCCCTCCCGACAGCGCGGGCGGGCCGCGGCGGGCGGCCACGGCAACTCGGTGGCGTCGGCGGGCGGCGGGGCGTTGGATGAGCGGATGACCTCCCCGAGCGCCACCACCGTCCCCGACCCCGCCACGCGCCGGTGACCGCGGCCCCCCCGCAGCCCGTGCTCGCCCACGACCGGGGCGGCCCGAGCGGTGCCGTGCCCGTCGTGCTCCTCCACGCTGGGGTCGCCGACCGCCGGATGTGGGACCCGCAGTGGGCCGCCCTCACCGCCGTCCGCGACACGGCCCGCCCCGACCTGCGCGGCTTCGGCGGGTCGGGCACCCCGCCCACCGGGCCGCTCGACCACGTCGCCGACGTCGTCGCCCTCCTCGACGGGCTGGGCATCGAGCGGGCCCACCTCGTGGGGGCCTCCTTCGGCGCGGGGGTCGCCGCGACCGTGGCCGTCACCCACCCCGAGCGGGTCGCCTCCCTCCTCCTCGCGCCCCCCGGCGGCGCGCTCCTCACCGAGCTGACCGGCGACCTCCAGGACTTCCTCGCCGCCGAGCGACAGGCCCTCGCCGACGACGACCTCGACGCCGCGACCGAGGCGAACATCGCCGCCTGGGTCGTCGGCCCGGGGCGCCACGCGTCCGCCGTCGACCCCGCCGTCGTCGACGCGGTGCGCACGATGCAGCGCGCGGTCTTCGTCCTCGGCGAGACCTGGCCCGAGGACGTCGACGAGCTCGAGCCCGACCCGCCGGTCACCGAGCGCCTCGACGAGATCGCCTGTCCCACGACGGTGCTCGTCGGGGGCCACGACCTCGAGACCTCCCGCGCGGCGGCCGACCTCGTCGAGGGGCTCGTCGCCGGCGCGCGACGGGTCGACTGGCCCGACGTCGCCCACCTGCCCTCGATGGAACGGCCGGACGAGTTCACCGCCCTGCTCCTGGCGCACCTCCCGGACTGACCCCGCCCGACACCGGTGCGCGCGAGGAGCCCGGTCTCAGCGGGTCGGGTCGACGACGAGGATGCCGCGCGAGGGAGCGGTGCCCATCGCCACGAGCGCCTCGCCTGCCGCCTCCAGGCCGAGCGGCTCGGCGTCGGGGGCGAGCAGGTCGCCGAGCGGGAGGCGACCGCCCGCGACGTCCTCGAGCATGGCCGGGTAGTCGGCGGCCGCCATGCCGTGGCTGCCGAGGACGTCGAGCTCCCAGCCGATGACCCGCTCCATCGGGACGGCGGCGCGCCCGGCCGCCGGGGGGAGCAGGCCGACCTGCACGTGCCGCCCGCGCCGGGCGAGCGAGCGGATGCTCGTGCGGCACGCCTCGGGCGACCCCAGGGCGTCGATGCCGACCGCCACCCCGGCGCCCCCGCTCCAGTGCCGCACCGCGTCGACGACGCGGTCGGGGCCGAGCGAGGCGTCGACGACCTCGTCGGCGCCGTGGAAGAGCGCCCGGTCGAGCGACGCGGCCGAGACGTCGACCGCGCACACGAGCGCCCCCCGGGCCCGGGCCACCGCCACCGCCGCGAGCCCCACCCCGCCGCAGCCGATGACGAGCACGCTCTCCCCGCCCTCGACCCGGGCCCGGTGGGCGACCGCGCGGTACGCCGTGGCGACCCGGCAGCCGAGACCGGCGGCCGCCCTGACGTCGAGGTCGTCGGGCAGCCGGACGAGGTTGGTCGTGGCGGCGTGGACGACGACGAGCTCGGCGAAGGAGCCCGGGTCGGTGAAGCCGGGCTGGCGCTGCCGCGGGCACACCTGGCCGTTGCCGGAGGCGCAGACGGCGCACGCCCCGCAGGCCATGACGAACGGCGCCGTCACGCGCACCCCGACCCATATGGGGTCGACCCCTGCGCCCACCGCGTCGACGACGCCGGCGAGCTCGTGGCCCGGGACGTGGGGGAAGGTCGTGATGTCGGCGTCGTGGCCCATCCAGCCGTGCCAGTCGCTGCGGCACAGGCCGCTGGCGAGGACGCGCACGACCGCACCGCCGGGAGGGGCGACCGGGTCGGGGACCTCGGCGACCCGCGGGGTCGCACCGAACGCGTCGTAGGTCAGGGCTCGCACGTCGCCCAGCCTCCCACCGGGAGGTGACGCGTCGTCCTCAGGGGTGGTCGAGGAGGCGGGTGAGGCGCAGGGCCAGCTGGAGCTCGAGCGAGCGCTCGGGCTCCTGCCAGTCGGGGCCGAGCAGCGCGCCGATCCGCTCGAGCCGCTGGCCCACCGTGTTGACGTGGACGTGGAGCAGCCCGGCCGCGTGGAGCGGGCTGCGGCCGGCCTCGAAGAAGGCGGCGAGCGTCGCGACGAGGTCGGTGCCCCGCTTGGCGTCGTAGTCGGCGACCGGGCCGAGCTCGCGCCGGACGTACGACTCGACGTCGGGGGCCGAGCCGACGATGAGGCCCGCGAACCCCAGCTGGGTGGCCGCGGCGCCGCGCCCGCGGTGACCGAGGGCCACGAGGGCCGCGACGGTCCGCACCGCCTCCTCGTGGGCGGCCGGCACGCCCTCGACGCCGGTGAGCGGTCCGACCCCGGCGACGGTGGCCACCGTGCGACGCCCGATCCGCTGGGCCGTCGTCCGCGCGAGCTGGTCGGGGTCGTCGCCGCGCACGAGCGCGACGGTGTCCCCCTCGTGCGACCCCACGAGAGCGCCCTCGTCGAGCGCCGAGCCCGCCGAGAGGAGCAGCCCCCGGGTGGAGGCCGTCGGCTCGCCGCGCACGACGAGGAGGCAGTACGCGGTGTCGGGGTCCAGGCCCGCCCCGCGGGCGAGCTCGAGCCGGTCCTCGACGGGCCCGCGGGCGGTGACGAGCTCGGTCAGCACCCGGTTGCGGGCCGACTGGCGGGCGTCGGCGGCCTGCCGCTCGAAGAGCAGGACGAGGGCGGTGACGACCCCGGCCCGCTCGACCGTGCGCCGGTCGGAGTCGTCGAGGGTGCCGACGTCGCCGACGACGAGCGTGCCGAGGCGCTCGCGGGCGGCGGCGATCCCCAGGGCGTACACGCCGTCGTGCTCGACGAGGCGCCCGGCGTCGAGGTCGGGCAGGTCGGGCAGGGCGGCGAGGCCGTCGGGGACCGTCCCGGCCCGCGGCGACGCGCTGCGCATCGTGCCGTCCTCGCCGACGACGACGGCCCAGCCGCCGAGCAGGTCGGCGAGGGCGAGGGTGAGGTCGTCGACGCCGCCTCCCTCGAGGACGAGAGAGGCGAACCGGTCGTGCGCCGCCGCGGCCTTCTCCACGCCGGCCGCGTACTGCTGCACCGTCTCGTGGGCGCCGGACAGCTGCCGCAGCGCGTCCTCGGCGTCGGCGAGGGCGCGGGTCTGGACGAGGGTCACCGCGGCGAGGGTCGCGAGGTTGCCGAGGAGGCCGACCTCCTCGCGGGTGAACGGGCGCGACGACCGGTTGGCGGCGAAGAGGACCCCGACGAACGTGCCGCCGACGATGAGCGGCGTCCCGCAGATCGCGACGATGCCCTCCTCGCCGACCGCGCCGTCGATCTCGCTCGTGTGGCGGAACCGGTCGTCGGCGCGGTAGTCGGCCGTCCAGTACGGCTTGCGGGTCGACGCCACGAGGCCGCCGAGACCGGCGCCGAGGGCGAGGCGCACCGACTGGAACGCCGCCGAGACCGAGCCGTCGGTGGCCCGCATGTAGGTGTCGTGGTGCTCGGGGTCGAAGAGGGTGAGGTAGGCCAGGTCGGTACCGAGGAGGGCGCGGGCCCGGCGCACGATCGCGTCGAGGACCTGGGCGGGGTCGTTCTCGGTGGCCAGGGCGCGGGCGGTCTCGAGGAGGGCACTGAGGCCGGCCTCGCGGCGCTGGTGCACCTCGCGCCCGGCGGCCACGCGCAGGGCCAGGTCGCGCGCCGTGGGCGGTGCGGGCGCGGCGGCGACGTCGGCGGTCGAGGCGCCCGAGGCGAGCAGCTCGAGCAGGCGGAGGACGTCCTCGAGCGAGCCCGTGTCCTCCACCTCGCTCGTCACGGCCCCGATCCTAGGGAGGGCGCGCGGCCCACGGGCGGGGCCGGCCGCGCTCAGTGCGCCGTCCACCCGCCGTCCATCGTCAGCGACGCCCCGTTGACCGAGGCCGAGGCGGGACCGCAGAGGAAGAGGACGAGGCTCGCCACCTCCTCGGGCTCGACGAGTCGCTTGACCGCGACGGGCGCGAGCATGACGTCCTCGACGACCTCGGACTCCTCGATGCCGTGGGTGCGCGCCTGGTCGGTGATCTGGCGCTCGACGAGCGGCGTGCGCACGTACGCGGGGTTGACGCAGTTGCTCGTGACGCCCTTGGCGCCGCCCTCGAGCGCGACGACCTTCGAGAGTCCCTCGAGCCCGTGCTTGGCGCTGACGTAGGCCGACTTGAACGGGCTCGCCCGCAGCCCGTGGACGCTCGACACGTTGACGACCCGCCCCCAGCCTCGCTCGTACATGTGCGGCAGCGACTGCCGGATGAGCCGGAACGGGGCCGCGAGCATGAGGCGGTGGATGAGGTCGAAGCGGTCGAGGGGGAAGTCCTCGACGGGTGCGACGTGCTGGACGCCGGCGTTGTTGACGAGGACGTCGACGTCGCTCGGCAGCCCGGTGAGCGAGTCGAGGTCGGAGAGGTCGGCGGTCACCGGGGTCACGAGGCCGAGGTCGGCGAGCTCGGCCAGGCCGGAGGCGTCGCGGTCGACGGCGTGGACCTTGGCGCCCCGCTCGGCCAGGGCGCGCGCGACGGCGAGGCCGATCCCGCTCGCGGCCCCGGTGACGAGGGCGGTCCGTCCGTCGAGGTCGGGGACGAGCCCCGCGGTGGCCCCGTGGAGGGCGTGTGCGTCGGCCATGTCGAGGACGGTAGGCCGGGTGGACGGCCGGCCCTGTGTGGGCGCCGCACACAATCGCCCCTGACCCGTGTGCGGCCACCCCGTCGCAGGCGCGCCCCGTTCCGCCGCGTGTGCTCACGCGGTCGCCGGGGCGACCACCTGGGCACACGCGGCGGATGGGGGGGCCGGGGGTCACGGTTTCGACACGACCGTGGACACCTCTAGACCGCCAGGACGCGGGTGTGGGACAACTGTCGCGTGGAGGATGGGAGCGCTCCCACACGGAGCACGGTCGCGGCTCGTCCGCGGTCGACCCGCCCCACACCGACTGGCACCCGTGCCGGGGCCGACAGGGAACCCGGCCACGGCACGGGTGCCGGGCGGCCTCCCACCATCGACGAGGTGGCCCGGGTCGCCGGCGTCGGGCGCGGCACCGCCTCCCGGGTGCTCAACGGCTCACCCCAGGTCTCCGAGGCCGCGCGCGCGGCGGTGCTCGAGGCCGTCGGCGTCCTCGGCTACGTCCCCAACCGGGCGGCCCGCTCCCTCGTGACCCGACGGACCGACACCGTCGCCCTCGTGGTGTCCGAGGACGGCGAGCGCCTCTTCGGCGACCCCTACTTCGCGGCGACGGTGCGCGGCATCGGCGAACGCCTCGGCACGACCCCGTTCCAGCTCGTCCTCACGATGGCCGGTCGGGCCCGCGACCGCGCTCGCGTCGTCGACTACCTCACCGACCAGCACGTCGACGGCGCCCTCCTCCTGTCGCTGCACGCCGACGACGACCTCGCCGACGTCCTCGAGGCGCGCGGGCTGCCCACCGTGTGCGCCGGCCGGCCCGCGCAGCGCCGCCCCGCCTGCGTCGTCGACGCCGACAACCACGGCGGGGGGTTCGCGGCGGTGGCGCACCTCGTCGACCGCGGGAGGCGCCGGCTGGCCCTCATCACCGGCCCGCAGGACATGTCCTCGGGGCTCGACCGCCTCGCCGGGGCCCGGGAGGCGTGGCGGGCGGCCGGCCTCGACGACGCCGACGTCCGCGTCGTCGAGGGCGACTACAGCGAGCGGTCGGGCGAGGCGGGGATGCGGGCCCTGCTCTCGGACGGATCGCCACCGCCGGACGGGGTCTTCGCCGCGGCCGACCTCATGGCCACCGGCGCCCTGCGGGTGCTGCGGGAGGCCGGGTTGCGGGTGCCGGACGACGTCGCGCTCGTCGGGTTCGACGACGCCCCCGTGTGCCGCCACACCGACCCCGAGCTGACGACCGTGCGCCAGCCGGTCGAGGAGATGGGCGCCGTCATGGCCGACCTCCTCCTCGCCCGTCTCGAGGGGCGCGAGGTCGCCCCCGAGACGGTGCTGCCGACGACCCTCGTCGTGCGCGCCTCGACCTAGGCCCTCAGGGCAGCGGCGGCGCGGGCGCTCCCCCGGCGCCCGTGGCCGGCACGAGGACCCCCGCGAGGACGAGGCGGCGCAGCAGGTCGCCGTGCAGGCGTGCGGGGTCGAGGTCCCCGTTGAGGACGACGCGCAGCGCGTCGTGGGCCTCGGGGGGCACCTCCACGCGGGCCACGCGGGTGACGAGGGTGTCGCCCTCCCACCGCGCCGCGAGCCCGTCGCGGACCCGCCAGGCGTGGACGTGGGTGCGCTCGGCGGCGGCGTGCTGGCCGAGGACACCGAGCGGCTCGGCGCGCTGGGACCCGCGGACCCGGGCGGCGAGGAGCAGGGCGAGCTCGTCGTCGGAGACGGCGTCGAGGGCGGCGTCGAGGGCGCGGCGGGCGGTCGCGCGCAGCGCGGCCGGCGACTCCGGGTCGAGGAGGTCGGCGCCGAGGGGGAGCGACGCGCGGGCCGCGGCGTCGCCATCGAGGTGCGTGGCCGCGGCGCCGACGAGGTCGTCGACGACGTGCCGGACGGTCCACGTGTGGATACCGAAGGTGAGGTGGGTGCTGACGCCGCCGAGGGCGGTGGCCGAGTGCAGCCACCCGCGGGGGAGGTAGAGGCAGTCGCCGGGGCGCAGCACCGCGTCGACGACCGGCTCGGCGCGGGCGGCCGCGGCGACGGCCTCACGGCGGTCGGTCCACGGCTGGGTGCGCAGCGGTGCGTCGAGGACGGGGCGCCGCACCTGCCAGTGCTTCTCGCCGGCGACCTGGACGACGAGGACGTCGTGGACGTCGTAGTGGTCGTCGAACCCGCGGTTCTGCGGCGGGGTGACGTAGGCGTTGACCTGCACGGGATGCCCGAGGTCGGCGGCGAGCTCGCGGGCCGTGCGGCCGACCGGCTCCCACGTGCGGTGCAGCGCCTGGAGGACGATCGTCGCGCCCTCGGCGAACTGGCGCAGGACCTTGTCCTCGCTCACCTGGTCGCCGATGGTGGCGCCGACGCCCCCGCCGAGGGTGAGGGCGGAGTCGGGGAGGGTCGCCCCGTCCCTGGCCATCCGCAGGAACGGGGTCCGCAGCGCGCGCGAGGACAGCAGCTCGTCGACGGCGTCGGGGCCGAAGCCGTGGGTCGGCGGGGGGAGCTCGTCGGCGCGGGTCAGCAGTGGCGCTCGACCCCAGTGGTCCCGGGCGAACGCGTCGTGGCCGACGGCGACGAAGGTCGCCAGGCCCCGCTCCGGCGCGACGGCGCCCGGGAGCACGGCCTGGTCGGCCGCGTCCCGGGCGTCGGTGCGTCGGGTCATCAGGAGGCGTCCGCGCCGCCGTCCGCCCCGCCATCGTGCTCGCCCTCGGTGGCGGTGTCGCCCGCGCCGCTGTCGGCCGGACCCTCGGGATCGGTGGCGCCCGCGCCGCCGCCGGCGCCGCCGTCGGCCCCGCCGTCGTGCTCGCCGGGGAGCCCGGTGTCACCGGCGCCCGCGTCGGCCGGGCCCTCGGCCCCGCCGAGCTTGCCGTCGCCATCAGGGAGCTGGTCGTCCATGGGGAGGTCGCTCATCTGCTGCACCCTTCTCGTCGGTCGGCACCACACGGCACCGTGTGCTGCCAGCCAACCACCGAAGGGCGGTCCGTGGGCCGTTGGCTGCAGGCCCGCCCAGCGTTGGACACGGCCGCTGACCTGCGGGAACCCCCGGACATGACACTGACCCTCCGCCAGGTCGTGGCGCGAGGGTCAGTTCAGCGGTGCGACCGGGTGGGTCGCGGTCCCCGGCGGCGGCGTCGGTGGCGCCTGCCGGAGGGGTGGGGCTCAGTACAGGCGCGGGGCCGTGGCCTGGGCCATGAGGTAGAGCTCCTGCGACTCGCGGACGAGGTCGCGGTCGGTGTGCTGCGACCAGCCACGGCCGTGGTGGCGCGAGGTGCGGAACTGGGCGGCGAGGGCGCGGGCCCTCTGGACGGACAGGGTTGCGGTGTTCATGGGGACAATGATCCACCCGTCAACCATTCAGCACAACGCGACTTTACTTAGGGGTTCCGCAGTATGGCTTAAGATTCATCGCATGCTCGACCCGCACCGCATCCGTGTCTTCCGCTCCGTCGTCGCCAGCGGCTCGGTCCAGGCCGCCGCCGACAACCTCGGGCTGACCTCCTCCGCCGTGAGCCAGCACCTCCAGGCGCTCCAGAAGGAGACCGGCCTGACCCTGTTCCAGCGGGCGGGCCGGGGCATCGTCCCCACCGAGGCCGCGCTCGTCCTCCATGCCCAGAGCGACGAGGTGATGAGCCAGTGGGGGCGGCTCGACCAGGTCGTCGCCGACCTGCGCGACGGGCGCTCGGGGCGCCTGTCCATCGGGTACTTCGCCTCGGCCGGCGCGGCGTGGATGCCCTCGCTCGTCAAGCGCCTGACGAGCGAGTACCCCGACCTCGTCCTCGAGCTCGTCCTCACCGAGGTGGAGCACCGCGGGCCGCGGCCCGACATCGACCTCGTCATCGAGCCCCCGGACTCCCCGGTCCCGACCGGGTACCAGCGCACCGACCTCATCGACGACCAGTTCGTCGCCGTCGTCCCGCGCGGCCACCCGCTCGCGGGGGAGCGGACCATCGCCCTCTCCGAGCTCAAGGGCGAGACGTGGGTCAGCAACGACTACGCCAAGTCCTACGGGCACCGGCTCGTCGTCACCGCCTGTGCCGCAGCGGGTTTCCGTCCACGGTTCACCGTCCAGGCCCAGGACCACTACACCGCGATCGGCTTCGTCGGTGCCGGGGTCGGGGTGTCGGTGATGCCGGGGCTCGCGGCGCGCAGCCTGCCGGTCACGGTGGCGCGGGTCCACCTCGAGCCCCCGGCGCCGGTGCGGCACCTCGCGGCCCTCGTGCGCGACGTCGGGTCTCCCAACCCCGCGGCCGAGCGGGCCGTGGCCCTGCTCACCGACCTCATCCACCACCCGAGCGCCCTGCCCCGACGCGCCCTCGTCGGCTGAGGGTCCCCACCCGTCGCGGGTCACCCACGCCGCGAGGCCGCTGCCGGCCCGTGGGAGGTGGGTGACCCGCACGAAGTGCCTGGGTCAGGAGCCGACGGGCTCCCTGTCGCGCTCGGTGGCGCTCGCGGTGGCCGGTGCCGAGCCGAGCTCGCCGGCGGCGAGGCGCTCGGACAGCCTGAGGCCCTCGACGTCGAGGTCGGGAAGCAGCCGGTCGAGCCAGCGCGGCAGGTACCAGGCGCGGTCGCCGAGCAGGTGCATGACCGCGGGGGTCAGCGTCATCCGGACGAGGACGGCGTCGACGATGACGCCCACGGCCAGCCCGAACCCGATCGGCCGGACCATCGCGAGGTGCGAGTAGGCGAAGCCGAGGAACACCGAGAACATGATGACGGCCGCGGCCGTGACGACCTTGGCCCCGTGGACGAACCCGGTCCGGACCGCGGTGCGGCTGTCCTGCCCGTGGGACCGCGCCTCGTGCATCCCCGACACGAGGAACATCTGGTAGTCCATCGCGAGCCCGAAGAGCACGCCGAGCAGGATGATCGGCCCGAACGCGAGGATCGGCCCGGGCTGACTCACGCCGAACACGCCCGCGGCCCAACCCCACTGGTGCACGGCGACGGTCGCACCGAACGCGGCACCGATCGACAGGAGGAACCCTCCGGTGGCCACGAGCGGCACGACGACCGACCGGAAGACGAGGACGAGGATGACGAACGACAGGCCGACGACCACGAGCAGGTAGCCCGGCAGGGCTGCGGCCAACCGGTCCGCCAGCTCGATGTTGGCCACGGTCGCACCGGTGAGGCCGACCTCGACGCCGCTGTGCCGCTCGAGCAGCCCGGCGGCGGAGGTGATCCGGTCGACGGTCTCCTTCGTCGCGGGGTCGGCCGGGCCGGTCGTCGGGACGATCTGGAACGCGAGGGTGTCCTTGTCGTCGCTGACGCCGAACGGCAGGACGCTGCGCACGCCCTCGACGTCCTTGAGCGCGGTCGCGATCCGGGCCTGCTCGCGGAGCACCCCGGCATCGGTCGTGGGCACCTCGCCGGACGGGAGCGTCGCGACGGCGATGACCGGGCCGTTCATGCCCGCGCCGAAGGCGTCGCCGATCGTCGTGTAGGCGACCTGCGCCGACGATCCCTTCGGCTCGGCGCCACCGTCGGGGAGGCCGAGCTGCATCGAGGCGACCGGGATCGAGGCGGTGCCGAGGACGGCGACCACCCCGAGGACGGTCAGCCACGGTCGCGCGGTGACGAACCGGACGTACCAGGCGCCGTGCTCCTCGGTGCCGTCGGCGGAGTCCTCGGCGCGGTGCGCGCCCTCGACGGCGGCGCGCGACGACGGGTCGCCCGGTACCGCCCAGCCGGCCTGGCGCCAGCCGCGCTTCGAGACCACCCGGGTACCCATGAGGCCGAGCACCGCAGGGCTGACCGTGACCGCGACGACGACCGCGACCGCCACCGTGGCGGCGGCGACCAGGCCCATCTCGGCGAGGATCGGCATCCCCGACAGGGTGAGCGCGGCGAGGGCGATCACGACGGTCATCCCGGCGAAGACCACGGCGCTGCCGGCGGTGCCGACGGCCCGGCCGATCGACTCGGTGCGGTCCTCGCCGCGCAGCAGCGAGGCCCGGTACCGCGTGACGATGAACAGGGCGTAGTCGATGCCGACGGCGAGCCCGAGCATGAGGGCGAGCGCCGGCGTCGTCTGGTTGAGCTCGACGACCGCGGTGGCGACCATCGCGGCGCCGAGGCCGACGCCCACGCCGAGGAGGGCGACGAGCAGCGGCAGGCCGGCCGCGACGAGGCTGCCGAGGACGGCGATGAGCACGAGCACCGCGACGGTGAGCCCGATGATCTCGCCGGGACCGACGAGGGCGATCTCCTGGGTGATCTCGACGCTGTAGTGGGCGGTGATCCCGGCCGCGGCGAGCTTCGAGTCGGCCGCCGCGGGGACCTTCTCGCGGTCCTCGAGCGGCACCGACTGGGGGGCGTCGTCGAACTGGAGCTGGGTGACGGCGACGCTGCGGTCCTCGCTCACCAGGCCCGTGCCACCGGAGGCCGCGCGCACGGCGGTCCCGTCGCGGAGCTGCTCCTGTCCGGCGCGCAGCTCGTCCTCACCCGTGGTGAGGTCGGCCTCGGCCGTCGCGAGCCGGGCGCGGCCGTCCTCGACCTGGGCGCGCAGCGCGGGGATGGACGGGTCGTCGGGGTTGGCGGCCTCGAGCTGCGCGAGCAGCGCCTCGCCGCCCGAGAGCTGGAGCCTGCCGTCGGCGAGCTGCTTCCGGCCGTCCTCGAGCTTCGCCTTCCCGGCGTCGAGGTCGGTGCGGGCCTCGTCGAGGGCCGCGCCGGAGGAGTCGAGCTGCTCCTGGGCCTCGAAAGGGTCGATGACGCGGGTGACGTGCGGGACGGCGCGCCAGTCGTCGAGGACGCCCTCGACGACCTCCTGCTGCTCGGGGGTGAAGGCGCCGTCGTCGCTCTGGAGGACGACGGTCGCGAACCCGCCGGCGGCGTCGGGGATCTCGCGGCCCAGCGTGTCCAGGACCCGCTGGAACTGGGTGTCGGGGATGGTGATCCGGCTGCTCAGCGGCTTGCCGAGGGTGCCGGCCATGGCGCCGACGACGGCGAGCAGGACGACCCAGAGGGCGATGACGCGCCAGGCGTGCGTCGCCGACCAGCGGCCGAGGCGGTACAGGAGGGAGGACATGGGGGCCTTCTCGGGTGGGGGAGAGGTCAGGACGGGCGACCGGCGACGCTGCCGGTGCGGTGCGGGTCGAGCCCGGTGCGGACGAGGTCGAGGGCGCTGGTGAGGGAGTCGCGCAGGACGGGTGCCTCGACCCCGGCGGCCGCGGCGCGCGCCCAGACGCGGAAGGCCGCCTCGGCCGCGCCCACGAGGGTCGAGGCGGTCGTGGCGATGCGCAGGTCGTCGGTGCCCGCGGGCAGCCGCTCGCGCAGCCAGCCCTCGAGCCACTCGAGCCACGCGTGGAGCTCGACGAGGCACAGGCCCCGGGCGTGGGGGGAGACCTCGGCGGCGCGCGCGATGACGGCGATCCGCTCGAGGAGCTCGACGTCGCTCGGGTCGGTGATGACGGCGACGGCGCTGTCGAGGACGTCCTCGTCCCGCGGGCGGGCCGCCAGGCGGGCCCCGACCGAGTCGAAGAACTCGGCGATGCTCGCGGTGAGGACGGAGTCGACGGAGGGGAAGTAGTTGAAGAAGGTGCGGCGCGAGACCCCGGCCCGGTCGGCGACGGCCTCGGCGGTCAGGGCGTCGACGCCCTCGTCGCGGACGATGCCGTAGGCCGCGGCGGCCAGCGAGCGGCGGGTCTCGTCGCGCTTGCGGTCGCGCAGCGAGGTGGCCGCCGCGACGACGGAGCAGCGGTCGGCGCCGCCGTCGACGGTGCGGGAGCGGGTGGACATGTCCCGCAGCGTACGCCTCCCATGCACGGCAGTGCAAAACTGCATCCGGATGCACCGGGTTCGGGCGAGGGTGGACGCGTGGGAGGGTGGGGGCCATGGCTGAGCGCACCACCGACGGCGCGCGCGGACCCGCCACCGCGGGGTCCCGCGAGGACGCGCTGCTCCACCTCATCAGGTCCTCCGTCATCGGCGAGGACCACGTCATGGAGACGCCCTACGGACGGCGTCGGGTCACCTACGCCGACTACACGGCGAGCGGCCGGGCCCTGACCTTCATCGAGGACTTCATCCGCGACGAGGTCCTGCCCGCGTACGCCAACACCCACACCGAGAGCAGCGGCACGGGCCTGCAGACGACCCGCCTGCGCGAGGACGCGCGTCGCATCATCCGCGACGCCGTCCACGGCGACGACGACACCGTCGTCCTCTTCGCGGGCTCGGGGTGCACGGGCGCCATCGAGAAGCTCATCGGCGTCCTCGGCCTGCGGATCCCGAGCAACCTCGAGGACCGGTGGGACCTGGCGCGGCACGTCCCCGCCGACCAGCGCCCCGTCGTCCTCATCGGCCCCTACGAGCACCACTCCAACGAGATCCCGTGGCGCGAGTGCGTCGCCGACGTCGTCGCCATCCGCCAGGACGCCGACGGCGGGGTCTGTCGCGAGGACCTGCGGGAGCGCCTCGAGGAGTTCGCCGACCGGCCCCTCGTCATCGGCTCGTTCAGCGCCGCCTCGAACGTCACCGGCATCGTCAGCGACACCCACGGGATCTCGGCGATGCTCCACGCCCACGGGGCGCTGGCCTTCTGGGACTTCGCCGCCGCGGCCCCCTACGTCGACATCGAGATGAACGCCCCGGCCGGCGGCGACCCGCTCTCGTACAAGGACGCCGTCTTCCTCTCGCCGCACAAGTTCATCGGCGGCCCGTCGACGCCGGGCGTCCTCGTCGCGCGTCGCGAGCTGTTCACCAACCGGGTCCCCGTCGTCCCGGGCGGCGGCACCGTCGCGTACGTCAACCCCGAGGAGCACGCCTACCTCGCCGACCCGGCCCACCGCGAGGAGGGCGGGACCCCGGCGATCATCGAGGCGGTGCGGGCGGGACTGGTCTTCCAGCTCAAGGAGGCCGTCGGGGTCGAGACGATCCGCGCCCGCGAGGAGCACTTCCTCTCGCGGGCCGTCGAGGCCTGGCGCAGCGAACCCGGGATCGAGATCCTCGGCAACCTCGACGCCCCGCGCCTGTCGATCGTCTCCTTCGTCGTGCGCGCCCCGTCGGGCCAGTACCTCCACCACAACTACGTCGTGGCCCTGCTCAACGACCTGTTCGGCGTCCAGTCGCGCGGCGGCTGCTCGTGCGCCGGCCCCTACGGGCACCGGCTCCTCGGCATCGACCTCGAGCGCAGCCACGAGTTCGAGCGCGAGATCACCGGCGGCTGCGAGGGCATCAAGCCCGGCTGGGTGCGGGTGAACTTCAACTACTTCCTCTCCGACACCGTGGCCGAGTACGTCGTCGAGGCCGTCCGCCTCGTCGCGCGCGACGGCTGGCGGCTGCTCGGCGACTACCTCTTCGACCCCCTGACGGGGCGCTGGCGACACCGCGACGGCGTCGTCGAGCCGCCGATCCGCCTCGGCGCCGTGCGCTACACCGACGCCGGCAAGATGGACGTGCCGCGCGGCCTCGAGCGGGCCGGGGAGGACGTCCTCGCCGACCAGCTGTCCGAGGGCGCGCGCATCCTCGCCGCCGCGACCCCGCCCGACCTCAGCATCCCCGCCGTCCTCACCGACGACTTCGACCACCTCCGCTGGTTCGACCTGCCGGCGAGTGCCCTCGCGCCCTGATGACGGTGCGCCACAACGCGTTCGGCCAGCCGGTCGGGGACGCCGTCGACGCGTGGACGGGCGCCCCGTTCCCGCCCGGGGCGACCCTCACCGGGCGCCTCGTCACCCTCCGCCCGCTGGAGCCCGGTGACGCCGGGGCGCTGTGGAGTGCGTGGGAGGGCACGAGCGAGGCCGACTGGACCTACCTCCCGATGGAGCGGCCCACCGGCGTCGACGGCACGCGGGTGGTCGTGGACGAGATGGTCGGGGCGCCGACGCTGGCCTACGCCGTCCTCGTGGCCGGGGAGCCCGCGGGTGTGCTGTCCCTCATGCGGGTCGACCCGGCGAACGGGGTCCTCGAGGTCGGCGCCGTGGTCCTGGGGACGCCGCTGCGGCGCACGGCCGGCTCCACCGAGGCGCACCGGCTGCTCATGGGCCACGTCGTCGAGGACCTCGGCTACCGGCGCGTCGAGTGGAAGTGCGACGTCCTCAACGCCCCGTCGATGGCGGCCGCCGAGCGGCTCGGCTACACGTTCGAGGGCGTGTTCCGCAACGCCGTCGTCACCAAGGGGCGCAACCGCGACACCGCGTGGTGGTCGGTGACCGGAGCCGAGTGGCCGCAGGTGCGGGCCCGCCTCGACGCGTGGCTCGACCCGGCGAACTTCGGTGCCGACGGCCGCCAGCTCAGGCCGTTGGCGCGCCGAACGGGGGCCTGAGGACGCGGGTCGCCGTGACGGCGGCGACGGGGAGGGGCCCGTAGAGGTGGGGAAAGAGGTCGGTCGTTCCGGGTCCCCCTGCCTCCCAGCGGATCTCGGCTCCGGCGGCCTCGGGGTCGACGGTGAGGAGGACGAGCTCGCCCTCGTGGTCGCGGTAGTAGCGCCCGAGGACGCCGGGCCACTGCGCGGCGGTGGAGAGGTGGATGAAGCCCGCGTCGGCGAGGGAGAGCCCCAGGCTCGAGCGCTCGTAGCGGCCGGACACCCGGGCCGCGGCCCAGTGGTCGGCCTCGGCGAGGTGGAAGAGCGGGGTCGGCACGTCGACACCCTGCCACGGCCGGACACCACCCCTCTCCCGAACTGCTCCACCCGCTTGATCGATCGATCCAGTGGATTGAGGGTTCTGGGAGGGCGGGAAGGAGGGAGCGGTGGGTGGCGCCCGGACCGCCGGACGTCCGGACGGGCCGGCGATCGAGGGTCGGTCGGTCGGTGACGTCGGCGGCCGAGGGTCGGTCGGTGACGTCGGCGGCGAGGGACAGCGCCGGCGGTGGGGCGGTGAGTGACGCCGGCGGCCGCGGTTCGGCGGGTGGCGGCGGCGGCCGGGGTCGGTGACGCCGGGAGCGACCGGGGGTCGGCGGGTGGCGGCGGCGGCCGGGGTCGGTGACGCCGGGGGCGACCGGGGGTCGGCGGGTGGCGGCGGCGACCTAGGATCGGCGGGTGACCTCGCGCATCCGTCCGGCCGTCGTCGAGGACGTGCCCGTCGTCCTCCGGCTCGTCCGTGAGCTCGCCGAGTACGAGAAGGCGCTGCACGAGGTCGACGCGACCGAGGAGCAGCTGCGAGAGGCGCTCTTCCCGGAGGGGCGGGACGCGGCCGTCTTCGCCCACGTCGCCGAGGTCGACGGCGAGGTCGTCGGCTGCGCCCTGTGGTTCCTGTCGTTCTCGACGTGGACGGGCACCCACGGGATCTGGCTCGAGGACCTCTACGTCACGCCGGCACACCGGGGTTCGGGGCTGGGGCAGGAGCTGCTGCGCACGCTCGCGGCGATCTGCGTCGAGCGCGGCTACCACCGCCTCGAGTGGTGGGTGCTCGACTGGAACACCCCGAGCATCGGCTTCTACGAGTCGATCGGCGCCGTGGCGCAGGACGAGTGGACCCGCTTCCGGCTCGACGGTCCCGCCCTGGGGAGCCTGGCCGTTCCGGGCGGCTGACCGCGGGCGACGAGCACTGGCCCGTCCTAGGCCCGCCTGCCACACTCTGCCGATGGGGCAGGGACGGGACCGCACGGCCCTTCGGGTGGGCCGCACGGCCGGCGCGCTCGGCGCCGTCATCGCGGCGGTCGCCGTGATGGCCGCCGGCTGCAGCGTGCGGACCGACGACCCGCGGTCCGGCTCGCCGTCCACCACGGCCAGCGCGTCGTCATCGGCGAGCCCGTCGGGGTCCCCCGGCGTGAGCCGGGCTCCCGCGCCGGCACCGTCGATCATCGACAAGCCGCCGACGACCGCTCCCGTCGCGGAGCCGGAGCTGCGCACGGAGCTGCTCGCGATGCTCGTCCAGGACCAGGCGGTGCGCACCGGTGTCGCGCCGCCCGGTGACGCACGGACCGCCGGGGAGCTCGCCGGCGACTGGGACGAGACCGACCGGCGGAACAACGCCAGGATGGCCGAGATCCTCGACGAGCACGGCTGGCCGGGCTGGCGCCTCGTCGGCAGCGACGGGGCCTTCGCGGCGTGGGTGCTGGTCCAGCACGCCGACCTCGACGTCCCCCTGCAGGAGCGCGGGCTCACCCTCATGACGACGGCCGTCGAGCAGGGCGACGCCGACCCGAGCGACCACGCGTACCTCGTCGACCGGGTCCGGGTGGCCAAGGGGGAGCCGCAGGCCTACGGGACCCAGTGGGGAGCCGACGCCACCGGAAAGCCCGAGCCGCGCACCCCCATCGAGGACGAGGCGCAGGTCGACGTCCGGCGCGCGAAGGTCGGCCTCGGCACCATCGACGCCTACCTCGAGGAGCTCGCCTCGATGGAGTGAGCGGCCCGCCTCCCGCCGGCGCCCGCGACCGGCGGCCCGGTGGCCCCCGGGGTCAGGACCCCGGGACGGTCTCCTCGAGCTCCTTCAGCCAGGCCGTCGCGGCGGCGTCGGACGGCATCCGCCAGTCACCGCGCGGCGAGAGCGAGCCCCCGGCCACGACCTTCGGGCCGTTGGGGATCGCCGACCGCTTGAACTGGTTCTGGAAGAACCTCCGGTGGAACACCGTCATCCACCGCTTGACCGTGGCGAGGTCGTACTCCGGGCGCGACCCCTCGGGGAAGCCCGCCGGCCACGCCCCGCGCGAGGCGTCGGCCCACGCGTGCTCAGCGAGGAACGCGATCTTCGAGGGGCGGTAGCCGCGGCGCAGGACGTGGAAGAGCGTGAAGTCCTGCAGGTTGTAGGGGCCGACGGAGTCCTCGGTCGACTGGATCCTCTCGCCCTCCTTCGTGGGGACGAGCTCGGGGCTGATCTCCTGGTCGAGGATCTCCAGCAGGGTCTGGTTGACCTCGCCCTCGAACTGCCCCGACGACACGACCCAGCGGATGAGGTGCTGCATCAACGTCTTCGGCACCCCGGTGTTGACCCCGTAGTGCGACATCTGGTCGCCGACGCCGTAGGTGCACCAGCCCAGCGCCAGCTCGGATAGGTCGCCGGTGCCGAGGACGATCCCGCCGCGCTGGTTCGCCGCCCGGAAGAGGTAGTCGGTGCGCAGGCCCGCCTGGACGTTCTCGAAGGTGACGTCGTAGACCTCCTCGCCCCGCCCGAACGGGTGGCCGAGGTCGGTGAGCATCTGGGTGGCGGCGGGGCGGATGTCGAGCTCCTCCCACGTGATGCCGAGCGACTCCATCAGGTGGATCGCGTTGCTCTTGGTACCCGCGCTCGTGGCGAAGCCCGGCATCGTGAAGCCGAGGACGTGGGTGCGGGGGAGGCCGAGGCGGTCGCAGGCCTTCGCCGCGACGATGAGCGCGTGCGTGGAGTCGAGCCCGCCCGAGACGCCGATGACGATCGTCGGGATCCGCTCGGGGTCGCCGCCGCCGATGGCCCGCATCCGCTGCTCGAGCCCCGAGACCTGGATGTTGTAGGCCTCGTAGCAGTCGAGGGCCAGGCGCTCCTCGTCGTCGGGGACGAAGGGGAAGCGGTCGACGCCGCGCTGGAGCCCGAGGTCGCCGCTGGGCGGGCGGAGCCGGAACGGCACGACGCGGAAGCCGGCGTCGTCGGCCGAGTAGGCCTCGGCGTTGTCGTCGAAGCTGCCCTGGCGCAGCCGCTCCTGGCGCAGGGCGTCGAGGTCGACGTCGACGACCGTGGCGCGCGGTCCGTCGGGGAAGCGCTCGGACTGGCCGAGGAGCGCCCCCATCTCGTAGACCATCGTCATGCCGTCCCACGACAGGTCGGTCGTCGACTCCCCGGCCGAGGCGGCGGCGTACGCGTAGGCGGCGTTGCAGCGGGCGCTCGCCGAGCGGGCCAGCAGGTGGCGGTCCTCGGCGCGCCCGACGGTGATGGGGGAGGCCGAGAGGTTGAGCAGGATGCTCGCGCCGGCGAGGGCGGCCTCGTGGCTCGGCGGCACCGGCACCCACATGTCCTCGCACACCTCGGCGTGCACGGTGAGCCCCGCGACGTCGTCGGCCGCGAAGAGGAGGTCGGGGCCGAACGGGATCTCGCCGTCGACGTCGGCCCCCGGCCAGCCGGGCCGGACGATGAACTCGCCCTGGTGGCCGGCGCCCGCGGCGAAGTGGCGCTTCTCGTAGAACTCGCGGTAGTTCGGCAGGTAGGACTTCGGCGCGACGCCGAGGACCTCACCGCGGTGGATGACGACCGCGCAGTTGTAGAGGCGGTTGCCGTGGCGCAGCGGGGCGCCGACGACGACGAGGGGCAGGAGCTTGGTCGTGGCCTCGGCGAGGGTGACGACCGCGGTGTCGACGGCGTCGAGGAGGACGTCCTGGAGGAGGAGGTCGTCGATGGCGTACCCGGAGAGCGAGAGCTCGGGGAACAGGGCGACGGCGACCCCCATGTCGTGGCAGCGCCGGACCTCGTCGAGGATGCGCGCGGCGTTCGCGACGGGGTCGGCGAGGGTCACGGGCACGGTGCACGCCGCGACCCGGGCGAACCCCTGCGCGTAGACGTTGCGGAAGTCCATGCCCCGAGCCTATTGCCGACGCCGCGCGGAACCGCCCGGGGCAGATTTGACCACCAGGGCGATCGTGTCCAGGGCGCGCGGGACGGATTCGACCAATTGGGCGATCTTGTCCCACCGGGCTGCAGCTCAGGGGGTCAGCAGGACCTTGCCGACGGCCCGGCGCTCGTCGACGGTGGCAAGGGCGGCGGCGGCCTCGGCGAGGTCGCGGACCTCCCCGATCACCGGGTCGACGGCACCGGACTCCAGCAGCGGGACGAGGTCGTCCCACTGGCGCCGGAGGACGGCGGCTCCCGGGCCGGCGGGGTGGGTCCACCACGCGCCCCACCCGACACCGACGACCGAGACGTTGGTGAGGAGGAGCCGGTTGACCTTCACCTCGGGGATCGACCCGGCCGTGAAGCCGATGACGAGGAGCCGGCCGCCGGGGGCGAGGGAGCGCAGCGAGTCGGTGAAGCGGTCGCCGCCCACGGGGTCGACGACGAGGTCGGCACCGCGCCCTCCGGTGAGGTCGGCGACGGCGCCGCGGAACCCGTCGGCGAGGACGACCTCGTCGGCACCGGCTCGTCGGGCGACCTGCGCCCTGTCCTCGCTCGACACGACGGCGACGACGCGGGCCCCCCAGGCCTTGGCCAGCTGGACGGCCGCCGTGCCGATGCCGCCGGCCGCGCCCTGGACGAGGACGGTCTCTCCCTCGCGGAGGCGGCCGCGCTCGCGGAGGGCGAAGTGGCAGGTCAGGTAGTTCATCGGGAGGGCGGCGCCCTGCTCGTACGTCGTGCGCTCCGGGAGGGGGAAGACGGCCTGCGGGTCGGCGGCGACGACCTCGGCGAACCCCCCGAGGAAGGGGAACGCGGCGACCCGGTCGCCCTCCTCGAACCCGCTGCCCGTGGGGGCGGAGCGCACCCGGCCGGCCACCTCGGAGCCCGGGACGAAGGGCAGGTCGGGGGTGACCTGGTACTGACCGCGGGTCAGCAGGACGTCGGGGAAGCAGATCCCGGCGGCCGCGACCTCGATGACGACGCGGGTGCCTCCGGCGTCGTCGGGGTCGGGGAGGTCGACGACCTCGACGCTGGAGGGGCCGTCGAGGCGGGTCACCTGGGCTGCGCGCATCGCCTCATCGTAGGGAGGCGATGCGCGGTCGGGTCGCCGTGTGAGCTCCGTGTGACATCTCGCGCTCCGTGGACGCGATCGGGAATGCCGGGGCTTGGTCCCTACGCTGACGAAGCGTGCCCCAACCCCGTCACGCCACCCTGGCCACCGTCGCGCTCATCCTCGGCGGCATCGCCATCGGCACCACCGAGTTCGTGACGATGGGCCTGCTCCCCGAGATCGCCGCCGGGGTCTCGGTCGACATCCCGGCTGCCGGCCACACGATCTCCGCGTACGCCGCGGGCGTCGTCATCGGGGCGCCGCTGCTCGCCGTCCTCGGGGCGACCTGGCCGCGCAAGGCGCTGCTCATCGGGCTGATGGCCGCGTTCACGGTCGGGAACGTGCTGAGCGCGCTCGCGCCGACGTACGAGACGTTGGCCGCGGCCCGCTTCGTCGCCGGACTCCCGCACGGGGCCTTCTTCGGCGTCGCCGCCCTCGTCGCCGTCGACCTCGCGGAGCGCGGGCAGGCCGGCCGGGCCGTGGGCCGGGTCATGCTCGGCATCCCGATCGCGAACATCCTCGGCGTCCCCGGGGCGACGTGGCTCGGGCAGAACCTCGGGTGGCGCTCGGCGTACTGGCTCGTCGCCGTCATCGGCATCGCGACCGTCTCGCTCGTGGCCTACGCCGTCCCGCACCTGGCGCGCGACCACACGAAGACGGTCCGCAACGAGCTGAGCGCGCTGACCAGCCTCCAGGTCTGGCTGACCCTCGGCGTCGGCGCGGTGGGCTTCGGTGGCATGTTCGCGATGTACTCCTACATCGCGCCGACGATCACCGACGTCACGGGGCTGTCGTCCTCGGCCGTGCCCGTCTTCCTCCTCGTCTTCGGCGTCTCGGGCTTCGTGGGCAACCTCGTCGCGGGTCGGATGGGCGACTGGTCGGTCATCCGCTCGGTCGTCATCGGGATGGGCGGGCTCGGCATCGGGCTGGCGCTCTTCGCGCTCGTGGCGCCCTACGCGGTGCCGGCGGTCGTCGTCCTGGCGTTGATCTCGGTCCTCGCGTCGGTGCTCGTCATCAACCTCCAGCTCCGGCTGATGCAGGTCGCCGGGCCCGCTCAGACGCTGGCCGCGGCCAGCAACCACGCCGCCCTCAACCTCGCCAACGCCCTCGGGGCGTGGGTCGGCGGCGTCGTCATCGGCGCGGGGTACGGCTACACGGCACCGTCGTGGGTGGGGGTGGGGCTGGCCGCCCTCGGCCTGCTCATCCTCGCGGCGTCCCTGCTCGTCCACCGCCGCGACCACCCGGACCGGGTCACCTTCCGCCCGGTCGGGCCGCCGGCCTCCCCGTCGAGGCCGCCGGTCCGGAGACGACGCGCTCGTCGGCCCCGGCGGCGCCCGACCCGGGGAGCCTGCGCGCCACCTGACGCTCCGGCTCCGTAGGCTGGCGGCATGGCGAGCACCGTGAGCTGCGAGGTCGAGGGCGGCATCGCCCAGGTCCGCCTCGACCGTCCCGACAAGCTCAACGCGCTCACGCTCGACACCCTCCAGGGGCTCGTCGGCACCGCGCGCCACCTCGCCCGCGACCGCAGCCTGCGCGGGGTCGTCCTCGGCGGCGAGGGCGACTCGTTCTGCGCCGGCCTCGACTTCGCGACGGTGCTCGCGAACCCGCCGCGCGTGGCCCGCGCCTTCGTCCCCCACCCGTTCCGCGGCACCAACCTCTTCCAGGAGGCCTGCTGGGCCTGGCGCCGCCTGCCGGTGCCCGTCGTGGCCGCCGTCCACGGCCACTGCTACGGCGGCGGGCTCCAGATCGCGCTGGCCGCCGACCTGCGGATGACGACCGCCGACGCCCAGTGGTCGGTGCTCGAGGCGAAGTGGGGCCTCATCCCCGACATGAGCGGCATCCAGGCCCTCTCGCAGCTCGTCTCCATCGACGTCGCCAAGCGCCTGACGATGACGGGCGAGGTCGTCAGCGGCACCCGGGCCGTCGAGCTGGGACTGGCCGGCGAGGTCCACGACGAGCCCTTCGTCGCCGCGACCCGCTTCCTCGAGGAGGTCGCGACCCGCTCGCCCGACTCGGTCGCCGCCTCCAAGCGCCTCTTCCAGCGGACGTGGAGCTCGGGCGACCGGCGCACCTTCGCCCGCGAACGCCTCGAGCAGGCCCGCCTCCTGGCCACCCGCAACACGACGATCGCGCGCGAGGCCGCGATGAAGCGCGTCGCCCCCGTCTTCGAGGCCCGCCGCCGATGACCGGCCCGAGCGAGGCGGGCCGGCGGACCGAGCACGTCGCCTGCACCCTGTGCGAGGCGATGTGCGGCCTCGAGGTCACGATGGCGGGCGACGGCTCGGTCGCCGGGATCCGCGGACACGAGGCCGACCCGCTCTCGCGCGGCCACGTCTGCCCCAAGGCGCTCGCCCTCCCCGACCTCCAGGACGACCCCGACCGCCTGCGGCGCCCCCTCGTGCGCGGCTCGGACGGCGAGCTCCACGAGGCCACGTGGGACGCGGCCATCGCCCGTGCCGCCGAGCTCCTCGTGGGCGTCCAGGAGGCCCACGGCGACGACGCCCTCGCGGTCTACCTCGGCAACCCCAACGTCCACAGCCTCGGCGCGCTCACCCACCACCCGACGCTCGTCCGCCTCCTGCGCACGCGGACCCGGTACTCCGCCACGTCGGTCGACCAGCTTCCGCACCACGTCGTCGCGTGGGCGCTCTACGGCCACCAGTTCCTCCTCCCGGTCCCCGACATCGACCGGACCGACCTCCTCGTCCTCGTCGGCCACAACCCGATGGCGTCCAACGGCTCGCTGTGGACCGTCCCCGACTTCCCCCAGCGGCGTCGCGACCTTGCCTCTCGCGGAGGGCGGCTCGTCGTCCTCGACCCCCGCCGCACCGAGACGGCGAAGATCGCCGACGAGCACCTCTTCGTCCGACCCGGCTCCGACGCCGCGGTCCTCCTCGCGATGGTCCGCGAGATCCTCGTCGCCGACCTGGCCACCCCGCCGACGTGGGTCGACGGGGTCGAGGCGGTCCGGGCCGCCGTCGAGCCGTTCACCCCCGAGCTCGCCGAGCGCGTCAGCGGGGTGCCCGCCGATGACGTCCGCCGCCTCGCGCACGACCTCGCCGCCGCTCCCTCGGCCGCCGTCCACGGCCGGATGGGCGTGTCCACCCAGTCCTTCGGGGTGCTCTGCCAGTGGGCGGTCCAGGCCCTCAACGTCCTCACCGGGAACCTCGACCGGCCCGGTGGCACGATGTTCACCACGCCGGCGGTCGACCTCGTCGGGCGTGGTGTCCTCGGCCCGGGAGGGTTCTCCCGCAGGCGGTCCCGCGTCCGAGGGCTGCCCGGGTTCGGCGGTGAGCTCCCCGTCGCCACCCTCGCCGAGGACATGGCCACCCCCGGGCCCGGTCGCATCCGGGCGCTGCTCACCATCGCCGGCAACCCCGTGTCCTCGACGCCGGGCGGGCACCGCCTCGATGCCGCGATGGCCGACCTCGACGCCGTGGTCGCCGTCGACCTCTACCTCAACGAGACGACCCGGCACGCCGACGTCGTCCTCCCGCCGACCGGGCCGCTGGAGCGCGACCACTACGACCTCGTCTTCCACCTCCTCGCCGTGCGCGACACCGCACGGTTCAGCCCCGCGCTCCTCCCGAAGGACCCCGGCGGCAGGCACGACTGGGAGATCGCCCGCGACCTCGGGCTCGCCGTCCTCCGCGAGCGGGCCCGCCGTTCGGGCGCGAGCCGGCTGACCGCCACCCGCAGGCGGCTCGCCCGCCGCACCCTCGAGGCCGAGGCGCGCCTGCGGACGTCCCCGACCCGCCAGCTCGACGTCCTCCTGCGCACCGGTGGAGCGGGACTGTCCGTGCGCCGGCTCAGAGCCGCCGGTCCGGGTGGTCTCGACCTCGGGCCGCTCCGCCCCCGCCTGCCCGCCCGGCTCTCCACGCCCGACCAGCGCGTCCACCTCGACGCCGACGTCGTCCTCGCCGACCTCCCCCGGCTCCGCGAGGCCCTCGCGGCGCTCGACGCCACCGCGCCCGCGGCAGACGAGCTCCTCCTCATCGGCCGCCGCCACCAGCGCGACAACAACTCGTGGCTGCACAACCAGGCCCGGCTCACCCGCGGCCGCCCCCGCCACGCCCTCCTCGTCCACCCCGACGACCTCGCCGTGCGCGGCATCCGAGACGGAGAGCGGGTTCGGGTGCGCTCTGAATCGGGGCAGGTGGAGGTCGAGGTGCAGTCGACGGAGGACGTCGCCCCCGGCGTCGTCTCCCTGCCCCACGGGTACGGCCACCGCGGCGACGGGGTCCGGATGTCGAGGGCTGCCGCGCTGCCGGGTGCGTCCGTCAACGACCTCACCGACCCCGACGTCGTCGAGGCCGTCTCGGGCAACGCGGTCCTCAACGGCGTCCCGGTGACGGTCGAGCCGGCGCGCTGAGCGACCTCAGCCGTCAGCCGCGCCGCGTCAGCCGACGGCCGTCAGGTGTCAGGCCTCGCGGTCGTCGAGGCGGTTGCCGTGCGCGTCGGTCCTCACGTCGGGATCGCGCCGGTCGGCCTCACGACGGCGGTCGTCGCGCTCCTCGCGGAGGCCGTCGGTGTGCTGGAGGCGGGCCTGGGCCTGCTCGGTCAGCCGCTCCGCCTCGAGCGCGCGCTGGGCGGCGTGGGCCTTCGCCAGGTCGGCCTCCGCGGCCAGCCGGGCCGCGTCGGCCTCGCGTTCGCGCAGGAGGCGGTCCTGCTCGGCGGCCTCCTCGCGGATCGCCGCCGCCTTCGCGCGCTGCGCGCCGGTCCGCTGTCCGCGTGACCGGGAGACGAGCGCCACGAGGAGGGCGAGGACGACGACCGCGATGACGATCCAGACGACGGTGGAGGTGGTCATGGGGTGCTCTCCTCACTGCCGGGCCGGTCGGCCACGGGCTTCCCGACGGCCGGTCGGCGATGTCGGGCAGCAGGCTCCTACCCGCGCGTGCGCTCACCCATGCGATCCGCGCGGGGGCCGCCTCTCAGGAGACGGCCACCTCGGTGAGCAGGCCCAGGGCGCGGGTGCAGTGGTCGACGAGCGCCGCCCGGCGCGTCCCGCGCGACCGCGCCGGCGTCGCCGACCACTCCAGGGCCCGGTCCTCGAGGTAGGCGACCCACCCGTGCACGGCGGGGAACGACTCGGGCGCCAGCCCGGTCGAGGCCAGGACCACCTCGGCGACCTGGGTCCGCAGCGACACGGTGGCGTCGGGGTCGACGGAGCGCGCGATCGGCGCCTGCCCGAGGACGAGGGCGACGTAGGAGTCGCGCCGCCGCGCCACCTGGTCGAGGAAGCGCTCGACGACCTGCCGCACCGCCGCGTCGCCCGTCACCCCGGGGTCGGGCGAGACGGTGCGTGCGACCCGGCGCCCGGCGGCCTGGACGACGGCCCGGTGGTACTCGGTCTTCGTCGGGAAGTAGTGGAACAGCAGCCCTCGGGACACCCCGGCCTCGACGGCGACCTCGTCGAGGGAGAGGTCCTGCACCGGTCGCTCGACGAACTTGCGGAGCCCGATGCCGACGAGCTGGCGGCGGCGGTCCTCCGGCGTCATCCGCACCCGTGACGTCGCTCCCACGCTATTGAGCATTGCTCAACACGGGTCTAGGGTCAAGGAATGGACTTCGCACCCTCGCCCCGGGCCGCCGACCTCGCCCGGCGGGTCCGCGAGTTCGTCGACACCGAGGTCGCGCCGGTCGAGGCCGACCTCGTGCGCGACGTCGCCGCCCGCCGGGGCCGTGGCGAGGACCCGTGGCCCCCCACCGGAGCCGTCGAGGACCTCAAGGCCAGGGCGCGGGCCCAGGGCCTGTGGAACCTCTTCCTCCCTGCCGGCCACGGTGACGCGTGGGCGGCACGGTTCGGCACCGACGGCGGGACCGGCCTGACGAACACCGACTACGCCGCGGTCGCCGAGCAGACCGGGCGCTCGACGCTGGCCCCGCTCGTCCTCAACTGCAACGCCCCCGACACCGGGAACATGGAGGTGCTGCTGAACTACGGCACCCCCGAGCAGCAGGAGGAGTGGCTCGTCCCGCTCCTCGAGGGACGCCTGCGCAGCGCCTTCCTCATGACCGAGCCGGCCGTCGCGAGCTCCGACGCCACGAACATGAGGGCCACGGCGACCCTCGACGGTGACGACGTCGTCCTCGACGGCCGCAAGTGGTGGTCCACGGGGGCCGGCCACCCGGACTGTCGCCTCGGCATCTTCATGGGCCTCACCGACCCCGACGCTCCGCGGCACCTGCGCCACTCGATGGTCCTGGTCCCCCTCGACGCCCCCGGGGTCCGGGTCGAGCGGATGCTCAGCGCCCTCGGCCACCACGACGAGCCGCTCGGGCACGGGGAGGTCAGCCTCGACGGCGTCCGCCTGCCGCGGACCTCGATCCTCGTCGGCCCCGGGCGCGCGTCCGAGATCGCCCAGGGCCGGCTCGGCCCCGGGCGGGTCCACCACTGCATGCGACTCGTCGGCCTCGCCGAGAAGGCCCTCGAGCTCGCCTGCGAGCGCTCCACGTCGCGGGTCGCCTTCGGGAAGCCGATCGCCGACCTCGGGGGGAACCGGGAACGCCTGGCCCGGGCGCGGATCGCGGTCAACCAGGCCCGCCTGCTCGTCCTCCACGCGGCGTGGAAGCTCGACACGGTCGGCATCAGGGGAGCGCTCAGCGAGGTGTCCGAGATCAAGGCCGTCGTCCCCGAGATGGCGTGCGACGTCATCGACCTCGCGATCCAGCTCCACGGTGGGGGAGGGATGAGCGAGGACTTCCCGCTCGCCGCCGCCTACGCCGGGGCCCGCAGCCTGCGCCTCGCCGACGGACCCGACGAGGTCCACCTCGGGGTCGTCGCCCGTCACCTGCTCAAGCCCTACACCGCAGCGGCCCAGGCCGGTTCGCCCGCACCCGCCGGGGCGCGGCGATGAGCCGCCGCGTCCTCCTCACGGGCGGGGCCTCGGGCCTCGGGCTCGCGCTGGTCCGCCTCATGGCCGACCGCGGCGACCGGGTCCTCGCCGTCGACCTCGCCGACGACCGGCCCGACACCATCCCCGCGGGCGTGGAGTACCGGCGTCTCGACGTGAGGTCGCAGCACGACTGGGACGCCGCCCTCGCCTGGGTGCGCGCCGAGTGGGGCGGGCTCGACCTCCTCGTCAACAACGCCGGCATCGCGACCGGTGGCCGGATCGACGTCGAGGCGATCTCCGACTGGGAGCGCGTCGTCGACATCAACCTCCTGGGCGTCGCCCGCGGCTGCCACACCGTCACGCCCCTGCTCAAGGAGCAGCGCTCGGGCCAGATCGTCAACGTCGCCTCGCTCGCCGGACTCGTCCACGGGCCCGGCATGGCGAGCTACAACGCGACCAAGGCCGGGGTCGTCGCGCTGAGCGAGACCCTGTCGTTCGAGCTCTCCCCGTGGGGGATCGACGTCACCGTCGTGTGCCCGGCGTTCTTCCGCACCAACCTCCACGAGTCCTTCGCGGGCAAGGACGCGGCGATGCAGGAGGCCGGCGTCCGCCTCATCACGCAGGCGAGGACCGATGCCGCCGCGATGGCCCGGATCGTGCTCGGCGGCATCGACAAGCGCAGGAAGATCGTCCTCACCGAGCAGCTCGGACGCCAGGCGTACCTGACGAAGCGGTTCGCCCGACCCCTCTACGAGCGCGCCATGCTCGCCCAGGCCAAGCGGCTCGCGCGCAAGGCGGGGCAAGACCCGGCGGAGTTCCTCCCGTGACGTCGGCGGCGGTGTCGGGGGCGGCCCCCGTCCGTGACGAGGACGCCTTCGACGTGGCGGCCGCGGCGGCCTGGCTGCGCGAGAACGCCTCCGGCACGGAGGGTCTCGAGAGCGAGCCCGAGGTGACGCAGTTCGTCGGCGGCGCCTCGAACCTCACCTACCTGCTCCGGTACGGGAGCGGTCGCGAGCTCGTCCTGCGCCGACCCCCGTCGGGGACCAAGGCTCGCGGCGCCCACGACATGCGCCGCGAGCACGACCTCCAGGCGGCGCTCGCGCCCAGCTTCCCTCTCGTGCCGCGGATGGTCGCGTACTGCGGCGACGACGCGGTGCTCGGATCGCCGTTCTACGTCATGGAGCGCCTCGTCGGCACCATCCTGCGCACGGACGTCCCCTCCGACCTCGGGCTCGACCGCGAGGGCGTGAGCGCCCTGTGCCGCAATGCCGTCGACACCCTCGTCGCCCTCCACGACGTCGACCTCGGGTCCTCCGGCCTCGGCGAGCTCGACCGCGGCGACGGCTACGTGCGCCGCCAGGTCGACGGGTGGACCACTCGCTACCGCACGGCGCGCACCCCCGACGTCGGCGACCTCGAGGCGACGATGGCCTGGCTGGCCGAGCACCGGCCCGCCGACCTGCCCCACGTCCTCGTCCACAACGACTTCCGCTTCGACAACCTCGTCCTCGCCGCCGACGACCCCACCCGTGTCGTCGGCGTCCTCGACTGGGAGCTCGCCACGGTCGGCGACCCGCTCATGGACCTCGGGTCCGCCCTCGCCTACTGGGTCCAGGCCGACGACGACCCCGCCTTCCTCGCCATCCGCCTCCAGCCGACCCACACCGCCGGGATGCTGACCCGCGCGGAGGTCGTCGAGCGCTACCTCGAGGCCCGCGGGCTCGACGCCACGCCCGAGCGCTGGCGGTTCTACGAGGTGTTCGGCGCCTTCCGCCTCGCCGGCATCGCCCAGCAGATCTACTACCGCTTCCACCACGGGCAGACGACCAACCCCGCGTACGGCGCCTTCCGCGACGTCGTCCGCTTCCTCGACCGCCGGTGCACCGAGCTCATCGCCGCCGCGCCCTGACCCGACCCACGACCCGCGCCGACCGTCCGAGACCGACCCGACCGACCCGACCGCGACAAGGACCCCGATGCCCACGACCCTCATCACCGGCGCCAGCTCCGGCCTCGGCGCCGAGATGGCCCGCCAGCTCGCCGCCCGTGGCAACGACCTGGCGCTGTGCGCCCGTCGCACCGAGCGACTCGAAGGCCTGCGTGACGAGATCCTCGCGGCGAACCCCGGCCGCCGGGTCGAGCTGCGGGCCCTCGACGTCCTCGACGACGACGCCGTCTTCGAGGTCTTCCGCGCCTTCCGTAAGGACCTTGGCACGATCGACCGCGTCATCATCAACGCCGGGCTGGGCAAGGGGGCGCCGCTCGGCACGGGACGCTACGACGCCAACCGGCAGACCGCGATGACGAACTTCGTCGCCGCCCTGGCCCAGACCGAGGCCGCGATGGAGGTCTTCCGGGACCAGCGGCGTGGCCACCTCGTGATGATCTCGTCGGTCACGGCGATGCGGGGGATGCGCAAGACGATCACGACGTACGCGGCGACCAAGGCCGGTGTCGCCTCGCTGGCCGAGGGCGTGCGCCACGAGATGCTCGGCGAGCCCGACCTCGACATCCGCGTCTCGACGATCTACCCCGGCTACATCCGCTCGGAGATGAACGAGCGGGTCAAGCACACCCCGTTCATGGTCGACACCGAGGTCGGGGTCCGCGCGATGGTCGACGCCATCGAGAAGGAGAAGGCCAACGCGCTCGTCCCGGCGTGGCCGTGGGTGCCGCTCGGGAGGGCGATCCGCCACCTCCCGCTGCCGATCGTGCGGAAGCTGATCTGAGGATGGCGCGCGTCCTCCTCACGGCACGGGTGTCGGGCGACGCCGCCGACCGGCTCGGCACCGAGCACTCCCTCGTGCACCGCGCCGAGGACTCGCCGATGCCGCGCGCCGACCTGCTGGCCGCCGTCGAGGGGGTCGACGCCCTCGTCGCGATGCTCGTCGACCGCATCGACGCCGAGCTCCTCGACGCCGCCGGACCGCAGCTGCGCGTCGTCGCCAACGTCGCCGTCGGCTACGACAACATCGACGTCGCGGCCTGCCGGCAGCGCGGCGTCGTCGTGACGAACACCCCCGGCGTCCTCACGGACGCGACGGCCGACCTCGCCATCGCCCTCACCCTGATGACGACGCGCGCCCTCGGTTCCGCCGAGCGCCGGGTGCGCACGGGTGAGCCGTGGCGCTGGAGCATGACGGCGAACCTGGGAACCGGGCTGCGCGGGAAACGGTTCGGCGTCATCGGTCCGGGCGCGATCGGGCTGGCGACGGCGCAGCGGGCGCTGGCCTTCGGGACGGAGATCCTCCTCGCCGGTCGCTCGACGCCCGACGCGGGCGCGGTGGAGGCGCTGGGCGCGACGGTCGTCGACCTCGACGAGCTGCTCGCGACGGCCGACGTCGTGTCGGTGCACTGCCCCCTCACCCCCGCCACCCGCCACCTCGTGGGTGCCGACCAGCTGCGGGCGATGAAGCCGACGGCGCACCTCGTCAACACCGCGCGCGGCCCGATCGTCGACGAGGCCGCCCTGGTGGCGGCGCTCGAGGCGGGGGAGATCGCCGGGGCGGGGCTCGACGTCTTCGAGGACGAGCCGCGGGTCCACCCCGGGCTGCTCGGTCGCGACGACGTCGTCCTCCTGCCGCACATCGGGTCGGCCACCGTCGAGACGCGGGCCGCGATGGCGGACCTCGCCGCCGACAACGTCCTCGCCGTCCTCGCCGGACAGGACCCGGTCACCCCGGTGCGGGGCTGAGCCACTCCCTCGCGACGGTCCGGGCGGTCTGCCTCAGCAGGTCGGCGGCGTGCGCCATCGACCGGACCCGGTCGGGCTCGAGGTCCCGGAGGGCGTACGCGCGGCGGACCCCGAGGGTGGCGAGGCCGGCGTCGTCGAGCGTGCTGCGGCCACAGACGGCGACGACCGGGATGCCGGCGGCAGCGGCCCGCCGGGCGACGCCGGAGACGGCCTTGCCGGCGAGGGTCTGCGTGTCGAGGGAGCCCTCGCCGGTGACGACGAGCTCCGCCCCGGCCAGGCGGGCGTCGAGGCCGACGAGGTCCAGGACGGTGTCGACGCCGCTGCGCCGCTCCGCCCCGAGGACCGAGAGGAGCGCGAACCCCACCCCACCCGCCGCCCCCGCCCCCGGCAGCCGGGTCAGGATCGCCCTCGTGGTCGACTCCGTCCCGGCGACGAGGGTGGACCAGTGGGTGAGGGCGGCCTCGAGGACGTCGACGTCGGCCGGGGTCGCGCCCTTCTGGGGGGCGAACACCGCTGCCGCACCGGTGGGCCCGAGCAGGGGGCTGTCGACGTCGGCGGCGAGGACGAGCCGGGTGCGCGCGAGCCGCGGGTCGAGGGCCTCGAGGTCTAGTCGGGTGACCGCGGCGAGCGCGGCCCCGCCATCGGCCACCTCGCGGCCCCCGGCGTCGAGGACGCGGGCACCGAGAGCCGCCAGCATCCCTGCCCCGCCGTCGGTGCTGGCCGACCCGCCGACCCCGACGACGACCTCCGCCGGGGCCAGGTCGAGGGCCGCGCGGATGGCCTGTCCCACACCGCGGCTCGTTGCGGTCAGGGGGGCCGTGACCCCGCCGGACAGGCGCTGCGACCCGCACGCGTCGGCGAGCTCGACGAGCACGACCCGTTCCCCGTCGGACGAGCCGCGGTCGTGCACGGCCAGGGTGGCCGTCACCGGCTCCCCGGTCGGTCCCGAGACCGCGACCTCGACCGCCCTCCAGCCCGCGGCCACGGCTGCCGACACCGTCCCCTCGCCACCGTCGGCGATCCCGACGACCTCGACGACGGCGCCCGGGACGACGTCGAGCAGACCCGAGCGCACCGCCTCACCCACGGCGACCGATTCGAGCGAGCCCTTGAAGGCGTCGCTCGCGACGACGACCCGTGGCGCCCGCACCCCCATCAGAGGTGCCGGTGCATGACGTGGAGGCCGACCCGTCCGTGCGCCACCGAGTCGAAGGCCTCCGGCACGGTCCCGATGACGCGGAACCCGAGGTCGCGCCACAGCGCCACGGCCGCGGTGTTGGTCTCGACGACCGCGTTGAACTGCATCGCGTCGTAGCCCTGCTCGCGCGCCCACTCGACGACCCACCGCCCCAGCGCACGCCCGACCCCTCGCCCTCGCGCCGCCGAGGCGACCATGAAGGACGCCGTCGCCACGTGCGACCCGCGCCCCGGCCGGTTCGGGCCGGTCTTGGCCGACCCCAGGAGGGTGCCGTCGCCGGCGTCGACCGCCACGACGGTGAGCCCGGGCGGCTCCTCCACCCACAGGGCCCGCGCCTGCTCCGAGGTCAGGTCGTCGGGGTAGGCGTACGACTCCCCGGACGCGACGACCTCACGGAACACGGGGAGGAACGCCTCCCAGTCCGGGTCCGCGAGGGGCCGGACGACGATGCCACCGCTCACTCGTCGGGGTCCGGACGCAGGTGCAGCCACGGTCGGTGGAGGTGGTGGCGCCGCCCGGTCATCTCGTCGACCTCGATGGCGACGACGACCGGCCGCACCTCGTCGACCCAGGGCCGCAGCGGCAGCTGGTCGACGGCGTCGGCCTCGGCGCCGTGCAGCTCGTGGGCCCGGCCGCGGATGACGACGCTGCTCGCCACGTCGTCGACGACCTCGTCGACCTCGAACGCCACGTCGGCGTTCATCGTCAGCCCGAGGAGCTTGCTGCCCTCGGCCGTGCGGATCACGAGGCGCCGGTCGTGGTCGACGGCGAAGTTGACGGGGACGAGGTGCACCTCGTCGGCGAGGTGGAAGGCGAGGCGGCCGAGCTCCTGGTCGTGGAGCATCGCCCAGCACTCCTCGTCGCTGAGCTCGACGGTGGGTGGGTGGTCGGTCATGGCGTCCTCCGCTCGTCCGGAACTTCTACGACACAGCGTAGTGCTGGGCGTGGCGCCCCGCGAGTGGCCGAGAGCCCTCTCACGCCCGGGTCCGCGACGGTAGCGTGCCCGCGTGACCCTCGTCGACGTCGTCGTCATCGGAGCCGGCCCCGGCGGCCTGGCCGTCGCCGCCTCGCTGCGCGCCGCGGGCGTCGGGGCGCTCGTCCTCGACCGCGCCGAGTCGGTGGGGTCGTCGTGGCGGCGGCACTACGACCGCCTCCACCTCCACACGCCGCGCCGCTGGTCGGCGCTGCCGGGGCTCGAGATCCCGCGCCGGTTCGGCCGCTGGGTCGCCCGCGACGACGTCGTCGCCTACCTCGAGCAGTACGCCGCCCACCACCGCCTGGACCTCCGGTTCGGCGCCACGGTCGAGCGCCTCGAACGGGTCGTCCCGGCCGCCCCCGCCGAGGACGACGCCGAGGGCCGCGTCGCCGATGTCGGCGCCGCCGACCCCGGCGACGGTGCGCGCTGGGCCGTCCGCCTCGCCGGCGGTGACACCGTCCGGGCCCGCCACGTCGTCGTCGCCACCGGCTACAACCACACGCCCGTCGTCCCGCAGTGGCCCGGTCTCGACACCTTCCCCGGGCAGGTCGTCCTCGCCCGCGACTACCGCAACGGCCGCCCGTTCGCGGGGCGTGACGTCCTCGTCGTCGGCACCGGGAACACCGGCACCGAGATCGCGACCGACCTCGCCGAGCACGGCGCCACCCGGGTGTGGCTGGCGGTGCGCACGCCGCCGCACATCGTCGCGCGGACCAGGCTCGGCTGGCCGGCCCAGGGCACCGGCATCCTCGTCCGGCGCCTGCCGCCGACGGTGGTCGACCGCCTCGCCGGCGTCCTGTCCGTCGTCCAGGAGCCCGACCTCAGCGAGCACGGGATGCCCAGGGCCGACCACGACCTGTACTCGAGGGTGCTCGCGGGCCGGGTGCCCGTCCAGGACGTCGGCATCGTCGCGGCCATCCGCGCCGGCCGGGTCGAGCCCGTGGCCGCGGTCGAGCGGGTGGAGGACGGCGCGGTCGTCCTCGCCGACGGCACCCGTCTGCGTCCCGACGCCGTCGTCGTCGCCACCGGCTACCGGTCCGGCCTCGAGCCGCTCGTCGGGCACCTCGGCGTCCTCGACGCCCGCGAGCTCCCGCTCGTCCACGGCGCGCACGAGGCGCCCGGCGCCCCCGGCCTGTGGTTCACCGGCTTCACCAACCCCATCTCGGGGATGCTGCGCGAGCTGCGGATCGACGCCGAGCGGATCGCGGGCCGGATCGCCGCCGCCGGCACCGACACGGGCACGGGCACGGGCAGGGGCAGCGGCAGGGGCACCGTCGCCGGGGAGGCCACCGGCGCGCGGGTCCCGCGATGACCGCCCGCCGCTCCCGCGCCCACACCCGACCGGCGACGATGTCGGACCTGGCGCGGATCGCCGGCGTCTCCATCACGACGGTGTCGCACGTCGTCAACGAGACCCGCTTCGTCTCGGACGGCGCCCGCCGGCGGGTCCTCGAGGCCGTGGACGAGACCGGCTACACGCGCAACATCCTCGCCCGCTCGATGAAGACCGCGACGACGAGCACGATCGGCCTCGCCGCCCCGGCGCTGTCGAAGGTCGCCCTCGCCGACCTCGTCCGGCCCATCGAGGCCGAGGCCCGGGCCCAGAACCTCAGCATCCTGCTCACCGACACCGAGGACG
Source organism: Oryzobacter terrae (assembly GCF_042756445.1). Classification (GTDB taxonomy): domain Bacteria; phylum Actinomycetota; class Actinomycetes; order Actinomycetales; family Dermatophilaceae; genus Oryzobacter; species Oryzobacter terrae. Next base: position 2,460,378 of record NZ_CP170578.1, read on the forward strand.
ACCCGGTGGCCGAGCTCGCCGCCGTCGAGTCCCTGCACGCCCGGCGGGTCGACGGCATCATCATCGCCCCGTCGGCGCCCGACTCCCCGGCGGTCGACTACCTGCGTCGCCACGGCATCCCGACCGTCGTCGTCGACCGGCTGACGAGCGGTGGCTTCGACCAGATCGGCACCGAGAACACCCGGTCCACCCGGCAGCTGACCGAGCACCTCGTCGTCGAGGGCGGACACCGCCGTGTCGCGCTCGTCACCGGCATGCCCAACCTGTCGACCACCGCCGAACGACGCAAGGGCTACCGACAGGCCCTGCGGGAGAGCGGGATCGAGGTCGACCCCGCGCTCATCGGGTCCGGCTACGACGACGCCAGCACCCTCCCCGCGATCCTCGAGGCCTTCCTCGCGCTGCCCGACCCGCCGACGGCGCTCGTCTCGGGCAACAGCTCGACGACGATCGGCGTCATGCGTGCGTGCGGCGCCCTCGGCATCCGGGTGCCCGACGACCTGGCCCTCGTGGCCTTCGACGACTTCGAGTGGGCCGACGTCTTCCACCCCCGGCTCACCGTCGTGCGCCAGCGGATGGAGGAGATCGGGACCCGCGCGGTGCGCCTCCTCCAGGCCCGCATCGAGGACCCCGACGGCGCGGTGCGGACCCGGCGGATCCCCACCGACTTCGTCCACCGTGACTCCTGCGGCTGCGCCACCCCTACCCGCTGAGTCCCGCGGGCTGGAATGTCACGGTTCGAGAAAACTCCGCGCAATCGATTGCGCGAACCGCCCTCCTCCGGCCACACTGCATCCACGGCTGCACCGGGGCGCTCGTTGGAACGGGCCCCTCACCCCGTACCGCAGCGCAAGACGTCAGACAGAGAGGTCACGTCATGAACACGGTCCAGCGTCCCCTTCGCCTCGTGGGGGCCGGTGCCGCAGCCCTCGCGCTCGCGCTCCTCCCCGCCGCGTGCGGCAGCAGCGACGACGACTCGTCCGGCACGGGCTCGGGCTCGTCCGAGGAGCGCGTCGGCGTCGCCCTCATCACCAAGGACTCCACCAACCCCTTCTTCGTCACGATGCAGAAGGGCGCCCAGGCGGAGGCCGGCAAGAACGGCGTCGACCTCACCATCGCCTCGGGCAAGCAGGACGGCGACGAGACCGGCCAGATCCAGGCGATCGAGCAGGCCATCGCCCGTGGTGACAAGGGCATCCTCATCCTCAGCAACGGCCCGTCGGTGGAGAACTCCATCAAGAAGGCCCGTGACGCGGGCCTGTACGTCATCGCGCTCGACACCCCGCCGAGCTCGCCCGACGTCGTCGACATCACCTTCGCCACCGACAACCGCGAGGCCGGCCGCCTCATCGGCAAGTGGACCGCCGGCCAGCTCGGCGGCAAGCCCGCGACGATCGCGCTCCTCGACGCCTTCACCGACAAGGTGATCTCGGTCGACGTCCAGCGCGACCAGGGCTTCCTCGAGGGCATGGGCATCGACACCGTCGACGAGAACAAGAACGCCGACGAGGCCAAGACCGGCAAGTACAGCGGCGGCGACTACACGATCGTCTGCAACGAGCCCGGTGGTGGCGCCGAGGACGGCGGCCGCACGGCAATGGAGACCTGCCTGTCCAAGAGCGACGGCATCAACGTCGTCTACACGATCAACGAGCCGACCGCGGTCGGCGCGCAGGCCGCCCTCAAGGCCGCCGGCATCACCGACGCGCTCGTCGTCTCGGTCGACGGCGGCTGTGCGGGCGTCCAGAACGTCAAGGACGGCATCATCGGGGCCACCTCGCAGCAGTACCCGCTGAAGATGGCGACCCTGGGCATGGAGGCGATCGCCAAGATCGCCCGCACCGGTGAGAAGCCGAAGACGACCGACGGCCTCGACTTCTTCAACACCGGCGTCGCCCTCGTCACCGACAAGCCCTCCGACGGCGTCGAGAGCATCGACACCGCCAAGGGCAAGGAGCTCTGCTGGGGCTGACCCCGACCCCGGTGCCGTCGTCCGCACCGGCCGTCACCGCCGGGTCCGCCCGGCGGTGACGGGACCCGCCCGGCCCCGTCACCACGGGGCCGGGCGCGGTCGTGGCACCCCGCGTCGACGCCGTCCCGCGGCCCCTACCGTTGGCCGCAGGACCGCTGGCCAGCCGCTCCACGCCGCCCTCCTGACCATGCCGCCCACCCTCTCGGAGTCCAGGACCCACCGTGACCGACACACCCGCGACGACCGCCACGCTCGACCAGCTCCGGCGTGACGCCGAGGCCCTCCTCGCCGACGGCGGCTCCGACGGCGACCGCCGGGTCGTCCTCGGGATCGTCGGGGCGCCGGCGTCGGGCAAGTCCACCGTCGCCGAGGCCCTCGTCGCCCGGCTCGGCGACCACGCCGTCCTCGTCTCGATGGACGGCTACCACCTCGCCCACTCCGAGCTGACCCGCATCGGCCGGGTCGAGCGCAAGGGTGCCCCGGACACCTTCGACGCCGGCGGCTTCGTCTCCCTCCTGCGCCGGATCCGTGCCGACGACGGGACCACCGTCTACGCCCCGGAGTTCCGCCGCGAGATCGAGGACGCCATCGCGAGCGCGGTCCCGGTGGGGCCCGAGGCGCGGCTCGTCGTCGTCGAGGGCAACTACCTCCTCCACGACGACGGCGCCTGGGCCGACGTCCTCGGCCTGCTCGACGCCTGCTGGTTCATCGACATCGACGAGGACGTGCGCATCGGCCGCCTCGTCACCCGCCACATGCACTACGGCCGCACCGAGGAGCAGGCGCGCGAGCGCTCCCTCGGCAGCGACCAGCGCAACGCCGAGCTCATCATCGGCACCGCCGGACGGGCCACGCGCGTGGTGCGGATCGCCGAGGACGCCGCCCGCGCCTGACCTCCACGCGTGTCACACCCCCGCCCCGTCCGCGTGGGCCATCGACAGGGCGGGCGATCCGCGTCATCCTCGAGGTGCACACCCTCGACAAGGAGGTCCGGTCATGTGGCTCTGGGGAACGCTGTTGGCAGTGGTCGTGGTGCTGGCCGTCATCGGCCTGGTCGTGCAGCGGCGGCGAGGTCCGTCCGACACGTCCGACGGCACCGACTTCAACGTGACGAACCGCTCGGGCGCCGGGCACGACGGCCAGTTCAACGGCCCGATCTCCGGCGCCGGGGGCTGACCGCCGGGGGAGCCAGTCCGTGGACCAACCGACCCACCACGAGGCACTGCGTCGGCTCGAGCCCCTCGTGGGGAGGTGGACCTTCGAGGCGTCCTTTCCCGGGGAGGACCGCTGGCCGGGCGGGGGGACGATGTCGGTGGAGTGGCATCCGTCGGACGCGCACCTCGTGCAGGTCGGGACCGTCGAGCTGCCCGAGGCGCCGGCGAACGTCTCCGTCATCGGGTGCGACGGCGAGACCGGGCGCTACGTGCAGCTCTACTCCGACGAGCGGGGCGTCAGCCGCGTCTACGAGATGTCGTTCGACGACGGTGAGTGGCGGCTGTGGCGCACCGGGCAGCCGTTCGACCAGCGCTTCATCGGGGTGTTCAGCGAGGACGGGGACACCATCTCCGCCCGCTGGGAACGCTCGGAGGACGGCGAGTTCGTCACCGACTTCGACCTCGTCCACACCCGCGTCCGGGACTGACCCGGAGCACCGCCCGACCGTCGACGACGGTCGGGCGGCGGGTGGTCAGCGGGTGCGCAGGACGTCGGCGAGGACGCCGGGGTAGTCGGTGATGATGCCGTCGACGCCCCAGTCGATGCCGCGGTTCATGTCGCCGCCGAAGTTGACCGTCCAGACGTAGGTCTTCAGGCCCAGCTCGTGGGTGCGGTCGACGATGGCCTCGTCGATGTTGCCGAGCGCCGGGTTGACGGCGTCGAGCCAGGTGCTCGCGGCGACGAGCTGCTCGTCGGTGGGTCGGGTGTAGTAGAGCAGCGCGACCGGGACGTCGGGGGCGAGCTGGTGGAAGCTGCGCAGCCACGCCTCGTCCCCCGCCTGCATGATGACCCTGCCCTTGCGCAGCGCCTGGACGAAGGTCGGGATCGAGCGGAGCTCCTTGTCGATGTCGGTCTCGATGCCGGGGAAGGCCCACGGGTCCTTGGCCTCGAGCAGCATGCCGGCGCTCGACCCGACGGCCTCGACCCACTCGCGCAGGGTGAGGATCCGCTGGCCGGCGTACTCCGAGCCGAACCACGAGCCGGCGTCGAGCCGCTTGATCTCGGCGAGCGTGTAGTCGGCGACCTGGTAGGTGGTGCGCTCGGGGAAGACCTGCTCGACGTTCGTCGTGCGCGCCAGGCTGAGGTCGTGCGTCACGACGAGCTGGCCGTCCTTGGTGCGCATGATGTCGTTCTCGACGTAGTCGGCGCCCTGCTTGAGGGCGAGACGGACCGAGGCGAGGGTGTTCTCGGGGGCCATGTTGCCGGAGCCACGGTGGCCGATGACGGCGACGTCGGGTGGGCTGCCGGGTCCGGCCGCGGCGGCACTTCCGGCCGGGACGGCGACGGCGAGGGCCGTGGCGAGCAGGGCGACGGTGGCACTGAGTCGGAACATGCGGGGGACCGCTCCTCGGGTTGACGACACTGTCCTGAGGCCTCCCTGTAAGCGCTTACAAGATGGCCTCGGTGCGACCCTAGCCCGGCCCGGTGGGGCCGTGGGGCGCGAGATGCAGCCCGATCGGCGACCGGTCCCCGCTCGTTCGAGGTGTCCGAGCAGGGCCCGGGACCGCCGCGCCACCTCGAACGGACCGGCACTTGCCAAACTGGAAAGTTCGGGGTTCACTTTCCACTATGGAAAGTGAACCGACAGACCACGAGACTCACGACCCCCGCTCCCTCCTCGCCGTCGCGGACCAGTCCCGACAGCGCCTCGTGGGCGAGCTCCGGCTCCCTGCCGGCCTCCTCCCGGTCCTCGCCGCCGCGGTCGCGGCCCAGATCGCCACGGCGGCCTGGGGCATCGCGGACCAGTCGGTCACCGGCCTCGGGGTCGTCGCGGCGGGACTGGCGGTCTTCCTCGGGGTGGCCGCGGCGGCCCTGCACCGGTTCCGCCGGGCCAACGGCGTGCGGGTCGACGGCCTGGCGAGCCGGGTCGTCCTCGGCAGCGGGACCATCGCGTCGACGGCCTACCTCGGCTCGCTCGCCGCGGCCGTCTGGGCCGCCTTCTCGCAGACCTGGTGGGTCGTCGGCGTCGCGGCGGTGGCGGGCGGGGTCGGCTACGCCCTCGGGGCCCGTCAGTGGTGGCACGCCTACCGGCAGGACCCCGTGCCCCACGCGCGCGGGGCGTCGCCGCGCGTGCTGGCGGGCCTCGCCGTCGCCGCGTGCCTGGGCTTCGTGGCCCTCGTGGTCGTCGGCCGATGACCGAGCTCGACCCCCTCATCCACGCGCCGACCCGCCTCCAGCTGGTGACGTCGCTCGCGGCGGTGTCGGAGGCGGAGTTCGCCACCCTGCGCGACGCCCTCGGCGTCAGCGACTCGGTGCTCTCGAAGCACGTCTCGGCACTCGCCGACGCGGGCTACGTCCGCAGCCGCAAGGGCGTGCACGCGGGGAGGCGCACCACGTGGGTCGGCCTCACCGACGCCGGCCACCGCGCGCTGCGCGGGCACGTCGCGGCGCTGCGGCGGCTCATCGACGCCGTCGAGTGAGGCTCGGGTCAGGCCCGTTCAGCCGCCACCGCCGCCGTACCCCGCCCCGGGGCCTGCGCCCCCACGGATGTCGGGCAGGTCGAGGTGACGGTCCTCGGCCGCCGCCCCTCCCTGGCTCCCGCGTCGCCGCTCGACGAGCCAGACGACCACCAGCACCGCGACCAGAGCACCTGCTGACCACCACATGACGACCTCCCTCGGCCGGGACGACGCACCGAGCGCCGATCTCCCCGGTCTGGTCCTCGTCGAGGGCGCGGGACATGGCCCACAGTGATGGTTCGCCGCACCCGCGAGGAGGTCCGGGACCGAGGCGATCAGCCGGGGAGGCGGTCGACCTCGAGGGCGAAGCCGTGGGCGCGCAGGCGGTCGGCCAGCGGCATCCCGATGGCGGTCGCGGGCGTGAGGACGCCGGCGACGTCGGCCGGGAGGGCGGCGTCGTCGCACAGGGCGAGCGCCGCCTCGCCGAACATGATCGCGGTGCCGCTGTAGCCCGGGTCGTAGGGCGCGAACACGGTGGAGCGGTACCGGGCGCCGTTGGTGGCCTCGGCGGTGACCTCCATCCGGAAGCGGCCGCTCGTCATCGCCTCGGCGCTCGGACCCTCGCCCGGCTTGGGCAGCACCCGGTCGACGACCGGCCGCAGCGGCGGGAACGACAGGCCGCCGAGGACGCCGAGCAGCGCGGCCGAGGTCACCCCGGCGGTCACGGCTCCCTTGACCCCGGAGCCGTAGTCCGAGTACTCGCGGTAGCGGAAGCCGGTGCCGTAGCCGAGGAGCGAGGCCGACCGCGCGACGACGCGGGTGTTGAACGCCGCCATGACGAAGGGGCCGGTGAAGTGGTCGGACCCCTGCTCGCGACGCACGGGCGAGGCCTTCTCGACCTTCGCGACGAGGTCACCGACCGGACCCGGCACCCACGACGGCAGGGCCCCCGATGACGACGCGCCACCACCGGGACGCCCGGACCCACCCGAGCCGGACGACCGCGGCGGCCGCGGCGGCCGCCCTCCCTCGGCCAGCGCCCACGGGTCGTCACCCACGGCCTTGAGCGTCGGGTCGGAGCGCAGCGTGTCGACCTGGGTGCGCGCCGAGTCGATCGTCCCGCCGCTGAAGCCACCCTTCATGCTGCGCACTGCGAGCGCGGTCCGCCCGAGAGCGGCACCGTCGGCCCGCGCGGCCTCGGCGCAGAGCAGCACCCCGAGGTCGCTCGGGACCGAGTCGAACCCGCAGGCGTGGACGATGCGCGCGCCGGTGCGCTGGGCGGTGGCGTGGTTCTCGGCGATGCTGCGGTGGACGAAGAGGACCTCGCCGGTGAGGTCGGCGTAGTGCGTGCCGGCCTCGGCGCAGGCCCTGGCCAGGGGTCCGCCGAGCCGGAGGTAGGGCCCCACCGTCGTCGCGACGACCCGCGTCCGGGCGGCCAGCTCGGCGCACGCCGCGGCGTCCGTGGTGTCGACCGCGATGAGCGGCCAGTCGCGTGCGGCGCCCTCGAGCTCGCGCGACAGCCGCTGCAGCCGGGTCAGCGAGCGCCCGGCGAGGGCGATCCGCACCCCGGCGGGGGCGTGCTGCGCCAGGTGCTGCGCGGTGAGGCGGCCGACGAAGCCGGTGGCGCCGACGAGGACGAGGTCGAGCTCGCGGGGATCGCTCATCGGTCCACCCTAGGGGTGGTGCGCCGGGGCGGTCCCGTTCGCCATGGGGCACAGTGGGCCCCGTGAGGTCGACGTCGAAGGTGCTGGCGGTCGTCCAGGCCGGTGGGCAGGGCTCCCGGATGGACGTCCTCACCCGCGAGCGCGCCAAGCCGACCCTGCCGTTCGGCGGCTGCTACCAGCTCGTCGACATCGCGCTGAGCAACCTCGCGCACAGCGGCATCTCCGACGTCTGGCTCTCGGTCCAGTACCAGGCGGGCTCGCTCCACCGGCACCTCGCGTCGGGCCGCCCGTGGGACCTCGACCGCACCCGCGGCGGGCTGCGCTGGCTGATGCCCGAGGAGGGCGGGGGCTCGATCGCCGTCACCGGGTTCTCCAGCGGCAACGGCGACGACCTCCACCGCTACGCCGACTCCATCCGCGACTTCGGGGCCGACGCCGTCGTCGTCATGTCCACCGACCAGGTCTTCGCCCTCGACCTGCGGGCCGTCGTCACGGCGCACCTCGAGCGCGGGAGCGACTGCACCGTCGTCACCACCGAGGTCACGCGGACCCAGGCCGCCGACAAGGCCGTCATCTCCGTCGGGCGCGGTCACGAAGTCACCGGCGTCGACTACAAGCCAGACAAGCCCAGGTCGACGACGATCTCGGCCGAGGTCTTCGTCTACGACCCCGAGGTCCTCGTCCGCACCCTCGACGAGCTGCGCCGCGAGCTCGCGCCGGCCGACGAGGAGGGCGGCACCGGGATCGGCGACTTCGGCGAGCACCTGCTCCCGCGGCTCATCCGCGACGGCACCGTCCACGCGTGGCCGCTCGAGGGCTACTGGGCCGACCTGGGCACGCCCGCCTCGTACCTCGCCGCCCACCGCGACCTCCTCGCCGGCCGGGTCGACGCCCTCGCCCGGCCCGACTGGCCCGTCATCACCAAGTGGCCCGAGCAGCCGGCCACCCGCATCGACGCCGGCGCGGTCATCGAGGACTCGCTCGTCAGCCCCGGCTGCGTGCTGCGAGGAACGGTGCGGCGCAGCGTGATCGGGCCGGGCGTCGTCATCGAGAAGGGTGCGGTCGTCGAGGACGCCGTGCTCTTCTCCGGCGTGCACGTCGGCCGCGATGCGCGGGTCACGACCTCCATCATCGACGAGGACGTGCGGATCGAGGCCGCCACGCGCGTCGGCGAGGCGACCCGCGCCACCCGTGCGCACGACGACCACATCGCCGTCGTGGCGCGCCAGTCGGTCGTCGGCCGCGGGGTCGTCGTCCCCGCCGGGGCCCGGCTCGAGCCGGGCACCACCGCCTGACTCAGCGCGCCACGGGGAAGGTCGAGGCGACGAGGGCGGCGTAGCGCTCGCGCACCTCGGAACCGCAGGCGGCCTCGGAGGCAGCACCCGGCTCGATCGTGACGTCGATGTCGACCTCCCAGGTCGGCGCGGTCTCCGCACCCGACAGCGCCCAGGCCGCCTGGCGGGCCGCGCCGGCCGCGACGTACTCACCCGGCGCGGGCACCGCGACGGGGACGCCGAAGAGGTCGGGGGCGATCTCCTGCACCGCCTGCGACGCGGCGGCCCCACCGATGAGGAGGATCCGCTCCACCGGTGACCCGGCGTCGCGGACCCGCTCGACGGCGTCGGAGAGGCCGAGGAGCATGCCCTCGACGACCGCGCGGGCGAGGTTCTCGGGGGTCGCGTTGCCGCGGGTGAGCCCGTGCAGCGAGCCGGTGGCGGTGGGGAGGTTGGGGGTGCGCTCGCCGTCGAGGTAGGGCAGGAGGATGAGGCCGCCGGCTCCCGGCCCGGCGGCCAGGGCCAGCCGGTCGAGCCCCGCGAGGTCGGTGCCGAGCATCGCGGCCCCGGAGGTGAGGACGCGCGCCGCGTTGAGGGTGCAGACGAGGGGGAGGAAGCCGCCCTCGGCGTCGGCGAACGACTGGACCGCGCCGGTGGGGTCGGCGGTCGGGCGGTCGTGCCGGGCGAAGGCGGTGCCCGAGGTGCCGAGCGAGACGACGACGTCGCCCCGCCCGAGGCCGAGGCCCATCGCGGCGCCCATGTTGTCGCCCGTGCCGGCGGCCACGGCCATCCCGGAGGAGGTCCGCCCGACGACCTCGGTGGGCGAGGCGACGCGGGGGACGTCGAGGTGCGCGCCGACCGTGCCGACGGCCTGGCGCAGGAGGTCCTTGCGGTACGAGCGGGTCCCGGCCGACCAGTAGCCGGTGCCCGAGGCGTCGCCGCCGTCGGTGGTCCAGCCGTCGCGGCCGCCGCTCGCCTCAAGGATGCGGCCGGTCAGCCAGTCGTGGGGGAGGACGCAGCGCACCGCGCGCTCCAGGCTGTCGGGCTCCTCGGTGGCGGCCCAGCGGAGCTTGCTCACGGTCGTCGCGGCCACGGGGACGACCCCGGTGGCGTCGGCCCACGCCTGCGCGCCGAGCTCGTCGACGAGGTCGGCGGCCGCCTGCGCCGAGCGGGTGTCGTTCCACAGCAGGGCCGGTCGCACGACCTCGTCCTGATCGTCGAGGAGGACCATCCCGTGCTGCTGGCCGCCGACCGCGAGGGCCGCGACGCCGTCGAGCAGCCCGCCCGACGTCGCCTCCTCCCACGCCGCCCACCAGTGGCGCGGGTCGACCTCGGTGCCGTCCGGGTGCGACGCGCGACCGCTGCGGACGACCTCGCCGGTCTCGGCGTCGCGGACGACGACCTTGCACGACTGGGTCGAGGTGTCGACCCCGGCGACGAGCGGTCGGTCGGTCATGCGTGCCTCCTGAGGCGTGCGGCCGCGTGCCCCGGTGCGACGACGGCCCGGCCCCGATCCTCTCAGGACCGGTGCCGGGCCGTCGTGGCCGGACCGCTGGCCGGACGGTCAGCGGGCGGTCAGCGGGCGAGGAAGGCGCGCGCCTGCGCCGCGGCGTACCGGCGGTCTGCGGCGTCGATGCTGGCGCGGCTCGACAGGTCGACCCCGGCCTTCCTCGCCGCGGCCTTGGCGGCCGGCGTCGTGAGGTCGGGAGCGACGAACTCCTCGGGCGCGATCGACGCGTCGAGGGCCGCGTACCTGCGCTGCTGGTCGGCGAGGCGGGCCGACGAACCGGCGGCCTTCGTCATCAGGGCCGGGCCGGCCGTGACGGTCGACCCGGTGACGAGCGGGCTGACGACGGGCGTGTAGCCGCTCGCCTGGCCGAGTCGGTTGGGGTGGAAGGACTCGACGATCGGGTTCGACAGGCCGTTGAGGTACTCCGGGTTGTCGCAGACCGCGTGGCCGAGGAACGCCGAGGTCGGGTTGGCGAAGGAGAAGCCGGCCGCGGAGGCGCGGCCGCTCAGCGTGCTGTTCATGAGGTCGGCGGTCGCGTTGAGACGGCTCATCTCGGTGCCGGAGAACCAGGTGAGGAGGTTGCAGTCGGTGCCGTTGAAGATGCGCGGGTAGCCGACGACGGTGACCTTCGCCTGCGGTGCGCGAGAACGGATCTGGGCGTAGAGGGTGTTCAGTGCCGTGGGGAGGGCGTTGCGGATGTAGCTCTGCGCCTTGTCGACGGCGCCGTTGCAGTTGCTGAGCCACGACGGCTGCGCGCACGTCGTGAGGACGTCGACGAAGCCGGCGTCGTTGCCGCCGATCGAGATCGTCACGTAGGTCGTGCTCGCCGTCAGGGCCGACAGCTGGGTGTTCGTGACGTCGGGGATCTTCGCGCCCGAGCAGGCCCGGAAGTTCAGCGCGTAGCCGCGGGCCGAGGCGATGAGCGAGGGGTAGGCGTACACCGAGCGCAGGCACGTCGTGCCGTCGAGGATGTAGCTGCGGGTGCCGGTGCCCGACGAGTAGCTGTCGCCGAGGGCGACGTACGAGGGCGCGGCGGCCGCGGCCGGCGCGGCGGAGACGACGAGGGCGGTCACCGCGGCCAGAGCGGCTGCGGCCAGGGCACGACGGTGGGCCATGGGTTCTCCTTCACGACGGTGTGCGGATGGGCCGACCGTAGTGCGGAGCGGGCGTCGGCGCCCGTCGAGCGGTCGGTGGGAGGTCCCGGCTCCGGGGGGAGCGCGCTCGCATAGGCTCGCGGGGTGGTCCTGTCCGATCTCTCGCGCTGCTCCGCCGCGTCCCGCCACCGCGCCGACCCGCAGGCCGGCTCGGCGCCGGTCGCGTCCCGGTGGCTGCTCATCGAGCACCCGGGACCGTGGGCGAAGAAGCCGATGCAGACGCCCCCGCTCCTCGGCCCGGTGGGCGCCGCCATCGAGGAGACGTGTGCGTCCTTCGGCGGCAAGGTCCTGCTGGTCCGCCGTCCCGGCCGCCGCGAGCCCGGTGACGACGCCACCGCCTGGTACGCCGTCGACACGATCCGTCGCACCTGGATCCGGGGGTTCTGGCGACGGTCGGAGGACCTGCTCGCCGCCGCCCACGCCCTCGGCCCGCCGCTGAGCATGAGCGACGAGGACGCCGACCCGATGGTCCTCGTCTGCACCCACGGCGTCCGCGACGCCTGCTGCGCCGTCCGCGGCCGCCCCATCGTCGCCACCCTCGCCAAGGCGCTGCCCGACCAGGTGTGGGAGTGCACCCACCTCGGGGGCCACCGCTTCGCCGGGACGCTGTTGTCCCTGCCCGATGGGGCGTGCCTCGGCCGGCTCGACCCCGACACCGCGGTCGCCGCGGTCACCGCCCTGCGCGAGGACGCCGTCGACGCGACGTTCCTGCGGGGGACGACACGCTTCCTGCCGGCGGTGCAGGCCGCGATCGTCGCGGTGCTGGGAGCCCACGGACGCGGCGGCATCGACGACCTCACGCCGGGCCTGGTCGAGGAGGACGGCGACCACACGACGGTCGAGGTCCTCGGCCGCGGCGCGATGCCGGGGCGGACGGTCGTCGACGTCCGGGCCGAGGCCCTGCCGGATGCCCCGCTGTCCTGCGGCGACAAGCCGAAGGCCCACATCGCCTACCGCAGCGAGATCCGTCCCTCCTGACCCGGCCCGGGTCTACCTGGCGTCGATCTTGGCGAGGAGCCTGGTCAGCATCGTGACGTTGCGACTGGTGGTGGTGAGAGCGCCGACGGCGTTGGTCCAGTCGCGCGCCGAGAGCGTCGAGTCGGTGGACTTGCCGTGCATCCGCCAGTGCACGTCGGCACCCCGCACCACGAGAGTGTCGACGTCGTTCGACAGGGCCTGCAACGCCGCCGCCGCGGTCGCCGAGGGCGGCTTCTTGAGGAAGGTGACGAAGTACGTGTCCGTCGCCACGAGCGTGAAGGGCTTGGCGTCCATCGCCGTCCTCAACTGGGCAGCCGTGCGGACGAAGGTCGTGCACTCGAAGCCGAACTCGTCCTCGAGCGCCCTCTCCATGGTCGCCTCGACGGATGCCCGCGCTCCGCGCGCGTCGAACACGACGTTGCCGCTGTTGACGAAGGTCCACACGTCCCGGTGGCCGAGGTCCTGACAGACCGTCACCAGTCGGCTCATCTTCACCCGCCTGCTCCTCCCGACGTTCACCGCGCGGAGGAACCCGATGCGCACGCTCATCCGGCCACGGTAGAGCCGGGCTGTCCCCGGCGCCGGCGTCCTCGTGGTCCCACGAGGCAGTCGCGGCAGGTGAGGAGGTCGCGGCACCTCAGGCGAGACGCACGTTCAGCCAGGCTGGCCGCCTCGGACGAGCTCCGCCAGCGCTTCCCGGGACGGGTGCCCCCAACCGATGCAGAACGGATGACCTGCCGGGTCCGCGTACACCTGGTGGCCCTCCTCCGCCTCCAGGTCACCCTCTCGAAGGATTCGCGCCCCGAGCCGCATGACCTGTGCGTGCGCATCGTGCGGGCCGCGGACGTGCAGGTCCAGGTGCACCTGCTGCGACGCACCGTCCGGCCACTCCGGAGGGACGTGGTCAGGAGCGAGCTGAACGCCGATGCGCCACTCCCCGCTGGAGTCGAGGACGCTGTGGAAGGCCTCGTCCTCGTGGACACGCCCGTCGAGAATCCCGGCCCAGAACGTGCTCTCCGCCCGGAGGTCCGCAGCATCGAGCACGACGACATGTCGGATCAGGTCCACGCGCTCCATCCTAGGAACGACGGCGACGGCTGCGTCCTGTCAGCCGAACCGCAGCCAGACCCCGACCAGCCACGTCCTGCCCCACTGGCACGTGAGAGCGCGAGCCGGCCACGGCACACCACCGTCTCGACCCGGACTCCGGCACGGCCCTCCACACCACCCGCTCCAGAACTGCTCAACCCACGCGATCGATCGATCCAGCGACGCAACTGTCAACCGGGTGGATCGATCGATCCAGCGACGCAACTGTCAACCGGGTGGATCGATCGATCCAGCGACGCAACTGTCAACCGGGTGGATCGATCGATCCACGGGGTTGACGGCTTCTGGAGAGCACCTGCGTGGGCGGGCCGACCGGGCGGATCGTGGAGGCGGTCGACGTGGATGGAGCGCGGCGGTCTTCCCTCATCCCAGCGCGAGCCGACGTCCGCGGGGCCCTCGAACGGTCAGAGGCGGCCGGTCTCGTGGGCCCACATGGCGACCTCGACGCGGTTGCGGGCGCCGAGCTTCCTCATGAGGCCGGCGAGGTGGGCCTTGACGGTGCTCACGGTGATGTGGAGCTCGGTGGCGATCTCGCCGTTCGTGCGTCCCTGGGCCACCGGCCGCAGGACCTCCTCCTCTCGGGCGGTGAGCGGTTCGATGGGCTGCCGCGGCGCTGAGGGGTGGGTGTGCGCGAACGCGGCGAGGAGTCGCACGGTGATGCTCGGAGCGATGAGGGCGTCCCCGTCGGCAGCGGCGTGGATCGCCTGGGTCAGCAGCGTCGGTCCGGCGTCCTTGAGGAGGAAGCCGCGGGCGCCGGCCTTGAGCGCGCCGTGGACGTACTCGTCGAGGTCGAAGGTCGTGATGACCACGATCGGCAGGGGGTCGGTGACGTCGGGACCGGCGAGTCGGCGGGTTGCCTCGATGCCGTCCATGAGGGGCATCCGGATGTCGAAGAGACCCACGTCGGGGCGGAGCTCAAGCGCCAGGCGCACGGCCTCCCGTCCGTCGGCGGCCGCACCGATGACCTCGATGTCGGGCTGGGCGTCGAGGAGCATCGTCAGCCCGGTGCGCACGATGGGCTGGTCGTCGGCGATGAGGACCCTGATGCTCATCGTGGCGTCCCGGTGCGCGGCAGGTTCGCTTCGACCCGCCATCCCCGGCCGACCGCGGGTCCGGCGTGGAACGTGCCGCCGAGCAGGGTGGCGCGCTCGCGCATCCCGACGAGGCCGTAGCCGTGGGGGGACCGGCTGGTCGGGCCCGAGGAGCCGTCGTCCTCGACGGTCAGCCGCACCTGCTCGGTGTCTCCCGTGACGGCCACGGTGACCCGAGTGACGTGGCGGGCGTGCCGTCGAGCGTTGGTGATCGACTCCTGGGCGAGGCGGTAGATCGCGGCCCCGACCGCGGGGCTGAGGTCGCCAAGCTCACCGCCGAGCGTCACCTCGACGCACGGACGGGTCGGGCCGTGGTCAGCGAGCTGCTCGACCTCCAGCACCCCCGGCTGGGGCGCGAACTCCGTGGGCTGCGAGGCGCGCAGGACGCCGACGATGGCGCGCAGCTCGGTCAGCGTCCGGGTCGCCGCGTCCTCGATCGTGGCCAGCGCGTCGACGGCGCGCTCCGGGTGGGAGGCCGCGACGGCGCGGCCGGCCTGGGCCTGGATGGCGATGCCGGAGACGTGGTGGGCGACGGTGTCGTGCAGCTCGCGCGCGAGCTGTTCGCGCTCGCGGGCCCGGGCCTGGTCGATGTCGCGGAGGCGGACCCTCGCCCGGTAGCGGGTCGCGGCGCCCAGGGCTGCGGCGGAGAGGAAGAACCCGTAGGCCCCGACCGTGTCCGCCGCGCTCGTGGGGGTGGCGACGGTGGTGACGGGAAGCCAGAGCAGGATCACGCCGAGCCCGCCTGCGGCCTCCCGGCCCGAGCCCCACCGGAGCAACGAGTAGGTCAGGACCAGCGCCGCGGAGGTGCTGTTGAGCAGAGCGCCGTGCGCATCGGTGAGGATCCTCACCACGTCGACGATCGTCAGCGTCCCGAAACCGACCGCCACGGCGAGGAGCGGGTGGGTGCGTCGCCACAGCAGCGGGCCCACGACCCCGAGCGTCCCGAGCACCAGCAGCGGGAGCGGCGCCAGGTTCTGACGGACCACCACCTCGACCACCGACCAGCAGAGGAACGCCGAGACCAGGGCCCAGTCCCACGGCCCGCGGGGCGGGGGGTTCGTGGGGCTCGGTTCGACCCAGAGCGAGCGCACTGCGTCGATGGCCACCTGAGCAGCGTAGGCAGGCCGTGTCATCGGCGTATCCGCCGAAAGGACAACAGGGCCACTGGGCGGGCGGCCAGGTCGAATCCGGCTCCGGGGCTGATGTGCCGACCCACCACATCCGTGACCGTGGAGGACACACCCGATCACGGCAAGGAGCATCGATGAGTACGTCCCCGTCCCACATCACGCGTGAGCATCCACGGTCCCGCAGCGCGCTGGAGGACCTGCGCGTGCCCGTGCAGGCGAAGCTCGCCGCAGCATGGACCAGCTTCGTGTTCCTCTACGCCTACGTGGACATCCTCGCCTTCTACAAGCCCGGCGTCGTCGAGGACATCCTGGCCGGCGTCGTCTGGGAGTTCGACATCACCCAGACCTGGGCGCTCACGGCGCTGACCCTCCTCGCGATCCCCATCTCCATGGTGCTGCTGTCGATGGCGCTGCCCGCCCGGGTCAACCGCGTCACGAACCTCGTCGTGGCGTCGGTGCAGGTCCCCTTCGCGGCCTTCAACGCCGTGGGCCAGCTGGGTGAGGCCTGGATGTCCTTCTACCTGCTCGGCGTCGCCCTGGAGCTGGTCGTCCTCGCCTTCATCCTGCGCTCCGCCTGGACCTGGCCGCGCCGCACGTCCTCGCCGCCGACCTCGAGGGCCACTCCGGACCGCGAGCTCCTCCGTGCGCCGCACCAGGCATGACCGGCCGCCCGATGACTCACCCATCGGGGAGAGGCCGGTTCGTCGGTGTCGCGGCGATCGCGTTCGTCGTGGCGGTGGTGGTGGAGAACGCGGTGCTGGCGGGAACGGGCGCCCCGGCCTTCGGCGCTCCGATCGAGGACGTGCTGACGTACTACGCGGCCCACGGCAACGCGGTCGGCGTCGCGTCCGGCCTGGTCGCGATCTCCCTCCCGCTGCTGCTCGTGTCCGTCGCAGGTCTCCACGGGCTCGTGGAGCGGCGCGGCGGAGCGGGCGCCGACTGGTCGCGCCTCGCGGTGGCCGCCGGCGCGACGCTGTCGGCCGTCCTCGTGCTCGTCAACGTCCTGCAGGTCGGGCTCGCCCTCTCCGTCGGCGGAGAGGGCGAGCCGACGCCCGCGTTCGAGCTCGTCTGGCAGGTCCACGCGGCGGCGTTCGCCCTGGCGCTGCCGATGCTCGGCACCACCGCGCTCGGCACGACTTTGGCCACGCACGCGAGCGGTCTGACCCCCGACTGGCAGCGCCCGCTGGGACTGGTGGGTGGGAGCCTGCTCCTCGCCGCGGGCGTCGGCAACCTCGCGGTCGCCGACGGCTCCCCCCTCCTCTTCGTCGGGCTCCTCGGGTTCGTCGCCTGGCTCGTCTGGCTCCTCGTGACCGGGGTGCGCCTCGTCCGGTCCTGACCGGGGACCGGACGGTCGAGCCGCCGCAGTGATGACGCGGAACTCTCAGGCCGTGATGCCGAACCGTTCGACCCGGACCGCTTCCGGGCTCATCCCCGACTCGATGACGAGGTCCTCCGCGAACGAGGCGAACCTCGAGGAGCCGCACACGTAGGCGAGCTGGGCCTCGCCGAGCAACCCGGTGATCTCTGCCTTTGTGGGAGGGCCTGCCGTCCGTGCGCTCGTCGAGTGCCGGGTGTAGGCGATGCTCGCACCAGCCCGCTCCAGCTCCTCGGCGTACGGCAACTCCTCCGGGGTGCGCGCCACGGCCATGACGCGCAACAGGTCCGGGCGGCCCAGGTGTCGCGCCGCCCGGAGCATGGCGACCGCGGGGACCACCCCGGTCCCGCCGACCAGGCACAGGGCCGGGGTGTGGGTGTCCCACCTGAACCACCGCCCGATCGGGCCGCGCATCTCGAGGACGTCACCCACCTCGGCGACGTCGGCGAGGAAACCGGAGACCTCTCCGTCCGGGAGCCGCTCGACGAGGAACTCCACGAGGGGGTCGCTGTCGTCGGAGGCCGCGGAGTACGACCGTTGGGCGGTGTAGCCGTCCGGGGCGCGCAGCCGGATGACGTAGTGCTGGCCCGGCCAGTGGCGCCGGCGGTCGTCGACCAGCATGCGCAGCCGGACGAGATGCGGTGCCGGAAGGTCCTTGGTGATGATCCGCCCGGTCGTCCAGGCGGTGGGACCCGAGGCTAGAGCGTCGAAGGGGTCTTCGTCGGTCACGGATCGCCCTGGTACCGCTGCTCGAGCCACGGGTCCCCACGGTCGTGGTAGCCGTTGCGCTCCCAGAATCCCGGGCGGTCGTGGGCGATGAGCTCCAACCGGCTGATCCACTTGGCGGACTTCCAGAAGTACAGGTGCGGGACCAGCAACCGCACCGGACCACCGTGCTCCGGTGTCAGGGGTTTCCCGCCGTACTCCCAGACGACCCACGCCTTGCCGTCGGTGAGATCCGCGAGGGGCAGGTTGGTCGTGTACCCCGTTGACGAGTGCGCCATGACGAAACCTGCTTCAGCCCGCGGCGCGGCGGCGTCGAGCAGGGTGTCGACGGAGACACCGCCGAAGACCACGTCGAGCTTCGTCCAGGTCGTCACGCAGTGGATGTCGCCCGTGTAGGACGACCCCGGCAGCTGGTGCACCTCGTCCCAGGTCCAGGTCGTCGGCCGGTCCACGAGGCCGTCGACCGTGATGCTCCAGGACTCCGGCGGGATGCCGGGCGTGGCCTCCGCCGTCAGCACCGGCCAGCCGCCACCCACGTCGTACTGCCCCGGCGGAATCCGTCCCGCGGAGTCGGGCCGGCGTCGGAAGAACCCGCGCGTCACAGGCATGGACCGGCTCCTCGTGATCGGGGGTGAGGTCACGATCGTAGGTGCCCCCGACCGCCCGAGACCACGGTCGTGGCACCGGAGCCGGATGGTGACGTGTCGGCACCGTCGGAGGCATGGCCGTCCCGGTGGGGTGGTGCCAGAGTGAGGTCATGAGTGCGACGGAGCGGTACCGGGAGGCGCGGGACCAGCTGGTGGCCCTGCGGGGAGACCACCAGAAGGCCGTGGACGAGTTCGCGTGGCCGGACGTCGGGGACACCTTCAACTGGGGCATCGACTGGTTCGACGCCATCGCCCGCGGCAACGACGACCTCGCCCTGGTCGTGATGGAGGAGGACGGCGCGAGCTGCGAGATCAGCTTCGACGCCATGGCGGCCCGCTCCGACCGGGTCGCCGCCTGGCTCGCGCACCGGGGAGTTCGCAAGGGCGACGCCGTGATGCTGATGCTCGGCAACCAGCTCGAGCTGTGGGACTGCATGCTCGCGGTCGTCAAGCTCGGCGCCGTCCTGATGCCGACGACGACGGCAGCGGGGACGGCCGACCTGACCGACCGGGTCGAGCGCGGGGGAGCGCGCTTCGTCATCACCACTCCCGACCAGACGGGCAAGTTCGACGACGTCCCGGGCGACTACGGGCGCATCTGCACGAAGGCCGCCGACGGGTGGGCCGACCTGCGCCCGGCCTACGACGAGGACGTCCCGCCCACGCCGCACCCCGGCACCACGCCGACCGACCCCCTGCTGCTGTACTTCACCTCCGGCACGACCTCGAAGCCCAAGCTCGTCGAGCACACCCAGGTCTCCTACCCCGTCGGCCACCTGTCCACGGCGTACTGGCTCGGGCTGCGCCCCGGCGACGTCCACCTCAACATCTCCAGCCCCGGCTGGGCCAAGCACGCGTGGTCGTGCTTCTTCGCGCCGTGGATCGCCGAGGCGACGATCTTCGTGCTGTCGTACGCGAAGTTCGACGCCGAGAAGCTGCTGGAGACGTTGCGCGAGAACGAGGTCACCAGCTTCTGCGCCCCGCCGACGGTGTGGCGGATGCTCATCAACGCCGACCTGTCCGACGGGCCGGGCAGCCTGCGCGAGGTCGTCGGCGCGGGGGAGCCGCTCAACCCCGAGGTCATCGAGCAGGTCCGCCGCGCCTGGGGCCTTCAGCTGCGCGACGGCTACGGCCAGACCGAGATGACCGCCGCCGTCGGCAACACCCCCGGATCGGCGGTCAAGCCGGGCTCGATGGGCCGCCCCCTCCCGGGCGTCCCGGTCGCCCTGGTCGACCCGCTGACCCACGAGCGCATCGACGGCGAGGGTGAGGGCGAGCTCTGCCTCGACCTCTCGCTCCACCCGCTGCCGCTGATGACGGGCTACCAGGGCGACCCGGAGCGCAACGCCGAGGCGATGGCCGGTGGCTGGTACCACACCGGTGACGTCGCCTCCCGCGACGCCGACGGCTACATCACCTACGTCGGGCGCACCGACGACGTCTTCAAGGCCAGCGACTACAAGATCAGCCCGTTCGAGGTCGAGTCCGTCCTCATCGAGCACCCCGCCGTCGCCGAGGCCGCCGTCGTCCCCGCCCCCGACGCCGTGCGCCTGGCCGTCCCCAAGGCCTACGTCGTCCTCGCCCCCGGCCACGAACCGACGAAGGACACCGCCCGCGACATCCTCCGGTACGCCCGCGAGCACCTCCAGCCGTGGCAGCGGGTCAGGCGCCTCGAGTTCTCCGAGCTGCCCAAGACCATCAGCGGCAAGATCCGCCGCGTCGAGCTGCGCCACCGCGAGGAGGAGCTCGCCGCCGGCGACGGCGCCCCCGAGGGCACCGAGTGGCGCGACGACATGTTCCCCGACCTCAAGGGCTGACGTCCGGACCCGACCCTCCGGGCCCACCTCAGGGGCCGGCGGACGGGCTCGGCAGCGTCGCGACGACCGACGGCGTGCCCGAGGACGTCGGCGTCGGCGCGGGCGTCGACCCCGCCGCCACGGCCGGCACCGTCTCGGTCGTGACCTCCCCGTCGGAGGTGCACACCCGGGCCGGGTCGACCTCGCGACCGTCGACCCGGCGACCGTTGACGAGCGAGACGTCGTCGTAGGCGGGCCGCCCCTCGATGACGTCGCGGAACCGGTAGCGGGTCAGCGTCGCGAGGTGGCAGTCGGTGCCGAAGGTGAGGACGTCGAACGCCGACGGCTGCCCGACGAGCTCCTCGCCGCCCTCGTCGGCGAGGAAGTGGCTCAGCGGGCCCCCGCCGGTGAACGTCCCGGCCTGGACCCGGTTGCCCTCGAGGTCGACCGAGTGCATGTGCCCGTTGGCGAGCACCCCGGCCTCGATGCCCTGCACGGCCCACGGCTCGTGGCCGACGACGAGGTCGGCCACGGGGCGGCCGGTGAACGCGGCGAGGTACGCCTCGCGGGCCGGGACCTGCTTGGCGGGGGAGCCCTTGCCCGAGTCGCCGAACCACCGTGGGTCGTTGAACCCGCTGATCCGCACGCCGCCGGCGACGACCTCGGTGTAGTCGCCCGCCCCGTCCTCGAGGAGGACCACGTTGGGGATCTCGGCGAGCCGGTCGAGGACGGCCGTGTCGGTGGCGCTCGTCGCGTCGTGGTTGCCCCGGGCGAACAGGTAGGGGACGCCGACCGACTCGATGCCGGAGAAGATGCCGGCCACCTCGCCCTCCTGCACGGTCCCGAAGTTCACGAGGTCGCCGGCGTCGACGACGAGGTCGATCGACTCCTCCTCGATGACCGTGCGCATCAGGGGGTACTGGTTGCCGCCGTGGATGTCGCTGACGAGGAGGACGCGCAGTGAGGTGTCGGACTCGAGCGGGGCGGCGGCGTACTTCTGCTGGAGCGCCGTCGACAGGGCGATGAGGTTGCGCAGGTAGGGGGCGACCTGGGTGGCGCGGGTCTCGACGTCGGACAGGATCCCCTGGTTGCGCTGGAGCGTGCCGAGGACACCGGTCGTCGTGAACGTCTCCTGCCGGTCGGGCTGGTACGTCGCCCACAGCGACCCCCCGACCGCCGCCGTCGACGCCAGCCACCCGACGAGCCCGGCGACGACGAGGGCCTGCGGAGGGCGTCGCCTCGTCACGACCGCCCACCCGGCCAGGACGAGGAGGACGACGCCGAGCGCCCCGACCGTGAACCGGACGACGACGTCGACCGCGGCATCGCGGATGGCCGCGCTCAGCTCCTCCGGCCCCGGGCGCAGCGACGCGAGCGAGACCCCCGGCCGCGAGAGCAGGTCGGTGATCGAGGCCTTGACCTGCGGGACGGCGTCGATCCCGGGCGCGGGCCCGCTGAACCCGACGACGATGTCGCCGAACGCGGTCGTCGCCACGAGGTCGCCGCCCCGGCCGGGGTCGGGGTCGAGGGAGACGCTCGCCTTGTAGTGGCGCGTCTCGGCGGTGACGGGCGCAACGGCCGTCGCGAAGACGCCGGCGAAGGCGCACGCCATCGTCAGGCCGACCGCGGCGAGGGCGTGGCGGACCCGCCGGGAGCCGACCCGGTGGCCGAACCACCACCACGTGCCGACCGCCGTGACGAACGGCCACAGCACGGTGACGAGCGCGACGAGCCGCTCGTGGAGGCCGAACAGCCCTCCGCCGAGCCCGATCCCGAGACCGAGGGAGGCGACCGCCAGCGCCAGGACCACGGCCGCCGGCCGGGCGACGCGCGGGCGGAGGACGGGCGGGCCGTCGGGCCGCGCCGCGAACCACGGCCAGACCGCGAGCAGCACGAAGGACAGCGTCGCGACGGCGGTGTGGGCCGGCGAGGCCTCGGTGCGCGACGGGAGCGGGAGGGCGGCGACGCCGATCGTCGCGAGCCCGGCCGCGGCGAGCAGCAGGCGACCCGGGCGCCGGGCGGCCTCCAGCCCCCACGCCGTGACGAGGTGGGCGACGCCGGTGAGGACGAGCGCCGTCGTCATGATCCAGCGGTGCGGGGTCGCGGCCGCGGCGAGGGCGCTGATCGACTCCGCCGCCTGGTCGAAGCCTCCGGGCTGGGTGGCCGCGGCCCACGTCCAGCCCCCGACGAGGGACACGGCGGCGGCGGTCGAGCTGAGGACGGCGGTCCGCGGGTGGCCGACGAGCCGTCGGACCCGCGCGCGTCCGGGGGCACGGCCCGGCGCGCGACCGGGGGCACGACCCGGCGCGCGACCGGGGGCACGACCCGGCGCGCGGCCCGGGGCACGCCCGGCCGACGCGGGTGTGGTCGGGCGCGGCTCGGCCATGCGGACCACCCTAGGTCGCCCACCTACGCTGGGCGCATGCCGACCCCCGTTCGTTCCTCGGTCTTCGCCGAGCCCTTCTCCGCCGTCCTGCTCGACATGGACGGCACCCTCATCGACTCCATCGGCTCGGTGGAGCGGTCGTGGGCCCAGTGGAGCGAGGAGTTCGGCGTCGACCCGACCCTCCTGCGCGCCTTCCACGGCGTCACCGCGGAGAACCTCATCGCGCAGCTGCTCCCCGAGGACGTGCGGGTGCGGGCCTTCGCACGGATCCGCGAGATCGAGGTCGCCGACGTCGCGGGCATCACCGTGCTGCCGGGGGCGGCCGAGCTCCTGGGGTCGCTGGACGCCGGTGCCGTACCCGCCGCCATCGTCACGTCGAGCACCGACGACCTCGCCGAGGCGCGGCTCACCGCGACCGGCCTGTCGCATCCCGAGGTCGTCGTCACCGCCAGCGACGTCGAGCGCGGCAAGCCGTTCCCCGACCCCTGGCTCGAGGGCGCCCGCCGCCTCGGCGTCGACCCCGCCGACTGCCTCGTCGTCGAGGACTCGGTCGCCGGCCTGAGGGCGGCGCGCGACGCCGGGTGCCGCGGTCTCGTCGGCGTCCTCGGCACGACGCCGCGCGAGGAGCTCGAGGAGGTCGCGGACGTCGTCATCCCCGACGTCTCGCACCTTGCACACGTCGTCGAGGACGGCCGGCTGCGGGTCCTCGGGCACTAGGTTTCACCCATGGATGCCGACGTCGTCGTCGTGGGGGCCGGGCTCGCCGGCCTCGTGGCCACCTGCGAGCTCGCGGAGGCCGGGCGCTCGGTCGTCCTCCTCGACCAGGAGAGCGAGGCCAACCTCGGCGGCCAGGCGTGGTGGAGCTTCGGCGGCCTGTTCCTCGTCGACAGCCCCGAGCAGCGCCGGATGGGCATCTCCGACTCCTTCGACCTCGCCTGGCAGGACTGGCAGGGGACCGCCGGCTGGGACCGGCTCGTCGCCGACGACGGCAGCCCGGGCCCCGACCACTGGGGGCGGAGGTGGGGCCGCGCCTACGTCGAGTGGGCGGCCGGCGAGAAGCGGGCCTGGCTGCGCGAGAGGGGGATCTCGTTCTTCCCCGTCGTCGGCTGGGCCGAGCGCGGTGACGGGACGTCGGGCGGGCACGGCAACTCGGTGCCGCGCTTCCACATCCCGTGGGGCACGGGGACCGGGGTCGTCGCCCCCTTCGCCGAGCGGGTGCGCGAGCACATCGCCGCCGGCCGGGTGTTCTACCGGGCACGGCACCGGGTCGACGAGCTCGTGACGTCGGGTGGTGTCGTCACCGGGGCGCGCGGAGCGGTCCTCGCCCCCGACTCCTCGCCACGCGGCGTCGAGAGCAACCGGGACGTCGTCGGCGACTTCGAGTACGGGGGCCAGGCCGTCATCGTCACCTCCGGGGGCATCGGCGGGAACCACGACCTCGTCCGTGCGAACTGGCCTGCACGACTGGGCGATCCGCCCGCCGAGCTGCTCACCGGGGTGCCGGCCTACGTCGACGGCCGGATGATCGCCATCACCGAGGCGGCCGGTGGAACCGTCGTCAACCGCGACCGGATGTGGCACTACGTCGAGGGCGTGCGCAACTGGGACCCGGTGTGGCCGGGACACGCGATCCGCATCCTCCCGGGCCCGTCGTCCATGTGGTTCGACGGTGCGGGCAACCGGCTCCCGGCGCCGAACTACCCGGGCTACGACACCCTCGGCACCCTCGACCACCTGCGGCACACCGGGTTCGACCACTCGTGGTTCGTCCTCAACAGCTCGATCGTCGGCAAGGAGTTCGCCCTGTCGGGGTCGGAGCAGAACCTCGACCTCACGCAGCGGCGCTACCGCGACGTCCTCAAGCGGCCGATCACCAAGGTGACGCCGTCGGTCAGGGCGTTCCTCGACCACGGCGAGGACTGGCTCACCGCGGTCACCGTCCGCGCGCTCGTCGGGAAGATGAACGCGCTGACCCCCGACGCCCCGCTCGACGCCGAGCACATCGAGCGGCAGGTCGTCGAACGCGACCGCCAGGTCGACAACGCCTACGCCAAGGACGGCCAGATCACCGCGATCCGCGCGGCCCGGAAGTACCGCGGCGACCGGCTGACCAAGCGCGCGTTCCCCCTCCACCGCATCCTCGACCCGAAGCACGGGCCACTGGTGGCGGTGCGCCTGCGGGTGCTGTCGCGCAAGACGCTCGGCGGCCTGCACACCGACCTGTCGAGCCGCGTCCTCGACGCGTCGGGGTCGCCGGTGCCGGGGCTGTTCGCGGCCGGCGAGGTGGCCGGCTTCGGCGGTGGCGGGGTCCACGGGTACCGCGCCCTCGAGGGGACCTTCGTCGGCGGCTGCCTGTTCTCCGGGAGGGCCGCGGGTCGAGCCGCCGCGTCCGCCCTGTGACGGAGGCGGGGGCGGGGGCGGCCCCGGTCGCCCGGCCGCCGTTGCGCCGCGACCGTGACTTCCGGCGCTACTGGCTGGCCCGCGAGGTCTCGATCACCGGGACGCTCGTCACGGCCGTGGCGCTGCCGGTCCTCGTCTACCGGCTGAGCGGGAGCCCGTCGCTCACCGCGCTCATCACCGTCGTCGAGGGCCTGCCCTACCTGCTGCTGGGGCTGTTCTCGGGCGCCCTGTCCGACCGGCTCGACCGCCGCCGGGTCATGGTCGTCGCCGATGTCGTCGCGGCGCTCGCCATCGTGTCGGTGCCGCTGGCCCACTGGTTCGGGACGCTGACCGCGCCCCACGCCCTGGCCGCGGGGTTCCTCTCGCAGGCGGCGTTCGTCTTCTTCGACGGCGCTGCCTTCGGGGCCCTGCCCGCCATCGTCGGTCGCGACCGGATCGGCGAGGCGAACGCGGCGATCTGGGGGGTGGGCTCCTTCCTCGACCTCGGCGTCCCGATGGCGACCGGCGTCCTCCTGGCGTTCGTCGACCCCGCGGTGCTGCTGGGGGTCGATGCGCTGTCGTTCGTGGCGTCGGCCGTGTGCGTGTTCGGGATCCGGACCCAGCTGTCGCAGAGCCGGTCCGGGCTGCCCCGGCTGAGGCCGCGAGTGCTCGTCACCGAGGTCGGCGAAGGGTTGCGCTTCCTCTGGGGGCACGCGGGGGTGCGCTCGCAGACGATCATCGGCTTCCTCCTGTCCCTGTCGGGGGCCGGGTTCATGTCGCTGTCGGTGCCGTTCGCCGACCGGCTGCTCGGGGTCGGGACGAGCGGGCTGCGGTTCGGGCTGCTCTTCGCGGTGTGGGGCGTCGGCGGGATGCTCGTCGCGGCGATCACGCCGTGGCTCCTGCGGCGGCTGACGCCGAACCGGCTGACCCTGCTCTGGCTGCCGGTGGCCGGCGTCACCGGCGTCGTGGTGACGACGACGTCCTCGTGGGCCGTGGCCGTCGTCGGGATGGTCGTGTGGGGCGTCTCGTACCAGGGCGTCATCCTCAACTCGATGACCTACCGCCAGCAGGTGACCCCCGAGCCGCTGCTCGGACGGGTCAACACCGCCGGCCGGATGCTCTCGTTCGGGGTCGGCTGGACCTTCGGGGCGTTGGGGGCCAGTGCGCTGGCCGGGCTCGTCGGGCTTCGGGTGGCGCTCGTGTCGGTCGTGGCGGTGGGTCTCCTCGCCGCGGTGTTCGGGTGGCTGTCGCCGTTGCGCCGGATGGACGGGCGGCCGGGGTCGGTCGTGCCCGTCGGGGCGGGGCGGGGTGGGGGGTCGTGAGGGCGCTGCTCCACGGGCTCGGCCGCGTCCTCGGTGTCCAGCTCGCGCTGCGGGCGGGCGACTCCCTCGGCGCGGGGCAGGCGCGCGTCCTCGTCGTCATGCTCGTGCTCGCGGCCAACCTCGCGCCCGTCGTCGCCGTCCTCACCGGGACCATCGGGTACGGCGACGTGTGGCTGTGGCTGGCGATCGAGGTCGTGACGATCTACGCGTGGACGCTGGTGCGGCTCGTGCGACGCCGCCACGAGGGCGGCCAGAACGGGTTCGCGCTGCTCTTCTTCGGGGTCCACTACGGGGCGTTCGCGCTCGTGCCGTTCCTCGTGGGGGTGGTCGTCGTGCTGCCGTGGTCGCCGGTGCGGGCGCCGTGGGTCACCGTGCTCGTCCTCGGCGGGATCGGCGTCCTCGTGTACGGCTGGTCGGTGCGGGGCCTGGTCCGCGACCGGACGCCGGTGGGGGTGTGGGGCTTCCTCCAGGCGTACACGCGGATGATGCTGGCGTACGTCGCGCTCTTCGCCCCGATGATCGCGACGGGCCAGAACGAGGTGTCCGACAGCGAGCCGCTCCTCCAGGCGAGCGACGGGGCGAAGATGGCTGTCTCGCTGCTCGTGCTCGGCGCGAAGCTGGTGCTCGAGCTGGTCCTCGTCGTGGGGGTCGAGCACCGCGAGGGACGCACCCTGCTCTTCGGCAAGCCCCTGGTGCTGAACCTCCGCCGCCCGACCTGAGGCCACTCCGGGGGCCGCGTCGCACCCGAGCCCATCCCGCGCCGCACCCGAGCCGATCCCGCGCGGCCCGTGCCGAACTCGCCGAATGTCACCGAACCTCCGCAGTGGCCCCCGATGTCGGGTGACATTGCGGAGGTTCGGTGACATTCGGGGCGGGAGAGCTCCTCGGACGGCTCATCCCCCGGGCTGCCCAGTGAGAGGGGGCGGCCCGCTCGGTCAGAGGTACTGGCCGGTGCCCTCGGCGTGACCGGGCTCCTGCGAGCCGTTGGTGGGCAGGCCCGGCGCGCCGTGCGGCATCGACGGGTGCGGGGCCGAGGTGCCCGGGGGCAGCTGGCGCATCTGCTGCAGCTGCGCCTGGGCGGCCATCTGCTGCGCGACGAGGGCCGTCTGGATGCCGTGGAAGAGCCCTTCGAGCCACCCGACGAGCTGGGCCTGGGCGATCCGCAGCTCGGCATCCGACGGCTCGGCGTCCTTGAACGGCAGGGCGATCCGCTCGAGCTCGGCGATGAGCTCGGGGGCCAGGCCGTCCTTGAGCTCGGCGATGGAGCGGTCGTGGATGTCGGCGAGCCGGGCCCGGCCGCGGTCGTCGAGCGGGGCGCTGCGCACCTCCTCGAGGAGCTGCTTGACCATCGACCCGATGCGCATCACCTTGGCCGGCTGCTCGACGAGGTCGGCGGGGTTCGTGGAGCGCGGGCGGGGGCTCTCGCCGGCGTCGGGCTCACCGGGCGTCGGGTGCGGCGCGACGCCCATCCCGTCGGGGGTGACGACGACGACGCGCTCGCCGTCGCTCGTCACGGTGGCAGGCACGCCCCGGTCCTCGTCGCCCTGGTCGCGGTCGTCACGCGGCTGCTCGCTCATGGACCCATCCTGCAACACCGCACCCGCGGCCTCGTCGCGTGTGCCCAGGTGGTCGCGCCCGCAGCCACGTCAGCACACGCCGCGGGGACCACGGGCCGCGTGTGCCCAGGTGGTCGCCGGAGCAGCCGCCTGAGCACACGCGGCGGAAAGTGCGCACGAAGCGGTTGACATCGAGAAACGATATGCATATCGTCTGTCGATGTCATCGACCATCGATATGCACCCGGACCCGAGGGGGACCCCATGACCGAGCAGCGCCCGCCGTCGCCGCACCCCACCGAGAAGAAGGACCCGCTGACCTTCGACCGGTTCGACCGGTGGGGACTCGGCCTCGTCCTCGGCGCCGTCGCCCTGGTGACCGCGGTCGTCGAGGTCGTGCAGCCCGCCCTGCGCTGGGCCGGCGGCGACGCGCTCCCGGTCGAGGTCGTCGCTCCGGTCCAGGCGCCCGGCCTCGAGCTGCCCCTCGGAGACGACGGAGCCGGGACCTTCGAGGTCCTGCTCCCCGAGCCGGGCGGCCTCTGGCGCTTCCTCGACCTCCTGCCGGGCGTGCTCCTCACGGGCATGGTGCTCCTCGGGTGCTGGCTCCTCCTCTCGGTCATGCGCACCGTCGCGGGCGGTGACCCGTTCCACCCCGCCAACGTTCGCCGGCTGCGGACGGTGGGGATGCTCCTCGTCGTCGGGGCGCCGGTGCTCTACTTCGTCGAGGTGTCCATCAGCGGCGCCCTCCTGGGCCGGACCGACCTCGGGAGCGCCGAGGCCGCCGCCTGGACGGCGGTCCCCGGGATCCCGGTGGTCGCCGGGATGGTCGTCGGCCTCCTCGCCGAGGCGTTCAAGGGCGGCAGCCGCCTGCGCGACGACGTCGAGGGCCTCGTCTGATGCCCGTCGAGGAACCGCACCGGGTCGTCTGCCACCTCGACCGACTCCTCGAGGAGCGCGGGATGACGCTCGCCGCCCTCGCGGAGGCCGTCGGGGTCACCGTCGTCAACCTCTCGGTCCTGAAGAACAACCGCGCCAAGGCCGTCCGGTTCAGCACGGTGACCGCGATCTGCGACGTCCTCGGCTGCCAGGTCGGCGACGTCCTCAGCCTCGAGCCCCCGGTGTCCTGAGCCGGGACCCGGGCGTCGGCGGCCTCAGACCGGGACCGCGGTGACGACGACGTTGTCGCGGTGGCTGCGCAGCTCGGGGAGGTACTCGCCGCCGCACGTGATGAGGACGAGCAGGGGCCGTCCGTCGCGGGCGAAGATCTCGTCCACCGGCAGGGCCTTCTTCACGATCGCCTCCCGCCCCCTCACCTCGTACGCGTGCTCGGTGCCGTCCGCCGTGGTGACGACGACCCGCATGCCGGGCCGCGCGCTGCGCAGGGCGGCGAGGGCTCCGGGCCCGTCCTCACGGGTGGCGACGTGGCCCGCGATGACCGTGTGGCCCTCGGGGTCGGCGGGCGCCGAGCCGAACCGGTACCAGCCGACGCTCGTCGGTGCGGCCGGGATGACCATCGCCCCGTCGGCCTGGACACCGACGCCCGTGACGGTGGCGTCGACGTCGAGGTCGGGGATGCGCAGGCGGGAGGGCGCCGGGGTGTCGCGGGAGGCCAACGACCCGAGCGTGGCGTCCCGGGTCGGCGGCGGGCTGAACGACGGGCTGGGACCCGGGCCGGACGGGGACGCAGAGGCGGTGGGGGAGCCGCGCACCTGTGCGAGCTCCGCGCCCTCCGACGCCCCCGGCCGGGCGAGCACCCACGCCACGAGGGCGACGACGGCCAGCACCGCCACGACGGCGGCACCGGCCGAGACGGCGGCCCAGCGGGTGGGTCGGGGGGTCCGGGTCATGCGCTCCCTCCTCGGGACAGGGTGACGAGCCGGGCGACTCGACGCGACGGCCCGGGCCGGGAGACCGTCGGAACGGTCCCCCGGCCGGGCTGCGGTCGGGCCCGACGCAGGGTCGGCGGTGTCGAGCCCGACGGGTGGGGGGTCAGGCTCGGGTGCGACGGACCTGGACCGCCGCACCACCGGCGACGAGGGTCGCCAGCAGGGCGAGGCCGCCGAGGAGCACGGGCGTGCCGTCGGCGGGCAGGTCCGCAGTGCCGGACGGGACGCCCGAGGGGGCGCTGTGCAGGCCGTCGATGGTCTGCACGGCGACGTCGAGGGAGTCCTCCTCGGCCGAGCCCCAGGCGTAGACGATGGTCGCGGCGCCCTCGGTCACCGGGACGTCGGCCGGGCCGATCACCGGGTCGGTGGTGCCGGCCAGGGCGACCGAGGCCGAGACGGTGCCGGCCGGGAGGTCGGCCTTGGCCTCGTCGGGGTTGGTGAGGTCGCTGAAGACGGCCTCCCCGCCGGCGAGCACGTCGACCGCCGGGGCGGCGGCGGTGTGGCGCACGATGAGCCGACCCTGGCCCGCCGCGGTCTCGCTGACGTCGTTGACGAACGGCGTGAGGACGGGGTCGCCGCCGGCGTCGAGGTGGGCGGCGACCGAGATGTTCGCGTCCGCGGGGACGGTCACGTCGGTGGCCTCGATCGCCGGGTCGCCGGAGGGGTCGCCGTCGGCCGCGAAGACGGCGAGGTTGTAGGTCCCGGCGGGGAGGTCGACCGGGTCGGTGACGGTACCCGGCTCGAAGTCGGTGAGGAGGGCCTCCTCCGCGGTGTAGGTGGTGTCGGCACTGACGTACACGTCGACGGTGAGCCCCGGGACAGCGTGGACGACGACGACCTTGGCGTCGTCGGCCGCGGCGGCAGGGGTGGCGAATGCTGCGAGGGGGAGGGCGGCGACGGCAAGGGCCGCGGCTCCCGCGAGGGCAGTGCGCATGCTCGGGTTTCCCTTCGGAAGAGGAGGTGTGACACCCCCTCTTCCGGGTCGGTCCCCCGGCTGGATGCAGCCCGACGGGACTCGTCGACCGTGTCGAAGGTCGCGGACCCTTCGCATCCGCCCCTCGTCCGGGGGCGGGCGCTCAGGAGGTCGCGGGGGCGGGCACCTCGGCGCCCGGCTCGGGGGCGAGCGCGTCGGGTCCGCCGAGACGGCGCAGCGCCGGCTGCGCGAGGAGGGCCAGGAGGGCCGCGCCCACGCCGGCGGCGACGGTGACGGAGAACGCCCCGAGGTGGCCGTGGACGTCGGCGAGCCGACCCGCGACGCCCGACCCGATGGCGTAGCCGATGCCGGTCGCGCCGGCGAGGAGCGTCATCGCCGCGCCGACCTTCGAGGGCGGGGCGGCCCGCTCGCCGAGCATGAAGACGCTGATCATGTACGGCGCGACGACGAACCCGAGGACGAGGACGACGGCGAAGAGGACCGGCACCGAGTCGGTGACGAGGAGCGGCGAGGAGAGCAGGGCCAGGCCGACCGCCGCCACCAGGACCCGTGGGGCGTAGCCGAACCGGGACGGCAGGCCGGCCACCGCGAGCCCGGCGATGACCGAGCCCACCCCCAGCGAGGCGTGGACGAGACCGGCGACGCCTGCCTGGCCGGCCTGCGTCGCGAGGACGGTGGTGCCCGTCTGGATCGAGCCGAAGACGACGCCGATGAGCAGCTGCGCGACGGCGAGGACGACGAAGGTGCCCGTGACGAGGCGGGCACCACCGTCGACGGCCGCCCGGTGTGCGTGGGTGAGCCGGGCGGTGGGGTGCAGCGCGAAGGCACAGCCGAACACGAGGAGCACGGTGGCCGCGACGACGATCGCCAGCGACGGGCTCGCGAGCACGACGAGCAGCCCGAGCAGCGCGGGGCCGAGGACGAACGACGCCTCGTCGGCGGCGCCCTCGTACGAGAAGGCGGCCTCCATGAGGCGTGGCTGGCGCGGACCCTGCGCCCGGGTGATGGGTCGCCACCGGACCCGGGCGAGCGGGCCGATCTGCGGCATCGCGGCGCCGGCCAACCCCGCCGATGCGATGACGAGGCCCGGCGCGACGTCGGCGTGGGACGTCATCACGAGCAGCAGCAGCCCGGCGCCACCGAGCAGCGACTGGACCAGGACGACCGGGCGCTGGCCCACCCGGTCGGCGAGGGCCCCGGCGACCGGGGCGCCGATGGCGTTGGCCACGGCCAGCGCACCGGCCGCGGCGCCGCCGAGCCCGTACGAGCCGGTCGAGCCGGAGACGAGGAGGAGGGCGCCCATCTGGCTCATCGCGAGCGGGAGCCGCCCGATGAACGCGACGGCGACGTAGAGGGGTCCGGCGAGGGTGAACAGCCGGCGGTAGGAGGCGATGGGTGACATCGGTGGTGCCTTCGGGTCGAGCGCCGGGTACGGCGGATCGGGCGTGCGCCGAACCCGCCTCCAACGACGCACCAGGACCCTGTGCTGCCACCCAGTCTACCGCCGCCCGGCGAGCGGAGCCTCCGGCCTCAGGTGGCGCGACGGGTGACCTGTGGCGCCTTGCGGATACCGGCCGCGGCCAGGGCTGCCGCCACCAGCGGGACGAGGACCCCGAGGATGAGCAGGGACGCCCACGGGATGACGAGGACCCCGTCGGTCGCCATCTGCTGCCCGGTGAGCGGGTCCCAGCTGTCGGAGGTCAGCGGCTTGGCGATGGCGATGCCGGGGACCAGCCCCACCCCGACCCCGAGCACGCAACCGACCGCCGCCAGGAGGAAGGCCTGCCCGGCCGCCATGACCCGCCGCGTCCCT
Source organism: Oryzobacter terrae (assembly GCF_042756445.1). GTDB lineage: Bacteria > Actinomycetota > Actinomycetes > Actinomycetales > Dermatophilaceae > Oryzobacter > Oryzobacter terrae. The sequence continues at coordinate 2,492,695 of NZ_CP170578.1, forward strand.
CGGGTCGCCCCGAGGGCGGCGAGGGTGGCCTGGTCGGTCTGCTGCTCGGCGAGGGTCAGGGCGGTCGAGGTGAGCGTCACGACGAGGATGAGGAGGGCGAACACCCCGAGGAGGATGCCGACGACGAGCCGGTCCTCGCGCTGGAACCCGCGCTCGACCTGGACTTCGGTGTCGTCCCCCGCGCGCTGCTGGAGCTGCTCGGCCTGCTCGGTCGTGATGGCGCGGCCGTCCTCGGTCCGGATGGTCAGGCTGCGCGCAATCGTCGGCCAGCCGCGGGTCGTCGCCGTGTCGGCCGCGAAGGCCAGCCCCGTCTGGAGCATCGCACCGGAGGACTCCTTCGTGTTCGGCACCGCGACGAGGGGGACGGTCACCTGCTGGTCGACCTCGACGTCGGGGTCGACGGCCTCCTGGGCCGTCGGGTCCTGGGCGAACGTGCCGCGCACGACCGTCACGCTCGGGCCGTCCAGGCCCCGGGCGATGGCCGCGCCGCCACGGACCGCGGTGGCCTGCGCCTCGTCGAGGTCGAGGCGACGGACGAGCTCGTCGGCGGGCAGGACGAGGACGCTGGCGTCACCCGTGCCGGTCGTGCCCAGCCTCCCGCACTTCTGGATCGTGGCCTCGTCGACTCCCTCGGACTGCGGGACGTAGAAGCCGAGCGACTGTTCCGGCGTGCAGCCCGGGACGAGGACGTTGACGAAGACGAGCCGGTAGGGCTCGGTCGGCTGCCGGCCGGTCTGCCACGGGTCCCCGGTGTCGACGACCCGGTTCTGGGTGACGACGGCGCCCGGGACGATGGTGCGCACCGAGGCCTCGTCGGGGACGAGGTCGGCGGCCCACGCGCTCAGCACCGCCTCGCCCGCGAGGGTCTGCGGCACGTACTCCGCCCGGCGCTGCTCGGTGTCACTCTCGAGGCCGGTGAGCCCGAAGGTCAGCCCGGCCACGGCCGCGAGGACCGCGGCGACCGACGGGGCGCTGCGGGCCCGGTGCCGGGCGAGGTCGCGCGCCGCCATCCGCAGGGCCGTCGGCAGCGTGCCGCCGGCCCGACCCACCCCGGCGAGGATGAGCGGGACGAGGAAGAGGGAGCCGAGGATGAGGGCGATCGCCCCGAACACCACGAGGACGTCGGGGGACAGGCCCGCGACCATCCGCTGGCCGCCGTCCGGCATCACGGCTCCGGTGGCCGTGATGAGGACGGCGCTCCCCGCACCGGCGAGCACCACCCCGGTCGCGAAGATCCACGGGCTGGGGCGGGGGGAGACGCTCTGGCCGCGCATGACGCCGACGATGTCGAGCCGTCCGAGCCGCCGGGCGGGCACGAGCGCCGCGACGACGGTGCTCAGCAGCGCGCACACGGCGATGGCCGCGAGGAGCCCGGGCCGGACGTCGAACGGCGCCTGGATCCCCTCGCCGTCGCGGCGGGTCCACACGACGACGGCGTAGGCAGCGGCGACCCCGACGACGGGGCCGATGACGGCCGAGACGCCCCCGAGGACGAGGGCCTGCGAGAGCACCGTGCGGCGCAGCACCGCCGTCGTCGCCCCGTTGCTCGCGGCCAGCGCCAGGGTGCGCCGCTGGCGGTTGGCGCTGACGGCGAAGGCGGGCCCGACGAGGAGGGTGCACGTCGTGAGGAGCATGACCGCCCCGAGCGCCACCATCAGGCGCAGCTCGTTGTTCGCGGCGACCGCGGTGTCGGCGCCGGCCTCACGCAGCTGTGCCTCGGTCGGCGGGTTCCGCAGGACCTCGGCGGACGTGACGCTGAAGCCGTGGCCGTTGAGGCGGCGCAGGTCCTGCCAGGTGACGGGGTCGTCGCCGCGGACGATCCACGAGCTGCCGCTGGAGGCCTGCGCGCCCGGCAGCGGCGCGGGGACGACGAGGCCGCCGGAGGTCCACATCCCGCCCGTCTTCGCGGTGCCGACGACGGTCAGGGTCGAGGCGGTGTCGTCGACCGACACGGAGAGGGTGCCCCTCGCCGGGACGCCGCGTGCGACGGCGGCCTCGGTGACCAGGACCTCGGAGGCGGTGGTCGGCCAGCGGCCGTCGAGGAGACGGAGGCGCTCGCCGAGGTCGACGCGGCCGTCGAGTGCCGTGATGTCGACGGAGAGGCGCCGCTCGCCGACGGTGACCCGCCCGGGGAACACGACGACCGGGCTGACGGGGGCACCGACGAGCGCTGCCACGGCGTCGGCGTTGCCGAAGGCGTCCTTCTCGCGGTCGAACCCCGGGACGGCGGTGGCCTCGCCGGGGCCGGACCCGTAGCCCTCCTGGGCCGACACGCCTTGGCTGATCTGCAACGCGTCGGGCCCCTCGAGGAGCGCCTGTCCGTTCCCCATCGTCGGGGCGATCAGCTCGGTGCCGGCGATGTCCGAGGTCGCCGCGAAGGTGACGAGGGCCGACAGGAGCAGCGTCGGGATGACGACCATGACGACCGCGAGGGCGCTGCGCCCGCGGTGGCGGCGCACGTCGCGCCGCGCCATCCGCAGCGCCACCGACCACGTCGAGCGCCAGGTCGCGAACCGGCTGCCGCCGGGGGTGGGGGGTTCCTCGCGCGGCGCGTCACCGGTGCGCTCGTCGGGGTGGACGAGGGTCGTCATCGGGCTGCTGCCTCGCTCGCGAGGAGGTCCTCGGGCGTCTCGCGCTCGCCCGTGGAGTCGACGACGACCCCGTCGCGGAGGAAGACGACCCGGTCGGCCCAGGCGGCGTGCCGCGCCTCGTGGGTGACGAGGAGGCCGGCGACGCCCTCGTCGCAGCGCTCGCGCAGGACGCGCAGCACCTCTTCGCCGGTGTGGCTGTCGAGGGCGCCGGTGGGCTCGTCGGCGAGGACGAAGCGGCGGCTGCCGACGAGGGCCCGGGCGATGGCGACGCGCTGCTGCTGGCCCCCCGACATCTGGTCGGGGTAGCGGTCGGAGAGGTCCATCAGGCTCATGAGGTCGAGGGTGTGGCGGGCCTGCCTGCGGGCCTGGCGGGCGCGGATGCCGTCGAGCTCGAGGGGCAGGGCGACGTTCTCGGCCGCGGTGAGGCTGGGGATGAGGTTGTAGTCCTGGAAGACGAAGCCCATCCGGCGGCGCCGCAGCCGGGCGAGGTCGCGGGGGCCGAGGTCCTCGAGGGCGTCGCCGCCGATCGACACGCTGCCCGAGGTCGGCCTGTCGAGGCCGCCGGCGACGTTGAGCAGGGTCGACTTGCCCGACCCGCTCGGGCCCATGACGGCGACGAGCTCGCCGAGGCCGATCTCGAGGCTGACGCCGGCGAGGGCGGTGACCGCCGTGTCGCCGGTGCCGTGGACGCGGGTGACGTCGGTGAGGACGACGTGTGCTGCGGTCATGACTGGTTCCCCCCGTGGTGCGTGGTCATCGGTTCGCGGTCGAGCGCCAGGGCGCCTCGGGCGCCGTCGGCGGGCCGGGCGCCGTCGGCGGGTGTGGCGCCGTCGGCGGGTGTGGCGGCGTCCTCGACCGAGGGGCCACCGGTGCCGGCTGCCGCCGGGGGCGGCCGGCGGGCGAGCATCGTCTCGACGTGGTCGAGCCAGCGGACCTCGGCCTCGGCGGCGAAGACGAGGTTCTCGAGGACGAGCAGCCACGCCAGGCCGGTGTCGTCGCGGGAGGGCGTGCCCTCGGCGGCCCCCTCCGCGCCGCCGAGGGCCTCGCGCTTGAGGCGGGTGAGGTCGCGCAGGTGCCGCAGCGTCGCGGTCCGCTGGGTCTGCACGACGCGGCGCACGTCGACCTCGGGCGCCGTGACGGCGAGGGCGAGCTTGATCGTCAGCTCGTCGCGCGGGGTGCTCGTGCGGTCGACGGGGGTGTCCCACCAGGAGTCGAGCTCGAGGCGCCCGGCCGGGGTGAGGCGGTAGGCGATGCGGCCCTCGGGGTCGGCGTCGCCGACCTGCTCGACGAGGCCGTCGCGCACGAGGCGGTCGAGGGTCGTGTAGACCTGCCCGACGTTGAGCGGCCAGGTGCCGCCGGTGCGCCCCTCGAACTCGCTGCGCAGCTGGGCGCCGTACTTCTCGCCCTCCGCGAGCAGGGCCATGAGGCCCGACCTGACGGACATCCGGCAGCTCCCTCCGCAAGGGTCGAGATACCGGGTATACCGACCGTGATGGGCCATGTATACCGAGTATGTGTGGGGTCGTCAAGCATGAACCCGCCGTCGGTGGGCAGGGAGGCGGGCATGTCCCCGCTGAAGATCCGACCCGCCGGCGGCGCCCCCGGGTGCCTGATGATGATCCTCGTGTCCGTCGTGCTGTCCGTGCTGCTGACCGTCGTGGCCAACGTGCTCCTGCGGTGAGGTCGTTGGTGGGCGCGACCCGCGGGCCGACGGGTCAGCGGGCGAGCAGCTGGGCGACGAGCGCGAGGGCGCCCGGGAGCGCCTGGACGAGCAGGATGCGGCGGCTCGCGGTGGCCGCGCCGTAGAGCCCGGCGACGACGACGCAGGCGAGCCCGAAGACGGCGAACGCGAACCGGTGGTCGGCCGGGCCGACGAGGCCGAGGACGAGGGCCGCGACGAGGAAGCCGTTGTACAGGCCCTGGTTGGCGCCGAGGACCTTGGTCTCCTGGGCGAACTCCTTCGTCGTCCCGAACGCCGCGCGCCCCCGCGGGGTGGTCCACAGCGCCATCTCGAGGACGACGATGTAGACGTGGATCAGCGCCACGAGGGCGGTGAGGACGGTGGCGACGAGGCTCATGGCCGATGTCTACCGCACCCCGCCCACCCGCCGACAGGCCTGGGCTCACGCGCCGTCATCACGCCGTCCGGTCAGGGTCGGCGCTATGCGGTCCCGCGACGTTCGGCCAGGGTCGGCGGTATGTGGTCCAGCGACGTCCGGATGGATCATGTGGTGGACCAGGGCTCCGGCCCCCGCCCTGGCTCACCCGGTGACCCATCCGAACCAGATGGATCACCGGACCGGCCGTCCGAATGGGGTGGCGCGCTGAGTGATCCATCCGAACCAGATGGATCACCGGAGCGGCCGTCCGAATGGGGTGGCGCACTGAGTGGTCCATCCGAACCAGATGGACCATGTGGTGGGCCAGAGGTCCGGCCACCGCGCTGGCTCACGGGGTGGTCCATCCGGACCAGATGGATCACGGGGGCCGACCGTCCGCAAGGGGTGGCGCACCAGGTGATCCATCCGGACCTCTCCGGACGGGTCATGCTTCGGGGCTTCCGTTGCTCCTGGATCCCCATGGCGGCCGCGGGCACGGCTCCCACCTCAAGTCGTGAGGAGGACCTTTCCGACGTGGGTGCTCGCCTCGAGCTCGCGGTGGGCGTCGGCGGCTGCGGCGAGCGGGTAGGTCGCCTGCACGACGGGGTGCACCCGCCCGGACGCGACGAGCGGCCACACGTGCTCGCGCACCGCCGCGACGATCGTGGCCTTCTCGTCGGCCGGCCGGGACCGCAACGACGTCGCGATGACGGCGGCGCGCTTGCGGAGCAGGACCGACAGGTCGAGCTCGGCCCGGGTCCCGCCCTGCATCCCGATGACCACGAGCCGCCCCGCCGTGGCGAGGAGGTCGACGTTGCGGGCCAGGTAGGACGCACCCATGTTGTCGAGGATGACGTCGGCACCGTGCCCGTCGGTGGCGGCGCAGACGACCTCGACGAAGTCCTGCTCGCGGTAGTCGACGAGCACCTCGGCGCCGAGCTCGCGACAGGCCCGGAGCTTCTCGGCGGAGCCGGCCGTCACCGCGATCCGCGCCCCGACCGCGCGGGCGAGCTGGATGGCCATCGTCCCGATCCCCGACGACCCGCCGTGGACGAGGAGGGTCTGGCCGGGCTGGAGGTTCGCCGTGAGGAAGACGTTGGACCACACCGTGCACGCGACCTCGGGCAGTGCCGCGGCCTCGACGAGCGAGACCCCCGCGGGCACCGGGAGCACCTGCCCGGCGGGCACCCTCACGAACTCGGCGTAGCCGCCGCCGGCGAGGAGCGCGCACACCCGGTCTCCGACCTCCCAGCCGTCGACCCCCTCACCGAGGGCCGCGACCCGGCCGCTCACCTCAAGCCCGGGCACCTCCGACTCCCCTGGCGGCGGCGGGTAGTGGCCCTGCCGCTGGAGCAGGTCGGCCCGGTTCACCCCGGCCGCCGCGACCTCGACGAGCACCTCGCCGGCCCGCGGCTCCGGTCGCTCGACCTCGGCCAGGACGAGGGCCTCGGGCCCGCCGGGGGTGGGGATCGTCATCGCCTTCATCCCGCCACGGTAGGGCCCCCCGACCGCCATGGCCCGACCGGGCCATGGCCCGGCGTGAGGCACCGGCGGACGATGGACGGGGCGCAGCCGGCCGGGCAGCAGGAGGAGGTGTCCCCATGACGCGACTGTCGTGCCTCGTCGGCGTGCACCGGTGGGAGCGCCACGTCAACCGCGAGGTCCCGGGCCGGGGAGGCGGGTACGACCTCCGCTCTCGGTGCGGGCGCGAGCGCCAGGGCTACGACGAGGGAGGCAACCCCTCGTTCAGCGGCCCGCTCATCGCCTGAGAGGGCGTTCAAGGGCGCACGTCCGCACACCCCCGTTCGCGCGGGTGTCGTCCTACGGTGGAGGATCCGCCGTCCGCCACCGATGGGAGCGAGAACCATGTCGATCGAACGCCGCACCGTGCTCAAGGGAGGGGCCGTCGTCGCCGGCGGCGCCGTCCTCGGGGGACCGTTCCAGGGGCTGGTCGCCGCACCGGCGTCGGCCCTCGGGGCGCCCGCGTTCCGCGGGCTGCGTCCGGTGCCCGACGAGCGCGACGGCGCCGTCCGCCTCCACGTGCCCGAGGGGTTCCGCTACCGCTCCTTCCATGACACCGAGTCGCCGGTCACCCTCGACGACGGCACGGCGCTGCCGGGTCGCCACGACGGGATGGCCGCGTTCCGGGGCGCCCACCGAGGCCGCGTCACGCTCGTGCGCAACCACGAGGTCAACAACCCCGGCCCGGCCTTCGGCCCGGTCGGTGACCACACCTACGACCCGATGGCCCGGGGCGGCTGCACCGTCGTCGACGTCAGCCTCACCGGCGAGGTCGCCAGGTCGTGGACCGGTCTCAACGGCACGATGATGAACTGCTCCGGCGGCCCCATGCCGTGGGGGACGTGGATGACGTGCGAGGAGACCGTGAACGGCCCCGACGTCGGCCCCGACTTCACCGGTGCCTCTAACGTCCCGCTCACGAAGCCGCACGGCTACCTCTTCGAGGTCCCGACCACCGGCCGCTCGAACGGCGAACCCGTCACCCGGGCAGGCCGGTTCGCGCACGAGTCCGTCGCCTTCGACCCCCGCGGCGGCAGCCTCTACCTCAGCGAGGACAACTTCGCCTTCCCCTCGGGGTTCTACCGCTACACCCCGCGCACCTCCCCGATGGAGACCGGTCGCCTCGACAACGAGGGTCGCCTCCAGATGCTCAAGGTCAAGGGCGTCGACCGCGCCCACCTCGAGGCGACCCAGCGCAAGGGCGCCCGGTACAGGGTCGAGTGGGTCGACATCGACGACCCGGACCCCACCTACGCCTACACCCCGGGCCAGGTCGCGCCGACGAGCAACGACACCGCGATCAACCACGTCGGCGACCAGGGCCGCGCCCAGGGCGCCGCGGGGTTCTCCCGGCTCGAGGGGACGATCCACGACAAGGGCGTCGTGTACTTCACCTCGACCCAGGGCGGCGGCGCCGCGATGACGGGCCCCGACTCGGTCGGCGGCTACGGCAAGGGCTTCGGCCAGGTCTGGGGCTACGACACCCGCAGCGAGACCCTCTTCCTCGTCTACCAGTCGCCCGCGAAGCAGACCTTCGACTTCCCCGACAACATCACCGTCAGCCGCACGGGCACGCTCGTCGTGTGCGAGGACGGCAACCAGGACAACTACGTCCGCGGGCTCTCGCGCGGTGGGCAGCTCTGGGACATCGCGCTCAACCGGGTCCAGAACTCGCGCACCGGGCAGCCCCGCTACGACGACGAGTTCGCCGGCTCGACCTTCAGCCCCGACGGCCACACCCTCTTCGTCAACATCCAGGCCAGCGCGGGCATGAGCTTCGCCATCTGGGGCCCGTGGTCGCGGATCGGCGTCTGAGGCCGAGGCGCTCCCTCAGGGCGCGGTTCGGCCGAGCCGCGTGCTGAGGGAGGTCGCCGCCCGGCGCACCGCCCCGACGAGCCGCACGGTCGCGGCGGCGTCGACGTCGGCCTGCGGGAAGGTGACCGCCACTCCGGCGACGGGGTAGTCGTTGTGGTCGAGGACGGCGACGGCCACGGAGCCGAGTCCCGGTGTGACGAGGCCGTCCTCGACCGCGTGGCCGCGCTGGCGGACCGCCTGGAGCTCGGCGCGCAGCTGGGTCGTCGACGTCGGCCCGCGGCCGTCGCGCTGCACGAGGGCGGCCCGGTCGGGGTAGAGCGCCCGGACCTGCGCGGCGGGCAGGGCGGCGAGCATCGCCATCCCGGAGGCCGTGAGCGCGGCCGGCAGGCGGACCCCGACGTCGGTGACGAGGAGGGGCCGCCCGGGCGCCCGCTGCTCGATGACGTAGAGGACGTCGCGCCCGTGGAGCACGGCGAGGTGCGCGTTCTGCCCGGTGGCCTCCGCGAGGCGGTCCATGACGCCGCGCGACATCCGCTCGAGCGGCGCCTGGCGCTGGTAGGCGGAGCCGAGCTCGTAGGCGGCCAGGCCCAGCCCGTAGCGGCGCTCCTCGGGCAGGTGCCGGACGTAGCCGCGGTCCACGAGGACGGCGAGCAGGTGGTACACGCTCGAGCGGGGCAGCCCGAGGTCGCGGGCGATGGCGGCCGCGGGCACGGGTTCGCCACGGCGGGCGATGAGCGCGAGGACGTCGAGGGCGTGGCCGGCGGCCGGGGCGTTCGCCATCAGCCCACCCAGCGGTAGCGGCGCTCGGGCCGGCCGGTGGAGCCGTAGCGCAGGCGGACGTCGGCGCGCCCCGTCGTCACGAAGTGCTCGAGGTAGCGGCGCGCGCTGACCCGGGAGAGCCCGACGCCCTCGGCCACCTCCGTCGCCGACAGGGTCTCGGCCGCTGCCGCGAGCGCGTCCTCGACGAGCCTGGCGGTCTCGGGGCTCATCCCCTTGGGCAGCGCCACGGCCGAGGCGCTCGAGGAGCCGGAGACGCGGGCGAAGACGCGGTCGACGTCGGCCTGACCGCTCACCTCGGCGGCGCCGAGCAGCGCCCGGTTGGCCGCGTACCGGCGCAGCCGCTCCTCGAGGTCGGCGAACCCGAAGGGCTTGAGGACGTAGTCGGCGACCCCCAGGCGGACCGCGGCCCGCACGGCCTCCGACTCCTTGGCCGCGGTGATGACGATGGCGTCGCAGGGGGCGGGACCGGAGCGCAGGTCGGCGAGGAGGTCGAGGCCGAACCGGTCGGGCAGGTAGAGGTCGAGGAGGAGGAGGTCGGGGCGCAGCGTCGCGACGGCGTCGGCGGCCTCGGCTCCCGAGTGGGCGACCCCCACCACCTCGAAGCCGTCGACCCGCTCGACGAACCCCACGTGGATCCGCGCGACCATGAAGTCGTCGTCGACGACGAGGACCCTGATCACGTCGTCGCCTCGTGCGGAACCGGTTCTGCCGCTTCGGGGTCCACGAAGGTGGAGACACCCAGGCGCGCGATGAAGGAGGTGACGCCGTCGACCCGCTCGACGTCGATCTCGCCACCGCGACGCCGGCAGACGAGCCGGGTGAGGGCGAGCCCGACGCCGTGCTCCATCGGGTCGACCCGCTTGGTCGTCACCCCGTGCTCGAAGACCGACGACCGCACCTCGTCGGGGATGCCGGGGCCCGAGTCGGACACCCGGATCTCGACGGTGCTCGCGTCCTGGCCGATCCGCACCGTGACGAACGGCGCCGTCGCCGACCCGCGCGGGGCGTGCTCGAGGGCGTTGTCGACGAGGTTGCCGAGGACGGTCGCGACGTCGGCGGCGTCGTGGGGCTCGAGCCGCTCGAGCCGGGTGTCCTCGGTGAGGGTGAGCTCGACCCGCCGCTCGTTGGCGGTCGCGACCTTGGCCATGAGGAGAGCCGCGATCGTCGGGTCGTGGACGAGCGTGTTGACCGTGAGGTCGAGCGCGTGGCGACGCTCGCTCAGGGCGTCGACGTAGCGGACCACCTCCTCGTGCTCGCCGATCTGGATGAGCCCGCTGATCGTGTGCAGCTGGTTGGCGAACTCGTGCGCCTGGGCGCGCAGCACGTGCGCCGTGGAGCGGAACGAGCCGATCTCGCGCTCGAGGTCGGCGAGGGCCGTGCGGTCGCGCATCGTCGTGACCGTGCCGAGGACGCGGTCGCCGCTGACGACGCGCATCGTGCTCATGACGAGCACCTTCCCACGGCGGATGACGACCTCGTCGCGGGCCGCGGTGACGAGGTCGTCGGGGTCGTCGCCCGGTGCGGCACGCACGTTCTCGCCGACGAGGACCTCGCGCAGCCGGCCCTCGATCCGCAGGTCGGCGACGGCCATCCCGATGGCGTGCTCCGGGAGGTCGAGGAGGTGGCGTGCGACCTCGTTGACGAGGGTGATCCGGTGCTGCGGGTCGAGCGCGATGACGCCCTCGGCGATGCCGCGCAGCATCGCCTCGCGGTGCTCGGCCAGGCCGGCGATCTCGCGCGGCTCCATCCCGCGGGTCTGCCGCTTGATCCGGCGCGAGAGCAGCCAGGACCCCCCGAGCCCGACCGCGAGGGCGATCCCGAGGTAGGTGAGCAGGTAGGACGAGGTGCCCTGGAGCCGCTCGAGGGTGGAGGGAGCGACCTCGGCGACCATGACCGTCCCGAGCCGCTCGCCCGCCCTCGACCGCGTGGACGGGTCGCTGTCGTCGTCGTCCCCGGCGAGCACTGGCACCTGCGACGCGATGAGCTCCTGGCCGCCGATGGTGAGCGTCCCCGACCAGCTCCCGCCCCGGGCGACCCGCGGGTCACCGACCGGGAGCCGGCGCTCCTCGAGGGTGGGGTCGGTCGACACCCGGACGTCGAGGTCGGGCTCGGCGAAGGTGACCGACGTGACGCCGGTCTGGGTGACGAGGCTGAGGGCCAGGGTCGCGAGCCCGGTGCGCTGCTCGGGCCGGTCGAGGTTCGCCCGCACGAGGGGGCTCGACGCGACCTGCTCGGCGATCGCCGAGACCCGGCGTCCCTCGACGCGCTCGAAGGTCGCCTCCGACTGGGCCAGCGAGACCGCGGCGACGGCCACGAGGACGACGGCGATGATCGCGAGCTGGAGGGCGAACAGCTGCCCCGCCAGCGTCGTCCGACGGCGCCTCAGCCTGACCACAATGAACACAACCTTCTCTGCCGACACAAGCGCGACAGGGGGCCGCCGCGCCACGACGATCATCGCGTCCGACTTCACCACACGAAAGTGATCTCAACGATGAGACTCCACCGCATCGCCCTCGGGGCCGTCGTCGCGGCCTCCCTCGCACTCACCGGCTGCGGCGCCACGAAGGACCAGGGCGGCGCCGACGCGTCCTCCTCGGCCAGCGGTGGCGGCGCCCCCGCGACCGGGCTGCAGTACATGGTCCCCAACAGCCCGGGCGGCGGCTACGACACGACGGCGCGCACGGCCGCGCAGGTGATGGAGAAGGAGAAGATCACCGGCACCGTCCAGGTCTTCAACCTTCCCGGTGCCGGCGGGACCGTCGGCCTCCAGCGGGTCGTCAACGAGAAGGGCAACGGCAAGCTCGCGATGCAGATGGGCCTCGGCGTCGTCGGCGCGGCCTACACGCAGAAGTCGGCCGCGTCCCTCAACGACACGACCCCCATCGCCAAGCTCATCGAGGAGGCCGGCGCGATCGTCGTGCCCAAGGACTCCCCGTACCAGGACATCACCTCGCTCGTCGACGCGTGGAAGAAGGACCCCAAGGCCCTCGCCGTCGGCGGCGGCTCGTCGCCGGGCGGCCCCGACCACCTGCTCCCGATGCAGCTCGCGGCCGCGGTCGGCATCGACCCCAAGACCGTCAGCTTCGTCTCCTACGATGGTGGCGGCGAGCTCCTCCCCGCCCTGCTCGGCAACAAGATCGCCTTCGGTGCCAGCGGTTTCGGCGAGTTCCTCGACCAGGTCGAGGCCGGCGACGTCCGCGTCCTCGCGGTGACCTCGGCCGAGCGCGTCGCGGCGCTCGAGGACGTCCCGACCCTCAAGGAGTCGGGCATCGACCTCGAGTTCACCAACTGGCGCGGCGTCGTGGCTCCCCCCGGCATCTCCGCCGAGGACAAGCAGGTCTGGATCGACGCCTTCACCAAGATGCACGCCTCCGCCGGCTGGAAGGCCGAGCTGGAGAAGCGCGGCTGGGTCGACGCGTTCGAGACCGGTGACGAGTTCGGTGCCTTCCTCAAGGCGCAGGACACCGAGGTCGCGGACATCCTCAAGAAGCTCGGCCTGGCCTGACATGACCACCGAGGCCACCACGGCCACCACCTCGGTCAGGGACCGCGCGCAGTACGGACTGTGCGCGGCCCTGGCCCTGGTCGGGGTGGTCGTCATCGTCGACGCGAGCCGTCTCGGCGCCGTCACCAGCAGCAACGACCCGATCGGTCCGCGCGCCATGCCGTTCGTCGTCGGCGGGGCCCTCCTCGTCGTCGCCGCCCTCTACGCCCTCGACGTCTTCCGCGGCGGGGTCGGCGAGGCCGAGGCCGGCGAGGACGTCGAGCTCGGCCAGGCGGCCGACTGGAGGACGGTCGCGCTGCTCGCGGGGGCGTTCGCCCTCAACGCCGTCCTCATCGAGCCGCTCGGCTGGGTCATCAGCGGGGCGCTGCTCTTCGCGATGTCGGCGTTCGCGCTCGGCAACCGCCACCACGTGCGCGGGCTCGCCATCGGCGTCGCCCTGTCGCTCATCACCTTCTACGGCTTCGCCATCGGGCTCGGGGTCAACCTGCCCGCCGGCATCCTCCAGGGGATCCTCTGATGGACAACGTCAACGCCCTCCTGGGCGGGTTCGCCGACGTCATCACGCCGATGAACCTGCTCATCGCCCTCCTCGGCGTCACCGTCGGCACCGCCGTCGGCGTCCTCCCGGGCATCGGGCCGGCCATGACGGTCGCGCTCCTCCTGCCCGTCACCTACGGCCTGCCGGTCGAGCAGTCGCTCATCCTCTTCGGCGGCATCTTCTACGGCGGCATGTACGGCGGGTCGACGACCTCGATCCTGCTCAACACCCCGGGGGAGTCGTCCTCGGTCGTCACCGCCCTCGAGGGCAACAAGATGGCCAAGTCGGGGCGCGCCGCCCAGGCGCTCGCGACGTCGGCGATCGGCTCGTTCGTCGCCGGCACCATCGCGACCGCGCTGCTCGTCTTCGTCATGCCGCAGGTCGTCGACTTCGCGATCACCCTCGGCCCGCCCGAGCTGCTCGCGATCATCCTCGTCGCGTTCGTCGGCACCGCGGCCATCCTCGGGTCGTCCCGGGTCCGCGGGTTCGCGGCGCTGCTCGTCGGGCTGGCGCTCGGCCTCGTCGGCACCGACTTCGTCACCGGCCAGCAGCGGCTCACCTTCGGCAGCCCCTTCCTCGCCGACAACATCGACGTCGTCGTCATCGCCGTCGGCATCTTCGCCGTCGGCGAGGCGCTGTGGGTCGCCGCCCACCTGCGCCGCAAGGCCGCGACCGTCATCCCCGTCGGACGGCCGTGGATGTCCAAGGAGGACTGGGGCCGGTCGTGGAAGCCCTGGCTGCGCGGCACGGCGCTCGGGTTCCCCTTCGGCGCGATCCCCGCCGGCGGCGCCGAGATCCCGACGTTCCTGTCGTACCTGACCGAGCGCAAGCTGACCAAGCACCCCGAGGAGTTCGGCAAGGGCGCCATCGAGGGCGTCGCCGGTCCCGAGGCGGCGAACAACGCCTCGGCCGCCGGGACGATGGTCCCGCTGCTGGCGCTCGGCCTGCCGACGAACGCGACGGCGGCGATCATCATCGCGGCCTTCATGTCCTACGGCATCGAGCCCGGCCCGCTGCTGCTGACCAAGCAGCCCGACCTGGTCTGGATGCTCATCGCCAGCCTGTTCATCGGCAACTTCTTCCTCCTCGTGCTCAACCTGCCACTGGCGCCGACCTGGGCCAAGCTGCTGCGCATCCCGCGGCCCTACCTCTACGCGGGGATCCTGTTCTTCGCGTCGATGGGCGCCTACGCGGTGCAGGGCCAGCCGTTCGACCTGTACCTGCTGCTCGCCCTCGGCTTCGTCGGCTTCGCGATGCGGCGCTTCGGCCTCCCGGTGCTCCCGCTCATCGTCGGGGCGATCCTCGGGCCGTTGTTCGAGCGCAAGGTCCGGCAGGCGCTCCAGCTGACCGGCGGCGAGGTCTCCGGCCTGCTCGGCGGTCCCGTCGCGTGGGTCTGCTACGCCTTCATCGCCACCGTCCTGCTGTGGCCGTTCATCTCCAGGCTCGTGCGGCGTGGCCGTGGCGGCGACGGGGGTCCCGGGGACGGGCCCTCCGCCGGTGCCGAGCTCGACCGTGTTGCCAAGCTGGAAGGACCCGGATCATGACCGTTCTCGTCGGCTACGTGCCGAACGCGTTGGGAGAGGCCGCCCTTCGCGCCGGCGTCGAGGAGGCACGGCTGCGCTCGCAGCCGCTCGTCGTCCTCAACATGTCGCGCGACGACATCCTCGTCGACCCGCGGAGGGCCGGTGCGGACGACCTGGCTCGCGTCGAGCGCGACCTCGCCGAGCTCGGCGTCTCGGTCGAGGTCGTGCGGGTCGAGGAGGGGTCCGACACCGCCGAGGCCATCGTCGCCGAGGCGGAGGCCCGCTCGGCCGTGCTCGTCGTCATCGGGCTGCGCCACCGCACCGCCGTGGGCAAGCTCCTCATGGGGTCGGTCGCGCAGCGGATCCTCCTCGACGCCCGGTGCCCCGTCCTCGCCGTCAAGGCGGAGTGATGGGCGACGGCGTCGCGACCGCCGACCTCTACGACGAGCAGGGCGACGCCCTCCAGTCGTGCTCGCTGCAGTTCCGGCGGATCGGCGGGGTGCAGCGGTTCTCGGGGGTCGTGAGCACGGTGCGCTGCCACCGCGACAACGCCCTCGTGAAGTCGGTGCTCGGCTCGCCGGGGGAGGGTCGGGTGCTCGTCGTCGACGGCGGCGGGTCGCTCGAGTCGGCCCTCGTCGGTGACCTGATCGGCGCCGCAGCCGTCGCCAACGGGTGGGCCGGCGTCGTGGTGAACGGGGCGGTGCGCGACGTCGTGGCGCTGGGCTCGCTGCCGCTGGGGCTGTTCGCGCTCGGGTCGAACCCGCGCAAGAGCGCCAAGGACGGCGTCGGCGACCAGGACGTGCCGGTGTCCTTCGGCGGCGTCGAGTTCGTCCCCGGAGCCACCCTCTGGGCCGACGAGGACGGCATCCTCGTCACCCGCCCCTGACCCCTGCTCCTGCTCCCTGTCACAAGTTCGGGGTGACCCCGAAAATGTGAGCTCCACCCCGGTTCTGAACCGGGGTGGAGTGCGCCATTCCGGGGTGGAGCGGACGGTGCGGCTCAGCCGTCCCCGGGCTCGTCGTCCTCGAGCGTGGTGAGGATGCGGCGGAGGGCGGCGCGGTCGTCGCTCGTCAGCCGCTCGAAGTAGGTCCGGGCGTCGGCCTTGCGGGCCGTCTCGACCTCCGCGACGAGGGCCCGGCCGTCGGCGGTCAGCGTGAGGACGGTGGCCCGGCGGTCGGTGGGGTCGGGGCGGCGCTGCACGAGCCCGCGCTCCTCGAGGGAGTCGACGACGTCGGTCACCGAGCGCGGGGCCACCCGCAGGTGCGCGGCGAGCTCGCCGGGCCGGATGTCGCCGTGCCGTGCGACGACCCGCAGCGCCCGCACCTGGTGCGGGGCCAGCCCCCACGGCGCCGTGACCTCCGCCCCGCGGTGCCGCAGCGAGCGAGCCAGGCGCATCACGAGGTCGCCGAGGTCGGCCTCGGCCGCGCTGTCCCGCGCCGTGGACCGGCGGTCGTGCCGCGATGGTTGGCGGTCGCCATCAGGGAGTGCGGGCATGCGGGGAATGCTAGCGCGAAGTCATGTGTTGGGCTCATTGTGAGGTAACCTCACCAAAGACCACGACAGGAAGGAGGGGTGCCCATGACGGCCACCGTCACGCACTCCCGATCCACCACCCACCCGACCGGTGGCAGCGCCTCTGCGCTCCCGGTCCCCGACACCCACCTCGGGGGCGGCCCCGGCGGCGACCCCGGCCACGGTGCCCGCGGCTCCCACGGCGGCGGCCGCGGCGGACGCGGCGGCGCCATGACCGTCGACCCCCGCGACCGGGCCCGCCTCGCCGAGGCCCCCGTCCCGATGAGCCGCGTCCTCGCCCTCTTCGGACCGCACCGCGCCCGCATCGGCGTCGTCGTCGCGATCATCGTCGTGACGAGCGTCGTCGGGCTGGCCCAACCGTTCCTCGTCCGCGAGGTCGTCGACGTCGCCCTCCCGCAGCAGGACGTCCGGCTTCTGCTCCTCGCCGTCGGCGGCATGGTCGCGGTCGCGGCCGTCACCCAGCTGCTCGGTGTCGTCCAGACGTGGCTGTCGACCCAGGTCGGCCAGCGCGTCATGCACGGCCTGCGCACCGAGGTCTTCACCCACCTCCAGCGCCAGTCGCTCGGCTTCTTCACCCGCACCCGAGGCGGCGAGGTGCAGTCGCGCCTCGTCAACGACGTCGGCGGGATGCAGGGCGTCGTCACGTCGACGGCGACCTCGATCGCCTCGAACGTCACGACCGCGGTCGCCACGGCGGTCGCGATGGCGGCGCTGTCCTGGCGCCTGTCGCTCCTCTCCCTCGTCGTCATCCCGCCGGCGATCTGGCTGACCCGCAAGGTCGCGCTCATCCGCCGCGAGGTGACGGCCCGCCAGCAAGGTGCGCTGGCCGACCTCAACCACCAGATCGACGAGGGCCTGTCGGTGAGCGCCGTCCGACTGGCGAAGACCCTCGGCACCGGCCCCCGCGCGGCCGAACGGTTCGCGACGACCTCCGACTCGCTCGTCGACCTCGAGCTGCGCTCGCAGCTCGCCGGGCGCTGGCGGATGGCGACGATGCAGATCGTCTTCTCCGTCATCCCCGCGCTCGTCTACCTGGCGGCCGGCCTGCCCGCGACCTCGGGCGGAATGACGATCGGCACGCTCGTCGCGTTCACCGCGCTGCAGGGCGGGATCTTCCGCCCGCTCATGGGGCTGCTCAACGTCGGCGCCCAGTGGGTCGCCTCGATGGCCCTGTTCTCCCGCGTCTTCGAGTACCTCGACCTCGTGCCCGACGTGCCGGCGCCGGTGTCGCCGGTGGCGCTCGACCCGCGCCGGGTGCGCGGCGACGTGCGCATCGAGGACGTGACGCTGCGGTACCCCGGCTCGGACCGGGACGCCGTCGCGGGGCTGTCGCTCACCGTCCCCGCCGGGTCGACGCTGGCCCTCGTCGGGCCGACCGGGTCGGGCAAGTCGACCGTCGCCGGGCTCCTCGCCCGGCTCCACGACCCCGACACCGGGCGCGTCACCGTCGACGGGGTCGACGTGCGCGACCTCGACCCCGAGGTCCTCGCGTCGGTCGTCGGCGTCGTCTCGCAGGAGAGCTACCTCGTCCACGCGTCGGTCCGCGACAACCTGCTGCTCGCTCGGCCCGAGGCCTCGGAGGGGGAGCTGTGGGGGGCCCTGGCCGCGGCGCAGGTCGCCGACCTCGTCGCCTCGCTGCCCGACGGCCTCGACACGATGGTGGGGGCGCGCGGTCACCGGTTCTCCGGCGGCGAGCAGCAGCGCCTGGCCGTGGCGCGCACCATCCTGCGCGACCCACCCGTCCTCGTCCTCGACGAGGCGACCTCGGCCCTCGACACGGCGACCGAGCGGGCGCTCCAGCTGGCCCTCGACGAGCTGGCCCGCGGGCGCACGACCGTGACGATCGCCCACCGGCTCTCGACCGTGCGCGACGCCGACCGGATCGCCGTGCTCGACGGTGGCCGGCTCGTGGAGTCGGGCACGCACGACGAGCTCGCCGCGGCCGGGGGTCGCTACGCCGCCCTCGTCGCCGCCGCCGACCGCGCCCCGGTGCCCTCCCACGCCTGAGCCCCGTACACGAATCGACCAATAGGTCACGACAGGTACGCCACCCCTCCGGCGCGGATGTACCCGTCGTGACCTATTGGTCGATGTTCGGACGGGGGTGGTCTCGGGGGTGAGACAGCACGGGGTGGTGGGTGCTGTCGGGCCGGCCCGTCCGGGGCTGCAATGGGAGGCATGAGCGACGCCACCTCCACGCCCGGATCGACCTCCGACGGCTCGCACCCGCGGATGCCGACGAGCTACCCGGCCGACGCACCCGGCCTTCCCGGCGCCACGCCCGATGACGCCGTGCCCGGCCTCGAGCCCGTCACCGTCGGCGCCGGACCCCTCGCCGTCGAGGACGTCGTGCGCGTCGCCCGCGACGGTGCACCGGTCGTCATCGCCCCGACCGCCCTCGACGAGGTCCGCCGCACTCGTGAGGTCGTCCGCGCCCTGGCCGGCGACAGCCAGCCCCACTACGGCGTCTCGACCGGTTTCGGTGCGCTCGCGACCCGGCACATCCCCGTCGACCTGCGCCACCGCCTCCAGCGCTCGCTGATCCGCAGCCACGCGGCCGGCTCGGGCGCCGAGGTCGAGCGCGAGGTCGTGCGCGCCCTCATGCTCCTGCGCGTCGCCACACTGGCCACCGGGCGCACCGGCATCCGCGAGGAGACCCTCGCCACCTACGTCGGGCTGCTCAACCACGGCATCACCCCCGTCGTCCACGAGTACGGCTCGCTCGGCTGCTCCGGCGACCTCGCCCCGCTCTCGCACTGCGCCCTCGCCCTCATGGGGGAGGGTCCGGTGCGCGACGCCGACGGCGCCCTCACCGATGCGGCGGCGGCGCTCGTGGCGGCCGGCCTCACACCGGTCGAGCTCGAGGAGAAGGAGGGCCTGGCGCTCATCAACGGCACCGACGGGATGCTCGGGATGCTGTGCCTCGCCCTCCACGACCTGCGCGAGCTGCTCGTCGTCGCCGACGTGGCCGCGGCGATGTCGGTCGAAGGGCTCCTCGGCACCGACGACGTCTTCGCCGCCGACCTCCATGCCCTGCGCCCCCAGCCGGGCCAGGCGGTGTCGGCCGCGAACATCCGAAAGGTGATGGCGGACAGCCAGATCCGTGAGTCGCACCGAACCGAGGCGTGCACCCGGGTCCAGGACGCCTACTCCGTGCGCTGCGCGCCCCAGGTCGCCGGCGGCGTCCGCGACACCGTCGACCACGCCGCCCGGGTCGCCGGGTTCGAGCTCGCGAGCGCCGTCGACAACCCCGTCGTCACCCCCGACGGACGGGTCGAGAGCAACGGCAACTTCCACGGCGCCCCGGTCGCCTACGTCCTCGACTTCCTCGCGATCGTCGCGGCCGACCTCGCCTCGATGAGCGAGCGGCGCACCGACCGCTTCCTCGACGTCGCGCGCAGCAACGGGCTCCCGCCGTTCCTCGCCGACGACCCCGGCGTCGACAGCGGTCACATGATCGCGCAGTACACCCAGGCCGCGATCGTCTCGGAGATGAAGCGGCTCGCCGTCCCCGCGTCGGTCGACTCGATCCCGAGCTCGGCGATGCAGGAGGACCACGTGTCGATGGGCTGGTCCGGGGCGCGCAAGCTGCGGCGGTCGGTCGACGGGCTCTCGCGGGTGCTCGCGGTCGAGGTGCTGACGGCGGCGCGCGGGCTCCAGCTGAGGGCGCCACTGGCCCCCGCGCCGGCCACCGCCGCGGTCGTCGAGGCCCTCGTCGCCGCGGGCGCCTCGCAGCCGGGCCCCGACCGCTTCCTCGCCCCCGAGATCGAGGTCGCCCACGGCCTCGTCGCCGACGGCACCGTCCGCCGGGCCGCCGAGGCGCACACCGGCCCGCTCGCCTGACGGCGTCTCCTCGGCCCTCGGCCCGGCTCCTGCCGTCCGGCCAGGTCCGGCCGTCCGGCCCGGCTCCTGCCGTTCCCGCTTCCGCTCCGGGCCCGGCTCGTCCTCACCACCACGGCAGTCGAGGTCGCGCGACATGCCGATGAACGGGTCCAGCCGTCGGCATGTCGTGCGATCTCGACCGGGGGATGAAGGGCCGAGGGGCTCAGGCCGGCCGGCGGACCCTCGCGACGAGGTCGTCGGCGTGGTGCGCTCCCGCGCCACCGCTGATCAGGCGCTCGCGACGGTCGTCGACCTCGACCGTCCAGCCCTCCGGCACCCCGGCGACGACATCGGCCGGCTGGAGGAGGTCGGCCGGGTCGAAGCCGTGGGCCCGCGCGCGCTCGGGGTCGACGTCGGCGTGGTGGACGACGAGGAGGGAGCCTCCGGGGGCCACGAGCCGGGTCAGGGCGACGAGGGGCGAGGTGTCGGTGAAGAGCGTCGGGTAGAAGGCGGTCACGAGGTCAAAGGCCCCGGCCGGGAGGTCGTCGGCGACGTCGGCCAGCTCCGCGTGGACCCACGTGACGTCGACCCCCGCCGCCGCGGCACCGGCCCGGGCCCGGTCGAGGGCGACGCCGGACGGGTCGAGCGCCACGACCTCCCACCCGTGCGAGGCCAACCAGACGGCGTCGGCGCCCTCGCCGCAGCCCACCTCGAGGACGCGGCCCGGGGTCAGCCCCGACGCCTCGACGACGAGGGTGTGGTTCGGCTCGCCGCTCCAGATCCCCTCGGCCTTCTCGCCGTAGCGGGCGTCCCACTCCGCCTGGCCCGGCCGCACGCCGTGGGGATGGCCGTGGACGCCCGCGTCGTCGTGGACGTGGTGCTCGGGACCGGGCGAGGAGGCGATGGGGGTGGCGTCGTCATCGGAGGGCGTCATGCCCCCGAGTCTGCCGCTCCGTTCCCCGCCGCGTGTGCTGAGGTGGCTGCTGGGACGACCACCTGAGCACACGCGGCAGGGAGCACCGGTGGCGTGTGCCCAGATGGCTGCTGGGGCGACCAGGTGCGCACACGCGGCAGGGAGCACCGGTGGCGTGTGCTGAGGTGGCTGCTGGGGCGACCACCTCGGCACACGCGGCGGGGTGCTGGGCGCGCGCGTCTCGGATGGCAGACAGGGACGCGGCCCGGGCCCTTGGGGCAGCCCCGGGCGCACCGCCACAGTGGAGGGGAACCCGACGAAGGAGTCCGACATGGACGGCGCCCGCCCCGTGCGCAGCCCCCGCGGCACCACGCTCACCGCCCGCCAGTGGTCGACCGAGGCCCCGCTGCGGATGCTCATGAACAACCTCGACCCCGAGGTCGCCGAGCGTCCCGACGACCTCGTCGTCTACGGCGGCACCGGCCGCGCGGCCCGCGACTGGCGATCCTTCGACGCCATGGTCCGCACCCTGACGACGCTCGAGCCCGACGAGACGATGCTCGTCCAGAGCGGCCGCCCGGTCGGCGTGATGCAGACGCACGAGTGGGCGCCGCGCGTCCTCATCGCCAACTCCAACCTCGTCGGGGACTGGGCGACCTGGCCCGAGTTCCGCCGGCTCGAGCACCTCGGGCTGACGATGTACGGCCAGATGACGGCCGGCTCGTGGATCTACATCGGCACCCAGGGCATCGTCCAGGGCACCTACGAGACCTTCGCCGCCGTCGCCGAGAAGCGTTTCGGCGGAACCCTCGCCGGCACCCTCACCCTGACGGCGGGCTGTGGCGGGATGGGTGGCGCGCAGCCGCTCGCGGTCACCCTCAACGAGGGCGCCTGCCTCGTCGTCGACGTCGACGAGACCCGCCTCCGCCGCCGGGTCGAGCACCGCTACCTCGACGAGGTCGCCGACAGCCTCGACCACGCCGTCGAGATCGCCCTGCGGGCCAAGGCCGAGCGCCGCGCGTGGTCGGTCGGCGTGGTCGGCAACGCCGCCGAGGTCTTCCCCGAGCTGCTGCGCCGCGGCGTCGCCATCGACGTCGTCACCGACCAGACGTCCGCCCACGACCCGCTCAGCTACCTTCCCGAGGGCATCGCCCTCGAGGAGTGGGCCGAGTACGCCGCGAAGAAGCCCGAGGAGTTCACCGACCGCGCCCGGGCCTCGATGGCCAGGCACGTCGAGGCGATGGTCGGGTTCATGGACGCCGGTGCCGAGGTCTTCGACTACGGCAACTCGATCCGCGACGAGGCCCGCCAGGGCGGCTACGACCGCGCCTTCGACTTCCCCGGGTTCGTACCCGCCTACATCCGGCCGCTGTTCTGCGAGGGCAAGGGCCCGTTCCGCTGGGTCGCGCTCTCCGGGGACCCCCAGGACATCGCCGCCACCGACAAGGCCGTCCTCGACCTCTTCCCCGACAACGACCGTCTGCACAAGTGGATGCGCGGCGCGCAGGAACGAATCGCGTTCCAGGGCTTGCCTGCTCGCATCTGCTGGCTCGGTCAGGGCGAGCGCGACAAGGCCGGCCTCGCCTTCAACGACCTCGTCCGCAGCGGCGCGGTCAGTGCGCCGATCGTCATCGGCCGCGACCACCTCGACACCGGGTCGGTCGCGAGCCCCTACCGCGAGACCGAGTCGATGCTCGACGGCTCCGACGCCATCGCCGACTGGCCGCTCCTCAACGCGCTCGTCAACACCGCGTCGGGCGCGAGCTGGGTCTCGATCCACCACGGCGGGGGAGTCGGCATCGGGCGCTCGCTGCACGCCGGGCAGGTCTCGCTCGCCGACGGCACCGACCTCGCGGCCGAGAAGCTGTACCGCGTCCTCACCAACGACCCGGCGATGGGAGTCATCCGGCACGTCGACGCCGGGTACGACATCGCCGAGCGGACGGCGGCCGAGCAGGGCGTGCGCATCCCGATGCGCGAGGACTGACCCGGCTCCGGACGACCGTCGCGGGTCCTGGAGGTCAGGCGGGGTCGGTGACGTCGGCGACCTCGGCGCCCAGGGCCGCGACGGCGGCGTCGGCGTCGACGGTGGCCGCGACCCCGTGGGCGCCCGCCCCGAGGGAGACCCGGCGCCCGACCAGCGTCGCGTCGGCGACGACCGGCCACGCGGTGCTCGAGCCGAACGGCGTGATGGTGCCGCGCTCGTAGCCGGTGACCTCCAGCGCCGTCGCGGCGTCGGGCATCGACATCCGGCTGGCGCCGACGTGCGTGCGCAGCTTCGGCCACGAGATCTCGCGGTCGCCGGGGACGAGGACGAAGAGGAAGTCGCCCTCACCGCGGCGCACGACGAGCGTCTTGACGATGTCGCGCGGCTCGACACCGCGGGCCGCGGCGGCCTCGGCGAGCGACCCGACGCGCCCGTGCCGCGTCACCTCGTGCTCGATCCCCGATGCCGCCAGTGCGCCCAGGGCACGGTCCTCGCCGTCGCTCGTCATGCCGTCAGCCTAGGCGTGAGCGCGCCGCGCCGGACCGCTGCTCGGCCGGGGCCGGCCACCGCGTCGACCCCGACCGGCCCCACCGGCCGGCCGACCCGCCCGGCCGGATGACGGGCCCCTCGCCGTCCCGACCCCCTCTGACGTCGCACAATCTGGCACCCGAGACAACCGGCCTGTCGCTGCCGCCCCACGCGCGACCCCGAGTTGGTCCAATGGGGTCATGTCGCCGTCGCCTCCAGCAGCCGGGGCCTCAGCGGGGTTCCGCCGGATGTGGCGCGACCTCGAGGAGGTCGGCCGGGACGACGACAGCGGCGGCTACCACCGCTTCGCCTGGACCCGCACCGACAGCGACCTGCGCGAGTGGTTCGTCGGTGAGTGCGAGCAGCGCGGCCTCGACGTCACGACCGACCGGGTCGGCAACCAGTGGGCGTGGTGGGGCGACCCCGACGCCGCCGTCGCCGCGGGCGACCCCGGCGTCGTCATCGGGTCGCACCTCGACTCCGTCCCCGACGGCGGGGCCTTCGACGGCCCGCTCGGTGTCGTGGGCGCTCTCGCCGCGCTCGACGACTTGCGCGAGAGGGGCTTCCAGCCGAGCCGGCCCATCGGCGTCGTGAACTTCACCGACGAGGAGGGCTCCCGGTTCGGCGTCGCGTGCGCCGGGTCCCGGGTGCTCACCGGGGCGCTGAGCCCCGACCGGGCCCGCTCCCTCACCGACCGCGACGGCGTCTCGATGGCCGACGCGATGCGCAGCGCCGGCCGCGACCCCGGCCACCTGGGCCGCGACGACGACACCCTCGCGCGGATCGGCACGTTCGTCGAGATGCACATCGAGCAGGGACGCGCCCTCGTCGACCTCGGCCACGCCGTCGGCGTCGGCAGCGACATCTGGCCCCACGGCCGATGGCGGTTCGACGTCCCCGGAGAGGCGAACCACGCCGGGACGACGCGGCTCGAGGACCGCGAGGACGCCATGCTCGGCCTCGCCGCCACGATCATCGCCGCACGCCGGGCGGCCGAGGACCACGGCTGCGTGGCGACGGTCGGCAAGGTCGAGATCGTCCCGGGCGGCGTCAACGCCATCGCCTCGTGCGCCACCGGCTGGCTCGACGCCCGCGGCACCGACGCCGACGCCGTGCTGCGGGTCGTGTCCGACGTCCGCCAGGCCGTCCACGACGTCGACGGGCTGATGACGCAGGAGTCCTGGACGCCCACGACCGACTTCGACCCGGTCCTGGCCCGCCGACTCGCCGTCCGCCTGGGCGACGCGCCCGTCCTCGGCACGGGCGCCGGGCACGATGCCGGCATCCTCGCCAACGACGGCGTGCGCACCGCGATGCTCTTCGTGCGCAACCCGACCGGTGTCTCCCACTCACCCGACGAGTGGGCCGCCGCCGACGACTGCCTCGCCGGTGTCGCCGCCCTCTCCGACGTCGTCTCCGACCTGGCCGGGGGCGGTGGATGACCGCGTACTGGTGCGAGCACGCCGTGCTCCCCGGTGGCGTCCGCAGGTCCGTGCGCGTGGCGGTGGCGCGCGGTCGCATCACCGAGGTCCTCCCCGAGGCGCCCGCTCAGCCCGATGATGTCCGCCTGCCCGGCGTCGTGCTGCCGGGGCTGGCGAACGGCCACAGCCACACCTTCCACCGGGCCCTGCGCGGCCGGACCCACGACGACGGCGGCAACTTCTGGACCTGGCGCGACGCGATGTACCGCGTCACCCGCAAGCTCGACCCCGAGACGTACCACGCCCTCGCCAGGGCGGTCTTCGCCGAGATGCTCCTCGCCGGCTACACGGCGGTGGGGGAGTTCCACTACGTCCACCACGCCCCGGGCGGTCGCCGGTACGACGACCCGAACGTCATGGGCCGCGCGGTCGTGGCGGCCGCGCGCGAGGTCGGCATCCGGCTGACCCTGCTCGACACCTGCTACCTCGCGGGCGGCCTGACCGCCGGGGGCCACCTCGAGCTGGACACGATCCAGCAGCGGTTCAGCGACGGGTCGGTCCAGGCGTGGGCCGAGCGGGTCGGAGCGCTCGAGGACGACGACACGACGCGGGTCGGAGCCGCCGTCCACTCCGTGCGCGCGGTGCCGTGCGACGACCTCGCCGCCGTCGGGGAGCTCGCGGTGACCGACGGCCGGCCCCTGCACGTGCACCTGTCGGAGCAGCCCGGCGAGAACCTCGCGTGCGAGGGGTTCTACGGCTGCTCGCCGACCGAGCTCCTCTCGGGCGAGGGCCTGCTCGGACCGTCGACCACCGTCGTCCACGCGACGCACCTCTCCGACAAGGACGTCGAGCTCCTCGCGGGTGCGGGGGCCACGGCGTGCTTCTGCCCGACGACCGAGCGCGACCTCGCCGACGGCATCGGCCCGGCGCGCCGGCTCGCGGACGCCGGGGTCGCCCTCACCCTCGGGTCCGACCAGCACGCCGTCATCGACCCGTTCGAGGAGGTCCGCGGCGTCGAGATGCACGAGCGCCTCGAGACCCTCGAACGCGGCCGGTTCGCCCCGTCCTCGCTCCTGGCGATGGCGACCGTCGACGGCTACCGCTCGCTCGGCTGGGACGGCGGCCTCCTGGCCCCGGGGCAGCTCGCGGACCTCGTGGCGGTGCGGCTCGACAGCCCACGGACCGCCGGGGTGGCCCCGGACCAGGTGCTCTACGCGGCGACCTCGGCCGACGTCACCGACACGGTCGTCCACGGCGAGCACGTCGTCCGCGACGGGGCCCACCGCTCCGGTGACGTCGGCCGGATGCTGACCGATGCCATCGCGGCGGTCCGGAGGTGACCGCCGGCCCCATCGGCGTCGGCGCCAGGTCGACGCTCGTGACGAACATCGGCGAGCTCGTCACCTGCGCCGGATCCGACGGCGGCACAGCGGTGCTCGGCGCGCCGGTCCGCGCGAACGACAGGCTCGGGGTGCAGCACGACGCCGCGGTCGTCGTCGTGGAGCGGCGCATCGCGTGGGTGGGCCCCGCGTCGCGGGCACCGGTCGCGGACCGCCGCATCGACGTCGGTGGCGCGGCCGTCGTGCCCGGGTTCGTCGACAGCCACAGCCACCTCGTGTACGCCGGAGACCGGGCCGCCGAGTTCACCGCGCGGATGGCCGGGACGCCGTACGACGGCGGAGGCATCGGGGTCTCCGTCGCGGCCACCCGTGCTGCGTCGGACGACGACCTGCGCGCCCTGCTGCACGGCAGGATCGCCGAGATGCGTTCTCTCGGAACGACGACCATCGAGGTCAAGAGCGGCTACGGCCTCGACGTCGAGCACGAGGAGCGCTCCCTGCGCCTGGCCCGCGAGGTCACCGACGAGACGACCTTCCTCGGCGCGCACGTCGTCCCTCCCGAGGCCCGCGACGACCGTGCCGCCTACCTCGACCTCGTCACCGGGCCGATGCTCGCGGCCTGCGCGCCGCACGCCCGGTGGGTCGACGTCTTCTGCGAGCCCGCGTCGCCGTACGCCTTCACCGAGGACGAGGCGCGCCGCGTCCTCGTCGCCGGTCGCGACGCAGGGCTGGGGCTGCGCGTCCACGGCAACCAGCTCTCGGAGGGGCCGGGGGTGCGGCTCGCGGTCGAGCTCGGCGCGGCCTCGGTGGACCACTGCACCTTCCTCTCCGACACCGACGTCGAGGCCCTCGCCGGTGCCGCCGGGACCACGGTCGCGACGCTGCTACCGGGGGTGGAGTTCTCGACCCGGATGCCGTGGGTCGACGCGCGCCGGCTCGTCGAGGCCGGGGTCGACGTCGCCCTCGCATCCGACTGCAACCCGGGGACGTGCAACACCTCCTCGATGCCGTTCGTCATCGCCCTCGCGGTGCGCGAGATGAGGATGACCGCCGCCGAGGCGCTCGTCGCCGCGACGGTCGGTGGTGCTCGTGCGCTGCGCCGCGAGGACGTCGGGCGGATCGCCGTCGGGTCGCGTGCCGACCTCGCCGTCCTCGACGCCCCCTCCCACGAGCACCTCGCCTACCGCCCGGGGATGCCGCTGGCCCGCGCGCTCGACCTCCACTGAGCCCTTCCCCCCAGGGGTCCGCGTGCGGGACCGTGGGGGCAGAGGTGGTGCGCGTGGCCGGTCGGACCGTGGTGCGCCGCGGGACGTCCGCGGCGGGGATGGACCACGCCTCCTGGGGCGACGGCGACCTGACCCTGCTCTACATCGGGGGCGGCCCGGGTGGCACCGTGCCGTCCGGGCGGCTGGGGCGGGGCACCGAGCGCTGGTTCGAGCCGTTCACGACGGCCGGTCACACGGTCTGGTACGTCAGCCGGCGTCGTGGCATGCCGGCCGGGCACACCGTCGAGGACGTCGCCGACGACTACGCCCGCTTCGTCCGCGACGAGCTGGGCGGCCGGGCCGACCTCGTCGTCGGGGTCTCGTACGGCGGCATGGTCGCGCTGCTGCTTGCCGCGCGGCACCCCGACCTCGTCGGTCGCGTCGCCGTCGTCGCGGCGGCCGCCGAGGTCAGCGACTGGGGCAAGGACGTCGACGACCGCCTGGCGCAGGCGCTCGCCCGGGGAGACCGGACGGCCGCCGGGGCGACGTTCGCGGAGTACGCCCTTCCCGGACGCGCCTGGGGGTGGCTGCGCCGCCTCGTGGGTCCCCTCGTCGGACGGATGGTGGGGTCCGGCACGCACTACCCGCCGTCCGACGTCGTCGTCGAGGCCCGGTCCGAGCTGGTCTACGACGCCCGGGCGGCGCTGCCGGCCATCCGCGCCCCCGTGGTGCTGCTCTGTGGCGACGAGGACCCGTTCTTCCCGCCGGACGTCGTCGCGCGGACGGCCGCCCTCATCCCCGACTGCACGCTCGTGCCCTATCCCGGGCGCGGGCACCTCTGGGTCGGCTCGTCACGACAGGTGCCGCGCGACGTCCTCACGGCGTTCGACGGCGCCTGAGGGCGGGGGCGGCGCCGGAGAGCGCCCGATCGCGCCCGATCGCGGGCCCTGACCTCCCCCGTCAGCTGACGGGCTCCTCGGCGATCTCCTTGGGGAGGTGGCCGGCCGACTTGGCGTAGTACGCCGCGGCCTTGCGCTCGGTGAAGGTGCGGGCGACGCCGACGGCGAGGCCGGTGATCGCGGCGTACGCGACGGCCTTGGCGAGGGGCGCGTCGGGGTCCTTGGGGTTGATCTCGTCCTTGAGGGCCTTGCCCCAGACGGCGTTGACGAGCTTGGTGGCCAGCACGCCGGCGAGGATGGCGCTCCCGGTCCCGAGGACTTTCCAGGCGAGCGGTCCCATGGTGTTCCTCCAGCGGTGGTTCGCGGTGCCGGGCGGGCCCGGCGGGGTCTTCGTCCACCCTAGTCGGGCGGGTATAGGCTGACGGCGTCCAACGACAGGGGAGCGCTCCGGCGCTGAGAGTGCGGTCCGCCGCAGACCCTCGAACCTGATCCGGTTAGCACCGGTGGAGGGAGTCGGGAAATCTCAGGTGCACCCCCGGCACACCCGCCAGGCGGCTGCCTGCGAGGTGCCGGGCGTGCCCCTCCCCCGAGGTGAAAACACCACGGGAGAGAACGACATGGCAACACAGCTCAGCGAGAGCCCGGCCCGCAGCCGGCGCTCCATCACCGCGACCTCGCCGCTCATGGGCTGGCGGACGGTCGACATCCTCACCATCGCCTTCCTCGGCGCGGCGCTGGGTGTCGCGTTCTGGGGGTGGGGCGTGTTCTACAACGGCCCGGTCTCGGCGCTCAAGCTCGGCTACGCGCCCCTGAACGGCCTCTTCGTCGGGACGTGGTTCCTCGCGGGCGTCGTCGGGGGCCTCGTCGTCCGCCGACCGGGTGCGGCCCTGTTCTGCGAGGTCGTCGCCGCCCTCGTCTCGATGCTGCCCGGCACCGAGTGGGGAGCCACCGTCCTCGTCTCGGGCATCCTCCAGGGCCTCGGGGCCGAGCTCGCGTTCGCGGTCCTCGGCTACAAGCTCTTCGGGGTCGCTGCCGCCTCCCTCGCCGGGGTGCTGTCGGCGCCCCTGGAGTGGGCCTTCGAGGTCGTGAAGTTCCCCGCGTCGTGGGCCGACGTGCCCGTCCTGTCGGTCCTCGCCGACGGCGGCGGCTGGTACGCCGAGTGGGTCGTGCGCGACAAGATCGCCTACCTCCTCGCGATGGGCGTCTCCGGAGCCGTCCTTGCCGGCGTCGTCGGCTGGCTGCTCGTGCGGGTGCTGGCCCGGGCCGGGGCGCTGTCGGCCTTCCCTGCCGGCCAGGAGCACCGGGAGTCGCGGGCCGTCTGAGCCGATGACGACCGACTCGCCTCCCGCGGTGGAGGCCGCCGGCGGACGGCCGCGCCGTCGCGGGCTCGTCGAGGTCGAGGGGCTCACCTGGCGCCCGTTCGGCCGCCGCGAGCCCGTGCTGCGCGACGTCACGCTGCGGCTCGAACCGGGAAAGCGGGTCCTGCTCGTCGGGCCGAGCGGGTCGGGGAAGTCGACGCTCCTTCGGGCGCTCGCCGGGCTGCTCGAGACCGCCGACGCCGGCGACCTCACCGGTTCGGTGTCGGTCGACGGGCTCGAGCCGGGAGCCCGACCCGGGGCGGTGGGGCTCGTCCTCCAGGAGCCGGGCTCGGGCGTCGTGGCGGCCACCGTCGGTCGCGACGTCGCCTTCGGACCCGAGAACGTCCGGATGGAGCGCGCGGCCATGGGTGCCGTCGTCACCGCCTCGCTCGGGGCCGTCGGCCTCGGCGACCTGCCGCTCGTCACCCCCACCTCGGCGCTGTCCGGGGGCCAGACCCAGCGGCTCGCCCTCGCGGGGACCCTCGCGCTCGACCCGTCGGTCGTCCTCCTCGACGAGCCGACCGCGATGCTCGACCCCGGCTCGGCGCAGGAGGTCCGCGACGCCGTGGCCTCGCTCGTGGAGCGGGAGGGAGCGCCGACGCTCGTCGTCGTCGAGCACGTCCTCGGGCCGTGGGTCGACCTCGTCGACCGGCTCGTCGTGCTGTCCGACGACGGGCACGTCGTCGCCGACGGGCCGGTGCGCGCGACCCTGGCGGCCGAGCGCGAGGCCCTCCTGGCGATGGGGGTGTGGGTTCCCGGGGAGGGCCCGCCGGACCCGGTCGCCGTCGACCCGGCCCTGCTCCGGTACGGCAACACGCCGACGGACGAGCCCGCGCATCGGCGTGTTGCCGTACCGGACCCGGCGACGGAGGACGACGGGCGGGGTCGCGGGAGCGTCTCGGCGCTGTACGCCGACGCGCTCGTCGTCGAGCGGACGACCCGGCTCGTCGACGGGCGGGCGCGCACGCGACGCGCCGCGGTCACGACGTCGCCGGTCGAGGCCGTGCCTGGCACCCTGACCGCGCTCGTCGGCCCGAGCGGTTCGGGGAAGTCGACGGTGCTCCACGCCCTCGCGGGGTTCCTGAGGCCCACCGACCCCGAGGCCGTGCGGGTCGCCGGGCCCGACGGCGTCACGGCGGCACCGGCCGACCTGTCCGCCACCGACCTCGCCGCCACGCTCGCCTGGGTGCCGCAGTGGTCGAGCTCGACGATCGTCGCCACGACCGTGCTCGACGAGGTGCTGGCGACCTCGCGCGCCCTCGGTCTCGACGACGCTGCGACGAAGGGCCGGGCCCGCGCGCTGCTCACGACCCTCGGGCTGCTCCACCTCCAGAAGGCCGACCCGCGCCACCTCTCCGGCGGCGAGCAGCGCCGCCTCGCCGTGGCGGCGGCCCTGCTCCACGGGCCGGCCGTCCTCCTCGCCGACGAGCCGACCGTCGGCCAGGACCGCCGGACGTGGGCGGCCCTCGTCGGGCTCGTGGCCGCCTACCGGACGGCGGGTGGCGCGGTGGTCGCGGCCACCCACGACACCCACGTCATCGCACGGGCCACCGTCGTCGAGCACCTCTCGCCGCCCCCGCCGCCACCCGAGGAGGCGCCGACCCGGGTGCCGCTCGTCGCGCGGTGCGGCCCCCTCGCCCTCCTCGCGGCAGCCCTGCTCGCCCTCCCGGCGGGCGTGGTGTCACCGCACTGGTCGGTGTCGCTGTGGGTGCTCGCGGTCGAGGTCGTCCTGGCCGTGATCGGCCTCTCGGCGCCCGGCCCGGGGGAGCGGCCCCCGAAGCGGTTGCGGCGCAGCGTGGTCCGTCTGCTCCCCGGCCTCCTCGCCGCGGCGTCGGTGGCGTGGTCGACCTGGCTGCTCGCCGGCCACGACCTCGACGCCGCCGCCACGGTCGGGTTGCGGGTCCTCGTCATCACGCTGCCGTCGGCCGTCCTCGTCCCGTGGGTCGACCCCGACCGGCTCGGTGACCACCTCGCCCAGCGGCTGCGCCTGCCCGACCGCCCGGTCGTCGCCACCGCGGCGGCCCTCCAACGGGTGCACTCCTTCGGGGAGATCTGGCGCGAGCTGGCCCGGGCCCGCAGGGTCCGCGGACTGGGCGTCTCGTGGCGCCGCCCCCGCACCGTCGCCACCCACCTCGGGGCGTTGACCCTCGGGCTCCTCGTCCGGACCCTGCGCGCCGCGGCCGACCTCGCCGTCGCGATGGACGCCCGGGGCTTCGCCACGGCCTCGTCGCGGACGTGGTGGGTGGCGGCCCCGTGGCGGTGGCGTGACACCGTCCTCGTCGCCCTCGCGTCCCTGCCGCTCGTCGTCGCGGTCGCGGTTCGCTGAGACCCGCCCGGATCGGGCCCCTCGGGTTCCACCCGTCGGCGGGTCGTCTTCCGTACTCCTCCACGACGGAGTAGGCATCGGGCACGAGGACGGGGAGGTGGGGCGTGGCGGACCGGGAGGCGTTCGACGCGTACGTGCGCGAGCGGTGGGTGCCGCTCCTGCGCACGGCCACCCTGCTGACCGGCGACCGCCACGCCGCCGAGGACCTCGTCCAGGAGACCCTCGTCCGCGCGGCGCAGCACTGGCGCCGGGTCGACCCGGCCACCGCCGACGCCTACGTGCGCCGCATCCTCTACACGCGGTCCGTCGACGCATGGCGCTGGCGCCGCCACCAGCCCGACCCGGCCGGCCACCCCGGTCTCGACGAGCACCCCGGGGCCGACCGCCCGGCCATCCCCGACCCGAGCGGCGGGGCGGTCGACCGGCTGACCCTCGCGGAGGCCCTCGCGCGGCTGACACCCCGCCAGCGGGCCGTCCTCGTCCTCCGGTTCTACGACGACCGCACCGAGGTCGAGGCCGCCCGCCTCCTCGGCTGCTCGGTCAACACGGTGAAGTCGCAGACGCGGCACGCCCTCGAGCGGCTGCGGGTCCTCGCGCCCGAGCTCGCCGGCACCTTCGGCCGTGAGGAGGCCACCCGATGAGCCCCACCGAGCTGGGCACCGCCCTGCGCGACCTCGTTGACGGCGTCGAGGACGACGCGCTCGCCCCGGCGCCCGCCGACCTCTGGCGCCACGGCAGCCGTCGCCGGGGGCGGACCCGCGCCGTCGCCGGCCTCGCCGCCGCCTCGGTCGCCGCGATGGTCGCGCTGCTCGCCTGGCCCGCCGGCGAGCCGCGCGCCTCCGTCCCGGCCGACGGCACCCGCGTCGTCGACGGCCGCGCGCGGCTGACCGCCTTCCCCGAGAACGTGGCCATGCCCCCGTCGACACCCACCAGCAGCCGTCCCGGCAGGGCCGCCCTCGTCCTCCCCGTGGCCGATGACGACGGCGTCAACTGGTACGCCGTGGCACCGACGGGTGGCGTCAGCCGACTGCCCCTCGCGGCCGACTCCGTGGAATCCTCCGCCCTGTCGCCGGACGGGCGGTGGCTGGCCACCGGGCACCAGCTCCACGACCTCGTCGACGGTCGCGACGCGATCGACGCCGACACGCTGGCCGCCCTCGAGAACCGGAGAACGCCCTCCACCGCCGTGTGGTGGTCGCCGGACTCGAGTCGCGCCTACGTCGCGGGCTTCGGCGAGGGGTCGCCGCCACCGGGCATGGGCGTCGTGCTCGACGTGGACGGCGGGGTGACGGAGGTCCCTCTCCTGCTCGGCGGGATCGTCGCGGTCGACGCCGGGTGGCTCGACGACGAGACCCTCGTCTCCCTCGCCGGCCTGGGCCCGCGCGTCGAGCGGCTCCAGATCCACACGTGGCGGGTGGGGGACGCCGACTGGTCGACCGGCGGTCCGATCGTGTCGTGGCTGGGCGGCCCTCGCGACGGGGACGGCGGTGTGGTCTCGGTCCTGCGTGCGTCGGTGTCGCCCGACGGTTCGCGGATGGTGCTCACGGCGTCACTGGGGCGGGACGGCACGGCCTCAGAGCTGTCGAGCACACGTGCCGTCGTCGTCGACCCCCGCACCGGTGGCGTGCTCGGTCTGCCCTCCGCCGACGGCGCCTGGCCGTCGGGCGACCAGTCCGGGTCGTACGCCGAGTGGGAGGGCTGGGGGTGCCGGCCCGCCTGGCGGAACGGACTGCCACTCGTGACGGACCACGGCGTGCGGCCGGTGAACGGCCCGGACGACGAGCTGGTCCGCGTGTCGTCCCGGTTCGGGGGAGCGTGCCCCGTGTTCGCCGGGGACGAGCTGTCCGGCTCGGGTGTGCCCAACACGATGGCGGTCTGGGAGGAGCGGGCCTGGGTCTTCGGTCTGCCCCTGCTCGTCGTCGCGCTCGTCGGGCTGGTGGGGTGGCGGGCGAGCCGTCGGCGCAACCGGTGGCGCGAGCGTCCTCGCTGGCTGCCGATGATCTACGTCCAGCGGTTCTGACGCCGTTCGCGATGGGCGTTGTCGAGGCCCCAGGTGCGGCCGCACGGGCCGTCGGTGGCGGGAGGCATACTGGCTGATCGTGTCCGCCTCGCCCCCGCTCCCCGTCGAGCGGGCACGCATCCCGCGCGAGATCTGGGTCCTCATCGCGTCGGCGTTCGTCATCGCCCTGGGGTTCGGGCTCATCACGCCGGTCCTGCCGCAGTTCGCGCAGAGCTTCGGCGTCGGGGCCACCGCGAGCTCGGTCGTCGTCTCGGCCTTCGCGTTCTTCCGGCTCGTCTTCGCGCCCGGCGGGGGACGCCTCATCGCGCGCCTCGGCGAGCGACCGGTCTACCTCATGGGCCTGGTCATCGTCGCGATCTCCACCGGCGCCACGGCCTTCGCGCAGACGTACTGGCAGCTCCTCCTCTTCCGCGGGGTCGGCGGCATCGGGTCGGTGATGTTCACGGTGTCGGCCGTCGCCCTCATGGTGCGGCTGTCGCCACCGACGATCCGGGCGCGGGTGTCGTCGGCCTACGCCTCGGCCTTCCTCATCGGTGGCATCGGCGGGCCGGTCGTCGGCGGCCTCCTCGGCAACCTCGGGCTGCGCGTGCCGTTCATCGTGTACGCGATCACGCTGCTCGTCGCGGCCTCCGTCGTCGCGGTCTTCCTCGGCGGGACGTCGTTGCGGCCCGACGAGAACGCCGCTGCCCTCCCCGCGATGACCTTCCGCGAGGGCTGGGGCGACAGCGCCTACCGTGCCGCCGTCGCCTCGGGCTTCGCGAACGGCTGGGCCAACTTCGGGGTGCGCAACGCGATCCTGCCGCTCTTCGCGGCCGTCGTCATCGGCAGGCAGCCGTGGGTCGCGGGCATGGCGCTCGCCGTCTTCGCGGCCGGCAACGCCGTCGGGCTGACCCTGGCGGGGCGGCTCTCGGACCGCATCGGGCGCAAGCCGTTCATCGTCAGCGGGCTCGTCGTCAGCGGGGTGGCGACGGCCGTGACGGGCTTCTCGACGACCCTGCCCGTGCTCGTCGTCCTCTCGGTCGTCGCCGGGCTCGGCTCGGGGGCGCTGAACCCCGCGCAGCAGGCGTCGCTCGCCGACGTCATCGGCCGCGAGCGCAACGGCGGCCCGGCCCTCGCGGCCTTCCAGATGTCGGCCGACACCGGCGCCATCATCGGGCCGGTCGTCGCCGGTCTCCTCGTCGACGTCGGCTCGTACTCACTCGCCTTCGGGGTCACGGGTGCGATCACCCTCCTCGCGGCGATCCCCTGGCTGCGGGCCCGCGAGACCCACGTCGTCCCCGCCCGCGCCTGACCCCCTCGCTCGCCCCACCCCGTGGGTCGAGGTGTCCGCCCGGTGCGCGAGGCCCGCCGACCACCTCGACCCAGCGAGCGATGAGGGCGCGGGGAACCTCCGACGGCACCACCGGCGTTGATGATGGGCCGGTCCCGAACCGGCGGGCGCGCCGGGCCACCGGCCGCCGAGCACCGACCCGGAGGTCACCATCACCGCAGCCACCGCCACCGTCGCCGCCACGACCGTCGTCGACCAGCAGGTCGAGACCCTCCTCGCCCTCGGCTACCCGGCCCTCGCCGGGCTCACTGAGCAGGCGTTCACCGACCGCCTCGCGCCCCTCCGTGACGCCGCCGCGTCGCTGCCCGACCTGCCGGTCGAGCCGACACCGGGCCGCACCCCGCTCGTCGTGGTCGTCACGCGCGAGCTCGTCGACCCCGAGCTGACGGTGCCGCTGCTCCGCCTCGCGCCTCGGGGCACCAGACCGGGCGTCGTCGACCGCAACCACGGTGAGCAGGGCCTCGCGCCCTACCGGCCCATCGCCGAGGTCGAGCTCCCCGACCCGGCCGCCTACCTGCTCCTCGACGTCGACCGCGGCGAGGAGTTCCTCGACGTCCGGCCCGAGGAGGCGCTGCCGGTCATCCTCGGTCGGGGCCGCACGCCGCTGACGGTCGAGGAGGGCGTCGCCGTCGTCACGCACGCGCCGGAGGTGCTCGAGAAGAACCGCTGCTTCATGCTGTCCGGGTCACGCCGCGGCGACCGGCGGGTGCCGGCGATGTGGATCAGTGAGCGGGCGCCGAAGCTCGGCTGGTGCTGGGACGGCAACCCGCACACGTGGCTCGGCGTCGCGAGCACGGGCGGCCGCACCGCCTGAGGGCGCCGCGCCGGTCCCGCGCGCTCGGGTGGCCGCCGCCACGGCCTCCAGGGCACCCGCGGGTCAGGTGGTGGGCGCGTCCTCGCTGACGGGTTCCTCGACGACCTCCTCGACCCGCTTCGGCATGAGGACCGACGCGAGCAGGAGGGTGAGGGCGATGGCGAACGAGAGGACGAACACCGCCTCGATGGCCGGCTCGAGGACGCCCGGGGGCAGCGACTCGAGGCTCTCGGGCTCGTGCCCGAGGCGGCCGCGGACGACGGAGTTGGCGAGGGCCCCGAAGGCGGCCACGCCCACGGCACTGCCGATGGAGCGCGCGAACAGGGTGGCCGACGTCGCGACGCCGCGCTCCTGCCAGCCGACCGCCGCCTGGGCGGCGACGATCGACGGGCTGGCGACCCAGCCGAACCCGAGCCCCATGACGAAGTTCGGCACCGCGAGGTGCAGCGGCGAGCTGGACCCGTCGACGGTGAGGAGCAGCGCCGCGCCGACGACCGACACGACCGACCCGAGGAGCACCGTGGCGCGGAACCCGAAGCGGAGGTAGACCCGCCCGGCGGTCGTCGCGGCGACCGGCCAGCCGATGGTCATCGCCGCGAGGACGAACCCGGCGACGATGGCGCCCGTGCCGAGGACGCCCTGCGAGAACAGCGGGACGTACGAGGTCAGCCCGAGGAGGAGCACGCCGACGACGAACGAGAGCGCCATCGCCGCGCCGACGACACGGTGCCGGAAGACCCACAGGGGGAGGACGGGCTCGGCGGCCCGGTGCTCGACGAGGACGAACGCCGCGAGGAGGACGGCGGCGCCGGCGAGGAGGCCGATGCTCGCGCGCGACGACCACGCCCACACGACGCCGCCCTCGAGGAGGGCGACGAGCAGCGCGACCGTGCCGAGGGTCAGCAGGACCGAGCCGGCGACGTCGATCCGCGGTCGTGCGGCGCCCGGGTCGCGCGGGGCCCGCGACTCGGTGAACCGCGTCCAGAGCATCCACGTCGCGACGGCGCCGAGGGGGAGGTTGACGAGGAAGATCCAGCGCCACGAGAGGTAGTCGGCGAAGATGCCGCCGAGCGTCGGCCCGACGAGGGAGGACGCCGCCCACACCGAGGCCACGTACCCCTGGACCTTGGCGCGCTCGGCCACCGAGTAGATGTCGCCGAGGATGGTCATCCCCACGGGCTGGACCGCCCCGGCACCCAGCCCCTGGAGGGCGCGGAACGCGATGAGGCTGCCCATCGACCACGCGACGCCGCACAGCAGCGACCCGACGACGAAGAGCCCGACGCCGACGAGCATGATCCGCTTGCGGCCCACGAGGTCGGACAGCTTCCCGTAGACCGGCATCGACACGGCCTGCGCCAGCAGGTACACCGAGAACAGCCACGGGAACTGGGTCAGCCCACCGAGGTCGTCGACGACCGCCGGGACCGCGGCCGCGAGGATCGTCGCGTCGATGGCCACGAGCCCGGTGCTGAGCATGACCGCCAGCAGGACCGGGCCCCGCTCGCTGCGGAGGCCGACGGAGGCGCGCGTGATCGGGGCGTCCGTCGAGGAGGTCATGTCAGCGGCCAACCCCTCGCGCCCGCCCGGCATTCCGCGGGTTCGACGGTCGGGACGGACCTCAGGACGCGGTGAGGGCGTCGCGCACGCCGGACTCGGCCGGGCCGAGGACGGGGTCGCGACCGGACACGACGTCGAGCACGGCCTTGACGGAGGCCGGGACCTCGCGCACGGCGCCGCGGCGCCACTCGGTGCGGTACCGCTCGCCGGTCCAGTCGCCGACGCCGTCGGCGTCCAGGCCCACCGCCCGGCAGATCGCGACGGCCCGTGGCAGGTGATGGGCCTGCGAGACGACGAGGAGGCGGTCGACCCCGAAGACCCGGCGGGCTCGCACGCACGAGTCGTAGGTGTCGCGCCCGGCGAAGTCGCGCACCACCCGCTCGGGGGGGATCCCCCTCGCGACGAGGTACTCCTGCATCGCGGTGGGCTCGTCGTACGTCGTGTACCGGTTGTCGCCCGAGACGAGGACGACCTGCGCCCGACCGCTGCCGACGAGCTCGGCCGCGACGTCGAGGCGTCCGGCGAGGTACGGGCTCGGCGCCCCGTCGGCGGTGAGGCCGGCACCCAGGACGAGGACGACGGGGGCACTCGGTGCGTCGCCGGCGCGGAAGACGTGGCCGGAGGACGCGGCGCGGGTCCACAGCCACGGTCCGGCCCCGAGGACGAGGCCCGCGAGGACGAGGACGGCGGCGACCGAGCGGACGCGACGTCCCCACCCACGCGCCCGGCGGGGCGGCGTCGCGGGGGCCCGGCGGAGCCGACGAGGTGCAGCCATGCGCGCGACGCTAGCGGCATACGCTGGGCCGGTGAGCGACCTGACGACCGCGGAGCAGCGCGTCCTGGGCGCGCTCGACGAGGCCGAGCTCGTCGCGACGCTCGTCGAGCTGGTCAGGGTCCCCAGCGTCACGGGGACCGACGCAGAGGCCGACCTCCAGCACACGGTGGCCCGCTGGTACGAGGAGGCCGGCCTCGAGGTCGACCTCTGGTCCCTCGACCTCGAGGCGCTGAGGGCGGACCCCGGCTTCCCCGGGACCGAGGCGCCGCGAGTCGAGGGGTTCGGGCTCGTGGGGACCGGGGCCGGTGAGGGCGTCCCGGGGCTGATCCTCCAAGGACACGTGGACGTCGTCCCCACCGGCGACCTCGCGAAGTGGGCCGGGGGAGAGGCGTTCTCGGCTCGGATCGTCGACGGGGTGCTGCACGGCCGCGGTGCGTGCGACATGAAGGCGGGGGTCGCCGCCAACCTCGCCGTCGCCCGGGCCCTGCACCGCTCCGGGGTCGCGCTCGAGCGACGGCTCGCGCTCCACAGCGTCGTCAGCGAGGAGGACGGGGGGCTCGGCGCCTTCGCGACGCTGCGGCGCGGGCACGGGGGCGAGGTCGCGGTCATCACCGAGCCGACGAGCGGCCGGGTCGTCACCGCCAACGCCGGCGCCCTGACCTTCCGGTTGGAGGTCGCGGGACGGGCCGCGCACGGCAGCACCCGCCTCGAGGGCGTCTCGGCCATCGACGCCTTCTTCCCCGTCC
This sequence comes from Oryzobacter terrae, assembly GCF_042756445.1. Classification (GTDB taxonomy): domain Bacteria; phylum Actinomycetota; class Actinomycetes; order Actinomycetales; family Dermatophilaceae; genus Oryzobacter; species Oryzobacter terrae. The sequence continues at coordinate 2,531,647 of NZ_CP170578.1, forward strand.
ACGTCGCGCTGCGGTCGCTGGAGGCTCGCCGCAACACCGACGCCGACCCGCTGTTCGCGGACACCTCTCTGCCGTACGGGATCTCGGTCGGCACGGTCCGCTCCGGCGACTGGGCCAGCTCGGTCCCCGACCTCCTCGTCGCCGAGGGACGCATGGGCGTGCGGCTCGACGAGGACCCCGCGGACGCCCGGCAGGCCCTGGAGGAGGCGGTCGTCGAGGCCGCTTCGCGCGACCCGTGGCTGCGCGAGCACCCGCCCGTCGTCACCTGGCCGGGAGGGCAGTTCGCCTCGGGTCGGCTCGAGGGAGGCCACGGCCTCCTCGCCGAGGTCACCGATGCCGTCGAGACCGTCACCGGCGCACGGCCGGACGAGGGCGCCGCACCCTACGGTTCGGACCTGCGCCTCTACACCGGCGTCGGCGGCATCCCCACGCTCCAGTACGGGCCCGGCGACGTCCGGCTGGCCCACGCCCCCCGGGAGTCGGTACCGGTCGAGGAGGTCGTCGAGGTCGCCCGGGCGCTCGCGCTCCTCGCGGCCCGCCGCCTCGGCGCCCACTGACTCCCCCGCCGTCGAGGCCGACGCCCCTCGACGCGGGACGGTCGGGCCCGGGCGAAGGAGCGCCGTTCGGTGGATGGCCAGCGCCCGGCTGCGTCCCTAGGCTCGCAGCACCGCGTGAGCGGCACGAGGCAGCACCCGGCGAGCGCCGGGACCGTCGGCAGGGGGTACGTCGTGGTCTTCCCCTCGCTGCACCGCGACCCGCTCGTGCGCCACCTGCCCCCCGCCGACGAGCGCCCGGTCGCGGGGGTGGAGTGCGAGTACCGGCTGGTCGACGACTCCGGTCGCCCGGCCGATGCCCGGGTGCACCTCGGCCCCCGGCTGGCCGACCTGCCCCACCTCGACCCGGGCGACCCGCGCGCCGTGCGGCTGGACATCGGCTCGGCCCTCACCTGCGACGGCTGGGAGGCCGAGGCGGTCACCCCGCCGCTGCCCTGGGGCCCCACGACCGGTTCGGACCTGACGGAGTGCGTCGCCGCCACGCGGGCCGCGCTGCTGAGGATCCTGGCGCCGGACTCCTTTGCGGTGCAGGGGTTCTCGACCCACCTGAACGTGACCGTCCCGGACCGCAGGGCGGTGGCCGTCGCCCGGGACATCGCCCGACGGTGCTCGGTTGCCGTGGCCCTGCTCACCGAGGGTCGCTCCGGCGACGGCCTGCTCGTCCGGCCCCGACGCGGCCGGCTCGAGGTCGGCTGCGACCACCTCGAGGACCGGATGATCACGCCCGCGACCACCCTCCTCGCGGGCGTCGTGGCCCTCCTCCAGCACCGGCCGTCACGGCTCCCTCGGCTCGACGTCGCCGTGCAGCCGGCCCGCGAGAAGTTCGGGTTCTACGTCGGCCTCGACGCCGCGGGGGGCGACCTGCTGCGGTCAGGACGCGGGACGGTCCTCCGGACCCGTCGCGGCGCACGGCTGTCGGCTCAGGACCACCTCGAGCAGGTCTGGTCGGCCGCCAGGCCGTACGCCGAGGCGCACGGCCTCGCTCTCGCCGAGACCGACGCGGTGGTGTCGGGGTCGACCCCGCTGGCCTCCGAGTCCGGGGCGCCCCCCACGTGGACCACCTCGGGGACGGCGGTGTCGGCGAGCACCCGCCGATGGGGTGTCGACCTGGACCCGCGGGTCCGGCCGGCCGGGTCGGCCGGCGTGGCCTGGGCGACGTGGGACACGACCGCGTGGCGCTGTGCATCCGACGCGGGGACGGCCCGCTTCGCGGTGGTCCCGAGGTCGCGGCACGCCGGCTTCGTCGCCGAGCTGGACGCAGGGCGGCTCGACGCCCTGCTCTTCAGCGAGGGACCCTCGACGCCGCCGCGGGAGGCCCCGCCGGCCCGCCGCACCGCCGCACCGAGGAGGGGGCCACGATGGGTCGCGAGCTGACGGGGTCGGAGCAGGCCCGCCGCGCCGGGCTGTGGGACGAGGTCCGTCCCGAGGCGCTGGTGCCCCGGGAACGCGACCCCGTCACCGGCTCGCTGGCCCGGTCGGCCGACACCGACGGCGGTGCCAAGGACCGGCGCACCGAGTCCAGCCGGTCCGAGGCGCCGGCTCCGAGCGCGCCGCGTCACGCCCCGGTTGTGCGGCCCCGGTGGGTGCTCGTCGCCGCGGCGGGCGCCGCCGCCCTCGTCGTCGGCGTCGGTGGCGCCGTCGCCCTGGTCAACCGCGACGCCGACGACGCCGGTCGCGGCGCCGCTCCCGCCGACCCGACCCCGACGGGGACGGCCGGACCGTCGCCGAGCAGCGGCTCGCCGGGCCAGACCGACGCTCCGGTGTTCGCGGGTCCCGACGAGCGGTTCTACCGAGGGACCCTGACGAGCATCTCGGACGAGGGTGACGTCCTGAGCTCGGGGGAGCAGCCCGTCCGCGTCGTCTGCACCGACACGTGCGAGCTCTTCTTCATCGGGAACCGGCGAGAGGTGACCTGGCCGCTGGAGGAGACCGACGTCACCGTCGTCCTGCCCCAGGAGGGGGACGGCTCGGACCTGTGCGGTGACGGTGACTTCAGCCAGAAGGAGACGTGGGTGATCTCCGTCAGCGAGGAGGACCTGGACTTCACGAGCACGTCGACCCAGATCGGGCCGACGACGTGCCCGGACGGCACCACGAGCACCTATCCGGGCGGTGTCGTCACGTTCTCGGGCACGCTCGTCCCCGGGAGGTGAAGGCACCGGTGCGCACCGCCTCGCCTCGGACGGGACCAGAGCCCGCACGAAGCCGCGCCGTTCGGGGGATGGGCACCGCACCGGCGCGTCCCTAGGCTCGGCCCACCAGGTCAGCGGCACCGGGCAGCGGTGGGCGACCGGCACCGTCGGAAGGACGGCATCATGGGCGAGAAGGGCAACCTGACCTCGGGCGAGCTGGCCGGGGTCCTCGAGGGTGGCGGGGCGGGCGTCCTCGCCGGGGCGGCCGGCGCCGCGGCACCCGGCGTGACCACCGTGGTCACCGACGGCGGGACCACGATCATCTCCGCGGCGACGAGCCTCGGGGAGAAGCTGGTCGACAAGTCGGTGGACGTGGGAGGCGACACCGTCGCCGAGCGGCTCAAGCAGCGCCTCGGCGACCAGCCGGACGCGTCGAGTCCCGGCGACGACCGCCCGGCGACGTAGCCCGACGCCGGCTCCGTGGACGGCGGCCGACGTGGCGCGTGAGCTGACCGGGTCGCAGCAGGCGCGCCAGGCCGGGGTGTGGGACCGGGTCCGGCCCGAGGCCCTCGTCCCCCGCGAACGCGACCCGGTGACCGGTTCGCTGAGCGGGCGTCGCGACGCCGACGGTGGCGTCAAGGGCCGGCGCACCGAGGCCGGCCCGACCGGGGCGTCGACCCCCGTGACGCCGGCCCGAGTGCCGAAGGGCCGGTGGCCGGCCGTTGCCTCGGTGGCGGCCGTGGCGCTCGTCATCGGCGTCGGAGGTGCGGTTGCCCTCGCGACCCGCGACTCCGGCCCCGGGAGGAACGGCGCCGTGGGGCCGACGACCACCGCGGCGAACCCCGGCAGCTCGCCCGGCTCCACCCCGAGGTCGGTCAGCCCGTCGGCCCTGCAGGAGCGGAGCTACACCGGGACGATGACGAGCACATCCCAGGAGGGCGGCTCACAGACGACGCCGATGAGTGTCGGCGTGTCCTGCACGGACACCGAGTGCCGACTCGTCGGGTGGTCGATGTCGGACCGACCGATGACGTGGGCGCCGGCCGCCACCTCCGTGACCGGCGTCCTCCCGAAGATCGGGGAGGTGACGAACATCTGCGACGGCGCGCAACCCTTCGCTCCCCAGGCCGCATGGGCGATGACCATCAGCGACGACGCCCTGGACTTCACCGTGTCGAACGAGAAGGTGTCGGCAGGGTGCCCCGGGGGCGGGAGTGCCGGCGCGGGCGGGAGCGTCATCGAGTTCGACGGGACCCGGGACCGCTGACGCCACGACCGGCGTCCCTCGCCGCCTGACGCTCAGCCGTCGAGGTCGAGCGCCTCGTCGGGCCGCATGGGGTGGAGCTCGCCGAGCGTCTCGGCCACGACGATCGCGGTGTCCCCGCGCTCGAGGCGGAAGTCCGAGGGCGGGTTGGTCAGCGTGCGCTCCCCGCGGGCCACGGCGAGCAGGGTGGCGCTGTGGTCGCCGCGCAGCCGCGCCGACAGGTCGTCGAGCCCGAGGTCGACGTAGTCGTCGGGCAGGCGCACCCGGTACAGCTCGGACCCCTCGCCGCCCGACACGATGTCGGTGACGAGCGCGGCGATCCCCGGGTACAGGGCGGTGCGCGCGAGCAGCCGTGACGCCAGGCGCGAGGTCACGAGGATCTCGTCGGCCTTGGCCCGCCGCACGTGCTCGACGTGCTTGGGGTTGTTCACCTCGACGACGGTGCGGACCTGCGGCGCCATCGTCTCGATGGCGAGCACCGTGAGGATCGAGCGCATGTCGGCCTCGTTGCTCGCGTCCGACGGGCAGATGATCGCCGCGGCGGCCTCGGGGATGCCGGCGCGCTCGAGGTCCTCCGCGCTCGTCGCGTCGCCGCGCACGAAGTAGCAGCCCGGACCGGCCGGGCTGCGCTCGGTGTCGTGAAGGACGACCACCCTGGCGTCGAACTCGTCGCTCTTCAGCTCCTCGATGAGCTCGCGCGCGGTGGCGTTCCAGCCGCAGACGACGATGTGGTCGCGGTACCCGGCAGCACCCATCCCCTGACCTTCCTTGAGCAGGAACTCGATGACGAAGCCGACGATGGCGGCGGTGAGGGCCGCGACGATCGCGACCCCGAAGAAGGCGAGGAGCCAGCCGATGATGTAGCCGCCCCCGCTCGTGACGTAGCTGGCGTCGCCCGACCCGATGACCGTCGTCACGGCCCAGTAGGCCGAGTCGACCAGCCCACCGACAGAACGCTTCTCGGGCTCCAGGACCGTCACGACGACCGTGGCGACGACGACGATCGCGCTGAGCGTGATGACGAGCGTCCGGAAGAAGTGGAGGTCGAGCCCCTCGCTGATCCGGTGGGCGTGGAACCCCACGCGGCGGATGACGGGGATGCTCGACAGCGCGCGCACCGGAGCGGACAGGGCACGGGCCAGCGTCGCGCGTGCACGCCTCACCGGGAACGCCCTGCCTGCAACCCCATCGGCACAGTGTGGTGGCGCGCCGGTCGGGCCCACAAGACCCCGGTGCGCCAGCCCCTCCGGTGCGTCGAGGTGGCACGATGCCGGGATGGCCCGGCTGCGCTACCTCGCGATCTGCTCCCTCGACCTCCACACCGCCGACAGCGACGGGGACTTCGGGTTCGCCCGCCCCGACGACGAGCTGCACCAGGTCGTCAACGACCTCAGCCGCGAGGTCGGCACATACCTCAGCGGTCGGCGCGACCACGAGGTGATGACGTACTGGGAGACGGCGCCCGGGGACGTCCCCGGGCCGGAGGGCGAGTTCGCCCGCATCTGGCGCGCGGCCGACAAGGTGGTCTACTCCACGACGCTCGAGGAGGTCACGACGGCCCGCACCCGGCTCGTCGACCACTTCGACCCCGACGAGGTCGCGGCGCTCGTCGCCGAGAGCACCCTCGACGTCAGCATCGGCGGGCCGACGCTGGCCGCCGAGGCCTTCCGCGCGGGGCTCGTCGACGAGGTGCACCTCTTCCTCCACCCCGTCGTCATCGGCGGGGGCCTCCGGGCGCTGCCCGAGGACGTGCGCCTCGACCTCGAGCTGCTCTCGGTCGAGAGGATCGGCGAGGTCGTCCACCTGCACCACCGCGTCCGCCGCTGAGGAGGTCGCCGCCGTCAGGCGTCGGGCTCGTCCTCGGCCCGCGGGGGCGGGTTGCGCGGCGTGTCGGCGACCCGGTCGGCGACCCGGGGCAGCACGAACCACAGGACCCCGAGGACGGCGAGCAGGGCCCCGCCGGCGAGCCATCCCGCCCTCGTGCCGATGACGACGTCGACGACGAGCAGGACGACTCCCGACACGGTGACGGCGAGCGTCGCGAGCCCCGCGTGGGCGAACCGGTTGCCGGAGTCGACGAGCAGCTCGCGGCGGCGCTTGCGGAACAGGGCCCGGTGGAAGGCGACGGGCGCCACGACGAGGCCGGTCGTGAGCACCGAGCCGGCGAGCACGGCGAGGTAGACGTCCTTCTGGAACGCCGTGAGGTCGCCGAAGCGCTGCGAGAACGGCACGGTGAGCAGGAAGCCGGTGAGGATCTGGACCCCGGTCTGGGTCACCCGGATCTCCTGGAGGAGCTCGTCCCAGTTGCGGGTCAGCGTCTCCTGGGCGTGCTGCTGGTCGTCGTCGTCGTTCGGGTCGTCGGCCATCGGTCCTCCGTCGTGCGGGCGCCCACTCGGCTCGGTGCTGAACCCGTCGGCCCGCCGGAGTCTAGGGGGCGGGATGGGAGAGTGGGGTCGTGACCGAGAGCGACGTGGGCATCGACGGGCTCCCGGAGCCGTTCACCGCCCGCACCCCCGACGCCGACGACGCCGCCCCGGTCGCCGAGCTGCTCGCCGCGCACCAGCGCGCCGCGAACGGCAGCGGCACCCCCGACCCCGACGGCATCCTGCGGCTCCTCGTCGGCATCGGCTCGTGGACGCGGCGGCAGGTGCTCGTGGACGACGCCGACGGCCGGCTCGTCGCGTGGCTCTCGGTGCACGACCGCGCCGCCGGACGCACCCTCGTCGAGGTCACGGTCGACCCGCGCCTCGACGACGCCGCGGCGGCCGCCCTCGCCGGGTCCCTCTTCGCCGCCGGCGAGCGGCACGCCCACGACATCGGCCGGATGCGCCGGCTCCGCTCGACCCTGCTCGACTCCGGCGCCTACGTCGACGACCCCCGCCAGCAGGCGTGGCTCACGGCGGCGGGCTACGAGCACGTGCGGACCTGGCTCCAGATGAGCCGGCCCGTCGAGCCGACGGAGGCCGACGACCTCCCGGGTCCGCGCGAGGGCGTCGTCGTCCGCCCGGTCGACCGGCACGACGACGGGCTGCCCGTCGCGCAGGACCTCCAGGACGTCCACCGCGTCCTCGAGGAGTCGTTCCAGGACCACTTCAGCTCCTACCGCGAGAGCTTCCCGGAGTTCGTCATGCGGCTGCGTGAGGACCCCGGCCACCGCTGGGACCACTGGTGGATCGCGAGCGTCGAGGACGCCACCGGCCGCGCCGTGCCCGGGGGCGCGCTCGTGTCGTCGGTCCTGCGCCCGGACGGCTCGGGTGCCGAGGGCAGCTACGTCGACTACATCGGCGTGCACCGTCGCGCGCGGGGCCGGGGGGTCGCGAAGGCGTTGCTGCACACCGTGATCGCCGACGCAGCGCGTCGCGGGCGCAACCGGGTCGGCCTCGAGGTCGACGCCGACTCGCCGACCGGTGCCGACGGCCTGTACGTCGCGATGGGCTGGGTCACCGACTACCGGACGCAGTCGTGGCACCGCGACGTCGACATCCCGCGCTGACCGACCCGGTGGCCGCCGGCCGAGTGGGAGGGGGCGGCGCGAGGACGACCCCTCAGTCGGTCCGGACGTCGACGACGAGCCGGGACGGGTTCTCCAGCACCGCGACCCGGAACGGCCGTTCCTCGTCGAGGCCGACGAACGTCTGCGCCATGCCCTCGAACCCGCCGCAGATCCCCGACACCTCCGCGAAGGCCGTACCGGACAGGCGGGGGTCGCCGAGGTCGGGGCACGGGCCGTTGCCGTCCATGTCGGGATAGCCCACCGACGTGACGACGACCTCGAGGAACGCGTTGCCCTCGACGTCGACGGGATCGCCGCTGGCCTCGCCCCTGGGCTCGTCGACATAGCGGACCCGGTAGGTGGCGGTGTCCGGCCCGTCGAACTGCCACACGACGCGGTCGTAGCCGGGGTGCGTCCCGACGCGGACCTTCGCCCACGCCCCGAGGTCCGGGCCGAGGTCGGGGAAGTCGGACGAGGTGACGTCGTCGAGAGAGAACCCGGCGGCGGAGGCGCTCGCCGACGGTGAGGGCGAGGTCGAGCCGGACGCCGACGGGGAGGGCGACGCCGTGGTCGCCGAGGCCGAGGGGCTCGTCGAGGTCGAGACCGTGGGGTCGTCGTCACCGTCCGCGCACCCGGCGAGGAGCAGCAGGCCCGCGGCGAGGGCGGTGGCCCGGATGGTCGTGCGCGTCGTCATCGTGTCCCTCTCGTCACTCCTGTCACGTCCACGGTACGCGCGACGGCCCCGCCGCACGCGTCGTCCGCAGCGCGCGCCGGTCACGATCCGGTCGCGGGTGCGGGGGGGTCCCGCGCCACCCTCCCGGGCCGACGGGACACCCGCCCCTGTGGGACGGGACGCGGGGCGCGGCACGGTCGTCCCGTCACCAACCGACACCACACCGGCGGAGCCCTCCGCCAGAACGAGAAGGAACCACCACGCCATGAGCACCAGCACCCTCTCCCCGACGCGACCGGCCGAGGCCGCCACCGTCACCCGCACCGGCCGCGCCTGGGCCGCGACCGGAGTCGCCGCCGGCCTCTCCGCCGTCGTCGGCATCGCGGCCTCGATGCAGATCGACGCCGTCTACGACCCGGCCTCCGAGGGCGACCCCGAGGCCATCGTCGCCCGTCTCGGCGAGCTCGTCCCGCAGATCCTCGTCTTCCACACGGCGACGATGCTCTTCACGGTCCTGCTCGTCGTCTTCGCCGCCGGCCTGCGCCGTCGGCTGGCCGACCAGCTCCCCACCCGGAGCATCCTCCCGGACGTCGCGGCGGGTGGCCTCGGCCTCGTCTCCGTCGCCGGCCTCCTCGGGTCCGGCCTCACGACCGAGTTCGTCTTCGCCGTCGCCGACCCGAGCATCCCGCTCGTGCCGGAGACCGCCGTCCTGTTCAACCACTGGGTGGGCACCATCCCGTGGATCTGGGTCGGTGCCGGCGTCGCCGGGGTCGCCGTCGCCATCGCGTCGCTCCGCCACGGCGGTGCCGCGAGGTGGCTCGGCTGGGTCGGCCTCGTCCTCGGCGGCCTCACCCTCCTGCTCGGCGTCTCGCCGCTGCAGTACATGGCGGGCATGACCGGGCCGATCTGGCTCCTCGTCACCGCCGTGGGCCTGACGCTGGGTGACCGCGCCACGCGGTCGCGCGGCTGAGAAACCGCAGTTCACCGCCGTGGAGCGGCGCTATGGTGCCGACACCATGACCACGGACCCCGCCCCCCACCGGGTCGGCCTGCCCCGGGCGGCCGCGGCCGTCGCCGCGACCGCCTGGGGCTGCGCCGTGCTCGCGGTCGTCCTCGTCGTCGTCGCCCGCCCGCCCCTCGGCGAGGGCCTGTGGTTCTTCGTCGTCGACGTGGCCGTGGCCGCCGTCTACGGGACGGTGGCGGCCCTCATCCTCGCCCGGCGCCCGCACGCCGTCGGCTGGCTCCTCGCCCTCGCCGCGGTCGGTGGCGGGCTGGCGGCCCTGGGGTTCGGCTACCCGGCGCTCGCCGAGCTCCGACCCGGCCTCCCGGGCGTCGCGGTCGTCGAGTGGCTCCAGGCCACGGCCTGGGTCCCCGGCACCCTCGCCCTCTTCCTCGTCGTCCCCTGGCTCGTGCGCGACCACCGGCTCGGCCGCGCCGTGTGGGGCGTCGTCGCCGGCGCCGCGCTCGTCGTCGGGATCCTCGCGGCCCAGCTGCTCGAGCTCTACCCGGTCTTCGTGGGGCTGCTCGTCGCGGCGGTCGTCGTCGGCCTCGTCGCGGCCGCCGCCGTCGAGCACCGTCACCTCCGGGGCCCGGTGGAGGAGCGCAACGGCCTGGGCTGGCTCGCCCTCGGAGCCGCGATCCTCGCCCTGTCGTTCGTCCCGCTGGTCCTGCCGCCCGACGGGCCGGTGACGGTGCCGCTGTGGACCACCTCGGCCCTCCACCTCGTCTCGCAGGCCGTGTACCCCGCGGCGATCCTCGTCGCCGTCCTCCGCAGCCGGATGTGGGGCCTGCGGCTCGTGGTGAGCCGCACCGTCCTCGCCGGGCTGCTCACCGTCTCCCTCGCCGCGGTCTACGTCGTCGTCACCGTTGTCGCGACCCGGCTCGTGCCCGGTGAGGGCGCCGCGGGCCTCGTCGGTGCCGCCGTCGTCGCCGTCGCCGTGCAGCCGGCCCGCCTCTGGCTCGACCGCCGGGTGCACCGGCTCGTCTACGGAGCGGCGGCGTCCCCGGACCACGTCGTGCGCCGCCTCGGCAGCCACCTGCGCCTCGCCGAGACGGCCGACGACCTCCTCCACGGGCTCGCGGCCGACGTCGGGACCGCCATGCGCCTGGAGTCGGTGGCGGTCGTCCTCCCCGGGCGCCCGCCGGTGATCTGGGGCACCCCCGGCGAGCGCCCGCTCGTCACCCCGCTCGCCCACCGCGGCGAGCACGTCGGCGAGCTCGAGGTCACCCTCCCCGGAGGCGAGTCGCTCGGCACCCGCGGCGAGCAGACGCTGGCCGACCTCGCCACCGTCGTCGCCACCGCCGCGGCGGTGACCCGGGCGGCCGAGGAGGTCGACGAGGCGCGCACCCGGCTCGCGCGGGCACGGCTCGAGGAGCGCCGGGTCATCCGCCGCGAGATCCACGACGGGCTCGGCCCGTCCCTCGCCGGCCTGCGGCTCGGGCTGCAGGGGGCGCGCAACCTCATGGCGAGCGACCCCGCCTCGGCGGCCGCGCTCCTCGCCACGCTCCAGGCCGAGCTCGACCAGCGCGTCGACGACGTCCGAAGCCTCTCGCACAGCCTCCTCCCCCCGGTGCTCGACGAGCTCGGCCTCGCCGCGGCCCTCGCCGAGCTCGCCGCCCGGCACGCCGAGGACGGTGTGGAGGTCCGGCTCGACCTCCACCACGACGACGTCCTCGACACCCAGGTGGCGGCCGCCGCGTACGGCATCGCATCCGAGGCGGTGACGAACGCAGTGCGGCACAGCGGGATGCGCAGCTGCACCGTCACGACGGCCACCACCGAGAGCGGGCTCGTCGTCCGCGTCGCCGACGAGGGCCACGGCATCGCCGAGGACGCCAGGTCAGGGGTGGGGACGCGCTCGATGCGCGAGCGCGCCGAGGAGCAGGGCGGGGTCCTCGACCTCCGGTCGGCGCCCGGCGTGGGGACGACCGTCGAGGCCGTCCTCCCCGTGGGGGCGGGCGCGCGTGTCTGAGCCGATCCGCGTCGCCGTCGTCGACGACCACCCCGTGTTCCGCCTCGGGATGGCGGGGCTGCTCGACTCGCTGCCGGGCATCAGCGTCGTCGGCCAGGCCGAGGACGCCGCCGGGGCGCTCGCCCTCCCGCTCGGTGACGTCGACGTCGTCCTCATGGACCTCCACCTCGGCGAGGACTCCGGCATCGAGACGACGCGCGAGATCGTCCGCCGCGACCCCGGGGCCCGCGTCCTCGTCGTGACGATGCGCGAGGACGACGACGCCGTCGCCTCCTGCATGCGGGTGGGGGCGCGGGGCTACCTCCTCAAGGGCGCCGGTCCCGACGAGGTCGAGCGGGCCGTGCGGGCCGTGGCCAACGGCGACGTCATCCTCGGCTCGGCCGTGGCCGCGCGGGCCGTCGCCGCGCTGACGTCCGGGCGCTCGGCCGTGCGGGTGCCCTTCCCCGAGCTCACCGACCGCGAGCGCGAGGTCCTCGACCTGGTGGCGCGTGGGCACGACAACCTCACGATCTCGCGACGGCTCGTCCTGTCGCCGAAGACGGTGCGCAACGTCGTGTCGAACGTGCTGACCAAGCTCGCCGTGCGCGACCGGGCGGCCGCGATCGTCCGGGCCCGTGAGGAGGGCCTCGGCGTCGACTGAGGCGTGCGACCCCAGGGTCCGGACCCGGGGGTCGCTCCCAGGCGGGACCTACTCGGTGTCGAACGACCCGGCGGTGGTGGGGCCCTCGGCCTCCAGCGCCTCGGTGAGGAGGGTGACGAGCGCCTCGAGCTGGACGTCGGCCGACGAGCCGACCTCCTCGTCGGAGCCGTCGAGGGCGATGGCCGCCAGCCCGGCCTTGTCGTCGATGAGCTGGGCGATCTTGGGGTCGATGGTCTGCGCCGCGATGATCCGCCACGCGGTGACCGGTTCGGTCTGGCCGATCCGGTGGACGCGGTCGATGGCCTGGGTCTGTTCCGCCGAGGTCCAGGACAGCTCGGCGAGGACGACGTTCGAGGCGACCTGGAGGTTGAGCCCGACGCCGGCCGCGGTGAGCGAGCAGACGGCGACGTGGACCTCGGGGTCGGTGAGGAACGCCTCGATGTTGGCCTTGCGGACCTTCGGCGTCTGGTCGCCGCGGATCGACGCGTACCCGACGCCCCGCTTGGCGAAGGTCGCCTCGGCCGCGTCCATGACGTCGATGTGCTTGGCGAAGAAGACGACCTTGCCGACGCTGCGGGCCAGCTGGGCGGCGTAGTCGGCAGCGAGGCCGGCCTTCGCCTGGCCGATCCGCCGCATCACCGTGAAGACGTTGTCGCCGGTCTTGTCGGTGCCCGCGTTCTTCCGTTCGGCGGCCGCGACCTTGCGGACGAGGTCGTGGTCGATGGCGTCGACGTCGACGTCGACGGCCCGGGCGGCCCGCGACGCCCGGTAGCGCGCGACGAGGCGGCGGGCCAGCTCCTGCTCCGCCGCACGGATCGAGCGGCCGGCCTCGTCGTCGAGCTCGACGGGGAGGTCGGCGACGCGGCGGGCCGGGATGTCGGCGGCGACGTCGACCTTGCGCCGTCGGACGATGCCGAGGTCGATGACGCTCGTGCGCGCGGCCGTGTAGAACCCGCGGTCGGCGGGGGACAGGCCGTTGGCCTCCAGCGCCGCCATGAGGGCGGGCCGCGGCTTGGTGTCGTCGATCCAGCCGAGGAACTGCCAGATGGCCCGGAAGTCCTCGATGTCGTTGATGAGCGGCGTCCCGGTGAGGGCCATGAAGAGCGGGTTGGCGCTGCGGGCCCGGATCCGCTCGGAGAGCCGCAGGACGTGCCGCGAGCGCTGCGAGGTCTTGTTCTTGATGAAGTGCGCCTCGTCGACGACCATCCCGCGGAAGCCGTGCTCGCCGAGCCAGCCGACGTGCCGGTCGAGGATCTCGTAGTTGACGATGACGATGTCGGCGAAGCCGTCGGTCGTGTCGCCGTCGCCGTGGACGACCGTCGCGGACCGGCGCGGGGTCCACAGCTCGGCCTCGTGCGCCCAGTTGGCCTTGACGACGTTCGGGACGACGACGAGGAGGGGGAAGGCGCCCGCGGCGTCGGCCGCGAGGAGGGCCTGGGCGGTCTTGCCGAGCCCCGGCTCGTCGGCGAGGAGGAAGGTGCGGTGGCCCTGCGCGGCGGCCGCCACGACCTGCGCCTGGTGGTGCATCAGCTCGAGGTCGCGGATGCCGTGGACGACGTCGGACGGCTCGGGCAGCGGCATGCACGTGGCGTCGCCGCCGTACTCGAACGCGCGGAACAGCGGGCTGAGCAGCTCCCAGCCGCCGAGCCGGTTCGTCGTGGGGCGGGGCGCCGCCGCGGCCGCGGACAGGTCGGGCGCGAGGAACGGGTTCGCGAGCTGGCGGGCGATGACGGTCTGTGGCACCACCCGGCGCGGCGCCGGCGCCGCCTCGGTGTCGGGCCGGGGCTCCGGCTCGGGCTCGGGCTCGGGCTCGCGCCCGGCCTGGCGGAGCAGGTCGTTCTTCAGGCTCACCGCGGCGGGCGAGACGACGGCGCCCTCGGCGAGCAGCTGGAGGAGCGAGGTGTCGCGGGCGGCCGTCTTGGCCAGGATCGTCGCGATGCCGTCGAGGCGGGTCAGCACGGCGGTCCGCTCGCCCTCGGTCACCTCGGTGTCGGCCTTGATCCGGGCGCGCTCCTCGCGGACGAGGAGGGCGACCACCTGGTAGGCGGTGCGGCGGCTCGGGCGCACCGGGCCGCGCTGGGCGTCGGCCTCGACCTGGCGGACGGTGCGCGCGAGGACGGGGATGATCCCCTCGTCGTCGACGGCGCGCGGACGACGCCGCGACCGCGGCTCGCTGCGCGGCGCGGTGGAACGGCGTGACGCTCGTGGTGCCAAACGCTTCCCTCTGACTCGGTCGAACGCGGCGTGGGGGGACGTCGTCGGGGACGGGTCCGCCGTGCGTGGGGGCGCTGCGGGAGCCGCGCCGCGAACACGGCACACCTGGCCCCCGCGAGTGCCCGCCGAGGACCGGGCCTGAGGTCCCCTCGTCGCTGGTGCGTCCTCGTCACGCGACGGGACACGACACCAGCGTACGGGGTCGACCACGGCGACCGGTACGGACGGGCCCCCTGACGGAAACTACGATCGCCGGATGAGCGCCACCCTCGTCGCCCGGAGCCTCGCCGGTGGCCACGCTCACCGGACCCTCTTCGACTCCCTCGACCTCACCGTCGCCCCCGGCGACGTCGTCGGGGTGGTCGGCGCCAACGGGGCCGGCAAGACCACCCTGCTGCGGATCCTCGCCGGCGACCTGGCCCCGCTCGAGGGTGTCGTGGCCGCGGCGCCGACCGACGCCTTTGTCGGCTGGCTGCCCCAGGAGCACGAGCGCGTGCCGGGCGAGACCATCGCCCACTACGTCGCCCGCCGCACGGGGGTCGCCGCGGCCACGGTCGCGATGGAGCGGGCGGCCGAGGCGCTCGGTGCGGACGACCCGTCGCGCTCCGCCGAGGACGACTACGGGCACGCGCTCGACCACTGGCAGGCCAGTGGTGCGCCGGACCTCGACGAACGGCTCCCGGCGGTGCTCGCCGACCTCGGCCTCGACGTCGACCCCGGCGCCCTCATGACGTCCCTCTCTGGTGGGCAGGCGGCCCGGGCCGCGCTCGCCGCCCTGCTGCTCAGCCGCTTCGACGTCGTCCTGCTCGACGAGCCCACCAACGACCTCGACCTCGCCGGGCTCGAGCGCCTCGAGGGGTTCGTGCGGGGCCTGCGGTCCGGTGTCGTCCTCGTCTCCCACGACCGCGAGTTCCTCTCGCGGGTCGTGACCCGCATCGTCGAGCTCGACCTCGCGCAGCACCGGGTGGCGGTCTACGACGGCGGCTACGACGCCTTCCTCGACGAGCGCGCCGTGGCCCGGCGGCACGCCCGCGAGGCCTACGAGGAGTTCGCCGACAGGAAGGCCGACCTCGTCTCCCGCGCCCGCACCCAGCGGGAGTGGAGCTCGCAGGGCGTGCGCAACGCGATGAGGAAGTCGCCCGACAACGACAAGATCCGGCGCAGGGCGCAGGCGGAGTCGTCGGAGAAGCAGGCGCAGAAGGTCCGCCAGATGGAGTCGCGGATCGCGCGACTCGAGGAGGTCGAGGAGCCGCGCAAGGAGTGGGCGCTGCGCTTCACCATCGGCAGCGCCCCCCGCTCGAGCTCGGTCGTCGCGACCCTCGACGCGGTGACGGCCGCCCTCGGGCCCTTCACCTTCGGACCGGCCTCGCTCCAGGTCAGCGCCGGCGACCGGATCGGCGTCACCGGTCCCAACGGCGCCGGCAAGACGACCCTGCTCCGCCTCCTCACGGGGCGGCTCGCGCCGGACACCGGCCGGGCCGGCCTCGGCGCCTCGGTCGCCGTGGGCGAGATCGACCAGGCCCGGACCGGGCTGGCCGAGGAGCGGTCCCTCGGTGACGCGTTCGAGGCAGCGGTGCCGCAGATGGCGCCCGCCGAGGTCCGCACCCTGCTCGCGAAGTTCGGCCTCAGGGCGGACCAGGTCTCCAGCCTCGTCAGCCGGCTCTCGCCCGGCGAGCGGACCCGGGCGGCGATGGCCCTGCTGCAGGCACGCGGGGTCAACCTCCTCGTCCTCGACGAGCCGACGAACCACCTCGACCTCCCCGCGATCGAGCAGCTCGAGGAGGCGCTCGACTCCTACGACGGCGCGCTGCTGCTCGTCAGCCACGACCGGCGCCTGCTCGAGCGGGTCCGCCTCGACCAGCGCTGGCACGTCGAGGACGGCCGGGTCACCACCACGGGGTGACCCGGGAGCGCCGAGGGAGGGTCCTCAGGCCTCGCGGTCCTCGGGGCCGCCGTCGCGGTCGAGGGCCGTGCAGATGCAGACCTTGTTCCCCTCGGGGTCGGCGAGGACGGTGAACGAGGGCGCCTCGGAGTCGTGGACGACCGTGCCGCCGGCGGCCACGGCGGCGGCGATGCGCTCGGCGGCGACCTCGGGGGCGAGCCACAGGTCCCAGTGCCAGCGCTGCCGGGGCTCGTCGTGGGCGTCGGTGTCCTGGAACCAGACGTGGGGCAGCCCGGGGGCGAGGTCGACGATGTCGCCCTCCTCGCGGTGGTGGTCGGCGTCGCCGGTGAGGACCGCCGCCCAGAACCGGGACTGCTCGGGTGTCGACCACGTGTCGAGGCCGAGCTCGAGCTGGGCGAGGAGGTGCGGCTCGGGAGTGAGGCCGTGCCCGCGGGCCACCTCGGTGACCGCGTGGGCCGCGGCGACGTCGTCGGCGGTGACCCACAGGCCCCTGTCGTGGCGGGTGGCCGCCCGCACGACGACGCTGCGGTGGCCGAGCGTGAGGTCGAGGTGGTCGGCGTGCGGCCCGGCGGCCCCGACCGCGGCGGCCACGAAGGCCGCGCCGGACGAGACGTCGGGGGAACGATAGCGCGCGTGCAGCCCCTGGGCGAGCACGCGCCAGTCGTCGAGGCGGGCGGCGAGGACGTCGGCGTACGTCAGCGGTTCCATGGGCCGACCCTGCCACCGGCCACCGACACCCGGGGCGCGCGCGCCCCCGGATCGCGGGCGGCGACCGGACCGGGTCGAGCCACGCCGGGTCGGGTCAGCCGACGGGAGTGGCCGCGACGACCTCGACGGGCGCGGGGACCTCGACCACCGGCTGGCGCGAGACGACGACACGCGCTCCGTGCCGCGGGACGCTCGTGATGTTGCGGACCCTCGGCTCGTCCTCGCCGACCGCGACGACGTCGAACGCGGTGAACACCTCGCGGAGCACGGCGACGCCCTCGAGGAGGGAGAACCCCGCCCCGATGCAGCGCCGCACCCCGCCCCCGAACGGCAGCCAGGTGTTCGGCGGTGGGCTGGTGCCGAGGAAGCGCCCGGGCGAGAACGCGCCGGGCTCGGGGTGGTTCTCGGGCCGGGCGTGGGCGACGAGGATCGAGGCCGCCACGGTGGCACCCGCGGGGAGGTCGACGCCCCCGACCGTCGCCGGTGCCTTGAGGGTGCGCACGACCATCGGGATGACGGGGTGCAGGCGCATCGACTCCTTGAGCACCGCCTCGAGCCACGCGTCATCACCCGAGGTCGCCGCGGTCCGGGCGCGCTCGCGCTGCTCGGGCGAGCGACCGACCTCGTACAACGCCCAGGCGAGCGCGGTGGCGGTCGTCTCGTGGCCGGCGAGGAGCAGGGTGACCATCTGGTCGCGCAGCTCGGCGTCGGTGAGGCGGTCGCCGCCGTCGTCGACCCGGATCAGCCGCGAGAGCACGTCGCCACGCCCGGCGAGGTCGGCACAGGCGCGGCGCTCGCGGATCTCGGCGTGGATGAGGGCGTCGAGCTCGTGGATCGTCTCGGCGGCCCGGCGCCACATCCCGACCCGGCGCAGGGCCGGAAAGGGGCCGCCGAGGAGGACGGCCGGGTTGACGTCGACCGTCGCGGTGACGAGGGGCGCAGCCGGTCCAGGCGCGCGTCGTCGGTGACGCCGAAGACGACGCGGAGGATGACCTCGAGGGTCAGCGCGTTCATCCGGTCCAGGGCGCGCAGCTCGACCCCGGGCCGCCACGACGCGACCTCGGCCCGCGCGACGTCGGTCACGAGGTCCTCGTAGCCGCGCATCGCCCGTCCGGAGAAGGCCGGCATCAGCAGCCGTCGGGCGCGCCGGTGCTGCGCGCCGTCGACGAGCAGGAGCGAGTGCTCGCCCATGACCGGTCCGAGGATGGAGTTGGCCTCGCCGGCGTGGAAGACGTCGGGGTCGCCGGCGAAGACGTCGCGGATGGCGTCGGGACGGGTGAAGAAGACGGTGGCCCGGGGCGCCGGGACGAGGCGCACGGTGAAGACGTCGCCGTAGCGGCGGTGCAGCCACGGCACGAAGCGGTGCCGGAAGCGCAGGAGGGCGGCGCTCTGGACGAGTCGGGGAAGGCGCGGGCCCGGAGGCAGGTGGGCGTGGTCGAGCCCGGTGCCGCCACGCGCCGCCGGGTGCCTGCCCATGCCTCGTCCTCTCACCCCTCGTCCCGAGCCTACGGCCCGCCCGCCCGCACCGCACCGGTCCGTCTCCGGGGCTACTCTGCGGCCATGGGATCTCGAGTCGCCCTCGTGCTCGGGGCCGGGGGAGCCCGGGGCTACGCGCACATCGGCGCGGTGCAGGTCGTCCTCGAGCGCGGGCACGAGATCGTGACGATCGCCGGGACCTCGATGGGCGCCCTCGTCGGCGGGGTGACCGCGGCCGGGCGGCTCGAGGAGTACACCGAGTGGGCGACGAGCCTGACCCAGTACGACGTGTGGCGGCTGCTCGACATGAACCTCGGCGGCGGTGGCGCGATCCGGGCGGAGCGGGTCATCGGCAAGGTCTCGGACATCCTCGGCGGCGCCCTCATCGAGGAGTGCGCGGTGCCGTTCACGGCGGTCGCCACCGACCTCAACAACCGGCGCGAGGTGTGGTTCCAGCGCGGCCCCGTCGCGACGGCCATCCGCGCGTCGGTGGCGATCCCGAGCGTCGTCACCCCGGTGGTCGTCGGGGGGCGCCTCCTCGTCGACGGCGGCCTGATGAACCCGGTGCCGATCGAGCCCACGACGGCCGTCACGTCCGACCTGACCATCGCGGTGAGCCTGCAAGCGGGGCACACCCGCGGCGTCGACATCGAGCCCGCCTCACCCGTGCGGTCGGCGTCGGCGATCAGCGAGTCGGTGCGCTCCCTCACCTCGAGGGTCGGCGCGCTCATCGGGCACGCCACCCCTGACGGACCGGGCCGCGAGGGTGCGGAGACGACGGGCCCCGTTGCGGGAGAACGTGACTCGGTCGTGGAGGCGACCAGCTCGCCAGAGCGTCCGGTCGCGCCCGACTACCTCCCCGCGCCGAAGGACCTGTCGACGAGCGAGGTCTTCAACCGCTCCTTCGACACGATGGCCGCGCTCATCACCCGCTACCGGATGGCGAGCAACCCGCCCGACGTCCTCGTCAGCGTGCCCTCCGACGCCTGCCGCACCATGGACTTCCACCGCGCCGCCGAGATGATCGCCCTGGGCCGTGAGCTCACCGAACGGGCCCTCGACGCCGCCGGCGCCTGACCCGCACCCGCCCACCCGCCCGGCCCTGGACCCCTGACCCCCGCGCCCGGTCGAGATCGCCTGCCGCGCAGCCGATCCCGCCTTCCGCCTGGTGAACCTCGAGATCCTCGGCAACAGCGACCCCTACCTCCACGCCCACGTCTTCCCGCGCTACGAGTGGGAGCCGCCCGAGCACGTGGGGCGCCCGGTCTGGCGGTACGACCCGGCCGACTTCCACGGCCCCGACCACGCCCTGGGGCCGAGGCACGAGCCGCTCCGGCACCGGATCGCGGCCGAGCTGGCCGGGGCGGTCACTCGCGGGTCCACACCACCCCGCTGACGTCGACGAGGGTGTCGTCGACCAGCTCGAACCCGAACCCGATCCGGTGCCGGACGACGTTCCCCCCGGGCAGGCAGGTCAGCGTGCCGGGGACGTCGAGGAACGCCCCGTCGGCCCGGCCGGCCCCGACGAACCTGGCCGGGTCCCCTCCACAGGCGTTCGTGGCGGAGTCGTCGTAGAGGAAGACGCTGTAGGCGCCAGACCCGGAGCCGCGGATCGTCACCCACTGGTTGCTGCCGTCGAGGTCGGTCGAGGTCCAGGTCCCGGTGAACGGGCCGGACGCGGCGAGGGCGAGGCCGGGGGCGGCGACGGCGGCGCCGAGGGCCAGGAGGGTCGAGAGGACGGCGACCACGGTCCGTCGCATGGCGGGCTCCTTCGTCGGTGGGCGGCGGCGCGCGACGCGGCGCCGACCCCACGCTCCTCCGCGGGTGACGGCGGGGGCAATGGCCCGATGGCGTCATCCGGCACCTGGCCACGCCCCCCGACCGGGCCCCCTCGAACCCGGGTCCCGGTCCGGGAACACCAGGGCATGGAGCAGAGTTGAGCCGAGTGAACGCAAGTTTCGACCGTCCGGTTTGGTCAACCCGAGCGGGCGGTCTACCTTGAGTCCCAAGCACTCAACCCGCAGTCAGCAACGTCAGGAGCAGCCACCATGGCCCGTGCAGTCGGTATCGACCTCGGCACCACGAACAGCGCCGTCGCCGTCCTCGAGGGCGGCGAACCCACCATCATCGCGAACGCCGAGGGCGGTCGCACCACCCCGTCGGTCGTCGCGTTCTCCAAGGGCGGTGAGGTGCTCGTCGGCGAGATCGCCAAGCGCCAGGCCGTGACGAACGCCGACCGCACCATCCGCTCCGTCAAGCGCCACATGGGCACCGACTGGAGCTCCGACGACGTCGACGGCAAGAAGTACACCGCCCAGGAGATCAGCGCGCGCATCCTCCAGAAGCTCAAGCGCGACGCGGAGTCCTACCTCGGCGAGACCGTCACCGACGCCGTCATCACCGTCCCCGCGTACTTCGACGACCACGAGCGCCAGGCGACCAAGGAGGCCGGCGAGATCGCGGGCCTGAACGTCCTGCGCATCGTCAACGAGCCGACCGCCGCCGCGCTGGCGTACGGCCTGGACAAGGGCAAGGAGGACGAGCTCATCCTCGTCTTCGACCTCGGTGGCGGCACCTTCGACGTCTCGCTCCTCGAGGTCGGCAAGGACCCCGACGACGGCTTCTCGACCATCCAGGTCCGCGCCACCTCCGGCGACAACCAGCTCGGTGGCGACGACTGGGACGAGCGCGTCGTCAACCACCTCCTCACCACGGTGAAGAACTCCTCGGGCGTGGACCTGTCCAAGGACAAGATCGCGATGCAGCGGCTGCGCGACGCGGCCGAGCAGGCGAAGAAGGAGCTGTCGTCGGCGAGCTCGACGAACCTGTCGCTCCAGTACCTCTCGATGTCCGAGAACGGCCCCATCCACCTCGACGAGACGCTGACCCGCGCGCAGTTCGAGCAGATGACCAAGGACCTCCTCGACCGGACGAAGCAGCCGTTCCAGAACGTCATCAAGGACGCCGGGATCAGCCTGTCCGACATCGACCACGTCGTCCTCGTCGGCGGCTCCACCCGCATGCCGGCCGTCACCGCGCTCGTCAAGGAGCTCACCGGGGGCAAGGAGCCCAACAAGGGCGTCAACCCCGATGAGGTCGTCGCCCTCGGCGCGTCCCTCCAGGCCGGTGTCCTCAAGGGCGAGCGCAAGGACGTCCTTCTCATCGACGTCACCCCGCTCTCGCTCGGCATCGAGACCAAGGGCGGGCTGTTCACCAAGCTCATCGAGCGCAACACCGCCATCCCGACCAAGCGCAGCGAGGTCTTCTCGACGGCCGAGGACAACCAGCCGTCGGTGCTCATCCAGGTCTTCCAGGGCGAGCGCGAGATCGCGCAGCAGAACAAGCCGCTCGGCACCTTCGAGCTCTCCGGCATCGCGCCGGCGCCGCGCGGCGTCCCGCAGGTCGAGGTCACCTTCGACATCGACGCCAACGGCATCGTCAACGTGTCCGCCAAGGACCGGGGCACCGGCAAGGAGCAGAAGATCACCATCTCCGGCGGGTCCGCCCTGTCGAAGGAGGAGATCGAGCGGATGGTCAAGGACGCCGAGGCGCACGCCGAGGAGGACAAGGTCCGCCGCGAGGAGACCGAGACCCGCAACATGGGCGAGTCGCTCGTCTTCTCCACCGAGAAGTTCCTCGCCGAGTCCGGCGACAAGGTCTCGGCCGAGCTGCGCGGCCCGGTCGACGAGGCCCTCGTCGCCCTCAAGGACGCGATCAAGCCCGACTCCGGCGCCTCGCGCGACGACATCCAGGCCAAGATCGACGACCTCAACACCAAGTCCCAGGAGATGGGCGCGGCGATGTACGCCGCAGCCGCCGAGCAGGGCGAGTCCGGCGACGTCCCGGGCGCCGAGTCGACCGACGGCAGCGCCTCCACCGACGGCGCCTCCGGCTCCGACGACGACGTCGTCGACGCCGAGGTCGTCGAGGACGACGAGGAGAAGAAGTGACCGACTCCTCCACCCCGCACGACGACGTCGTGCCGGAGGACCTGACCCTCGAGGGCGAGGTCGTCGACGACGCGTCGGAGGACGCGGCGGACGACGCCATCAACACCGAGTCGGTCAACGACGGCGAGGAGGTGGCCCCCCAGCACGGTGGGGCCACCCCCGCCGGGTCGGGCGACGAGCCGCCGACGGCGAGCACCGGTGGGGGACACCCCGACACCGCGCTCGCGGCCGAGCGGCTGGCCGACCTCCAGCGACTCCAGGCCGAGTACGTCAACTACAAGCGCCGCGTCGACCGCGACCGCGCCCTCGTGCAGGAGCGGGCGGTGCGCGACGTCCTCGAGTCGATGCTGCCCGTCCTCGACGACATCGACGCCGCGCGCGAGCACGGCGACCTCGTCGGAGGGCCGTTCGCGGCGATCGCCGACAAGCTCGAGGGCTCCCTCGGGCGGTACGGGCTCGAGCGCTTCGGCGCCAAGGGCGAGGCGTTCGACCCGATGCAGCACGAGGCGCTCATGCACGCGCCGTGGCCCGAGGGCGACGCCGACCTGCCGGCCGATGCGTCGTCGACGACCGTCGTCACCGTGCTCCAGCCCGGCTACCGTGCCGGGGAGCAGGTCCTGCGGCCCGCCCGGGTCGCGGTCGCCGACCCCGACTGACGCCGGACCGGCTCCCGCCCGGTCGCACCGACCACGCCCGCACGTCCACGCCCCGCAGCACGGCAGCCGAGAGGAGGCGCCCATGGCCAGCCAGGACTGGTTCGAGAAGGACTTCTACGCGATCCTCGGCGTCCCCAAGGACGCCGACGACGCGGCCATCAAGAAGGCCTACCGCAAGCTCGCCCGGCAGTACCACCCCGACAAGAACCCCGGGAACGCCGCGGCCGAGCAGCGCTTCAAGGACGTCGGCGAGGCCCACGCGGTCCTCGCCGACAAGAAGCAGCGCCAGGAGTACGACGCCGTCCGCTCGATGGCGGGCGGCGGCGCCCGCTTCCGTGCCGGTGGCCCCGGTGGTGCCGGCGGGTTCGAGGACGTCTTCTCCGCCTTCGGGGGCGACGGCCAGCGGGTGCGCTTCTCCACGGGCGGCGCCGGGGGCCCGGGCGGGGCGGGGCAGCCCGACCTCGACGACCTCCTGGCGCAGATGTTCCGCGGTGGGGCCGGTGCACCGGGAGGACGTGGCGGGGGCGATCCGTTCTCCGGGTTCGGCGCTCCGCGCGGGCCTCGCCGGGGCGCCGACGTCCAGGCCCGCACGACGCTGAGCTTCCGCGACGCCGTCGAGGGCGCGACCGTGACGCTGCAGACCGCCGAGGGAGGGCGGATCACGACGAAGATCCCGGCGGGCGTCAAGGACGGGCAGAAGATCCGGCTGCGCGGCAAGGGCGCCGAGGGCGACCCCGGTGCCCCGCGCGGCGACCTCATGCTCAGCGTCTCGGTCGAGAAGCACCCGGTGTTCGGCCGCGACGGCGACGACCTCACCGTCGACCTGCCCGTCACCTTCGCCGAGGCCGCGCTCGGCGCCACGGTGCGCGTCCCGACCCTCGACGGCTCGTCGGTGCGCGTCAAGGTCGCACCGGGCACGCCGAGCGGCCGCGTGCTGCGGGTCAAGGGGCGCGGGGTCGCCGGGCGCCACGGCACCGGCGACCTCCTCGCCCGGGTGAGCGTCATCGTCCCGCAGCGGCTCACCGACACCGCCCGCGAGGCCCTCGAGGCGCTCGCCGCGGAGGAGGCCGACCTCGACCCGCGCGCCGAGCTCTTCACGCGCGCCGAGACCTGAGGGCGCCCGCCGTGACCCCCGTCGACCGCTCCGCGTTCGCCCCCGACGACGAGACCCCCGTCTTCGTCATCTCGGTCGCGGCCGAGCTCGCGGGGATGCACGCGCAGACCCTGCGCCAGTACGACCGGCTCGGCCTCGTCACCCCCTCGCGCACCCGCGGCGGCGGCCGCCGGTACTCCCAGCGCGACGTCGCCCTCCTCCGCGAGGTGCAGCGGCTCTCGCAGGAGGAGGGCGTCTCCCTCTCGGGCATCGCCCGGATCCTCGAGCTCGAGAACCAGGTGACGGCCCTGCGCGCGCGGGTCGTCGAGCTCGCCGCCGAGCTCGACGCCGTCCGCGCGTCCGCCGGTGGGGGCACCCGGGTGTTCTCGGTGTCGCCCTCCGGTGACGTCTACGCTGCGCGGCTCGGCGAGCGCCCGCGCCACCCCCGCTCGCAGGCCCTCGTCGTGTGGACCCCGTCCGCCCGACCCCGACACGACCGATAGGTCACGTCAGGTCCGGCCACCCCGTACCACGATCGACCAATAGGTCACTCTGGGTACGGGCTCCGTGTCCCTGATGTGACCTATTGGTCGATGTCGGTACGGGCGACGTGTCCCCGATGTGACCTATCGGTCGATCTGGGTACGGGCGCGGTGTACCTGATGTGACCTATCGGTCGATCTGGGTACGGGCGCGGTGTCCCTGATGTGACCTATTGGTCGATGGTGGTACGGCGGCGGGGCGTCCCGGGGTCAGGGGCGGAGCGGGAGGCGGGTCACCCAGTAGGAGGCGGTCTCGGGCGACGCGACGCCGAAGCGGGCGTTGACGGCCCAGAGGGAGCCGCCGGCCAGGGTCGCGGTCGAGGGGACGTCGAGCGTCTCGTCGGTGAGCGCCCCGTGCCAGTGGGCCGTCCGGCCGTCGCGCCCCTCGCGCAGCCGCAGCACCGAGACCTCGGCCTGGCCGCTGCCCCGGACGTCGTAGAGGGTGCTCCCGGCGAGGACGAGGCCGTCGCCACCGGTGAGCCCAGGCCCGCCCACCACGGGGATCTCGCGGGCGACGCCGGTGCGGGGGTCGACCGCGAAGAGCCCGCCCGTCGCGCTGTTGTTGAGGACGAGGGAGCCGTCGGCGAGCGCGCGGATCCCGTTGGCGTTCACCGCGGTCCCGTCGCCGGCCGGCCAGTCGCCGGTCAGCGGCAGGAACTCCGGGGCGGACCCGGTCGGCTGGCCGCGACGGTCGACCCGGATCGCCGTGAGCCGGTCGACCTTCAGCCGGGAGTCGGTCACCCACACGGCCCGGCGCGTCACGACGAGGTCGTTGAGGAAGACGGCACCGGGGACGACGACATCGGCGACCACGGCGCCCGTCCGGCCGTCCACCGCCCACACGTGGCCGACGGCGCCGACGTTGCCGGCCGCCCAGACGAGACCCGAGCGGGGGTCGCGGAACAGCCCGCGGATCTGGCGACCCGTGGCGCCGGCGAGCAGCACCGATGTGCCCTCGCGCCGCAGGTCGCCCGTGACGATCCGGCCGTCGGCGAGGGAGCCGACGTAGAAGCGGGTACCGGGCCCGGACGTGATCCCCTCGGGCCGCAGGCCGTCGGGCAGGGCGACGGTCTCGGGGAGCCGGGCCGGGCGGCGGTCGTGCCGCGACCCCACGGCGGCCGACGCGGAGGCGGCGCTCGGGGCGGCCACGAGGGCCGAGGCGGCGGCGAGCGTGAGGGCGCCGCGGCGAGTCAGGGACGAGGACGGGCGGGGGTTCTCGGGTCGGTGGGCCATACCCCATCCTGCGCGGGGGCTCCGGCGATCGGGGGTTTGCGTGACGTGTCGGGCACGACCTTCGACGGCCCACCGCGGCCGGCGGAGGACGGCGTGGCGCACGTCGACGCACCCTCCGGCCGGCGGAGCCCGACCTCAGACGGCGCGGTCGCGCTGCACCTTCGCGGCGGCGGACAGGACGACGAGCGCCGCGACGAGGGCCGCGAGCCCGACGACGACCGAGCGCGGCTCGGCGGCCGCGCGCCCGTAGGCGATCCACCCCAGGCCCCACGCCATCGCGACGGCGACCGCCCAGCGCCCGTCGAGGCGCAGGGCCAGCTCGCGCCCGACCCAGGCGGCGACGGCGAGGACCGCCACGCCGAGCGCCGCGGCGACGGTCGGCCCGGGGTCGACCCCGCTCGCCACGAAGGCGGCGGTGACGTTGGCGCACGTCGCGACCGCCACCCAGCCGAGGTAGAGGCCGAAGGTGCCGTCGACGAGCACGGTCTCGGGTGTGCCGTACGAGGGGTTCTCGGTGAGGCGGCGGACGAGGAGGCCGAGCGTCACGACGAGGGCGGCGATGACGCCGACGCTGACCCAGATCCAGCCCTGCTGGGTCACGAGGAGCCACAGCGCGTTGAGGACCATCGAGGCCGCGGCGAGCCAGCCGGTCGCCCGGTGCCGGCGGTCGGTGGCCTGCTCGGGGAGCCACTGCCACACGGTGTAGCCGAGCAGCCCGAGGTAGATGACGCTCCAGATCGAGAACGCCGGCCCGGCGGGGGCGAGCAGCGTCGCGTCGGCCGCGAGCGCGCCACCGGACGACTCCTCGACGCGGGTACCGATCACCCCGACGCCGACGAGCGTCCCGATGACGCAGAACAGCTCGGCGAGGGTGACCGCGACCTGCCGCAGCCGGTCGGAGCGCTCGACGTCCGGACGGGTTCCCGTGCTGGTCATGGACCCATTCGACCACGTGACCGGACGGTGGCGGCGCCCCGGCCGCGGGCCCCGACGACCGCGTCGAGGGAGCGCGGCCGGGTTGCGCCGCGGCCGTGGCGGGCCCGAGGTGCTGCCGAGGACCCAGCCGGTGCGTCTATCTTGTCCCTCGACGCGATCGCGCGGTCCGCCCGGACGCGCGGCCGGACCTGCCGAGAGCGATGGTGGGCCATGCCCGATGACGACCCGCCCCGGTCGTCCCGGCGGACGGGAGAGCCCGATCCGCCGATGAGGCGTGCCGCCCGGCGCGAGCCGCCCGGGTCGTACTACGGGCGCGTCGCGCTCGGCACCCTGGTCCCCGGCGCCGGCCTGCTGCGGACCCGCTGGAGGGCGCTCGGCTGGGTGCTCCTCCTCGGGGCCCTCGCCCTCGTCGGCTGGGTCGCCTGGTCCGTGGCCCGTGGCGGCGTGCTGAAGACCGCGCTCGACACGGCCGTCAACACCACCGCGCTGCAGGTCATCGGCGTCGGCGTCGCGGTCGGCGCGGTCGTGTGGATCGGCTCGATCGTGCTCACCGCGCAGCAGGCGTGGCCACGTCGGCGCGAGGGGCGTTGGGCCAGAGGCCTGTTCGCCCTGCTCATGTGTCTCGTCGTGGCCGCGCCGGCGGTCCTCGCGGTGCGCTACTCGGACGTCCAGTCCGACCTCGTCCAGGACGTCTTCTCCGACGGCTTCGGCGAGGGGCACGTCGCGGACCCCGAACAGCCCGACCCCTGGGCCGACATCCCGCGGGTCAACATCGCGCTCCTCGGCTCCGACGCCGGTCGCGACCGCATCGGCGTGCGCACCGACTCGATGATGGTCGCCAGCATCGACACCCGGACCGGCGACGCCCTCCTCATCGGCATCCCGCGCAACCTCGAGAACGTCCCCATCCCCGCGAGCAACCCGTTGAGCCGGCTGTGGCCCAACGGGTACGACTGCGGCGACGCGTGCCTGATGAACGGCATCTGGACCCTGGCCACCGACCACCCCGACCTCTTCCCCGACGACCCCAACCCCGGCCTCACCTCGACGATCGACGTCCTCGGCGAGATCACCGGCCTCGACATCCAGCGCTCCGTCGTCATCGACCTGCGCGGCTTCCGCTCCCTCGTCGACGCGATGGGCGGTGTCGAGGTCAACGTCACCGAGCGGGTGTGCGTCGAGTGCTCCTCGCGCCCCGACGGCGGCATCCGGTGGACGGGTGACCGCGAGGAGTGGATCGAGCCGGGGCTGCAGGAGCTCGACGGCCGCCACGCCCTCTGGTACGCCCGGTCGCGCGCCGGCAGCGACGACTTCAGCCGGATGCGGCGCCAGCGGTGCGTGGCCGGGGCCCTGCTCGAGCAGGCCGACCCGGTGTCGATGTTCGCGCGCTACCCGCAGATCGCCCAGGCGGTGCGCGACAACGTGCGGGTCAGCATCCCGCAGAGCGAGCTCCAGGCGTGGGTCGAGCTCGTCATCAGGATCCAGAAGGGCGACTCGATCCGCTCGCTCCCCGTGACGAGCAAGGTCGTGCGCCCGGCCAGCCCGGACTTCGAGAAGATCCGCGCCCTCGTCGACACGGCCGTCCGGGCGCCGCAGGCGAGCCCGTCGTCCTCGCCGTCGACGTCGCCCTCGTCGAGCCCGTCCCCGTCGGACACCCCCTCGTCGACCGCCTCGCCGAGCATCCCGGCCGACGACTCGGCCGCGCCGATCTCCGCGACCTGCTGACCGGCACGGCGCTGGACCGGCGCCCGGCCGGCGCCCGGCCGGTGGTCCGCCGGGCCGGTGGTCGCGCGTGCGATGCTCGGGGCGTGAGCGAGCACCTGCTGGTCTTCCCCGACAAGGACGTCGCCGACGAGGTCGCGGCCGAGCTCTCCGACGAGGGCTTCACCGAGGTGCGCGTCATCCGCGAGGCGCTGTCGGGCGAGGACGACTCCGAGGACCACGAGTGGGCTGTCTACGTCCGTGAGGAGAACGTCGGCGACGAGTCCGGCCCCGTCGAGGGGGGCCTGCGCGACCGGTTCGAGGCGCTCGTCGCCGATCACGGCGGCTGGTACGACCCCGAGCCGCGCAACCCCCCGGTCGTCGACCCCTGACAGACCCGGCGGGGATCCCCGCCGGGAGCACGGAGTTGAGTGGAATACACTCAACTCTGGACGGGTTGCCCCTGATGAAACCGTCACGTCCCGGAGGAGTCCCTGCATGGAGCTGAAGCCCACGACCCGCGTGGCCGAGGCGCTCGCCGTCGCCCAGCGTGCGGCGCAGAGCGCCGGTCACGCCGAGATCACCCCCTCGCACCTCGCGCTGGCCCTCGCCGAGCAGGAGAACACGACCACGCCCGCCCTGCTCACCGCGGCCGGCACGAGCGCCGAGGGCGTCGCCTCGGCTGCCCGCGGGGTCCTCGCAGGCCTGCCGCGCAGCAGCGGGTCGACCGTCGCGACCCCGGGTCTGGGGCAGGCGGCGCTCGCCGTCCTCCAGCACGCCTCGACCCTCATGGCCGCCCGTGGCGACACCCACCTGTCCACCGACGTGCTCCTCCTCGCGCTGCTCGAGAAGGGGGCGGTCCAGGGCGACGCGACGGGCCTGGAGGCCGAGCTCGACCGCCTGCGCGGCGGTGCGACCGTCACGAGCGAGGACCCGCAGGAGGCGGGGGAGGCGCTGCAGAAGTACGGCACCGACCTCACCGAGATGGCACGAGACGGCCGGCTCGACCCCGTCATCGGGCGCGACTCCGAGATCCGCCGGGTCGTGCAGGTCCTCAGCCGGCGCACGAAGAACAACCCCGTCCTCATCGGCGAGCCCGGCGTCGGCAAGACCGCCGTCGTCGAGGGGCTGGCCCAGCGCATCGTCGACGGCGACGTCCCCGAGTCGCTGCGCGGCAAGCGGCTCATCGCCCTCGACCTCGGCGCGATGGTCGCCGGGGCGAAGTACCGCGGCGAGTTCGAGGAGCGCCTCAAGGCCGTCCTCGAGGAGATCAAGGCCTCCGACGGCCAGGTCGTCACCTTCATCGACGAGCTGCACACCGTCGTCGGTGCGGGCGCCACCGGCGAGTCGGCGATGGACGCGAGCAACATGCTCAAGCCGATGCTCGCCCGGGGCGAGCTGCGCCTCGTCGGCGCCACGACGCTCGACGAGTTCCGCGAGCACGTCGAGAAGGACCCGGCCCTCGAGCGCCGCTTCCAGCAGGTCTACGTCGGCGAGCCCTCGGTCGAGGACACCATCGCCATCCTGCGCGGCCTCAAGGAGCGCTACGAGGCGCACCACAAGGTCGAGATCGAGGACTCGGCGCTCGTCGCCGCGGCCTCGCTGTCCGACCGGTACATCAGCGGGCGCCAGCTCCCGGACAAGGCGATCGACCTCGTCGACGAGGCGGCGTCGCGGCTGCGGATGGAGATCGACTCCAGCCCGGTCGAGATCGACGTCCTCCGCCGGGCCGTCGACCGCCTCCGGATGGAGGAGCTGCACCTGGCGAAGGAGACCGACGACGCGTCGGTCGAGCGCCTCGAGCGGCTGCGCGCCGACCTCGCCGACAAGACCGAGGAGCTCTCCTCCCTCACGGCTCGCTGGGAAGCGGAGAAGTCCGGCCTCAACCGGCTCGGTGAGCTCAAGGCCCGCCTCGACGACCTGCGCACCCGCGCCGAGCGCCTCCAGCGCGAGGGCGACTACGAGGGCGCGTCGCGCGTCCTCTACGGCGAGATCCCCGCGCTCGAGAAGGACGTCGAGGAGGCCCAGCAGGCCGAGTCCGAGATCGACACCAGCGACCTCATGGTCAAGGAGCGGGTCGGTGCCGACGACATCGCCGAGGTCATCTCCGCGTGGACCGGCATCCCCGCCGGGCGGCTGCTCCAGGGCGAGACCGAGAAGCTGCTCTCGATGGAGTCGATCATCGGCGCGCGCCTCATCGGCCAGGCCGACGCGGTCCGCGCGGTGTCCGACGCCGTGCGGCGCTCGCGGGCCGGCATCGCCGACCCCGACCGGCCCACGGGGTCCTTCCTCTTCCTCGGGCCGACCGGCGTCGGCAAGACCGAGCTGGCGAAGTCGCTCGCCGACTTCCTCTTCGACGACGAGCGCGCCATGGTGCGCATCGACATGTCCGAGTACTCCGAGCGGCACGCCGTCGCCCGCCTCATCGGGGCGCCGCCCGGCTACGTCGGGTACGAGGAGGGCGGCCAGCTCACCGAGGCCGTGCGCCGCCGCCCGTACTCGGTCGTGCTCCTCGACGAGGTCGAGAAGGCGCACCCCGAGACCTTCGACATCCTGCTCCAGGTCCTCGACGACGGGCGGCTCACCGACGGGCAGGGGCGCACGGTCGACTTCCGCAACGTCATCCTCGTCATGACCTCGAACCTCGGCTCCCAGTACCTCGTCGACCCGACGATGGAGCCCGGCGACCAGCGCGAGGCCGTCATGGCCACGGTGCGCCAGGCCTTCAAGCCCGAGTTCCTCAACCGGCTCGACGAGGTCGTCGTCTTCGACGCCCTGACGACGGGTGAGCTGAGCCGGATCGTCGACCTCCAGGTGCGGGCCCTCGCGACGCGGCTGCGCGACCGCCGGGTCACCCTCGAGGTCACCGACCCCGCGAAAGCCTGGCTGGCCGAGCAGGGCTACGACCCGGCGTACGGCGCCCGTCCGCTGCGCCGGCTCGTCCAGCGCGAGATCGGCGACCGGCTGGCCCGGGCGTTGCTCGCGGGCGACGTCCGCGACGGCGACACGGTCACGGTCGACCTCGGCGAGGCCGGCCTCACCCTCACCTGACCGCCCCGCCCCCCGCCCTTCCCACCGGAAGCCGTCTCGTGGGAGGGGCGGGTCTCCGGTGGGAAGCACGCGGGCGCGGGTTAGCCTGACCGGCATGCGCCGTCGCTCCGCCCTCGCCGTCGCCGGCCTGGCCCTCGTGCTCGCCGGCTGCTCGGGCGCGGAGGAGGCCCCGACGACGTCGCCGGCCGAGCGGCTCGCCGCGGCCAAGGCCGCCTTCGACGCCGCCGGGACCGTCGCCCTCGACCTCACGAGCCGCGACGTGCCACCCCGCGAGAACGGCGTCACCGCGGCGAAGGGATCCGGCGTCATCGACGCGACCGAGCCGAAGTTCCAGGGCACCATCACCGGCACCATCGAGGGCGTCGCGGGCACCGTCGACCTCATCTGCATCGGCGAGACGGCGTACATGAAGTTCTTCACCCCCGGCTACGTGGAGACCGACCTCGCCACGCTCGACGCGCCGAACCCGGCCCTGTTCTTCGACCCGGTCAAGGGCATCTCCTCGCTCCTCACCGAGGCCACCGCCACCACGGACGCGGGGCAGACCCGCGCCGGCCGCGAGGTCCTCGACAAGGTCGACGGCACCCTCGCCGGCCAGCGCGTCGAGGACCTGTTCCACCTCGGCGACGGCACCGGCACCTTCACGGTCTCCTTCGGGCTCACGGCGCAGGGCCAGCTGCGCACGGCCTCGCTCAAGGGCCCGTTCTTCCCCGGGACGACGGCGACCTACGTCCTCACGCTCAGCGACTACGGGAAGCCTGTTGAGGTCACCCGCCCCTAGGGCCCTCCTCGCGACCGCCGCGGTCGCCGTCTCGCTCGCCGCCGCCGACACCTACGTCGTCGTCCTCGCCCTCACCGACATGATGCGCGGCGTCGGGGTCGGCATCGACTCCCTCCAGCGGGCTACCCCGATCATCTCCGGCTTCCTCCTCGGGTACGTCGCGGTCCTGCCGCTCATCGGGCGCCTCGCCGACCTCGTCGACCGGCAGAAGGTGCTCCTCGGCTGCCTCGCGGTGTTCGTCGTCGGGTCGGTGCTCACCGCGCTCGCGGTCGAGCTGCCGGTGCTCGTCGCCGGCCGCGTCGTCCAGGGCGTCGGAGGAGGCGGGCTCGTCCCGGCGACCCTCGCGATCGTCGCGCAGCTCTGGCCCGCCGACCGCCGAGGGGTCCCGCTCGGGGTCGTCGGCGCGGTGCAGGAGCTCGGCTCGGTCCTCGGGCCCGTCCTCGGCGCGCTCGTCCTCGTCGTCGCCGACTGGCGGGCGATCTTCTGGCTCAACGCGGTCCTCGGGGTGGTCCTCGCGGCGGCCGTCGTCGTCACCGGAGGAGGCGGCCTGGGGCGTCCGCGGGTCGTGCCGGTCGTCCTCGGCGCCGTGACCGCGGCCGTGCTCGGGCTGGCCCTCACCGCTCCCGACGCCCTCGTCACGAGCGTGTCGCTCGGGCTGCCCTTCGTGCCGTTCGGCGGTGCGACCTCCCGGCTCGCGACGCCCATCGGCCTCGTGGGGCTCGGGCTCCTCGTCGTCACCCTCGTCGTCGCCGGCCGCGGTGGCTGGGCGCTGCTGCGCCGGGCCGACCTCCTCGGCGCCGTCCTCGTCGGCGGGGCGCTCGGCTGCGTGGTCCTGACCTTCGCCGCGGCCGAGCCCGAGCGCGAGGTCGTCGGCCCGCTCGGGTACGCCCTGCTCCCGGTCGCCGCCCTCCTCGTCGTGGCCTACGTGGCGCACCACCGCAGGTCGGCCTCACCCCTCGTCCCGCGCGGACTGGTCCGCGGCCGCCTCGTCGGGGCCCTCGTCGTGTCCGTGCTCGTCGGTGTCGCCCTGGTCGCCGTCGTCGTCGACGTCCCGCTCCTCGCCCGCCTCGTCCACACCTCGAGCCAGACCGAGGCCGCGCTCGTCCTCGTCCGCTTCCTCGTCGCCGTCCCGGTCGGGGCGCTCGCCGGTGGCTGGGCGCTGCGGGTGACCGGGCCCGGCGTCGTCGCGGGAACGGGGCTGGCCCTGGCCGCGATCGGGCTCGCCGTGATGACGACGTGGGGCCGCGGCTCGCTCGAGGACGTCGCCTCGACCCTCGTCCTCGCCCTCACCGGCCTCGGCATCGGGCTGGCCCTGGCGCCGGTCAACGACGCCGCGCTGGCGGAGGCGTCGGTCGAGTCGCACGGCACGGCATCGGCGCTCGTCGTCGTCGCCCGGATGGTGGGGATGGTCGTCGGCGTCGCCCTGCTGACCGCGATCGGCCTCCATCAGTACTACGCCGAGGTCGGTGGGCTGGTCGACCCCACCGACACCGAGGCCCTGCGCGACGCCGCGGTGCTCCAGGTGGCGTGGGTCTTCCGCGGGGCCGCGATCGCCGCCGGGCTCGGCGCCCTCGCCTCGCTCACCCTCGGGGTCCGGCGCCGCGAGCGCCCCGTCACCGCGGAGTAGCGTCACGCCCATGGCGACGTCGGCAGAGCTGGTCCGGGACACCTTCTCGCGGGTGAGGGAGACCGTCGGCTCGGTGCTCGACGAGACACCCGAGGACCGCCTCGCCGACCCACCGGCGCCCGGGGCCAACACCGTCGCCTGGCTCACCTGGCACCTGACGCGGATCCTCGACGACCACACCGCGCGGGCCTTCGACCGCGAGCAGGTGTGGACCGCCGGCGGCTGGTACGACCGCTTCGGCCTGCCCTTCGCGCCCGACGACCACGGCTACGGGCATACGTACGACGATGTCCTCGCCGTCCGGGTCGCCGCCGCCGACCTGCGTGGCTACCACGACGCCGTCCAGGACGCCGTGGGCGCGATGCTCGACGGCCTGCCGGACGACGAGCTCGACCGCGTCGTCGACGACAGCTGGGACCCGCCGGTCACCCTCGCGGTCCGCCTCGTCAGCGTCGTCAACGACATCACCCAGCACGCCGGGCAGGCGGCCTACGCGGCGGGCATCATCGCTCGCGCCTGACGACGGGGGCCGCGCCCTGCCCGTCGGGGCCGACGGGCACCGGCAGCGGGGCGACCCCGGTGAGCCGACGCCGGTAGTGGACGTGGCCGGCGTAGCCCTCGAGGGCGTCCCAGAGGGCCCGGTGGGCGGCCCACGGCAGCGGCTCCTCGCCGTGGCGCCACGACGACCCGAACGACACCCACACCGGGACCCAGTGCTCGGCGTCGTCCCACTCACCCCGCCGGGCGAGCAGGGTCCGGCGGCGGTACTGGAACGCCTGCCGCGGGCCGTCCTCGCAGATCGGGGCCGTCGCCATCGGCCAGACGCGCAGGTCGAGGTGCATGAGGGCCACCTCGAGCTCGGCCAGCACCGCGGGCTCGACGAGGACCGTGGCCACGGTCTCGTGGGGTCGGCGCGTCATCCCGGCACGGTAACCCCGGGGTGTGACGCTCCGGAAGCCCCCGGACGGTGGCCGGGGCCGCCGGTCAGGCGTCGAGCTGGACCAGGACCGGCGCGTGGTCGCTCGCTCCGGTGCCCTTGCGCTCCTCGCGGTCGATGACCGCGCCGGCGACCCGCGCCGCGAACGACGGTGAGCCGAGGACGAAGTCGATCCTCATCCCGCGCTTCTTCTGGAAGGCCAGGCGCTGGTAGTCCCAGTACGTGAAGGTGCCCGGCTCGGTGTGCGGGCGCACGACGTCGACGAAGCCGGCGTCGAGGAAGGCGTTGAACGCCGCGCGCTCGGGCGGTGAGACGTGGCTCTTGTCGAGGTAGTACTCCATCGACCACACGTCCTCGTCCTGCGGTGCGATGTTCCAGTCGCCGCACAGCGCGACGGGCGTGCCGTCGGCGGCCCACTCGACGGCACGGTCGCGCAGCTGCCGCAGCCAGGCGAGCTTGTAGGCCATGTGTGGGTCGTCGAGGGCGCGGCCGTTGGGGACGTAGACCGACCACAGCCGGACCCCGCCGCACGTCGCCCCGATGGAGCGCGCCTCGGACACGACCGGCTCGCCCCAGCCCGGGTCGCCCGCGAAGCCGGCCTGGACGTCGTCGAGGCCGACGCGCGAGAGGACCGCGACCCCGTTCCACTGGTTCAGGCCGTGGTGCGCGACCTCGTAGCCGAGCGCCCGGAGCCGGTCGAAGGGAAACTGCGCGTCGGTGGCCTTGGTCTCCTGCATGAGGAGGACGTCGACGTCGGAGCGCTGGAGCCAGGCCTCGACGCGGTCGATGCGGGAGCGGATCGAGTTGACGTTCCAGGTGGCGATGCGCACCGGCCCACCCTAACGAGGACCCCTGACGCCGGGAGGCGCCGGTGGTGCACGCACATGGTGGTGGGGGCACCCACGACGGGCCCGGGCGACCGCCCTACAGTTCCCGGCGTGGGCACCGCACTCGTCACCGGCGCATCGGCCGGCATCGGCCGTGCGTTCGCCGAACGACTCGCGCGCGAGGGCACCGACCTCGTCCTCGTCGCCCGCGACCGGGCCCGCCTCGAGGAGCTCGCGGCCGGGCTGCGGGACCGGCACGGCGTCGCCGTCGAGGTGCTCGTGGCCGACCTCTCCGACCGCGAGGCCACCGGCCGGGTGTGCACCCGCCTCGCCGACGACGTGCGCCCGGTCGACCTCCTCGTCAACAACGCCGGCATGGGGCAGCGGGAGTCCTTCCTCGACAACGACGTGCGGGCCGAGGAGGCCGCCCTCGACGTCATGGTCCGGGCCGTCCTCCTCACCTGCCACGCGGCCGGACGGGCGATGCGCGCGCGGGGGAGCGGCGCCATCCTCAACGTCTCGTCGGTCGCGTCGTTCATCTCGAACGGGACCTATTCGGCCGAGAAGTCGTTCGTCACCGTCTTCTCCGAGGCCCTCGCGAGCGAGCTCGCGGGGACCGGGGTCACGGTGACGGCACTGTGCCCCGGGTTCACCCGCACCGAGTTCCACGAGCGGGCCCGGATGGAGGTCTCCGCCCTGCCGGCGTCGTGGTGGCTCGACGCCGACGACGTCGTGGCGCAGGCGCTCCAGGACGTCGCGAGCGGCAAGGTCGTCTCGGTGCCGGGCGCCCAGTGGAAGCTCATCACGACGGCGATCCGGGCGACCCCGCGACCGTTGCGTCGCGGCGGCGCCGTGCGCGCCCTCAACCGCTACCGCAGGCGGGGTGTGCGGCACGGCTGAGCGGCGCCGGCACCGACCCCGGGGCGCGCATGTATCAGCGGCCGGGTGGGCGGCTCCTCATCCTCGACGCACCGGGTCGACGTGGCCCGGACGTGAGCGGCCGGTCGAGCACCGGCCCACCGGACGAGGGCTCGGTGCGCAGGGGCGCCGAGCCCTCGTCCGGGCGTCCCGGGCGACCTACCATCGGGGGATGGACCCGGGTGTGGAGTCCGAGGTGGTCCGCGAGTACCGCCACCTCCTGCGCACCGGCTCGGCCGACTGGCAGGAGACGGCGCACCGGCACGCCCTCCTGGCCCTCGGGCCCGCGGTCCGGGGCCGCCTCCTCGCCGAGCTGCGCCGCCTCCTCCTCACCGGCACGCGGCTGCGGCCCGAGGACGTCCACGCCGTCTCCCGGCTCCTCGTGCTGGCCGAGCGGCGCCGACCGCGCACCCTCATCGACGGGCTCCCGAGCGACCTCCTCGAGGTGCTCGCGGCCGCTGTCGTCGCGAGTCCGGCCGGGTCGCTGCTCGGCGCGGGCATCGACGTCTGGGACGGGTCCGAGCCCCCCGACCCCGCGGAGCCCGCGCCCGATCCCGACCTCCACCAGCGCTGGCACGCGCAGTGGGCCACACCCGGGTCCGAGGGCGCGGCGGGCGCCTTCATCGCGGCGCCGCCACCGCCCCGGCGGACCGGTCGGTGACGCCGGCGGTCGCGCCGTACGGTAGGAGCGTGACCGACATCGCCGCCGACCGTGCCCGCCTCCTCGACATCGTCCGCGACAGGGCCGTCGTCCACGGCCGCGTCACCCTCTCGTCCGGGGCGGAGGCCGACTACTACGTCGACCTGCGGCGGATCACCCTCGACGGCGAGGCCAGTCCCCTCGTCGGCCGGGTCATGCTCGACCTCGTGGGGGACCTCGACTTCGACGCCGTC
Source organism: Oryzobacter terrae (assembly GCF_042756445.1). Lineage (GTDB taxonomy): Bacteria > Actinomycetota > Actinomycetes > Actinomycetales > Dermatophilaceae > Oryzobacter > Oryzobacter terrae. The sequence goes on from NZ_CP170578.1 coordinate 2,568,822, forward strand.
GGCGGCCTGACCCTCGGTGCCGACCCCGTGGCGACCTCGATGCTGCACGCGCGGGCGGCGGCGGGGGGACGCCTCGACGCGTTCGTCGTCCGCAAGGCCGGCAAGGCGCACGGGCTCCAGCAGCGGATCGAGGGGCCGTCGATCGCCGGCCGCCGGGTGCTCGTCGTCGAGGACACCTCGACCACCGGCGCCTCGCCGCTCGACGCCGCCCAGGCCGCGCAGGACGCCGGGGCGACGGTCGTCGCGGTGGCCACGATCGCCGACCGCGCGACCGGCGCGGCCGAGAAGTTCGCCGCCGCCGGGCTGGAGTACCGGCACGTCTACTCGCTCGAGGACCTCGGCCTGGCCTGACCGGCCCACTAGGCTCGCCGCACCAGGCCCGACGGGCCCGACCCAGGAGGTGCCATGACCATCGCGATCATCGTCGTCGTCGTCCTGCTCGTGCTCGTCGTCGGCTGGGCGGTCGTCACGTACAACGGGCTCATCAAGCTGCGCAACCTCGTGCAGGAGGCCTGGCGCCAGATCGACGTCGAGCTGACCCGGCGCCACGACCTCATCGGGAACCTCGTCGAGACGGTCAAGGGCTACGCGGCGCACGAGCGGGGCACGCTCGAGGACGTCATCCAGGCGCGCGCGGCCGCGATGGCGCCCGGGCAGTCCCCCGCGCAGCAGGCCGAGAGCGAGAACTTCCTCAGCCAGGCGCTCGGGCGGCTCATCGCCGTCGCCGAGGCCTACCCCGACCTCAAGGCCAATGAGAACTTCATGGCCCTGCAGGCCGAGCTGACCTCGACCGAGGACAGGATCGCGTCGTCGCGCCGGTACTACAACGCGACGGTCCGCGACCTCAACACCAAGGTCGAGACGGTGCCCTCGAACATCATCGCGGGGCTGTTCTCCATCGGCCGCGCCGAGTACTTCGAGGCGGTCGGCGAGCAGCGCGAGGCCCCGAAGGTCGACTTCGGCCAGCGCGACGCCGTCATCCCGCCGCCGAGCGGGTACGCGGGTGGCACCGCCCCCGGCACCCCCGGGGGGTCGGCCGGCCCGGCGACCACCGCGGGAGGCCCGGGCGCGACCCCGGCCTCGCCCGAGGGCACTGGTGCCGCTCCGGGCGCGACGTCCGGCTCGCCCAGTGGCCCTGGTGCCGCTCCGGGCGCGACCTCAGCCACGCCCGAGGGCCCTGGTGCCGCTCCGGGCGCAACATCCACCCCGCCCGCTGCGCCCGGCTCCACGCCCCCGCCGCCCCCGGTCCAGCAGTAGCCCCGCCGCCCCGCTCCAGCAGTGGCCCGGACCCACAGGGTCCCGCCAGAACTGCTCAACCCGCTGGATCGATCGATCCAGCGGGTTGAGCAGTTCTCGGGGGGTACCTGGGTGCTGCGAGTGTGCCGCGGGTGCGGGGGTTCGAGGTATTCGGACGGTGTCGCATGCCGGGCGAACACCTCGACCCGGATGACGTGGCGCGCGTCCGGGTCGCCGCGTGACCGTCGCTCGTGGTCAGGTCGCCGCGCGTCCGGGGGTCGGGGCCGGGTCGTCGTCGCTCGCGGTCAGGTGGTCGGGGGAGCGGGGGTGTCGTCGGCGGGCAGGATCATCGCGTAGACGTTCCAGGAGCGCGCGCCCTCGGGGTGGTCGCGGCTCGTTCGCCCGCGGTGGGTGCGCATCAGCTCGTGGAGGCTGGCGCGCAGCTCGCGCTCCTCGTCGTCGGTGAGCCAGAGCCTCCCGCGCGAGGTCATCCCGTGGTTCCCGCCGTCGGCGACGGCGCGCGTCATCCGGTCGAGGTCGCCCTCGAGGTCGGCGAACCACGTGTGGATCGACACCCGGCTGCGCTCGAGCCCCGCACCGCGGTGCGCCTCGGGAGTGATGGCGATGGAGTCGGCGGTCGCCCGCCACGGGCGCTCGCGGCCGTCGGCGCTCTCGTCGCGCTCGACGATGCCCCACTTCTCGAGTGCTCGCAGGTGGTAGCTCATCGCCGACGGCGTGAGGCCGCAGAGCCGGGCCGCCTCGGTCGCGGTCAGCACCTCGCCCGAGAAGAGCTCGGTGAGGACGCGCTGGCGGGCCGGATGGGCCAGCGCCCGCAGCGCCCGGGGGTCGGTGATCCGCAGCTCGGCGGGAGGGTCGGGCGCGGCCATGGCGCCGATGCTAGTTGACGGCGACCGATCTGAAGCGTTACCTTCACAAATGTGAAACGACTACTTCACGTCTATGGAGACGTCCTGCGGGTGCGCCCGGTGCGCACCGTCGTCGCCGCCTCGGCGGCCGCCACCCTCGGCGACGCGGCCGTCATGGTCGCCCTCGTCCTCCGGGTCCACGCGAGCGGCACCGGCCCGTGGGCCGTCTCGCTGCTCCTCCTGTGCTTCGCCCTCCCGGTCGTCGCGACGATGGGGCTCGCGGGCGCCGTCGCCGACCGGCTCGACCGCCGCCGCGTCCTCGTCGTCACCGGCCTGGTCCAGGCGGCCGCGGTCGCCGGGCTCGTCCTCGTCAACGGGCTCGCCGCCACCTGCGCCCTCGTCCTCGTCCTCCAGACCGGCTTCGCCCTCGGCCAGCCGAGCTGGCAGTCGGTGGTCCCGACCCTCGTGCCGGAGGGCGAGGCGGGCCGGGTCATCGCGCTCCAGCACGGCCTGCGCGGCGTCGCCGGACCCGCCGGAGCCGGTCTGGGCGGCCTCCTCGCGCAGTGGGGCGGACCGTCGAGCGCCCTGACGCCGGCCCTGGTCGCCTTCGTCCTCCTGGCCGTCGCCGCGCGCACGCTGCCGCCCAGCCCCGCCGCACCGCCCAGCCCCGCCGCACCGCCCAGCCCGGCCGCGGCGCCCAGCACCCCCGCCCCGCCCCGCCCCACCCGCATCGGCGGCTGGCTCGCCACCCTCCTCCCGCGCGACGGAGTCGCCGCACTGCGCGCCGACCCGGGCGTCGGCGTCCTCGTCCTCGTCCTGCTGCCCCTCGTCGTCACGCTGGAGTCGGTCAACGTCGTCGAGGTCTTCCTCCTGCGCGACGTCCTCGGCGCCAGCTCCGCGCAGTACGGGCTGTCCGAGGCGGTCGCAGGGACCGCCGCCGTCCTCGGCGCCGTCGCGGCCGGGCTGATCGCCACGCGGGTGGCCCGCACCCGCGCCGTCCTCGGGTCGGTGACGGCCATCGCCGCGGGCCAGCTCCTCCAGGGGCTCGCCCCCTCCTACCTCGCCTACGTCCTCCTCGCGGCCGGCCTGGGGGGCCTGCTCGGCGTGCTCAACGCCGGCATCATGGCCCTGCTCGTCGACGAGCTCGACCCCACCCGCCGCGGGTCGGTGTTCGCCCTCGTCGGCGGGCTGTCGCGGGCCGGCACCGCGTTCGCCCTCCTCCTCGGCGGCTCCGTCGGCACCCTCGCCGGGCCCCGCACGGCCTACCTCGTCGCCGGGGCCGCCGGCCTCCTCGTCGCTGTCCTCGCCTTCGCCGTCCACCGGTCGGTGGACGGCAGGTCCACCGCGCGGGCCTCGCGCGACGCCGTCGCCCCCGCCACGCTGGAGGCATGGACGCGATCACCATCAGGGGACTGAGGAAGAGCTACGCCGGGCGGGCCGCCGTCGACGGGCTCGACCTCGACATCAGCACCGGCGAGGTCTTCGCCCTCCTCGGGCCCAACGGGGCCGGCAAGACGACGACCGTCGAGATCCTCGAGGGCTTCCGCCACCGCGACGAGGGCGAGGTCGCCGTCCTCGGCACCGACCCGCACGGCGCGAACCTGGCCTGGCGCAACCGGATCGGCATCGTCCTCCAGTCGTCCGGCGGACTGGACCTCCTCACCCCCCGCGAGGCGATCGCGAGCACCGCGCGCTCGTACTCCGACCCGCGCGACGTCGACGACGTCATCGCGGCCGTCGGGCTGGAGGCCAAGGCCGACACCCGCGTCGTCGGGCTCAGCGGGGGCCAGCGCCGCCGCCTCGACGTCGCGCTCGGCATCGTCGGGCGCCCCGAGCTGCTCTTCCTCGACGAGCCGACGACCGGCTTCGACCCCCAGGCCCGCCGCGACTTCTGGGAGCTCATCCGCTCCCTCGCCGGCGAGGGCACGACGATCCTGCTCACGACGCACTACCTCGACGAGGCCGAGGCGCTCGCCGACCGGGTGGGCGTCGTCGCCGCCGGCCGGCTCCTCGCCCTCGACACCCCCGCCGCCCTCGGCGGACGCGGTGCCGAGCAGGCCACCGTCGCGTGGGACGAGGACGGGTCCCGCCGCACGCTGCGCACCGACACCCCGACGGCGGAGGTCGCCGCCCTGGCGACCCGCTTCCCCGGAGAGGTCCCGGGGCTCACCGTCACCCGTCCCTCCCTCGAGGACACCTACCTGTCCCTCATCGCCCCGCACCTCGCCGACGAGACCGTGGAGGTCCCCGCGTGAGCACGCTCGCCCTCGGGCTCGACCGCACCGTCCTCGAGCTGAAGATGTATGGCCGCGAGAAGGAGGCCGTCTTCTTCTCCTTCCTCCTGCCGATCCTGCTCCTCGCCCTCTTCTCGACGATCTTCGGCGGCCAGTTCGGCGAGGGCGACGGCACCATGACGGCGGGCCGCTTCTTCCTCCCGGGCATGGTCGCCGCCGGCGTGCTCCTCACGAGCTTCCAGACGATGGCGATGTCGGTCGCCACCGAGCGCGACGACGGCACCCTCAAGCGGCTGCGCGCCACCCCGATGCCGCCCCTGGCCTACTTCCTCGGCAAGGTCGGGCTCGTCGCCGTGTCGAGCCTGCTCCAGGTGGTGCTCCTCCTCCTCGTCGCGCGGGTCGCCTACGGGGTCGAGCTGCCGTCGAGCGGGACGGCCTGGGGACGGTTCGCCTCGGTCTTCGTCCTCGGGGTCCTCGCCGGCACGGCGCTCGGGATCGCCTACTCCTCGCTCGCCTCGGCGCGCTCGGTCGGCGCGGTCGTCATCGGCCCGATCCTCGTGCTGCAGTTCATCTCCGGCGTCTACATCGCCTTCGACGACATCCCCGAGTGGCTCCAGCAGGTCGCGGCCGTGTTCCCCCTCAAGTGGATCGCCCAGGGCATGCGCTCGGCGTTCTACCCCGACGACCTCGGCGCCCTCGAGATGGCGGGGTCCTGGGAGACGGGCCGCACCCTCCTGGTCCTCGCGGCCTGGGCGGTCGTCGGCCTCGTCCTGTGCGTCACGACCTTCAAGTGGTTCAAGCGCGGCACCACGTGAGCACCAGCGGGCGATGATGGGCGGCGTGACGACGACGGACGCCTCCTCGCGGGAGCAGTTCTCCGCGATGTGGCGCCGCCAGCAGCCGGCGTGGCACGGGGCGATGGGCTTCGTGTGGCTGGCCGCGGTCGTCGTGACCCTCGTCGAGGACCCGGGTCCCGACGGCCGCACCCCGTCGCTCCTCCTCCTCGGCGCCATGGCGCTGGCGTACGTCGTCCTCGGGGTCCGGGCCATGGCCCACGAGGACGTCCGGTACGCGGTCGGCTACCACGTCGTCGCGTGGGGGGCGCTGCTCACGATCCAGTGGGTCGACCCGGGGACGCAGTCGTGGCTCCTCTTCTTCGCGCTCTTCCCGCAGCTCTGGGCGATGATGCCGTCGCGGTGGGCGACGGTCGCCACCTTCGTCGTCGTCATCGCCTTCTCCCTCGTGCGGTGGGCCCAGCTCGACTTCGACCCCGCCAACGCCACCGAGGTCCTCATCTCGGCCACCATCTCGACGGGGCTGTCCCTCTCGCTCGGCCTGTTCATCAACCGGATCATCGGTGAGGCCGAGAGCCGTGCCGAGACGATCGACGAGCTGCGGGCGGCCCAGCAGCGGCTCGCCGCCGCCGAGCGCGACCGGGGGGTCCACGAGGAGCGCGAGCGCCTGTCCCGCGAGATCCACGACACCCTCGCCCAGGGCTTCACCTCGGTCGTCGCCCTGTCGCGGGCCGTCGACGCGGCACTGGCCCGCGGCGACGTCGCGGCCGCGCGCGAGCGCCTGTCGCTCATCGAGGCCACGGCGTCCGACAACCTCGAGGAGGCGCGGCTCATCGTGGCCGAGCTCACCCCCGGTCACCTCCAGTCCCGCACCCTCACCGAGGCGCTCGAGCGGCTCGGGGTGGCGGTGAGCAGCGAGAACGGGCTGCGCGCCGACGTCCGCGTCGAGGGCGACCCGGTGCCCCTCGGCGGCACGGCGGAGGTCGTCATCCTGCGCACGGCCCAGGAGGCCCTGTCGAACGTGCGCCGCCACGCGTCGGCCGCCCACGTCGGCCTGACCCTGGCCTACGCCGACCCCGACCGCGTCGTCCTCGAGGTGAGCGACGACGGTCGCGGGTTCGACACCGGCGCCCCCCGCACCGGGTTCGGCCTCGACGGCGTCCACGCCAGGGCCGCCGAGGTCGGGGGCCGCGTGCGCCTGCGCAGCGAGCCCGGGGCCGGGACGACCCTGCGCCTCGAGGTGCCCCGGTGATCCGCCTGCTCGTCGTCGACGACCACCCCGTCGTGCGCGCGGGCATGGTCGCGGTGCTCGGCGAGGAGGCCGACTTCGAGGTCGTCGGCGAGGCGTCGAACGGCGCGGAGGCGCTCGCCCTCGTGCCGCGCCTCGCCCCGGACGTCGTCCTCATGGACCTGCGGATGCCGGTCATGGACGGGCCGGAGGCGACCGCCCGGATCACCGCGGAGCCGGACGGGCCCCAGGTGCTCGTCCTCACCACCTACGACACCGACGCCGACATCGTCCGGGCCGTCGAGGCCGGGGCGCGCGGCTACCTCCTCAAGGACACCCCCACCGCGCTGCTGGCCGACGCGATCCGCCGCGCCGCCCGCGGGGAGACCGTCCTCGCACCGCCGGTCGCGGCCCGTCTCGCCGACCGGCTCCGGGCCCCGTCGCGGCCCGACGTGACGGCTCGCGAGCTCGACGTCCTGCGGCTCGTCGCGCGAGGGCTCTCCAACGCCGACATCGGGCGCGAGCTGTTCATCGGCGAGGCGACGGTCAAGACGCACCTGATCCGGGCCTTCGCCAAGCTCGGCGTCACCGACCGCACGGCCGCGGTCACCGCGGCCTACGCGGCCGGCCTCATCGACCTCCAGCGCGACTGACGCGCGGTCAGTCGCGGTCGCGCAGGTCGTCGACGGCGTCGTCGATCTCCTCGATCGCCGTCCTCGTCGCCGACCGGTGCCGGACGAACTCGACGACCATGGGCAGCACCGAGACCGCGACGATGACGAGCGCGGCGACCTCGAGGTTGTCCTTGATGAGCGAGACCCCGCCGAGGAAGTAGCCGAGGAGGGTGACGCCCGAGGCCCAGAGCACCGCGCCGACACCGCTCCACACGAAGAAGTGGCGCCGGTCCATGCGGCTGACGCCCGCGACGACGGTGATGAAGGTGCGCACGATCGGCACGAAGCGGCCGAGGACGAGGGCCTTGGCCCCGTGCTTGTCGAAGAACGCGTGGGTCTGCTCGAAGTGCTTCTTCTTGATGAAGCGCCCGTCGCGCTCGTAGAGCGGGGCGCCGATCGCGCGGCCGATCTCGTAGCCCGTGACGTTGCCGAGGAAGGCGGCCAGGCTCAGCACGACGCACGCCACGACGATGTTGACGTCCACGTCGCCACCGGCGATGAACAACCCGACCGCGAACAGCAGCGAGTCGCCGGGGAGGATCGGGAACAGCAGCCCGCACTCGATGAAGACGATGGCCACGCTGACCCAGAAGAACTGGGTCCCGAAGCGGTCGAGGAGGAACTGGGGGTCCATCCAGTCGGGACCGAGGGAGTGCATCACGTCCGCAAGGCTAGGGGTTGTGCCCGTGCGGCTCCGCATCGTGAGCCTGGTGCCGCCTGTGGAAGGCTCGCGCCATGGTGACGCCGTCGTGAACGCCGACGAGTCCGGCGAGGTCGGCCCGCGCGACGTCGGGGCCGGGCCGTGGGTGGGGGAGTGGCCGGCCGGCGACCACTGGGACCCCGAGCTGCTGCGCGACGGGGACCGCCGCAACGTCGCCGACCGCTACCGGTACTGGCGGATGGAGGCCGTCGTCGCCGACCTCGACACCCGCCGGCACCCCTTCCATGTGGCGATCGAGAACTGGGGCCACGACTTCAACATCGGCTCGGTCGTGCGGACCGCCAACGCGTTCAACGCCGCCGCCTTCCACGTCGTGGGCCGGCGGCGCTGGAACCGACGGGGGGCGATGGTCACCGACCGCTACCAGCACGAGCAGCACCACCCCACGGCCGCGGACCTCGCCTCCTGGGCCGCGACCGCGGCTGCCGACGGCGCACGCCTGCCGCTCGTGGGCATCGACAACGTGCCGGGGTCGGTCGGCCTCGAGACCCACGACCTGCCGCGCGAGTGCGTGCTCGTCCTCGGCCAGGAGGGACCGGGCCTCACCCCCGAGATGCTCGCGGTGTGCGACGTCGTCCTCCACGTGGAGCAGTTCGGCTCGACCCGCTCGATGAACGCCGGCGCCGCCGCCGCGGTCGCGATGCACGCCTGGGTGCGGCGGCACGTCTTCGACCAGCGACCGACCTGACCCGGAATAGGCCCGGCCTCCCGGCCGCTGGCAGTGGGGTGACCTCCCCCGCCGTGCCGACCACGCCCGCCCTGTCCGTCCTCGACCTCGTCCCGGTCCGCTCCGACCAGAGCAGCGGTGACGCCGTCGCCGCCAGCCTGTCGCTGGCCCGCGTCGCCGACGAGCACGGCTACCGGCGGTACTGGCTGGCTGAGCACCACAACATGCCCGCGGTCGCCGCGACGAACCCGCCCGTCCTCGCGGCGATGGTCGCCGCCGCCACCGAGCGCATCCGGGTCGGGTCGGGCGGCGTCATGCTGCCCAACCACGCGCCCCTCGTCGTGGCCGAGCAGTTCGCCCTGCTCGAGGCGGCCTTCCCCGGCCGGGTCGACCTCGGCATCGGCCGCGCCCCCGGCACCGACCCGGTCACCTCGTGGGCCCTGCGCAGCGGGGCCGGCGGCGTCGACGCCGACGCCGTCGACCGCTTCCCCGACCACGTCGACGCCGTGCTCGCGATGATGTCGCCCGACGGCGCGGCCCTGCGCCTCGCCACCGGCGACCACGTCCTGCGGGCGACCCCACGGGCGACCTCCGCCCCGACGATCTGGCTCCTCGGCTCGTCCGACTACTCGGCGCGGCTGGCCGCATCGCGTGGGCTGCCCTACGTCTTCGCCCACCACTTCTCGGGCCGGGGGACCGCGGAGGCGCTCGCGCTCTACCGCTCGCAGTACCGGGCCTCCGCGGAGCACCCCGAGCCGCGCACCCTCCTCACGGTCAACGCGGTCGTCGCGCCGACCGACGAGGAGGCGCAGCGCCTCGTGCTGCCGAACCTGCGGTCGATGGTCGCGCTGCGCACCGGGCAGCCGCTGACGCCGGCGCAGCTCGTCGAGGACGTCGAGGCGACGCCGCTCGCACCCGCGCACCAGGGCCTCGCCGACGAGATGCTCCGGCGGTGGGTCGTCGGCACCCCGGCACGGGCCGCCGAGGAGGTCCGCGCCCTCGCGGCCGAGCACGCCGTCGACGAGGTGATGGTGAGCCCGGTCGCCGGGGCGTTCACCGGCACCCCGGCGAACCGCTCGCCCGCCCGCGAGGAGACCCTGCGGCTCCTCGCCGACGCCCTGACCTGAGTCGGGGAGGAATCTGCGGTAGACCTGTCGAATCCGTCGTCCGCCGACCGTCGTCGGGGTGAGGTCGCGCCCGCGGCCCGTGACCGAAGGGGCCGACCATGACCACCTACGCCATCCTCCTGCCGGGGGACGAGGACCACTGGGGCACGGCCGACGCCGCCGAGCGCGCCAGGGTCTACGGCGAGCACGAGCGCTTCTCGGCCGCCCTGGCCGAGCGCGGCCACCGGGTCGTCGGCGGGGCCGAGCTGGCCCACTCACGCGAGGCCCGCACCGTGCGGCCGGGCCCCGACGGGCCCGTCGTCTCGGACGGGCCGTACGCCGAGACGACCGAGCAGCTGACGGGGTTCTACCTCGTGGAGTCCGAGGACCTCGACGACCTCCTCGAGGTCTGCGGCATCCTCGCGGCGATCGGCGACTCCCTCGAGGTCCGCGCCTTCGCGACCGGGACGGGGGCCTGACATGGCCGAGTACGTCGTCCTCATCACCGGTGACCCCGACCGCTGGTGGACGAGCATGACCGACGAGCAGCGAGCGGCCGGGTACGCCGAGTTCGGCCGCTTCGACGAGGAGCTCGCCCGGCGCGGGCACGAGGTGACCGGTGGCGCCGAGCTCCACGGGACGGCCGGTGCGCGCTCGATCCCCGCGGGCGGCGGCCCCGTCACCGACGGTCCGTTCGCCGAGGTCAGCGAGCAGGTCGGGGGCTTCTACCAGGTCCGGACCGACGACCTCGACGACCTCCTCGAGTGCTGCCAGATCATCGCAGCCCTCGGCGACGGCGTGCAGGTGCGCCGCGTCGTGGCACCGGAGGAGCGCCCGTGAGCCGCCACCTGCTGCTCCTGCCCGCGCCGGAGGCGGAGTGGGCCCGCCTGCCCCCGGAGCAGCACGAGAAGGGGATGCGCTCGCACGAGGAGTTCCACCGGGCCCTCGAGGCCGGGGGCCACCGGATCGTCACCACCGCCCCGCTCACCCCGTCGGCGCAGGCCGTCTCGATGCGCCCCGACGGCGAGGGCGGCGTCCTCGTCTCCGACGGCCCGTTCACCGAGTCGGTGGAGCAGGTCGTGGGGTTCTACCTCGTCGACACCGACGACCGCGACGACCTCCTGCGCGTCACCCGGGAGTTCGCGGGTCGCGGCGAGCTCATCGAGTTCCGCGACGTCGAGCCCGGCCACGACGGGGGCGCACCGTGAGGTACGTCGTCCTCATCGCCGTCGACCCGGGCGCCTGGGAGCGGGCGAGCGAGGCGGAGCGGGCGGGGTACGTCGACGCCCACGACGCGTTCGAGCGCGCCGTCGCGGCCCGCGGCAGGAAGATCTCCGGGGCGCCGCTCGCCTCGGCCGACACGGCGACGACGCTGCGCCACGTCGGCGGCCGGCTCGCGGTGACCGACGGCCCGTTCGTCGAGCTCGTCGAGCAGGTCGCGGGGTTCTACCTCGTCGACCTGCCCGACCTCGACGCCGCGGTCGCGGCCTGCGCGCTCCTGCCGCGGGCCTACACCGTCGAGATCCGCCCCACCGTCGAGATCGAGGGCCACGAGCCGCCCCGTGACCTCTGACGAGGTCCTCGCGGCCACCGTGCGCGAGGAGTGGGGGCGCCTGCTGTCCCTGCTCCTCGCGCAGTTCCGCCGGCTCGACCTCGTCGAGGACGCCCTCGGCGACGCCGTCGAGGCCGCGGCGCGGCGGTGGCCGCGCGACGGGACCCCCGACCGGCCGGGTGCCTGGCTGATGACGACCGCCCGCCGCCGGGTCGTCGACCGCCTCCGCGCGGAGGCCGTCGCCCTGCGCCGCTCGCCGCTCCTCGTCGTCGAGGCCCGCACGGCGGGACCGGCGCCGATGGCCGACCCCGGCGACCTCGTCGAGGACGAGCGGCTGCGGCTCGTCCTCATGTGCTGCCACCCGGCGCTGGCCCCCGAGGTCGCGAGCGCCCTCGCGCTGCGCCTCGTCGTCGGCGTCACCACCGCCGACATCGCCCGGCTCTTCCTCGTGCCCGAGCCGACCGTCGCCGCCCGGATCACCCGCGGGAAGAAGAAGGTCGTCGCAGCCGGGATCCCGTTCGCGGTCCCCGACGCCGCGGTGCTGCCGGAGCGGCTCGAGACGGTGGCCCAGACGGCGTACCTCGCCTTCACCGCCGGCTACGCGCCGGGGTCCGGGCCCGACCTCCTGCGCGCCGAGCTGGCGGGGGAGGCCGTGCAGCTCGTGCGGGTCACCCTCGCGCAGTGCCCGGGGGCCGTCGTCCTCGAGGCCCTGCTCGCCCTGCTGCTCCTCCAGCACTCCCGCCGCGACGCACGGGTCGGGCCCGACGGGCGGCTCGTCCTCCTGCCCGACCAGGACCGCACCCGCTGGCACCGCGACGAGGTCGCCGAGGCGCTCGCGATCCTCGCCACCGTCCCGCCCGACGCGTCGCCCCTCGTCGAGAGCTACCGCCTCCAGGCCCTCGTCGCCGCCGAGCACGCCACCGCCCGCACCGCCGCGGACACGCGGTGGGACCGGGTCGTCGAGGCCTACGAGGCGCTCGTGCGGGTCAACCCCTCACCGGCGGCGCGGCTCGCGGGGGCCGTGGCCCTCGCCGAGCGCGACGGGCCGGCGGCCGGGCTCGCGGCCCTCGACGGCCTCGACGCGCTCCTGCCGGGGAGCCACCGGGTCGCGGCCGTGCGCGGCGAGCTGCTCGCCCGCCTGGGGCGGACGGAGGCCGCCGCGGCCGCCCTCGACGTCGCGATCGCGCGGTGCGCCAACGAGGTCGAACGAGACCACCTCCGGCGCCGCCGTGACGGCCTGGCCGACCCGGGCTGACCCGGCGCTCAGCGCCCGGCCGGCTCCGAGGCCGAGGTCGGGGCCGCGGCCGCGCCCGGCGGCGTCCAGCGCAGGAGGGCGACCGCCCCGACGACGAGGAGCGGCCACCACCAGTGGACGCCGTCGGCGCCGACGATCCCCTGGCCCGCCATCGAGCCCAGGCCGCCGCACGCGAGGAGGGCGACGCCCACGGGGAGCCACACGGGCACGGCGGCGGTGTCGAGCGGCCGGGCGGTCTCGAACCGCCCGAGCAGGGCGACGAGGCCGATCGTCACGGTGGCGAGCACGGCCCACCAGGCCGGCCGCCCGGCCCACCAGGCGCCCGAGAGCGGCTCGGCGCCGAGGCCGAACCCCCCGGCGAGGAGCGAGAGCCCGATGGCGCCCACCATTGCCGTGAGGTGCCAGAGGTAGACGGTCATGATCCGGGCGTTGACGAGGACCGTGGCGCGCCACGGCCGCTCGCGGGCCAGCCAGCGCGCCAGCAGCGGCTCGAGGGCGAGGACGACCCCCGCCTGGAGCAGGCCGAGGAAGCCGAGCGTCACGCGCGTGGGGTAGGAGTTGTTCACGACGGCGTCGTCGAGCCCGATCATCGACACGGGGTAGGGCCCGAACCGGACGAGGGCCACGGTGCCGGCGAGCCCGATCACGGCCAGGCCCAGCCGGCGGCCCGTGCCGCCGAGCCGGCCGTCGAGCCACGCGTAGCCGAGCTGGTGGACCGTGGCCCACACGAACACGTAGTTGGCGAACCCGACGGCGACCGAGTCCGAGCCGATGCTCACGAGGTCGACGAGACCACCGGCGACCAGCCCCGCGACGACCGACGCCCAGCCCCAGCGCTCCCAGAGCCACAGGGTCGCGGGGGCGATGGCGCACACGACGACGTAGGCCGCGAGGAACCACGTGGGGACGAGGGCGACCTGCGAGGCGGTGCGCAACGTGGGCGCCGGGACCCCCGCGGCGCCGGCCACGGAGACGACGACGAGCCAGGTGAGCAGGAGCGGGACGACGGGCACGAGGAGGCGCCGCAGCCGGCCGCGCAGCCACACCGCGTACGTCGTCCCCCGTCCGCGGGCGCCGCGCCAGGACAGCGCGTTGGAGTAGCCGCCGACGAGGAAGAACACCGGCATGACCTGGAAGACCCAGGTGAGCGGGTGGGTCCACGACGCGAGGTCGAGGAGGTGCCCCGGGACGAGCTCGCCGCGGCGCACGGTGACGGCGGCGAGGAGCCAGTGCCCGAGGACGACGACGAGGATGGCGGCGGCGCGCAGGAGGTCGACGACCCGGTTGCGGGTGGTCGGGGTGGCGGCCGCGAGGTCGCGGACGGTGGCGAGGTCCATGGGGACAGCGTGACGGCACGGGCGCCCGCGCGGCGTGAGTACGCGTACCCGACCCGCGCGGCGGGGGAGGAGGGGGCCGGAAACCCGGGTGCGGTGCGCGGCGCCGCGGTGTGGGATGACCCCGTGACGACGACGCCCCCGGCCTCCGCCCACCCCGCCCTGTCCGCGCCGGCGCAGCGGCTGCGCGACCTCTTCACGGCCGAGGTCCGCCTGCGCGACCGCGACGCCGCCCCGGGGTTCGTCGTCGAGCACGACGGCCCCGTCCACCGCACCTACCCGGCCGACCCGGCCGCCGCCGGGGCGATGGTCGAGAACCCCGAGGGCCTCGGCGACGACCCCGCGCACTGGGTGGCCCGGCAGGCGGAGTTCTTCCGCGGGCGCGGGCAGCGGGTCGAGTGGAAGACGTACTCGTACGACGAGCCCGCCGGGCTCCCGGCCCTCCTCGGGGCCGCCGGCTTCGTCCCCGAGGACGACGAGGTGCTGCTCCTCGGCCGCTGCGAGGACCTCGTCCACGACGTCACGCTGCCCGACGGGGTCCGGCTGCGCGACATCGCGTCCGACGACGACTGGGAACGCGTCCGGGTGCTGTGCGACGAGGTCTGGGGCCGCGAGACCTCGTGGGTCAACGACAGCCTGCGGGCCGAGCAGCGCGAGCGGCCCGACCTCATGACCGCGACGGTGGTCGAGGAGGTCGACACCGGCCGTGTCGTCTCCTACGCCGTCCTGCGCCTCACCGACGACACCTCCTTCTGCGGGCTGTGGGGTGGCTCGACGCTGCGCGAGTGGCGGCGGCGCGGCCTCTACCGTGCCCTCGTCAGCCACCGCGCCGCCCTGGCCCTCGAGCGCGGCCACCCCCACGCCCGCGTCGACACCTCACCCGACTCGCGCCCGATCCTCCTCGGGCTCGGGATGCACGCCGTCAGCGGGACCCGGCCCCACGTCCTCGACCCGCATGCCACCGACGCGCGCTGACGTCCGGAACGGGCCTGCGCCGCACGGCCGGTGACCACTTGGTGACAGGGACCCGGTCGGCCACCGGATCGCTCTTCCCCCGGGTCGGCAGCCGGGCTAGCGTTCACTCGTCCGACGGCCAGGGGATGGCCCGAGGGCGACCGGGATCGTGCTCGTCATCCCGATGACACCGCGCGACCGTTTCGTCTCAGTCCTGCTTGCAGGGGGCGGGACTGACGACCCGACGGGGTGGCACCGCAGCGCGGTGCCACCCCGTTCACGTCCCCGCGGCGACCGGTACCCGTGGGTACGGACACCCCGGTGTCCCCTCGCCCGGATCGTGGAAGGATCGGTGCGTACCGGCACCAGCCAACACCAGCACGAGGAGATCACCGTGCCCATCGCAACGCCCGAGGTCTACGCCGACATGCTCGACCGAGCCAAGAACGGCTCGTTCGCGTACCCGGCCATCAACATCACGTCGAGCCAGACGATCACCGCCGCGATCCGCGGCTTCGCCGAGGCCGGCTCCGACGGCATCATCCAGGTCTCCACGGGCGGGGCCGAGTACGCGTCGGGCTCGACCGTCAAGGACATGGTCACCGGCTCGATCGCGCTCGCCGCGTACGCCGAGCAGGTCGCGAAGAACTACCCGGTCAACATCGCGCTGCACACCGACCACTGCCCCAAGGACAAGCTCGACGGGTGGGTGCGCCCCCTCATCGAGGCGTCCACCGAGCGGGTCCGCGCCGGTGGCCTCCCCTACTTCCAGTCGCACATGTGGGACGGCTCGGCCGTGCCGCTCGACGAGAACCTCGTCATCGCCGAGGAGCTGCTCGAGAAGTGCCAGGCGGCGCGCGCCATCCTCGAGATCGAGGTCGGGGTCGTCGGCGGCGAGGAGGACGGCGTCGAGAACGAGATCAACGAGAAGCTGTACTCCACCCCCGAGGACGCCGTCGCCACCGTGCGCGCCCTCGGTGGCGGGGAGCGCGGTTTCTACATGACGGCGCTGACCTTCGGCAACGTCCACGGCGTCTACAAGCCGGGCAACGTCAAGCTGCGCCCCGAGGTGCTCCAGGCCGCCCAGGCCGCCGCCGCGGCCGAGCTCGGGCTCCCCGAGGGCTCCAAGCCGTTCCACCTCGTCTTCCACGGCGGGTCCGGCTCCGAGCCGTCCGACATCGCCGCAGCGGTCGACTTCGGCGTCGTGAAGATGAACGTCGACACCGACACCCAGTACGCCTTCTCCCGCCCGGTCGCCGACTGGATGTTCCGCCACTACGACGGCGTCCTCAAGGTCGACGGCGAGGTCGGGAGCAAGAAGCAGTACGACCCCCGCGCGTGGGGCAAGGAGGCCGAGGCCGCGATGGCGGCGCGCGTCGTCGAGGCGTGCGAGAACCTCCGGTCGGCCGGCACGAAGGCGTGAGCTCCGACCTGCTCGGGATCCCGCCGACCCACCTGCCCGAGGACCCCGCCGCCCGCGCGCTCGACGACGGCGCGGCCCCCGACCAGGTGGCGGCGGCGAACCCGTCGTCCTCGCTCGCCTGGTCGGTGCTCGCCGAGGACGCCCTCGCCGACGACCGCGCGGTCGAGGCCTACGCGTACGCCCGCACGGGGTACCACCGCGGCCTCGACGCGCTGCGCCGCAGCGGCTGGCGCGGCCAGGGGCCGGTGCCGTGGGAGCACGAGCCGAACCGCGGCTTCCTGCGGGCGCTCGCCGCGCTGAGCCGGGCGGCCGGGGCCATCGGCGAGGAGGAGGAGCGGCACCGCTGTGCCGAGTTCCTCCGCGCCTCGAGCGCCACGGGAGCGCGCGAGCTCGGCCTCTAGGTGTGATGCCCAGCCAGGTTGTCCAACCGGGTGATGGGTGCGACCTTGCCGATCGCTGAGTGGGGCCGGTGGTGGTTGTACTGGTGGAGCCATGGTGACAGGGCGGCGAGGCGGTCGGTCTCGGAGGGATAGAACGTCTTGAAGGCCCACCCGTCGACCAGGGTGCGGTGGAAGCGTTCGATCTTGCCGTTGGTCTGTGGTCGGTAGGGGCGGGTCCGTTTCGGGGTGATGCCGAGCTCGGTGCAGGTGTCGCGCCACAGGTAGGAGCGGTAGGCGCCACCGTTGTCGGACAGCACCTGGCGCACGGTGACTCCGCGGGCAGCGAACCACGCGACAGCGTTGCGGAGCACGGCCGTGGCGGTCTCCTTCGTCTCGTCGTCGTGGGCCTCGACGTAGGCCACCCGGGAGTGGTCGTCGATGACGGTGTGCAGGTAGCAGGTCCCGATCAGCGGGTGGTGGTACTTGCTCTTGGGTGCTCCGGTCCGCCGCGAGGTCGCTGACCGGTTCCGCAAGCCTTGTTCGCGCCCGACGTAGCGCCAGCCGCCGCCGTCGGGGACCTTGCCGAGCTTCTTGACGTCGACGTGGAGCAGGTCGCCGGGACGTTCGTGCTCGTAGCGGCGGATCGGTTCACCGGTGACCCGGTCGATATGGGTGAGCCGGTTGAGCCGGCATCGCACCAGGACCGCGTGCACCGTAGAGGCCTGCATCCCGAGCAGGTCACCGATCGCGACCGGGCCGAGGCGATGTCGCAGCCGCAGGCTCACAATCCGTCGGACCACCCTGGTCGGGGTCCGGCCAGCCTGGTGGTGCGGCGCGCTCGAGCGGTCCACCATCCCGGCAGCGCCTTCGTCGCGGTACCGCTCGGCCCACTTCGCGGCAGTCCTCCAGGACACGTCGTACCGCTCGGCCGCCCGGGCGATAGGCCAGTCGTGATCCACGACCAGTTGTCCCAACCGCAGCCGGGCGCGTGGAGTCAGGGCAGCGTTGGAATGAGTAGCGTGAGACACGAGGACCTCCTGGTGCGGGAGCGGAACCGTCAAGCAGCTCCACTCCACACCGGGAGGTCTTCACCTGTCACCGGTCAGATCGAGTCCTCACACAAACTCGACCAACGTGACTGGACATCACATCTAGGGCCACCGCTGACGGGCGAAGGGCCCGGGTGCGTGCACCCGGGCCCTTCCGACAGCCGAATCGAGACCGGGGGCGCGAACGCTTCCCTCTCGCCAAGAAGCGCCCCACCCGCGGTCGCCTGCAACCTCGGCTGTGCTGCTCAATGGTGCTCCCTCCGCCTCTCGAGGTGCGACACTTGGGTGCCACTGGCAGCAATCGGCCACCGCTCCCGTCCGCAGGGGAAATGGAGGGGTCCGCGTGAGCGACCCATCGACGTACGACGGTGGAGCGCTCCTCGTCCTCGAGGAGCAGCTCCGGCGCGAGATGTCGCGCGTCGAGGAACGGCGCCGCGACCTCGAGGCCTCGCGGGACCTCCTCGCCCGGATCACCTCGCAGGCGCTCGGGGCCCACGAGCCGCTGAGCGAGCCGATCGACGACGCCCTCGCCCCCTCGGTCGTCAGCCGCCTGCTCGCCGAGACGACCGGGCTGCTGCGCAACTACGTCCTCACCATCGTCGAGGGCCCGGCGCTCGACGAGTCGACGATGCGGGCGAACGAGGAGCGGATCCGGCGCGGTGAGGAGCAGCGCGCCGTGTACCCGGCGTCCGCCCTCTCCACGCCCCAGGGCCAGCGGTGGATGACGAGCTGGGCCGAGGTCGGGGAGGACCAGCGGATCCTGCCGACGACCGACACCGAGTTCGCGGTCTTCGGCTCCACCGCCGTCGTCGCCCTCGCCGCGTGGGACGACCCGGCGGGTGGGTACGCCGTCATCCGCGACCCCCTCGTCGTCCGGCTCTACACCGCCTACTTCGACCTCGCGTGGCGCCAGGCCGTGCCCGCCCCGGCCCTCGGCCGCGAGAGCACCGGCGACCCCAAGCTCGTCGAGCTGCTCGAGCTCGGCCTCAAGGACGAGGCCATCGCGCGCTACCTCGGCGTCAGCCTGCGCACCGTCCGGCGCCGGGTCGCCCACCTCATGGCGGTCAACGGGGTCGACACCCGCTTCCAGCTCGGCTGGGCCCTGGCCCGACGGCGTCGCTGACACGACCGAGGGCCCTGGGCCGCGGCGCGATAGGGTGGGGTGTACGAGGCCCCGGCGCGTACCCGCGAGGGGCCTTCGGCGCGCTCGGGGTGCACGCACCCCGGGGGCATGTTCGGAAGGGAGCCGTCGATGCCGGCGATCGTGCTGATCGGGGCCCAGTGGGGCGACGAGGGCAAGGGCAAGGCCACCGACCTCATGGGGTCCGACGTCGACTACGTCGTGAAGTTCAACGGCGGCAACAACGCGGGCCACACGGTCGTCATCGAGGGCGAGGACGGCACGCGCGAGAAGTACGCGCTGCACCTGCTCCCCTCGGGCATCCTCACGCCCACCGTCACCCCCGTCATCGGCAACGGGGTCGTCATCGACCTCGACGTGCTCTTCCAGGAGATCGACGGCCTCGAGGCGCGCGGCGTCGACACCTCGCGCCTCGTCGTGTCGGCCAACGCCCACGTCATCGCGTCGTACAACCGCACCCTCGACAAGGTCACCGAGCGCTTCCTCGGCTCGCGCCGGATCGGGACCACCGGCCGCGGCATCGGCCCCACCTACGCCGACAAGATGAACCGCGTCGGCGTGCGCGTCCAGGACCTCTTCGACGAGGGGATCCTGCGCCAGAAGGTCGAGGCGGCGCTGGCGCTGAAGAACCAGGTGCTCGTCAAGATCTACAACACCCGCGCGGCCGAGGTCGACCGGGTCGTCGAGGAGCTGCTCGCCCACGCCGAGCGGCTGCGCCCGATGGTCGCCGACACCACGCTCGTCCTCGAGCAGGCCCTCGACGCCGGGAGCACCGTCCTCCTCGAGGCCGGCCAGGCCACCCTCCTCGACGTCGACCACGGCACCTACCCGTTCGTCACGTCGTCGTCGGCCACCGCCGGCGGGGCCTGCACCGGGTCGGGGATCCCGCCGACCCGCGTCACCCGCGTCATCGCGGTCCTCAAGGCGTACACGACCCGCGTCGGCGAGGGCCCGTTCCCCACCGAGCTGTTCGACGACGACGGCGAGACGCTGCGCAAGACTGGCGCCGAGTACGGCACGACGACGGGTCGCCCGCGCCGCTGCGGTTGGATGGACACCGTCATCGGGCGCTACGCCACCCGGATCAACGGAGTCACCGACTTCGTCGTCACCAAGCTTGACGTCCTCACCGGCTTCGACAAGGTGCCGGTCTGCGTCGCCTACGAGGTCGACGGCGTCCGGCACGAGGAGATGCCGGTCAACCAGAGCGACGTCCACCACGCCAAGCCCGTCTACGAGTGGCTCGACGGCTGGTGGGAGGACATCTCCGGGTGCCGGACCTTCGAGTCGCTGCCGGCCGCGGCCCAGGCCTACGTCCTGCGGGTCGAGGAGCTCGTCGGGGCGCGGGTCTCGGCGGTCGGGGTCGGTCCCGGGCGGCACGAGATCATCGAGCGGCACCCGCTCCTCGACTGACGGCCGGGCGGTCGCGCGGGCGCGGTCGTGCGGTCGGCGGGTCGTTCAGGCGGGCCGCAGGACGTGCATCCGGTGCGCCGCCCGGGTCAGGACGACGTAGAGGACGCGGACGCCGCCGGGGGACTCCTCGGTGATCGCCTCCGGGTCGACGACGACCGTGGCGTCCCACTCCAGGCCCTTGGTCGACAGCGGGTCGATGAGCTGGACGCGTCCGTCACCGGCGCCGTCGAGCGCGGCGAGGCGGTCCTGCCAGCGCCGGGCCGGGATCACCGCGATGGAGCCCTCGACCTCGCCGAGGAGCTGCTCGACGGCCTGGGCGGCGGCCTCGACGAGGGAGCCCTCGACGGCGCGGTCGACCGGGTCGACCCCGGTCTCGCGCACCGCGACCGGGATGTCGGCGTCGGGCACGAGCGGGAGGATCACGTCGCGCGCGTGGTCGAAGATCTCGCGGGCGTTGCGGTAGTTCGTGTCCATGTGGAACGCGCGGCGCTCCTGCTCGGCGAAGGCCTCCTCGCGGGCCCGGCCGGCCTCGGCGAGGTCGCCCCACGATGCCTGCGCCGCGTCGCCGACGACGGTCCACGACGACGAGCGGCCCCGGCGGGCGAGCATCCGCCACTGCATCGGGGACAGGTCCTGGGCCTCGTCGACGAGGACGTGCGCGTACCCCGAGGCCCGGTCGATCCGGCCGGCCATGAGGCGATCGCGGGCGTCGGCGGGCGTCGTGACGTGGTAGTTCTCCTCCGCC
Organism: Oryzobacter terrae; assembly: GCF_042756445.1. Taxonomy (GTDB): domain Bacteria; phylum Actinomycetota; class Actinomycetes; order Actinomycetales; family Dermatophilaceae; genus Oryzobacter; species Oryzobacter terrae. The sequence continues at coordinate 2,589,594 of NZ_CP170578.1, forward strand.
GGGACGCGTCGGTCGACGCCGGCCCTGACGTCGACGACGCCGTAGGACTGGAGGTCGTCGAGCTCCTCGATGTCGTAGAACCCGACGTCCTCGCGCTCGGCTTCCTGGACCGCGCCGAGGCGGGCGACGAGGTCGTCGACGAGGGCGGCGTCGGCGACCGACCAGGTCCCCTGGTCGAGCGCCTCGCGGTAGGAGTGCGCGACGGCGGCGCCCTCCTCGTGGTCGAGCACGCCGCGCGAGACCGCGTAGACGTGGTCGGTGTCGGTGAGGGTGAGGAGGAGTTCGCGGGGGTCGAGCTGGCGCCACCACGTCGCCATGAACTCGTCGACGTCGCGGGAGGCCTCGAAGGCGTCGAGGAAGACGTCGCGCTCGCCCTGTCGGACCGAGCGCCAGGCGGCCTCGGCGAGGGCGGTGCGGGCGGCATCGGTCGCGAGGTTGTGCTGGTGGCCTCGCAGGACCTCGGAGCGCACCCGGCGCAGGACCTGCTCGTCGAGGCGGACGGCCTGGCCGGCCACGAAGGCACGGAACTCGCGCGCGGCGCCCTCGGGCGGGCGCGAGGCGAGGCGCGACAGGAGGCGACGGACGCGCAGCGACCCCTTGATCGCGGCGACCTCGGGGCTGTCGACCCGGGTGGCGGTCATCCCGTCGACGAGGTCGCCGAGCGCGCGCAGCGACACCGACTCCTCGCCGAGGCTGGGCAGCACGCGCTCGATGTAGGCGGTGTACGCGGCCGACGGCCCCACGACGAGGATGCCGCCGTTCTCGAAGCGGCGGCGCTCGGAGTACAGGAGGTAGGCCGCGCGGTGGAGGGCCACGACGGTCTTGCCGGTGCCCGGTCCGCCGGTGATCTCGGTGACGCCGCGCGAGGGAGCCCGGATCGCCTCGTCCTGGTGGCGCTGGATCGTCGCGACGATGTCGCGCATCTGGCGGCCGCGGCTGCGGGTCAGCGCGGCGATGAGGGCGCCGTCGCCGAGCACGACGATGTCGTCGGGGGCCTCGGGGACCATGAGGTCGTCCTCGGCGCCGACGACGGTGGCGCCCTTGCAGCGCAGGACGCGACGGCGCAGGACCCCCATCGGGTCGACGGGGGTGGCGCGGTAGAAGGCGGAGGCCGCAGGGGCGCGCCAGTCGACGACCAGCGGCTCGTAGTCGTCGTCGCGCACGCCGAGGCGGCCGATATAGCGCACCTCGCGCTCGGCGGCGGTGGACGTCTCGGTGCCGAGGTCGAGGCGCCCGAAGACGAGGCCCTCGTACTGCTTGTCGATCATCGCGCGGCGGCGGGCGGCGGCGTAGACGAGCGCGTCGCGCTCGAACAGGCCGGTCATCTCCTCGTCGCGGACGTCGCCGGTGCGGCTCGTCCGGCCGCGGGCGAGCCCGTCGGCCTCGACGTCGGCGGCGCGCCGGGAGGCCTTCTCGAGCTCGGCGTAGACCCGGTCGACGTGCGCCTGCTCGTGCGCGATCTCGCCCTCGACGTCGGGGGAGGTGTCGGGCACCGGGTGGGGAGCGGTCACGGGGCGAGGTCTCCTGCTGTGGATCGGCGATGCACGTGGCGCTGGCCACGGAACTCACCAGTCTAGAGCCCGCCGCGCCTCCACCACGCCGCGTCCGGGGAACGGGCCGGTCGGGACGCGGACGGGTCGGCACGGGGCCGCCGTGGACCGGGGCCGCCCGGGGGCGCGGGTCGCCCTAGGATCGTGGCCCGTGAAGGTACTCGTCGTCGGGTCCGGGGCCCGCGAGCACGCCATCGTCCGCTCCCTCGCGCTCGACCCGTCGGTCGACAAGGTCGTCGCGGCGCCGGGGAACCCCGGCATCGCCGCGCTCGCCGCGTGCGAGGCCGTCGAGGGCGGGGTGAGCAGCCCGGAGGGCGTCACCGCCCTCGCCACCCGGGTCGGGGCCGACCTCGTCGTCGTCGGACCCGAGGCGCCGCTCGTCGCCGGGGTCGCCGACGCCGTGCGCGCCGCCGGCATCGCCTGCTTCGGGCCCTCGGCCAGGGCCGCCCGGCTCGAGGGCAGCAAGGCCTTCGCCAAGGAGGTCATGTCGGCCGCCGAGGTGCCGACCGGGCTGGCCCACGTGTGCACGACGATGGCGTCGGTCGAGGAGGCGCTCGACGCCCTCGGGGCGCCGCACGTCGTCAAGGAGGACGGGCTCGCCGCCGGGAAGGGCGTCGTCGTCACCGACGACCGCGACGAGGCGCTCGAGCACGCGCGCGCCTGCCTCGCCAAGGAGGACGGGGCCGTCGTCATCGAGGAGTTCCTCTCAGGCCCCGAGGTCTCGCTCTTCGTCCTCTCCGACGGCACGACCGTCGTCCCGCTGACCCCCGCCCAGGACTTCAAGCGCGTCGGCGACGACGACGCCGGCCCGAACACCGGCGGGATGGGCGCCTACAGCCCGCTCGACTGGGCGCCCGAGGGACTCGTCGACGAGGTGGTCACCCGCATCGCGCAGCCCGTCATCGACGAGATGCGCCGCCGCGGCACCCCGTTCGCGGGGGTGCTGTTCATCGGGCTGGCGCTGACGCCGCGGGGCCCGCGCGTCATCGAGTTCAACGCCCGCTTCGGCGACCCCGAGACCCAGGTCGTCCTCGCCCGCCTCCTGACGCCGCTCGGCGGCGTCCTCCTCGCTGCGGCCCAGGGACGGCTCGAGGAGGTCCCGGCCCTGCGGTGGTCGGCGGAGCACGCGGTGACGGTCGTCGTCGCGGCGCAGTCGTACCCCGGGACGCCCCGGACCGGCGACGTCGTCACGGGGACCGACGACGCCGACGTCGCCCCGGCGGCCTACGTCCTCCACGCCGGGACCGCCCTCGACGACGAGGGCCGGCTCGTGTCGGCCGGCGGTCGGGTGCTCTCGGTCGTCGCGACGGGGGAGTCCCTGGCGCAGGCCCGCGAGCGCGTCTACGCGGCGGTGGCGGGCATCGGCCTCGAGGGCTCGCACCACCGCACCGACATCGCCCTCCTCGCCGAGCAGGGCGCCGTCTCCGTCTGACCCGCGAGCGTACGAGGGCGGGCCGGGCTCAGTTGAGCTTGCGGGTGCCCTCGGGGAGCGCGCCCCCGGCGAGGACCGACTCGGTCAGCTCGGCGAGGGCGGTCAGCGCGACGTTCTGGCTCCACGGCCCGTACGAGACGCGAGCGACGCCGAGACGCTGCACGGTGTCCAGCGGCAGCGAGCCCGGGACGCCGATGAGGGTCAGCCGCTGAGGACCGAGGGCCTCGACGAGGGCGGCGACGGTGGGCTCGTCGAGCCTCCCCGGCGCGAAGACGGTCGCCGCGCCGGCGTCGAGGAAGGCCCGTCCCCGCTCGATGGCGTCGGCGAGGACGTCGGCCGGGTCGCGGTCGCCGGCCCGGAGGAAGGCATCGGTGCGGGCGTTGAGCTGGAAGGGGATCCCGGCCGCCTCGCCCGCGGCGACGGCGGCCTCGACGGCGGCCACGGCCTCGCCGAGCGGCTTCATCTGGTCCTCGAGGTTCGCCCCGACGACGCCGACGTCGATGGCGCGCGCCACCGTGCCGCCCGGGTCGCCGTAGCCGGCCTCGAGGTCGGCGGAGACGGGCAGCTCGGTGGCGGCGGCGATGCGGCCGCACGCCTCGACCATGAGGTCGCGGGGGATCTGCTCGCCGTCGGGGTAGCCGTACGACGCGGCGATGGAGTGGCTGGCGGTGGCCAGCGCGGTGGTGCCCGGGGTCTCGGCGACGACCCGCGCGGAGATGACGTCCCAGACGTTGACGACGAGGAGGAGCTCGGGGGCGGAGTGGAGGCGCTGGAGCTCGGTGGCCCTGTCGAGGATGCTCATGCTGATCGACGCTACCCCGGCGGGAGGGGACGGGTGCGGCCGGCGGCACCGACGACGCCGAGCGCGGTGAGCCCGCCGATCCCCATGAGGACCGCGAACGCCGGACCGTCCATCGCCTCCCCGCGCAGGGCCACCACGGCACCGGCGAGGGCGGTCGTGAGGGCGACGCCCGTCGAGACGGCCAGCCCCTGGGCCGCGCTGACCCGCCCGTGCTCGGACGCGGGCGCCTGGGCCAGCAGCTCGGTGGAGACCGTCGGCGACACGATGCCCATCCCCGTGGCGGCCAGCGCCCAGCCGGCCATGCCGGCGACGAGGCCGACGACGTCGAGCGACAGGAGCACCGGCCCGAGCGACCCGACGGCGATGAACGCGCCGCCGAGCCGCAGCCGGTGGGCGGCCGGCCGGGCCTGGGCCCGGGCCGTGCTGGTGCCCCACGACCCGAACGCCCACAGGGTGCCGGTCACGGTGAGGGAGACCCCCGCCAGCGCCGTCGACGCGCCGTGGGTCTGGACGAGCATCAGCGGCAGGACCCCGCCGATGCCGGTGAACGCGGCCGACACGAGCAGCCGCAGGGCGATGATCGACGGGACGCCGTGCGCGAGCCGGGCCGTCCCCGCGGGCAGCGCCCGCCCCGCCCCGACGAGGACGACGAGGACGCCCGCCGCGATGGCGAGGGCACCCGTGCGGCGCGTGGAGGGCACCTCGAGGAGGGGTGCGGTGAAGGTCGTCACGGCCAGGCCGGCGGCGAGCAGCAGGGAGGCGGTGACCCTGCGACGCCGACCGGTGACGCCCTCGCCGTCGGTGCCCGCCCCGGGGTGCGTGCGGCGCAGGGCCGACCGGATGGGGAGCAGGGCCAGCGGGACGACGACGAGGGGCGCGATGAAGACCGCCCGCCACCCCGCGAGGGCGTCGATCCCGCCGGCGACGCTCGGGCCGAGGAGCGAGGGGAGGACCCACGCCGCGGCGAACGACGCGAAGACCTTGGCGCGCAGGGCGTCCGGCAGCGCCTGGGCGACGAGCACCATGAGCGCGGTGTCGATGAGCGCCTCGGCGGCTCCCGAGACGGCCCGGCCCGCCACGAAGACCGCCATCGTCGGCGCCAGGCCCGAGACGACCTGGGCGAGGGCGAACGCCGCCAGCCCGGTGAGGAGCGCCGGGCGTGGCCCCCGGCGGTCGGTCCAGCCGCCCGCCCACGCCATCGCGACGGTGAAGGTCACGAGCGAGGCGCCCGTCGAGGCACCGAACAGGCCCCAGCCGTCGAGGTCGCGCACGACGGTGGGGAGGATCGTCATGACGGCGCGGTTCTCGAAGGCCGCCAGGGTCACGAGCGCGACGATGCCCGCGACGACGGGGAGGTGCTCACGGCTCAGCAGCCGGGCGGTCGAGCCGCCCGGCCCGGTGGGCCCGGCCGGAGTCGCGGGCGTCGCGTCCGCGTCGGCGTCCACGCTGGTACGCGGGGTCGTGCGAGAGGTCATGTCGTGGATCCTCGTACCTCAAGTGCGCTGGAGGTCAAGTCGTCTACCGTGAGGAGGTGGACCGCACCGACCTGCTCCCCATCGGCGAGGTCGCGACGCGCAGCGGCGTCTCCGTGGCCACCATCAGGTTCTACGAGGAACGCGGTCTCGTCGAGTCGGTGCGCACGGCGGGCAACCAGCGCCGCTACGAGCGCCACGTCCTCCGGCGGGTGGCGGTCGTCCGAGCGGGGCAGCGGTTCGGGCTGTTGCTCACCGAGATCGGCGCGGCCCTCGAGTCGCTTCCGCACGACCGCCCGCCGACGAAGCGCGACTGGCAACGGCTCTCGCGTGTGTGGCACGCCCTCCTCGACGAGCGGATCGAGGCGCTCGTGCGCGTGCGCGACGGGCTGTCGTCGTGCATCGGCTGCGGCTGCCTGTCGCTGCGGTCCTGCCCGGTCTACAACCCCGAGGACGCCCTCGCGGTCGAGGGTCCGGGGGCCCGGCGCTGGCCGGCCGCGGCCCGGGGTCGCGAGGACACCCACGACTGAGGAGCGCCCGCGCCGTCCTTCCCGAGATCGCGGGCGACCCCCGTCCCGCGCCCTCCGCAGTCCTGGCGATGGGCGCCGGCGGGCGCGGGCCCCCGGGGCTGGAAGAATCCCCGCCATGGCCGACGCCCCCACCACCGCCTCGACGCCCGAGCCGGTCGCCCTCCCCGGGTACGCGCACGTCTACTCGGGCAAGGTCCGCGACCTCTACGCGCCGCTCGACCCCGAAACGGGCTCGCCGCGCGACGACCGGCTGCTCCTCGTCGCCAGCGACCGCCTGTCGGCGTTCGACTTCATCCTCCAGACGCCGGTCCCCGACAAGGGTGCCGTCCTCACCCAGCTGTCGCTGTGGTGGTTCGAGCAGCTCGAGGACCTCTTGCCCCACCACGTCGTCTCCACCGACGTCCCGGCCGAGGTCGCGGGCCGGGCGGTGCTCGTCCGCCGCCTCGAGATGCTGCCCGTCGAGTGCGTGGCCCGCGCCTACCTCACCGGTGGGGGGCTGCGCGAGTACCGGACCGACGGCCGGGTCAGCGGCCTCCTGCTGCCCGAGGGCCTCGTCGACGGGTCCCGGCTCCCCGAGCCGGTCTTCACCCCCAGCACGAAGGCGCCGCAGGGCGCACACGACGAGCCGATGCCCTTCGAGGACGTCGTCGCGGCCGTCGGCGAGCGCACGGCGGAGCGCGCTCGCGACCTCACGACGCGGATCCTGGCCCGCGGCAACGAGATCGCGGCGGAGCGGGGAATCCTCATCGCCGACACCAAGGTCGAGTTCGGCCTCGACGACGACGCCCCCGACGGCCTCGTCCTCGCCGACGAGGTGCTGACCCCCGACTCGTCCCGCTTCTGGCCGGCCGACCAGTGGGAGCCCGGCCACACCCAGCCCAGCTTCGACAAGGAGTTCGTCCGCGAGTGGCTGCTGTCGCCGGCGAGCGGCTGGGACAAGGCATCGGGTGAGGCCCCGCCGCCGATGCCGGCCGACGTCCTCGAGCGGACGCGCGCGAAGTACGTCGAGGCCTACGAGCGCCTGACCGGCCGGACCTTCACGGGCTGACCGCTCGCCCCGGGCCCTTCCCGGCCGCCTCGTCGAGCTCGCGGCGCACGGTGCGCGTCCAGCGGGCCATCGCCGCGTCGCCGGCGGCGCGGTCGCCGGTGACCGCCAGCTCGAAGAGGAGGCCGCGCGCCATCGCGAGGGACTGCAGGGCGAGGGAGCCGGCGAGCTCGGGCTCCGCGCCGGCCCGCCGGTAGGCGTCACGGACGGTCGCGGTCCAGCCCTCCTCGAGCCAGCGGCGCAGGGGGGCGGCGTGCGGCCGGTCGCGCATGGCGTGGCTCGACAGCTCGAAGAAGAGCGGGGCGAAGACCTCGGCGCGGTCGGCGACCCGCGTCCAGAAGGCCTCGCCCGCGGCGACGGGGTCCTCGTGCGCGGCCACGAGCGAGGTGAGGGTCTCCTGCTCGGCCCGCTCGACGGCCTCCACGACGGCGCCGAGGAGCCCCTCGCGGGACCCGAAGTGGTAGTTCAGCATCCGGTGGCTCGTGCCGATGCCCGCGGCGAGCGAGCGCAGGCTGGTGTCGCCGACCCCGTGCTCCGCGAACCAGGCGACGGCGCGGACCAGGAGGTCGTCCCTCGGGGAGGGGTCGGGGTCAGGCACCGGGCGCGTCCGGTGCCGGGTCCGCGGGCCCGGCGTCCGCCCCCGACGCCGTCCGGTCGAGGGCCTCGGCCTCCTGCTCCACGTAGTCCCGGGCGGTGCGGCCGACCAGGAAGCGGACCAGCGGGGCGAGCACGCCCGACCACGTGATCCCGAGGGCGATGCTCGTCGTGCCGTCGGGGTGGGGGCGCAGCTCGTGGGTGCCGACCGAGCGCATCCCCGGGGCGCTGGACTCCCACGTGAACGAGCGCCCGGGGACGACCTCGGTGATCCGCCAGACGGCCGGTGGGAGCTTCGGCTGCTCGACCCGGTACTCGGCGCCGACCTCGTCGACCCGGTCGGGGTCGAGCGCCGTCACCGCGTCGACGGTGGGGAGCCAGGTGGGCCACCCCCGGACGTCGGACATCACCGCCCACAGCCGCTCGGTGGGGGCGGTGGACTCACGGACGACCTCGATCATGTACCAGATGGTACACCTTCCGGCGCGCGCGTGGTGTCTCGCCGGAGGTCCCGCGGACACCGCCGGGCCGCGCCGCCGGTAGCGTGGGCCCCGGCAGACCCGCCTCGAGCCGCACCCCGGGAGACCGCACGCCATGGCCTCGTCGCACGACCTCGTGCTGACCACCGTCCCCGGCGGCAACGCCCTTTCCCCCTTCCGCGCCGCGGCCCTGCTCGCCCGCCTCGAACGAGCCGTCCCGGGAGCCACCGCGGTCGGGGCCCGCCACGTCCACGTCGTCGCCAGCGAGGCCGCCCTCTCCGACGACACCGCGGCCACCGTGGCGCGCCTGCTCACCTACGGACCTCCGCCGGCCCCCGAGCCCGAGGGCACGCACCTGGCGACCGTCGTCGTCTCGCCGCGGCTCGGCACGCTCTCGCCGTGGGCCTCGAAGGCCACCGACATCGCCCACAACTGCGGCGTCGACGTGCGGCGCGTCGAGCGGGTCACCGAGTACCGCATCGCCACGCAGGAGCCGCTCACCGACGAGCAGTGGGCCACCGTCGCCGACCTCGTCCACGACCGGATGACCGAGACCGCCCTGCCCTCGCTCGACGCCACCGCGGCCCTGTTCGAGGAGCGCGAGGCCGAGCCGATGGAGCGGGTCGACGTCCTCGCCCGCGGGCGCGAGGCCGTCGAGGAGGCCGACGCCGCCTACGGGCTCGCGCTCTCCGAGGACGAGGTCGACTACCTCGTCGACGCCTTCACCGGGCTGGGCCGCAACCCCTCCGACGTCGAGCTGATGATGTTCGCGCAGGCCAACTCCGAGCACTGCCGCCACAAGATCTTCAACGCCGACTTCGTCGTCGACGGCGAGGTCAAGGCGCGCTCCCTCTTCGGCATGATCCGGCACACCGAGGAGGTCGCCGGCGAGGGCACCGTCGTCGCCTACAAGGACAACGCGTCGATCATGGCCGGGGGGCCGGTGACCCGGTGGGTGCCCGAGGTCCCCGACGGGCCCGGCCGCTACGTCGCCGTCGAGGACGAGGTCCACGTCCTCATGAAGGTCGAGACGCACAACCACCCCACGGCGATCAGCCCCTTCCCCGGGGCGGCCACCGGTGCGGGCGGCGAGATCCGCGACGAGGGAGCCACCGGCCGCGGGAGCCGCCCGAAGGCGGGGCTCACCGGCTTCGTCGTCTCCAACCTCCACCTCCCCGGCACCGACGAGCCGTGGGAGCGCGACCCCTACGGCGCCCCCGGCCACATCGCCAGCCCGCTCGACATCATGGTCGAGGGCCCGATCGGCGCCGCCGCCTTCAACAACGAGTTCGGGCGCCCCGGGCTCGGGGGCTTCTTCCGCGTCTTCGAGCAGACCGTCGACGGCGTCCGCCGCGGGTACCACAAGCCGATCATGAGCGCCGGTGGGCTCGGCTCGATCAGCGCCGACCAGACCGAGAAGGTCCGCTTCCCCGCGGGCACCCTCCTCGTCCAGCTCGGCGGTCCGGGCATGCGGATCGGGATGGGCGGTGGCGCGGCGTCCTCGATGGCGGCCGGGGCCAACGCCGCCGAGCTCGACTTCGACTCGGTGCAGCGGGGCAACCCCGAGATCGAGCGGCGCGCCCAGGAGGTCATCAACCACTGCGCCGACCTCGGGGCCGACAACCCCGTCCTCGCGATCCACGACGTCGGCGCGGGCGGGCTGTCCAACGCCTTCCCCGAGCTCGTCGACGACGCCGGGCTCGGTGCCCGATTCGACCTCTCCGCGGTGCCGCTCGAGGAGTCGGGCCTGGCGCCGAAGGAGGCGTGGTGCAACGAGAGCCAGGAGCGCTACGTCCTGGCCGTCGCCCCCGAGTCGCTCGGGCTCCTCGTCGCGCTCGCCGAGCGTGAGCGCTGCCCGCTGACGGTCGTCGGGGTGGCGCGCGACGACGCGCAGCTCGTCCTCGCCCCCGGTCCCGACGACGTCGAGGGTGACGACCGGCCGATCGACATGCCGATGGAGGTGCTGCTCGGCAAGCCGCCGCGGATGACGCGCGACGTCCGTCGGGTGCCGCGGTCCACGCCCTCGCTCGACCTCGACGACCTCGCAGGGTCGACGCTGCGCGAGGCCGCGTACGCCGTCCTGCGCCACCCCACCGTCGCCTCCAAGCGCTTCCTCGTGACGATCGCCGACCGCACCGTCGGCGGCCTGAGCCACCGCGACCAGATGGTCGGGCCGTGGCAGGTCCCCGTCGCCGACGTCGCCGTCACCCTGTCGGACCACGTGGGCTTCGCCGGCCAGGCGATGGCGAGCGGCGAGCGGATGCCGCTCGCCGCTGTCGACGGACCGGCCTCCGGTCGGATGGCCGTCGGCGAGGCGCTGACCAACCTCCTCGCGGCGCCGCTCACCGGGCTGGCGGGGACCAAGCTGTCCTGCAACTGGATGGCCGCCTGCGGCGAGGAGGGCGAGGACGCGGCGCTCTACGACACGGTGCACGCCGTGGCGATGGAGCTCTGCCCGGCCCTCGGGATCTCCGTCCCGGTCGGCAAGGACTCGCTGTCGATGCGCACCCGCTGGACCGACGAGGCCTCCGGGGAAACGCGGCAGGTGACCTCACCGGTCTCCCTCGTCGTGTCGGCGTTCGCGTCCCTGCCCGACGTCCGGGGCACGTGGACCCCGCAGCTGCTGCCGGGCTCCGAGCTCGTCCTCGTCGACCTCGGCGCCGGCCTCGACCGCCTCGGCGGCTCGATGCTCGCTCAGGTGCGAGGCGAGTTCGGTGGCGTGGTGCCCGACCTCGACGACCCGCAGCGACTCGTGGGCCTCGCCCTGGCCCTCGCCGAGCTGCGCTCCGCCGGCCTCGTCACGGCCTTCCACGACCGGTCCGACGGCGGGCTGTGGGCCGCCGCCTGCGAGATGGCCTTCGCGGGTGCCGTCGGTGTCGACCTCGAGCCGGCCTCTGTCGCAGCCCTGTTCACCGAGGAGCTCGGCGTCCTGCTCGGCGTCCCCTCCGGTTCGGGTGACGAGGTGCTCCGTGTCCTGGCGCGGCACGGCCTCGGGGACCTCTCGCGCGTCGTCGGTGCGACGTCGTCGGACCGCCGGGTCCGCGTCGCCGTCGGTGAGGGGGTCGTCCTCGACGAGCCGGTGCGCGACCTCGCCCAGGCGTGGGACGAGGTGTCGTGGCGGATCGCCACGCTGCGCGACAACCCCGCGCTCGCCGACGAGGAGCACGACGCCGTCGGCGCCGACGACGACCCCGGACTCGTCGTCGCGCCCACTTTCGACCCCACCGACGACGTCGCGGCGCCCTTCCTCAACCTCGGGGTCCGGCCGAAGGTCGCCATCCTGCGCGAGCAGGGCGTCAACAGCCACGTCGAGACGGCGTTCGCCTTCGACCGAGCCGGGTTCGACACCTACGACGTCCACATGACCGACCTGCAGACCGGTCGCTTCGACCTCGCCGACGCCGTGGGGCTCGTGGCCTGCGGCGGGTTCTCCTACGGCGACACGCTCGGGGCGGGCGAGGGCTGGGCGCGCTCGGTGCTCTTCAACGAGCGGCTCACCGAGTCCTTCCACGCCTTCTTCCACCGCGAGGACACCTTCGGCCTCGGCATCTGCAACGGCTGCCAGATGTTCGCGGCGCTGGCCGACCTCGTGCCCGGGGCCGAGGCCTGGCCGCGGTTCACCCGCAACCGGTCCGAGCAGTACGAGGCCCGGCTCACCCTCGTCGAGGTCCTCGACTCCCCGTCGGTCCTCATGCGCGGGATGGAGGGCAGCCGGATCCCGATCGCGGTCGCCCACGGCGAGGGCTTCGCCGACTTCTCCGCCCGCGGCGACGCCGGGTCCGTCGAGCGGGTCGCCCGGTTCGTCGACCACCACGGCCGCCCGGCGCTCACCTACCCGCACAACCCCAACGGCTCGCCCGACGGCCTCACCGCCGTGACGACGCCCGACGGCCGGTTCACCGCGATGATGCCGCACCCCGAGCGTGTCTCTCGGACGGTGCAGATGTCGTGGTCGTCGAGCCCCGTGGCCGAGGAGAGCCCGTGGCTGCGGATGTTCCGCAACGCGAGGGTGTGGGTCGGCTGATGGCGCGGGTGCTGCGGGCCGACGACGTCGAGCACGCGACCTTCACCCGGACCCAGCTCCGCGCCGGCTACGACGAGGGCGAGGTCGACGACCTCCTCCGGGACGTCGCCGCGACGCTGCGGCGCCACGAGTCGGGGACGTCGTCGAGCGGCTTCCGGATGGAGTCGACCGGCCTGGCCTCGGTGCGGTTCACGTCCACCCGGCTGCGTCCCGGGTACGACCACGCCGAGGTCGACGCCTTCCTCGCCGACGTGGTCCACACGCTCGAGCACCACGAGGCCCACCGTGCCGCGCTCGCGCAGGCGGCGTCGGCCGCGGAGGCGGCCTCACCCGAGGACGGTCCCGCGGGCGCGGCCGAGACCCCGCCCGTCGCCGAGCGCGAGTCCTGGCGTGCCCGCGTGATGCGCACGCTGCGCGGCGAGGACGGCTGAGCGGCGAGTCGGCCGGCCGGGGTGCCCCGGGCGGTCGCTAGCGGCGGCGCCAGGCACCTCGAGCCGGCGGTTCGGGGGAGGGCTCGGCGTCCGCGGCGGTGAACGGACGTGCCCCGGGTGCCTTGCGGGCGACGTCGTCGGCGGTCAGCACCCCGGTCGGCAGCGCGGCGGAGGCCGCCGCGCGCCGCAGCGAGTAGAGGTCGACCGCGCCCGCCGACCCGACGAGCACGAGGTTGCCGAAGCGGCGGCCCTTGAGCACCTCGTGGAGGCCGACGACGGCGACGTGTCCGAGGGCCTCGCGGGCACCGGCGACGACCCGGGCCGCGTGCCGCATCCCCGGCTCGTCGGCGAGGTTGGCCAGGAGCAGCCCGCCGGGAGCGAGGACGCGGGCGACCTCCCGGAACCACTCGAGGGTCCCGACGTCGGCCGGGATCCGGCCCTGCGCGAAGGCGTCGACGACGACGACGTCGGCGCTGCCGTCACGCAGTCCGGCGATGCCCGTCGCCCCGTCGACGGGACGGACCCGGATCCGGTGCCCGCGGGGGAGCGGCAGCTCGCGGCGCACGGCCTCGGTGAGGGCGGCGTCGGGCTCGAGGACGATCTGCGGCGACCCGGGCCGGGTGTGGTGGACCCACCGGGGCAGGGTGAGGCCGGCGCCTCCGACGTGGGTGACCCGCAGCGGCCCGTCGGCCGCGAGGGCGTCGATGCACAGGGCCAGGTGCTGGACGTACTCGAACTCGAGGCGGGCCGGTTCGTCGAGGTCGACGGCCGACTGCCCCTGGCCGTCGAGCACGACCGTCACGAGCGAGCCGTCGCGCTCGAACTCCGCCGTCGTCACGGGCGCAGGCTACGCGGGCGCGGCAGCAAGTGGGTGGTCCGTGAGCTTCGCACTGCTGACGTGGGGCGCAGCAGTGCGAAGGAGCCTGCGCAGGGTGTCGAGCCGTCGCGCAGTCGCACTGCTGACGTGGGGTGCAGCAGTGCGAAGGAGCCGGCGCAGGGTGCGGCGCCGTCGCGCAGTCGCACTGCTGACGTGTGGCGCAGCAGTGCGAAGGAGCCGGGGCAGGGTGCGGAGCCGTCGCGTCGTCGCGCTGCTGACGTGGGGTGCAGCAGTGAGAAGCCCTGACACCGGCCACTCCTAGGATGGAGCGATGCCTCCTCGTCGCCGCACCGACCCCGTCGTGGGGGCCTCGGCGCTGAGCGTGTGGCGCGCCGACCCCGAGGGCGTGGACCGCGCCACGCGGGGCACGGCCGTCCGCTACCTGCTCGAGGAGCTGGGGACGCGAGCCCCCGGGCGCAGCGTCGAGGTGCGCGTGCCGCCCTACGGCGCCGTTCAGTGCGTCGAGGGGCCCACCCACACCCGCGGCACCCCGCCGAACGTCGTCGAGACCGACGCCGAGACGTGGCTGCGCCTGGCGACCGGCGACCTGCGGTGGTCCGAGGCCCTCGCCGACGGGCGGCTGAGGGTCAGCGGCATCCGCGCGCGGCTCGAGGACCTCCTGCCCCTCGTCGACGCCACCGGGGTGACCCGATGACGGCCCCCTTCGCCCCCTCGGCCCTGCGGCACGGCATCGTCGTCGTCCCCGAGCACCGCTGGCGCGAGGCGGCCCCGCGCTGGGCCGCGGCCGAGGAGATGGGCTTCGACCACGCGTGGACCTACGACCACCTCGTGTGGGGCGGCCTGCCGAACGCGCCGGTGTTCGCCTTCGCCCCGACCCTGGCCCTCGCCTCGACCATCACCTCCACGATCGGGCTCGGGGTCTTCGTCGCCTCGCCGAACTTCCGCCACCCCTACGTCCTGGCCCGCGACGCCATCACGCTCGACGACGCGAGCGCCGGGCGCTTCCTCCTCGGGATCGGTGCCGGCGGCGACCTCGACAGCCGGATCCTCGGCGAGGACCGCCCGCTGCGGGAACGGGTCGACCGGTTCCACGAGTTCACCCACCTCCTCGACCGCCTCCTGCGCGAGGACCACGTCGACCACGCCGGCGCCTTCTACGCGACGGCCGACGCGCGCACCCTGCCCGAGCCGGTCCGCGACCGCGTGCCGCTCGTCGTCGCGGCCAACGGGCCGCGTTCGGTCGCCCTCGCCGCGGCCGTCGGCGACGCCTGGGCCACCTACGGGGGCAAGGGCGCCGACCTCGACGCGTGGTTCGCGCACGTCGCCGGCCTCGCGGCGCGCTTCGACGACGCATGTGCCGCCGCGGGGCGCAGCGGCCTCCCGCGCTATCTCCTGCTCGACTCCTCGCCGCGCTACGCGCTCGAGTCGGTCGAGCTCTACGCCGAGATGACCGGTCGTGCCGCCGAGCTCGGCTTCACCGACGTCGTCACGCACTGGCCGCGACCCGAGAGTCCCTACGCGGGGAGCGAAGGGGTTCTCGAGGCCGCGGCCGAGGCGGTGGTCAGGCGAGCGCCATCACCATGAGCGGCTCGGTGGTCGGCTGGGCCGACCCGCCGACCGGCTCCACGGTGAGCCCCACCGCGGTGGCGGTGTTGGCGTCGCCGTCGAGGACGGCCGTGGCGCGGCCCGAGGCGTCGGTGTCGAACAGGCCCGCCGGGTGCATCTTCTCGTCCACGCCGGCGTACCAGAGCTGGTAGGTCCGGTCGTCCGGCAGCGAGGGCAGGCCCGCCACGGTGATGGCCGAGCGGCCGAGCTGGCGGCTGTAGACCACCGTGGCGGTGGTGCCGCCCTTGGCGCTGGTCACGGTCGTGGCGTCCGCGGCGGCGACGACCTGGTCGTAGGGCGAGGCGGGCCCGTCGGACCACGGCGACCACGCCATGCCACCGACGGCGATGGCCACGGCGGCGGCCGCCGCGGTCAGCCACGTGGACGTCCGGCGCCGGAAGGGGACGACGACCGCTCCGTGTGTCCCGCCCTCACGCCGGGGACCACCGGAGGGCGTCGCGGCGTCGGCGGACCGCAGCGAACCACCGTCCTCCGGGGCCAGCGGGGGGAGCGGGCGCACCTTCGTGATCCCGGAGAGCACCGCGGCACGCAGCGACGGGGGCGGGGTGGCCTCACCGAGGGCGGTGAGGGAGTGCGCGGCGGCGGTGAGCTCGGCGACCTCGGCGCGGCAGTCGGGGCACACCGCGAGGTGCTCCTCGA
The DNA here is from genome assembly GCF_042756445.1 of Oryzobacter terrae. GTDB lineage: Bacteria > Actinomycetota > Actinomycetes > Actinomycetales > Dermatophilaceae > Oryzobacter > Oryzobacter terrae. Next base: position 2,605,056 of record NZ_CP170578.1, read on the forward strand.
AGCTCGCGCGCTCGTGCTCGTCGAGGGCGTCGACCGCGTACGCACCGGAGAGGTGGTGCAGATCGGGGCTCATGCCGGTACTCCCAACGTGTCCCGCAGACGGATGAGTCCGTCCCGGATCCTGGTCTTGGCGGTGCCGAGCGGCAGGTCGAGGAGGCGGGCGACCTCGGTGTGCGTGTAGCCACCGAGGTAGGCCAGCTCGACCGCGCTGCGCTGGGCGTCGGTGAGGGTGCTGAGGGCGCGTCGGACGCGTTGGGCCTCGAGGGAGGCCTGCGCGGCCTCGGCCGTGGTGTCGAAGTCGATGTCCTGGTGGCTGGCCGCATGCGCGTCGTCGCGCCGGCGGGAGGCCTCGCTGGACCTCACCCGGTCGACGGCGGCCCGGTGGGCGATCGTCATCAGCCACGAGATGGCGCTGCCCCGGTCGGCGTCGAAGCGGGCGCACTGGCGCCAGACGTCGAGGTAGACCTCCTGGGTGACCTCCTCCGACATCGCGTGGTCGCGGACCACCCGCAGGACCAGGCCGAACAGGCGGCGGGAGGTCGCGTCGTACAGCCGGGCGAACGCGTCCTCGTCACCGCGGGCCGACCGGCGCAACAGCTCCGCCAGATCGGTGCCGGTGGCGACGGCGGCCGCCCCCCCGGCACGGGGGGGACCCTGGTCCGGGGGGGCGGCTGTCATGTCAGTCATCATCGCTCATCGATCGGTCCGGTGAGGCCCGGTCACATCGCGGGGACGAGGACCTTGTCGATGATGTAGACGGTGGCGTTGGCGGTCTGGACGTTGCCGCAGACGACCTTGGCGTCGCCCGGGGTCACCGTGAACTCCTCGCCGGAGCCGGCGACGGTGATGGACTTGCCCGAGAGGGTCTTGTGCTCACCGGCGACCTGGTCGGGCGAGAGGCGACCCTCGACGACGTGGTTGGTCAGGACGGTGGTCAGCAGGCCCTTGGGGTCGGCCATGGCGGCGTCGAGCGTCTCCTTGGGGAGTGCGGCGAACGCGTCGTTGGTCGGCGCGAAGACGGTGATGTCCTTCGCGGTGTTGAGGGTCTCGCCGAGGCCGGCCTCGGTCACCGCGGTGACGAGGGTCGACAGGACGGGGTTGTTGCTCGCGGCGGTGGCGACCGGGTCGGCGGCCATGCCGTCGAACGAGCCCGCACCCGAGGTGGGGACGGCCGAGCAGGCGGCACCGAACGGCGCGGCCATGTCGGAGCTCATCGACTCCGACGGGCTCGCCGAGGGAGCGGCCGAGGTCATGGTGTCGGAGGAGGTGGACCCAGAGCCCGAGTCGGACGAACCGCACGCGGCGAGGGTCAGGGGGAGGGCGAGAGCCAGGGCGGCGACAGTCATACGGGTGGAACGCATGGGAACTGCTCCTTGACGAGAAGGGGTTGGTTTCTTCGTACGGGGGTTGTTCGGGGCCGTGGCGGGAGGTGGATTGGTCGGTTCGACACCTGTGTCCGACCGTTGTCGATCCGTGACCTCGTTGCGGCACACCCCAGTTCGCGTTCGAGCGTTCGAGCGTTGAGCGCTCGGGGACGGCGACGGCCCGGTGAGGACCGCTGTCTCCAGCTGGTCCTCACCGGGCCGCGGCCACCGTGGGGTGGCTCGGGGTCACTCGACGATGACGACGATCGAGTGCCAGCCGCGGGCGCCCTCGGGGAACGGCGTCGTGCGCTGCTCGGGCTGGGCCTCACCCGTGCTGTCGGTGGCCCGCACCGTGAGGTCGTGGCGCCCGGGCGCGGCTTCCCAGCGGAAGTACCACTGGCGCCAGTAGTCGATGCCGCCGTCGGGTCCGAGCTCGACCTCCTGCCAGGGGCCGCCGTCGATGCGCAGCTCGACCTTCTCGATGCCGCGCTGCTGGGCCCAGGCGACGCCGCCGACGACGACCTCGCCGCCCTTGACCCGGTTCAGGCCTCGGGGGGTGTCGATGCGCGACTGGGTGAGGATCGGGGCGTCGACGGCCCAGTCGCGCTCGGTCCAGTACGCCCGCTTGGCCTGGTACGTCGTCGCCTCGAGGCGGGTGAGCCACTTGGTGGCACCGACGAAGCCGTAGAGGCCGGGCGTCACGAGGCGGGCGGGGAAGCCGTGGACGGCGGGCAGCGGCTGCCCGTTCATCCCGACCGCGACGAGGGCCTCGCGGTCGTCCGTCAGCGCCTGGACGGGGGTCGAGATCGTCATGCCCTCGGTGGAGTGGCTGAGGATCTGGTCGACCCCGCCGCGGATGCCGGCGCGCTCGAGCAGGTCCTTGGTGCGCACGCCGAGCCAGCGGGCGCCGCCGACGTAGGGGCCGCCGACCTCGTTGGAGACGCAGGTGAGCGTGATGTCGCGCTCGACCATCGGCATCGCGAGCAGCTCCTCGTAGGTGATCTCGAAGGGCTGGTCGACGTCGCCGTCGATGGTGAGCTTCCAGCCGTCGGCGGAGACGCGCGGGATGACGAGGGCGGTGTCGATCCGGTAGAAGGCGTCGTTCGGGGTGCGGAAGGCCGAGATGCCGCGCACGGTCGCCTCGAGACCCTTCGGGAGGGCGCCGAGCGGTTCGGCGGCGGCGGGCAAGGCGACCGACGACGGCGACCCACCACGGCCGAGCACCTGGCCGAGGGCGCCACCGCTCGCGGCGAGCGCCCCGAGGCCGACCGCGCCCGCGAGGACGTGGCGGCGACCGGCGGCGCCGTCCGAGCGGACGGAGTGGTCGGCTCCGGCACCGGCCGTGGGGTCGGCGTCCGCGGCCCCCCAGCGGTCGAGGAGGCCGAGGAACCACGAGGCGCCCGCGACCCCGATGCCGACGGTGACCAGGCCCGGGATGACGTCGGCCGGTCCGCTCGTCGGCCGCAGGGCCGCCGCGACGGTCGCGGTGAAGGCGAGGGCCCCCAGCAGCGCGAGGCCGACGGAGCGGCGCGAGCGGGCGACGAGGCCGATGGCGCCGGCGACGAGGAGGGTGACGACCGCGACCGACCCGATGAGGATCGGCTTGTCGGCCGTGCCGAACTGGGCGACGGCCCACTCCTTGACCGGGGTCGGGGTGAGGTCGATGACCGTCGAGCCCACGGCGAGGACGGGGGAGGACTCGGGGGCGACGAAGCCCGCGACGAGGTGGCCGACCCCGGCCCCGGCCGCCGCGGCCAGGAGGGTGCCGGCGGCGTACCAGCGTCCTCGGGGGCGGCGCGGGCCTGCGGTCGTGGTCGTCGAGGTCATGCCGGGTGTTCGGAGCCCGGGGGGTCCACGGATGGCGTCACCCCTCGAGTGTGCGCCCTCGCGGCGGGGCTGCGCGGGTGCTCACGTACCGTGGTGGCGTGCCTGTTCGCCGCCGTCCGCGCTTCCTCCCGTTCATCCTCACGGGGGCCGTCATCGGGTTCGTCGTGGGGGCGTTCCTCGCCTCGCGCCCCGACGAGGTCGCCAACCGCACCGTCGGCACCTACCCGGCGTCCTCGGCCATCGGGTACCTCGGCTTCCTCTGTGCCGGGATCGCCGCACTCCTGGCGGCGGTCGTCGCGATCCTGATCGACCGGCGCAGCAGGCGCGACTGACCGCCCGGGTCCCGCCGGGACCGACGGGTCTCGCCCACCGGGACCGGCAGGACGCTCCCCTGCGTGCCGACGCGGGCAGGCGGGCGGTGTGGGAGAATCGGGCACGTGCCACGCGGTGACGGACGCCTGACCCACGACATCAACCCCGACGACAAGAGCCCGCAGGACGCCTGCGGGGTCTTCGGGGTCTGGGCTCCCGGTGAGGACGTCGCCAAGCTCACCTACTACGGGCTCTACGCGCTGCAGCACCGCGGCCAGGAGTCGGCGGGCATCGCGACCTCCGACGGCAAGCGGCTGCTCGTCTACAAGGACATGGGGCTGGTGAGCCAGGTCTTCGACGAGCGCTCCCTCGCCTCGCTGCGCGGCCACCTCGCCGTCGGGCACTGCCGCTACTCCACGACCGGCGGCTCGACGTGGGAGAACGCCCAGCCCACGCTCGGCGGCCACTCGGGCGGCACGGTGGCCCTCGCCCACAACGGCAACCTCACCAACTCCGCCGAGCTGCGCGACATCGTCGAGGGGCGCCGGGGCCACGACCCGCACCGCGGAGAGCTCGCTCGCGGCAACACCACCGACACCGCCCTCGTGACGGCGATGCTCGCCGACGACCCCGACCGCACCCTCGAGGCCGCCGCCCTCGACACGCTGCCCCTCCTGCGGGGCGCCTTCTGCTTCGTCTTCATGGACGAGTCGACGCTCTACGCCGCCCGCGACCCGCAGGGGATCCGGCCGCTCGTCATCGGCCGGCTCGAGCGCGGCTGGGTCGTCGCCTCCGAGACCGCGGCCCTCGACATCGTCGGCGCGTCGTACGTGCGCGAGGTCGAGCCCGGCGAGCTCATCGTCATCGACGAGGACGGGCTGCGCTCGGCGCGCTTCGCCGAGGCCTCCCCGAAGGGCTGCGTCTTCGAGTACGTCTACCTCGCCCGCCCGGACACGACGATCAGCGGCCGCGTCGTCCACGAGGCCCGCGTCGAGATGGGCCGGGCCCTGGCGCGCGAGCACCCGGTCGACGCCGACCTCGTGATGCCGACGCCCGAGTCCGGCACGCCGGCCGCCATCGGCTACGCGCAGGAGTCGGGGATCCCCTACGGCCAGGGGCTGGTGAAGAACTCCTACGTGGGGCGGACCTTCATCGCGCCGTCGCAGACGATCCGCCAGCTCGGCATCCGGCTCAAGCTCAACCCGCTGCGTGACGTCATCAAGGGCAAGCGGCTCGTCGTCGTCGACGACTCCATCGTCCGCGGCAACACCCAGCGGGCGCTCGTGCGGATGCTGCGCGAGGCCGGGGCGGCGGAGGTCCACGTGCGGATCTCGTCGCCGCCGGTGCGCTGGCCGTGCTTCTACGGCATCGACTTCGCGACCCGGGCCGAGCTCATCGCGACCGGCCTCGGGGTCGAGGAGGTGCGCAACTCCATCGGCGCCGACTCCCTCGGCTACATCTCCGAGGAGGGGATGATCGCCGCCACCGACCAGCCCCGCGACAAGCTGTGCACGGCGTGCTTCACCGGCCAGTACCCGGTGCCGCTGCCGGAGGACGGCCGGTACGGCAAGGGCGTCCTCGAGCTCGAGCTGCCGCTCCAGGCGGCCACCGGTGAGCGGGCCGTCGGGCAGCGCCACCCCCTCGGTCGCCCTGCCATCGACGGCGCCGACGAGCTGCCCCTCGACGTCGAGGGCGTCTCCACCTCCGCCGGTGGCGGCGCCGCAGAGGCCCTCCTCCGCCCCTAGCCCACCCCTCCAGCGGCGCGCCCTCACCCGCTCTGGCGCGCCGTCGCCCGCAGCCCTCCCGCGGTTCGAGGTATTCGGCCGGTGCGCCACCCGGCCCGAACACCTCCACCCCCCGCACGCTCTGGGGCCTCCGGGCTGGGTCGAGGTATCCCGCTGGCGGGCGACCCGCCCCGAACACCTCCACCGAGGCTGCTGCTGCGGCGCACGGTCCTCGACCCCCGCGGCTCGTCCACAGGGCCGTGTCGGGGCGAGCGTCGTCCACAGCGTCCGGGACGACCTCGCTCCAGCGCCGCCGCACGGCAAAGAGTGCTCGCATGACCCGAGCAACCGTGCTCCGCCGCCGACGAGCGGCGCAGCTCGCGCAGCCCTTCGGTGGTGTGCTCTCCCGCCGCCTCCTGCGTGAGGTCGGGGTCGACGACGAGATGGTGCGCCGGGAGGTGGCCGCCGACCGGTGGCGGACGTTCGGCTCGCAGACCGTCGCACTGCACCTCGGGGGGCTGCCCGACCTGGCGAACCGATGGCGCGCCGTCTGGGAGGTCGGGGTCCGCATCGCCGTCGTCGACGGGGTGACCGCCCTCCAGCACGCCGGCCTCCCGCGGTCTACGTCTCGGTGGTCCACACGGCGAACGTGCGCCGGCGGCCCGGCATCACCGTGCACCAGCTGGGGCGCCGAGCCGAGGGGGAGCTCGCCGGTGTCGGGTTGCCCCGCACCCGTCCCGCGATCGCCGCGGTGCGGGCCGCGCACTGGGCGGCGAGCGACCGGCAGGCTGCCCTGGTGATGGCGATGACCGTCCAGCAACGGCTGTGCTCGGGGGTGCGGCTCCTCGACGCGGTCGACGCCGTGCGCGGCCGGACCCGGCGTGCCTTCATCCGCAGGGTGGCGCGTGACGTCGCCCTCGGCGCGCACTCCCTCGGCGAGCTCGACCTGGTCAGCGCCTGTCGACGGCGCGGCCTCCCCGAACCCGATCGCCAGGTGGTGCGACAGCTGCCCTCGGGCCGCTGCTACCTCGACGTCCGGTGGGCGCGAGCGCGACTCGTCGTCGAGGTCGACGGTGTCCAGCACTCCCACGGCCTGGCTCCGGCTGACGACGCACTGCGCCAGAACGCCGTGGTGCTGGGCGACGACCTCGTGCTGCGCGTCCCCGTCATCGGATGGCGCCTGACTCCACAGGCCTACCTCGACCAGGTCGTCACGGCCTACACGCAGCGCGCGGCCTGAGCCGCGGGCTCGTTCGAGGTGTTCGGCCGGGGGAGGCGCCGGCCGACCACCTCGAACCGGGAGGCCGCGGGAAGGGTCAGGTGGAAGGAGGTGCAGCCGGGGTGTCGGTGCCGACGGGGACGTACTCGCCCCGTTCCTGGGCGGCCAGGCGCGAGTTCCTGACCCCGTAGAGGAAGTAGATGAGGAAGCCGACCGCCATCCACACGAGGAAGCGGATCCAGGTCTCGACCGACAGGTTGAGCATGAGGTAGACGCTGATGAGCGCGGCGAGCACCGGCAGCACGGGCGAGAACGGCACCGTGAACGAGCGCTTGAGGTCGGGACGCTTGCGACGCAGCACCGGCACGGCGATCGACACGAGGGCGAACGCCGACAGCGTCCCGATGTTGACCATCTCCTCGAGCTTGCCGATGGGCGTCAGGCTCGCGACGAGGGCGATGACCGAGCCGATGATGAGCGTCAGCCGCACGGGCGTGCCCGTCCGGGGACTGGTCCGGGCGAGCGCCCGCGGCAACAGCCAGTCGCGCGACATCGCGAAGGTGACGCGGGTGGCGCCGATGATGAGCGTCATGACGACGGTCATGAGGCCGGCCACGGCGCCCGCGGCGATGAGCGTCGCGTACCCCGGCTTGCCCACCGCCTCGAAGGCCGAGGCCAGGGCGGCATCGGGGTCGATCCTGTCGTACTTGACCATCCCGGTGATGACGAGCGTCGTCGCCACGTAGAGCACGGTGCAGATGACGAGGGAGGCGATGATGCCGATCGGCAGGTCGCGCTGCGGGTTGCGGGCCTCCTCGGCGGTCGTCGCGACGACGTCGAAGCCGATGTAGGCGAAGAACACGATCGCCGCGCCCGAGACGATGCCGAGGACGCCGTACGTCGAGGGCTCGAGGCCGAAGACCACCTGGATCAGCGGCGCGGTCAGGCCCGAGGCCGCCTCGCCCGAGGTCGCCGACGGCGGGATGAAGGGCGAGTAGTTGGCGCTGTCGATGAAGGCGATACCCGCGAAGATGACGAACAGGACGATGAACAGCTTCACCGCGACGAGCACGAGGTTGACCCGCAGCGACTCCTTGATCCCGATGGAGATGAGGGCCGTGAGGACGACGACGAGGACGAACGCCGGCAGGTCGAACGCCGACCCGGGCGCGACCGACTCGGGGATCGTGACGCCGACCTTGTCGAGGAAGAGCACCGCGTACTGCGACCAGCCCTGGGCGACGACGCTCGCCCCGAGCATCAGCTCGAGGAGGAGGTCCCAGCCGATGATCCAGGCGACGAGCTCGCCGAGGGAGGCGTACGAGAACGTGTACGCGGACCCCGACACCGGCACGGTGGAGGCGAACTCGGCGTAGCAGAGCGCGGCGAGCCCGCAGCACACGGCGGCGAGGACGAACGACAGCGCGATGGAGGGGCCGGCGTAGTCCGCGGCCGCGCGGCCGGTCAGGGTGAAGATCCCGGCACCGATGATGACCCCGATGCCGAAGACGGTGAGGTCGAGGGCGCTCAGCTTCTTCTTGAGCTGGAAGCCCTCCTCGTCGGTCTCCGCGATCGACTGCTCGATCGACTTCGTGCGCATGACGTCCATCGCGGCCGGCTTCCTGTCGTCGGGGTCCGGGACCCGTCGACGCTACCGAACGCGAGGCGCCCCGGCACGTCCACGGCGCACGGGAGTGCCGCCGCCGGCGGTCCGGCCGGGGACGGTCAGCGCGACCAGTGCGGCGGCGGGTAGAGCGGGACCTCGTCGGCGCCCTCGGCGCCCTCGACGTCGCCGGCGCCGTGGGTGTCGTCGCGGCGGACGCGGACGACGGGGATCTCGCCGGTGTCGCCGAGGTGGTTCGGGCCGCGCAGGTTCGAGGAGCGGTACCAGGACTCCGGCCGGTGCGCCGGCGTCACGACGGGCTCGCGGGTCGGGTCGTCGTACCCCCGGTCGCGGTCACCGCCTCCCGGACGCCGCGGGCCGGAACCCCCGGGTCCACCGGAACCTCCGCCGCCGGGGCGGTCCGGCCCACCGGCGCCGCCACCCCGGGGGCCCCCGGGGCCGCCCGCGCCGCCGGGCCCGCCGCCGCTGGTGCCGTCGTCGTCCTCGGGAGGGGCGAACCCGCGCGTGTGGACGCGGACCTGGGACTCGGCACCGAACAGCTGGGTGCAGATGGCGCGGTAGTGCCGGTCGGCGTCGGGGACGTGGTCGATGACCGACAGGGCCTGCTTCTGCCCGGCCGACTCGAGGACGAACATCCCGTACCCGACGATCCGGCCGAGGACGCTGCGGTCGAAAGTCATGTCGGTGACGCGCATCAGCGGCATCATCGCGACCTTGCGCCGGATGAACCCGTAGAAGAGGAGGAAGCGCTTGTCGGTGGCGACGAACCAGTCGTGCCGCCAGTTGAGGAAGCGCCACACCAGCCACAGGACCGCGACCCACCAGATGGCCAGGCTCAGGTTGTGGAGGACCTCGCCGCCGGGGGTGCGGGGGACCTTGACGTCGACCCAGAAGGCGAGGACGGTCGCGGCGACGGCCATCGCGATCTCGCGGGCGAGGTGGAACCAGTGGCGGCGGACCGCGACGATGACCGTCTCCCCGCTGACGAGGTAGCGCTCGAGCTCGCGGTCGAGCCGCGGTCGGCGCGCCACGTCACCCTCTGCTGATGAGGTTGTCGAAGAAGCTCGCGATGTTGGCGACGCCGTTCTTCACCACGTCCCACGCCGACCCGAAGATGTCGGCGGCCTCGGTCGGCGAGGTGAGGATCGCGTAGAGCAGGAAGATGACGACGAGCCACAGGACGATCTTCTTGATCGGCGGCATGGGACGTCCTCCTGCATCGGGCGCGCCGTGCGCACGCCTCAGCCATGGATGCTTCCAGATGTGGCGGGTGTGACGTGTGAGGCGCGGGGCCGTGGCGTGTCGTCGAACCCTGGGCGGCCGGGCTCGCGCCGGGCCGGGTCGGGCTCGGCTCGGGCCGCGCCGGCCTACTGGGCCAGCCCGTAGAGGCGGTCGCCCGCGTCCCCGAGGCCGGGCACGATGTAGCCGACCTCGTTGAGCCTGTCGTCGATCGCCCCGGTGACGAGGGTGACGGGGGGCTCGACGTCCTCGAGCGCCTCCTGCAGGTGCGCGATCCCCTCGGGCGCGCTGAGCAGGGTGACGGCGGTGATGTCGTCGGCGCCGCGGTCGAGGAGGAAGCGGATGGCGTCGGCCATCGATCCCCCGGTCGCGAGCATGGGGTCGAGGACGTAGACCTGCCGGCCGGAGAGGTCGTCGGGCAGGCGGTTGGCGTAGGTGATCGCCTCGAGGGTCTCCTCGTCGCGCTGCATCCCGAGGAAGCCGACCTCGGCGCTCGGCAGCAGCCGGACCATGCCCTCGAGCATGCCCAGGCCCGCGCGCAGGATCGGCACGATGAGCGGCTTGGGGTTGCTCAGCTTGATGCCGGTCGTGGGCGCCACCGGCGTCTCGATCTCGAACGGCTCGACCCGCACGTCGCGCGTGGCCTCGTAGGCGAGCAACGTCATCAGCTCCTCGGCGAGCCGGCGGAAGGTGGGGGAGTCGGTCCGCTTGTCCCGGAGGTAGGTCAGCTTGTGGGCGATGAGGCGGTGGTCCGGGTTGATGACGCGCATGGGTGAAACTTAGCGGGTGCCCCTTCCGCCCGACCCCACGGACGCCGCCCTCATGCGACGGGCGCTGACGCTCGCCGAGCGGGCCGCCCGGGCGGGCGACGTGCCGGTCGGCGCCCTCGTCGTCTCGGGCTCCGGCGAGGTGCTCGGCGAGGGCTGGAACCTGCGCGAGGCGGAGGGCGACCCGACCGCCCACGCCGAGGTCGTCGCCATCCGGGCGGCCGCCGCCCGGCTCGGGAGCTGGCGGCTCGAGGGCTGCTCCCTCGTCGTGACGATGGAGCCGTGCCCGATGTGCGCCGGGGCCGTCGTCCTGTCGAGGGTGGCGCGCGTCGTCCTCGGCGCCTGGGACCCCAAGCTCGGGGCGTGCGGCTCGGTCTGGGACGTCGTGCGCGACCGCCGGGCGACGCACCGCGCTGAGGTCGTCGGCGGCGTCCTCGAGGAGGAGTGCGGCGAGGTCGTCCGCCGGTTCTTCGACGGGCACCGCGGGCCCTCGGTGCACGACGGCGCGAGCGGCGGGACGCCCGGGGCACGTTCCTGAGAGCCGGAGCACCCCGTCCGCAGGTTTTCCGCGGATCCGCAGGTGTGGGGAGCGGGGCACCGGGTACAGCAGATCTGGTCCGCACGCGGGACGAACCTTCGACAAAGGTTCGTGTAGCGTCACTGACCTGCGGATTCCCAGATCGGGGACCGCGCACCCCACGAAAGGGTCACCAGAACATGGGCATCATCGCCTGGATCATCATCGGCGGTATCGCCGGCTGGGTCGCGAGCAAGATCATGAACACCGACGCGCAGCAGGGGATCATCCTCAACATCGTCGTCGGCATCGTCGGGGCCCTCCTCGGCGGCTTCCTGCTCGGCCTGTTCGGCATGGACATGGAGGGTGCGGGTCTCATCGCGAGCTTCCTCACCGCCCTCCTCGGCGCCGTGGTCCTCCTCTTCGTCGTCAAGGCCGTCACCAAGCGCGCCTGACCCCCGCGCGGCCGGTCTCCGGCCGCCGCCACGACGCCGCCCCCGGCTTCCCGAGGGCGGCGTCGTCGCGTCCCCGGCCGATTTCTGGGCGGGCGCCCGGCTCGGGTAGCCTCTCCGGCGGTGGCGTGTCCGAGCGGCCTAAGGAGCACGCCTCGAAAGCGTGTGAGGGTTTACGCCCTCCGTGGGTTCAAATCCCACCGCCACCGCCAACGTGAAACCCCCGGGAGCGTGCGACCGGGGGTTTCACGTTGGCGGGTGGCAGGGGGATGCCGGGAGCCGGAACCGCGCCGGCGAGGAACGAGCGGGCACGGAGACGGCGGCTCCCACCGCCACCGCCCGCGCTCGAGGTGGACGGTCCTCCAGTCGGCCCGACGCCACCCGGAACTGCCGCACCCGGGGGGTGGAGGTGTTCGAGCGGCATGGCGCACGGGCCGAACACCTCGAACGGGCGATCCCCGCGTCGCCGGCGGCTGCGGCAGCGTCAGCCGGCGGCGGCGGAGGAGATCTGCGCCTCGACCTGCTCGGCCGAGAGCACGTGCTGGATCACCATCGTCGCGGCCCCGATGACGCCCGCGTGCCCGGCGGTGCGCGAGGCCACGATCTGCAGCTCCCCGGTCGCCAGCGGCAGCGACCGCCCGTAGACGACCTCGCGGATGCCGGCGAGCAGGCTCTCGGCCGCCTGGGCCAGCAGGCCACCGACCGCGATGACCGACGGGTTGAGCAGCGAGACGCACGTGGCGAGGACGTGCCCGATCTCGCGGCCCGCCTCGCGCACGGCCGTCGCCGCGGCGAGGTCGCCGGACTTCGCGAGCCGGACCAGGCCACGGGTGTCACCGGCGTCGATGCCGTGCTCGAGGAGGGCCCGCACGACCGCCGGGCCGCTCGCGACGGCCTCGAGGCAGCCGACGTTCCCGCACGTGCACGGGATGCCGTCACCGTGCAGGGCGGCGACGTGGCCGAGGTCGCCCGCGGCGCCCTGGGCGCCGCGGTGCAGGCGCCCGCCGCTGATGATGCCGGCCCCGATGCCGGTGGCGACCTTGACGAAGATCATCTGCTCGACGTGCGGGTACATCGTCGCGTGCTCGCCGAGGGCCATGAGGTTGACGTCGTTGTCGACGAGGACCGGTCCGCCGAGCGAGGTCGACAGGTGGGCCGGCACGTCGTAGTTGTCCCACCCGGGCATGATCGGCGGCAACACCGGTCTGCCGGTGGAGTGCTCGACCGGACCGGGGAGCCCGATGCCGACGCCGGCGAGCTCGTCGCGGCGGCGCCCGGCACCCGACAGCAGGGCCCGGCCGGTGCGCGCGACCCGGTCGAGGACGACCTCGGGACCGGCGGAGATGTCGATCTCGAAGGCCTTCTCGGCGACGACCCGGCCCCGGAGGTCGGTGAGGGCGACGAGCGCGTGGGTGGCCCCGAGGTCGGCGCCGATGACGACGCCCGCGTCGGGGTTGAACGCCAGCTGCGCCGGGGGGCGGCCACCCGTGGACGCCGCCTCGCCGGACGGGGTGAGCAGGCCGGCCGCGAGCAGCGCGTCGACCCGGGCCCCCACGGTCGAGCGGGCGAGTCCGGTGAGCTTGATGAGCTCGGCCCGGGTCCGCGGCGTCCCGTCGAGCATGAGCTGGAGCAGCTCACCAGCGCCGGACGTCGCGCCCGGTGAGAAGGAGCCGACGGTCACGCGGGGTAGTCAAGCACAGCGGACTTCTATTTGTCTCGAACGCACAACGACCGACCATCGCTCCAAACTTTTGCTTGACGTTCCGACAAAAGTGCGGCTAGCGTCCGGTCGCATGCAAGGCAACGACGCCTCGACCCTCCTGGGCATGGCCGACATCGTGAAGCGGTTCCCGGGCGTGGTCGCCCTCGGAGGCGTCGACCTCGACGTCCGCCCCGGTGAGGTGCACTGCCTCCTCGGCCAGAACGGCGCCGGCAAGTCGACGCTCATCAAGGTCCTCGCCGGGGTCCACCAGCCCGACGAGGGCACCATCACGTGGGAGGGCGCGGAGGTCTCGTTCGCCCACCCGCAGGCGGCGATGGACCTCGGCATCGCGACGATCTACCAGGAGCTCGACCTCGTCGAGGGCCTGACCGTCGCCGAGAACATCTACCTCGGCCACGAGCGCTCGCGCTTCGGCTTCTCCCAGCGCCGCGCCACCGCGAGGTCGGCCGCGGCCCTCCTCAAGCGCCTCGGCCACACCGAGATCTCCCCGTCCACGGAGGTCGGCGACCTCTCCGCCGCCGGCCAGCAGATCGTCTCGATGGCGCGGGCCCTGTCCCACGACGCGAAGCTCATCATCATGGACGAGCCGTCGGCCGTCCTCGACGCCGGCGAGGTCGAGCGGCTCTTCCACGTCATCCGCGACCTCACCGCCGAGGGCGTCGCGGTCGTCTACATCTCCCACCGCCTCGAGGAGATCCGGACCATCGGCGACCGGGTCACCGTCCTCAAGGACGGCAGGACGGTGGCGACCGGCCTCCCGGCGAAGGAGACCCCGACCTCCGAGGTCATCCGCCTCATGACCGGCCGCGCGATCGAGTACGTCTTCCCGCCGCGCCGGAAGGGCCCCACCGGCGAGCCGCTGCTGCGCGTCGAGAACATCACCCGCCGCGGGGAGTTCACCGACGTCAGCTTCGAGGTCCGCCCCGGCGAGGTCGTCGGGCTCGCCGGGCTCGTCGGCGCCGGTCGCTCCGAGATCATCGAGACCGTCTTCGGCGCCCGCCGCAGCGACAGCGGCGCGGTCCACGTGGGCGGCGCCCGGCTGCGCCCGGGATCGGTGCAGGCCGCCGTCGGCGCCGGCATCGGGCTGTGCCCCGAGGAGCGCAAGAGCCAGGCGCTCTTCCTCGGCGACAGCATCGCGACGAACATCTCGATGGCGAGCCTGTCCCGGTTCTCCCGCGGCGGCATGCTCGACCACGAGGGCGAGCGCCGCGCCGCCCTCGAGCAGACGCAGAGCCTCGACGTCCGCCCGCCCGGTGTCGACCGCGAGATGCGCACCCTCTCGGGCGGCAACCAGCAGAAGATCGTGCTCGCCCGGTGGCTGCTGCGGGGGTGCCGCGTGCTGCTCCTCGACGAGCCGACCCGCGGCGTCGACGTCGGCGCGCGCTCCGAGATCTACGCCCTCGTCCGCCGCCTCGCCGACGACGGGGTCGCCGTCGTCGTCGTCTCCAGCGAGATCGAGGAGGTCCTCGGCCTCTCCGACCGCGTCCTCGTCGTCGGCGAGGGCACGGTGCTCCACGAGGCCCCGGCAGACCAGCTCGACGAGCACCAGGTGCTCGACATCATCATGAGAGGAGACGCGGCATGAGCCTCGACTCGACCACGAAGGCCCCCGAGCCGGAGGGCCGCGAAGCGTCCACCTCGGTCACGACCGCCACCGGCCACCACCAGAACACCGCGCCGGCCGACCCCCCGAAGGGCTCGGGCCACGGCGGCCTCCTCGCCGGCTCGGCCGGGCGCAACCTCGGCCTCGTCATCGCGCTGCTCATCCTGTGCGTCGCCGGTGCCTGGACCGCGGGCGACCGCTTCGCCAGCGTCGACAACGCGATGACGATCCTGCGCTTCGCGTCGGTCATCGGCGTCGTCAGCGTCGGCATGACCTTCGTCATCGGCGGCGGAGGCATCGACCTGTCGGTCGGGGCGATCGTCGCGCTCTCCAGCGTGTGGGCCACGACGCTCGCGACGCAGACGATGGCGGCCGACACCCACTGGATCCTCATGGTGTTCACCGCGCTCGCGGTCGGCGCGGGCTGCGGGATCGTCAACGGGCTGCTCGTCGCCTACGGCCGGGTCGCCCCCTTCATCGCCACCCTGGCGATGCTCGCCGGCGCCCGGGGCCTCGCCGAGATCATCGCCCAGCGCCGCACCCAGATCGTGCGGGACCGCGGCTTCATCGAGTTCTTCGGCGGCAGCGTCATCGGCGTGCCGGTCCTCGTCATCATCTTCGCGCTCGTCGCCCTGGGCGGCTGGGTCCTGCTCAACCGCACCACGTTCGGGCGCCGCACCCTCGCGGTCGGCGGCAACCCGGAGGCCGCGCGGCTGGCGGGCATCAAGGTCCAGCGCCAGACGGCGTACCTCTACGTCCTCCTCGGTGTGGCCTGCGGTCTCGCCGCGGTGATGCTCATGGCCCGCACCACCACCGGGACCTCCACCCACGGCCAGCTCCTCGAGCTCGAGGCGATCGCGGCGGTCGTCATCGGCGGGACGCTGCTCAGCGGGGGCCGGGCCACCATCGTCGGCACCGTCTTCGGCGTCCTCATCTTCGCGACCCTGACCAACGTCTTCACGCTCAACAACCTCGACACCTCGACGCAGGCCGTCGCCAAGGGCGTCATCATCGTCGCCGCCGTGCTGCTCCAGCAGCGGGTGGCCGCGCGACGCCGCTCCCCCTGAGACCTCCCGGCCGGCGGCGCCCGGCCGGGACGAACCACGCCACACCCCGCACCACCGCCTCACGCAGCACCGCCACACCCAGCACCGCCCCACCCCTCGAGGAGACCCTCATGTCCCGCACGACCACCATCTCCCGCTCGGCCCGGCTCATCGCCGCGGCCGGCATCCTCGGCCTCCTGGCCGCCGGGTGCACGAGCAACACCCCGGAGGCCACGACCACGGGCTCACAGGCCCCCGCCGGAGCGGGCAGCGACAACGACGCCCCGGGCGAGAAGGTCACCATCGGCTTCTCGGGCCCGGCCGCCGACCACGGCTGGCTCGCCGCCATCAACAGCTCGGCGCAGGCCGAGGCGAAGAAGTACAGCGACATCGAGTTCAAGGCCGCCGAGGGCACCAACGACGCGAGCCTGCAGATCAGCCAGATCGAGACCTTCATCAACGACAAGGTCGACGCGATCGTCCTGCTCCCGACCGACGGTGCGGCGCTGACCGAGGTCGCGACCAAGGCGATGAACGCCGGCATCATCGTCGTCAACGTCGACCGTGAGTTCTCCACCCCGTTCGCCGCCCGCACCACCGTGCTCGGCGACAACTACGGCATGGGCGTCAGTGCCGGCACGTACGCCTGCTCGGTCGTCAAGGAGAAGGGCCTCACCGACGCCGTCGTCGCCGAGATCGCCGGCATCGACGCCC
This sequence comes from Oryzobacter terrae, assembly GCF_042756445.1. Taxonomy (GTDB): domain Bacteria; phylum Actinomycetota; class Actinomycetes; order Actinomycetales; family Dermatophilaceae; genus Oryzobacter; species Oryzobacter terrae. The sequence goes on from NZ_CP170578.1 coordinate 2,621,187, forward strand.
TGCCCCTGACCCAGGACCGCAGCAGGGGCTTCGCCGACGCGCTCAAGGCGTGCGGCCAGACCGTCGACAACCGCGTCGCCGCCCAGTTCACCGTCCAGTCCGGCGAGTCCGAGGCCGCGAACCTGCTTCAGGCCGCACCGAAGATCGACATCCTCTGGAACCACGACGACGACCAGGGTGTCGGCGTCATGGCGGCGCTCGACAACGCCAAGCGCAACGAGATGGCCTTCATCGGTGGCGCGGGCTCCGCGAACGCGATGCGCTGGATCAAGGAGGGCAAGATGGTCGCGACCGTCCTCTACCCGCCGACCCAGGCCGCCGACGGCATCCGCCTCGCCCGGCTCCTCGCGCAGGGCAAGGGCATGTCCGACCTCGTCCAGCCGGCCGTGCCGAAGCGCGTCGTCCTCGACGCCCCCGTCGTGACCAAGGACAACGTCGAGGAGTACCTGCCGCTCGGCTTCGAGTCCTGACGGACCCGACTCTGAGGTGACCCCCGCCGGCCGGTGACGCCGGCCGGCGGGGGACCACCCTCCACCCACCACCCGGGCCGTCGGCCCGCCGGAAGGTGCCTCATGGCCATTGACACCCCCTCCCCGCAGGCTGCCCCCGTAGCGCCCGCCCCGAGCGCGCCCGGCCGCCTCGGCATCGGGATGGTCGGCTACGCGTTCATGGGCCTGGCCCACTCGCAGGGCTGGCGCAACGCCCGCAGCTTCTTCGACCCGCGGCTCGTCCCCGACCTCGTCGCCATCAGCGGCCGCGACGGCCGGGCCGCGTCCGAGATGGCGCGCCGCTTCGACTGGCAGCACGTCGAGACGGACTGGCGCGCCCTCGTCGCCCGGCCCGACGTCGACCTCGTCGACATCTGCACCCCGGGCGACACCCACGCCGAGATCGCCATCGCGGCGCTGGAGGCCGGCAAGCACGTCCTGTGCGAGAAGCCCCTGGCCAACACCGTCGCCGAGGCCCGGGCGATGGCGGCCGCCGCCGAGAAGGCCGCCGCCCGTGGCGTGCGCTCGATGGTCGGCTTCACCTACCGCCGGGTGCCCGCCATCGCCTTCGCGCGCCAGCTCGTCGCGCAGGGCCGCGTCGGGGAGATCCGCCACGTGCGCGCCCAGTACCTCCAGGACTGGCTCGTCGACCCCGAGTCGCCGCTCACCTGGCGCCTCGAGAAGGACCGCGCCGGGTCGGGAGCCCTCGGCGACATCGGCGCCCACATCATCGACCTGACGCACTTCATCACCGGCGAGCGGATCACGGGCGTCAGCGCGACGACCGAGACCTTCGTGCGCGAGCGCCCCCTGCCCGGGGCGAGCACCGGCCTGTCGGCCGAGGCAGCGGAGGGCCGGGGCGCGGTGACCGTCGACGACGCGGCCATCTTCATCGCCCGCCTGTCCGGCGGGGCCCTGGCCACCTTCGAGGCCACCCGGTTCGCGACCGGCCGCAAGAACGCCATCCGCATCGAGGTCAACGGCTCGGCGGGGAGCCTGGCCTTCGACTTCGAGGACATGAACGTCCTGCACGTCCACGACGCCACGGCCGACGCCCGCGAGTCCGGCTTCACCCGGGTCGTCGTCACCGAGACGACGCACCCGTACGTCGAGCACTGGTGGCCCGCGGGCCACGGGCTCGGCTACGAGCACGGCTTCACCCACCAGGCCGCCGACCTCATCGACGCGATCGCGCGCGGGGCCGACCCCGAGCCCTCGTTCGCCGACGGGCTCGCGGTCCAGGAGGTGCTCGCCGCGGTCGAGCTGAGCGCCGCGACCGGCTCGTGCTGGACCCCCACCGACCACCCCGCCGACGGCTGACGGGCCCACCGACGGCTGGCCGCCCCGGCGCCGTCGACCGCCCGGTCGGCACCCGACCGCCCCACGACCCCACACCACCCACCCCGTGGCCGACCACCACGACCTCGACGACGAAGGAGCAGCCCGGTCGCGCTCGATCCCCCTGTCATTGCAGTGACGAAGGAGCAAGCACATGAACACCGACAACGACGTCAACGCCTCGGGCCTGGTCACCAGGCTCGGCCTCAACCGCCGGCAGTTCCTCGCCGCGTCGACCGGCATGGCGGCCGCGGCCGCCGTCGCCGCGCCGTCCGCGAGCGCCGCCCCGGCGGCAGCGGCCGGCAACGCCAACGGGGTGCTCATCCCGGCACCCCGCCGCGGCCTCATCCTCTACACCGTCCGGGACGCCATCTCGCGCGACCCGGCCACCTCGCCGTACGCCTCGGGCTTCCAGGCCGTCTTCGAGGAGCTGGCCGAGATCGGCTACCGCCAGATCGAGTTCGCCGGCTACGGCCAGCACGCCAACGCTCCCGGCGGCAACGTCAACAACCCCGACGGCGCCCGCCTCCTGCGCACCTGGCTCGACGACAACGGGCTGCGGGCCGAGGGCAACCACGGGTCCATCCCCTCGACCGTCACCGACGCCACGCTCGCCTCCTTCGACGCGGCCTGCGAGGTCGCGAACATCCTCGGGATGAGCCACATCGGCACGGGCAACGACCCCACCGGCTCCGCGTACGTCGCAGACTGGGCCCTGGCCGCGGAGCGGTGGAACGTGCTCGGCGAGCGCGCCGGCCGGCACGGGCTCAAGCTCTACACGCACAACCACGACATCGCCTACAGCTTCCTCCTCGACAGCGGCCCGCTCGACGCCCTCGGCCGCCCGACCCGCAGCAGCGGCATCCGCCGTCTCGAGTACTTCCTCGCGAACACGGACCCGAAGCACGTCTACCTCGAGATGGACATCTACTGGGCGCACGTCGCCCAGTACAAGCACCACACCTACACCGCTCCCGACGGCTCCTCGGTGTCGTCGGTCTTCGACCCGGCGGCGGTCGTGGCGGCGCAGACCCAGCGCTTCCCGCTCTTCCACGCCAAGGACGGCAAGAAGAACACGGCGGTGGCCAACGGGTACGAGTTCGCGCCCTTCGGCCTCGGCGACATCGACTACTCGACGTTCCTCCGCCGGGTGGGCGCCAAGGGGTCGCACAACCCGATGTGGGAGCAGGACAACGCCTCGTCGTGGGGCACCGCGCCCTACGCCGGCCAGTCCCTCGCGCTCGCGAAGGTCAGCTACGACAACATGGCGGCCCTGCGGGGCTGACGACGGACGCCAGCCCCGGTGGTGACCTCGTTGGATGCCGTTGCAGCGGCCGAGGTCACCCCGGGACTGGCTCGCCCCACACTCACGAAGGACGTGGACAGGAATTCTATGGGTCGCGGAGGCCGCCCACGTGCCGTTTGGAAGGGTTCGCCCGGCTCCCCCATGGGGGGGCGGGAGCCCGCTCCACGTGGCACCGTCGTCCCGGACCGCGACCCACCCACACGAAGGAGCCCCGATGACACGCCCGATCACCCTCTTCACCGGCCAGTGGGCCGACCTGCCCTTCGAGGAGGTGTGCCGCCTCGCCGCGTCGTGGGGGTACGACGGCCTCGAGATCGCGTGCTGGGGTGACCACTTCGAGGTCGACCGCGCGCTCGCCGAGGACGACTACGTCGCCGGTCGCCGGGCCATCCTCGAGGAGCACGGCCTCGGGGTGTGGGCCATCTCGAACCACCTCGTGGGCCAGGCGGTCTGCGACGACCCGATCGACCAGCGCCACAAGGACATCCTCCCCGCCGCCGTCTGGGGCGACGGCGACCCCGAGGGTGTGCGCCAGCGCGCCGCGCAGCGGATGGCGGACACCGCCCGGGCCGCGGCGAAGCTCGGCGTCGACGTCGTCATCGGGTTCACCGGGTCGGCGATCTGGAAGTACGTCGCGATGTTCCCGCCCGTGTCGGCCGAGACGATCGAGGCGGGCTACCAGGACTTCGCCGACCGGTGGAACCCGATCCTCGACGTCTACGACGAGGTCGGGGTGCGGTTCGCGCACGAGGTCCACCCGAGCGAGATCGCCTACGACCACTGGACGACCGTGCGCACCCTCGAGGCGATCGACCACCGGCCGGCGTTCGGGCTGAACTGGGACCCGTCGCACATGGTCTGGCAGGACCTCGACCCCGCGGCCTTCATCTGGGACTTCCAGGACCGGATCTACCACGTCGACTGCAAGGACGTCCGCAAGCGGGTCGGCAACGGTCGCAACGGCCGGCTGTCCTCGCACCTGCCCTGGGCCGACCCCCGCCGCGGCTGGGACTTCGTCTCGACGGGCCACGGGGACGTGCCGTGGGAGGACTGCTTCCGCACCCTGGGCGCGATCGGCTACGACGGGCCGATCTCGGTGGAGTGGGAGGACGCCGGGATGGACCGGCTCGTCGGCGCCGCCGAGGCCGTGGGGTTCGTCCGCCGGCTGGCCTTCGACCGGCCCGACGCCGCGTTCGACGCGGCCTTCAGCACCGGCGACTGAGGTCCACGGCTGCGTCGGGGGCCGGTGGACAGTCCGGACACAGGGTCGGCTCCGAACCTGAGGACGTGGACGACCTCGTGACCCTCGCGCTGGGCCAGCCGGTGTGGCTGGTCTACGCGGTCGTCGCCGCCCTCGTCTACCTCGAGAGTGCGGTCGTCCTCGGCGTGGTCCTTCCCGGCGAGACCGCGGCGCTCGTCGGCGGGGTCGCCGTGACGCTGGGCCACACCTCGCTGGGGGCCACGGCCGCGGTCGTCGTCGTGGCCGCCCTCCTCGGCGACACCACCGCCTTCCTCCTCGGGCGGTCCGCCGGCCCACGGCTCCTCGGGTCCCGCCCGCTGCGGCGGGCTCGTCGCCGGGTCGAGCGGGCCGCCGAGTCGCTCGCCCGCCGCGGTGGCGCCTCCCTCGTCGCCGCCCGGTTCACGCCGGTGGCCCGCACGGTCGCCCCGGTCCTCGCGGGCAGCGGCGGGATGCCGTACCGGACCTTCCTGCGCTGGAACGCGCTCGGCGTCGGCGCGTGGGGCGTGACGTGCGTGGTGCTCGGCGCCCTCGCGGGCCGGTCGTGGGAGCAGGTCTCCGGCTGGGTGGGGTCCGCGGTGTCGGTCACCGTCGGGGTCGGCGTGCTCGGCTGGCTCGCGGTCCGGGCCGTGCGAGGGCGCCGGGCCCGCCTCGCGCCGGCCGGTGCCGCGGCCTGACGCGGCTGCCCGGTGCTCTCCCCGGCGTCAGGACCCGGTGGGGGCGGGGCACATCGGCAGGGCGTCGGTGGTGCGGATCGGCGCGGGGCGGGTCCACCTGGCCCCGAGGGCGACGTCGACCGTCGCGCCCTTGCGCTTGTCCTGCACGACCGTCGTCCCGTTGGGCAGGGCGGTGCGCAGCAGCGCCGCCTGGGCCTTGCCCGACGGACCGTGCCGGACCTCGGCGATCGCGGGCGGCTTGCGGCTCGACGGGTCGTTGGCCACCGTGCCGATGTCGAAGCCGCGCTCGGCGAGCTCCTTGGAGACCGTGGCCGCGAGCCCGGTGCGCGAGGACGCGTTGTAGACGTTGACCTTGACCTTCTCGGGGGTCAGCGCGTTCGGGTCGTAGGGGGCGCACGTCGGAGCGGGGGTGCGCGCGGAGCGCGCCTGGCTGTCGGCCTGGTAGTACGACCACGCGTACCAGAACGCGAAGAAGAGCACGAGCAGGACGACGCCGATCGTGATGAGCGTGCGCCGCCGACGTCGGGCGTCGACGGAGACCTCGGACTCGGTCGTGTACTCGCTCACGGCTCCCCCTAGAGCGTCAGGACGCGCGCATGGAGCGTGGGTCGCTGGTGGAGGGCGGCCCGCAGGGCGCGGTGCAGGCCGTCCTCGAGGTACAGGGTGCCCTCGAACTCCACGACGTGGGCGAACAGGTCGCCGTAGAACGTCGAGTCCTCCGACAGCAGCATCTGGAGGTCGAGCTCGCGCTTGGTCGTCACGAGCTCGTCGAGCCGGACGAGCCGCGGCGGGACCGTCGACCACTGCCGCGTCGAGTACCCGTGGTCCGGGTACGGGCGCGAGTCACCGACGGCCTTGAAGATCACGCAGTCACTCTAGTGACGGCCTCCCTCGACGACGGGAGCGACGCCCGGCGGGAGGCTAGATTGGCGATCGTGACCGAGACAGGCAGCCCTGCATCCTCCCCCCTCGTCGACGAGATCCGCGCCGGGTACGCGTTCACCGGCGCCTCGCTGGAGTTCGGCGCGGCCGTCGAGGACGGCACCGCCCATCCCGACGCCATCGTGCGGATCCCCCTGTCGGCGATGAACCGCCACGGCCTCGTGGCCGGCGCCACCGGCACGGGCAAGACCAAGACGCTCCAGCTGATGGCCGAGCAGCTCGCCGCGCAGGGCGTGCCGGTCTTCCTCGCCGACATCAAGGGCGACCTCTCGGGGATGGCGACCCCGGGCGAGCCCAACGACAAGGTCACCGCCCGCGCGGCCGACGTCGGGATGGACTGGAAGCCGACCGCCTACGCCACGGAGTTCTACGCGCTCGGCGGCCAGGGCAAGGGCATCCCGGTGCGGGCCACGGTGTCGACCTTCGGCCCGACCCTGCTCTCCAAGGTCCTCGGCCTCAACGCCACCCAGGAGTCGAGCCTCGGGCTCGTCTTCCACTACGCCGACAAGAACGGGCTGTACCTCGACACCCTCGCCGACCTGCGCGCCGTGGTGCAGCACCTCACCTCCGACGAGGGCAAGGCCGACCTCAAGGAGCTCGGTGGGCTCTCGTCGGCGACCGCGGGGGTGATCCTGCGCGAGCTCATCGGCTTCTCCGACCAGGGCGCCGACGCGTTCTTCGGCCTCAACGAGCTCGACACCTCGCACCTGCTGCGGACCACCCCCGACGGCCGAGGCCTGGTGTCGATGCTCGAGCTGCCCTCGGTGCAGGACCGCCCCGCCCTCTTCTCGACCTTCCTCATGTGGCTGCTCGCCGACCTCTTCCACGACCTGCCCGAGGTCGGCGACGTCGACAAGCCCAAGCTCGTCTTCTTCTTCGACGAGGCGCACCTGCTCTTCAACGACGCGAGCAAGGAGTTCCTCGACGCCATCCAGCAGACCGTGCGGCTCATCCGGTCCAAGGGCGTCGGCGTCTTCTTCGTGACGCAGTCGCCGAAGGACGTGCCCGCCGACGTCCTCGCGCAGCTCGGCAACCGGGTGCAGCACGCGCTGCGGGCCTTCACCCCCGATGACGCCGCCGCCCTCAAGGCGGCCGTGAAGACCTACCCGCACACCGAGTACGACCTCGAGGAGCTGCTGACCTCGCTCGGGACCGGCGAGGCCGTCATCACCGTCCTGTCCGAGAAGGGGGCGCCGACCCCGGTCGCGTGGACCCGGATGCGGGCGCCCGAGTCGCTGATGGCGCCCTCGCCCGACGCGACGATCGACGCCGCGGTGGCGGCGTCCCCCCTGCTCGCCGACTACGGCACGGCGGTGGAGCGGGACTCCGCCTTCGAGATGCTCGACCGCGCGGCCTCCGAGCGCGTCAAGGCCGACGAGGCCGCCGCGGCGGCGGCGGAGAAGGCGAAGGTCGACGCGGCTGCGGCCGCCGACGCCGAGAAGGCCCGGGTCGCCGCGGAGAAGGCGGCCGAGAGGGAGCGCCTCGCGGCCGAGAAGGCCCGCGCCGCGCAGGAGCGCCGCGAGGCGACCGAGCCCGGCGTCGTCGAGTCGGTCGTGAAGTCCAGTGCCTTCAAGTCGATCCTGCGCTCGGCCGGCACGGTCATCGGGCGCGAGATCACCCGCTCGATCTTCGGGACCAGCCGCCGCCGCTGAGGGTCGAGCGGGTCAGCGGTCGACGACCGTGGCCCGCAGGTTGTCCTTCTCGTCCTCGGCGTCGCCCAGGAGGCGGACGACCACCTCGAAGACGTCGGGGTGCTCCTCGCGCAGGGGCGCCGTGCCGTCCCAGACGACGTGGACCGGCACGGCCGCCTCGTGGGCCCAGGCGAGCAGGCAGTCGAACAGCGCGTCGTAGTTGTGGCCGTACCAGTCGGGGAAGCGCAGGGCCTGGCCGAACCGCTCGAGGGACTCGTCCTTGTCGACGCCGGCGGGGACGACGCGGACCACCGCGCCGCCCTCGCGCAGTCGCCGGACGAGTGCGGCGATGCCGGTCTCGGGTCCGAGCACCTCGGTCATGGGCCCTCCTCGATGACGCTGAACGAGTCGTAGTGGTCGTCGGTCCAGTACGCGGTGCCGTCGTCCCCGGTCACGATGCGACGGGCGCCGCGGTCGTCCTCGCCCGGCGTCGGCACGGTGTACTCGCGGTACCAGCCCCGGGGCCGGACGGGCAGGAGGCGCTCGCGGTTCTGGAACACCGCGCCGTCCCGCTCGTACGGGAACGGGCCGCCGGCGTCGATGAGGTCGAGGGTCGCCCGCGCCTCGTCGGGGAGCGCCGCGACGCGCACCAGCGGGAGCCCGCTCGCGCCGTCGGTGGCCGCGGCCGACGGGGCCGAGGGCGCGCTCGCCGTGGTCGTCGCGCCGGGACGCGCCTCGTCGGCCGACGGACCGCGGGCCAGCCACCAGAGGCCGACCACGACGATCGCGAGGACGACCGCCGCGGCCAGGACGGTGGCGCGAGACCCTCTGGGCGACACCGGGTCCGCCGGGCTCAGAGGCTGAGGAGTGCGCGGGCGTACGCGCACTCGAGGTCGGCGTCGGTCACCGTGTGGACGTACCCGGGCCGGACCTCGTAGGTGACCTGCCACCCCTCGGCGGTGCGGTGGACGGACTCGAGACGGTCACCGACGAGCTCGCGCAGCTGGTCCTCGCGCGGCAGCCAGAGGGCCTGGTCGAGGGTGACGGAGTCGAGGGCCCACTCGGTCGTCCCGTTGAACCCGAGGAGGGACTGGCCCCGGTACGAGTGCACCTCGACCGTGAGGTCGCTGATCCAGAACACGTCGCCGGTCAGCAGGGCGGCGTCGATGACGAAGCGGTCACCAGGGCGGGGCTCCCAGAGCACGCCGGCGCCCACGAGGTCGCGGGCCAGCTCGACGGTGATCACCGGGCCAGTCTCTCCCGCGACCCCCGCGCCCGCGCCCCGACCGGTCCCGCGGACCGGAAGGGGCTCTCAGGGTTCGACGGCCCCCGTCAGTAGACCCGGCCGCTGAACGTGTCGAGGATGCAGTCCTGGCAGCCGCGGTTGACGCCCTCGACCCGCCCGGCGCCACCGGTGACGGGCGCGCCCTCCTCGGACCACACGACCGACCACGTGCCGAAGGTCCGCCGCTCCCTCGAGTCGGGTCCGCTGAGGCTCATGTCGGCGTCGTAGCGGATGACGACGTCCCCGCCCTCGCACTCCACGCGCTTCTCGCCGCTGAAGCGGATCGTCCTGGGGGACCACTGGTTCGCAGAGCCCGAGAGGTCGCTGACGCTGGTGCACGCCGCCCACGGGCCGGTCGCCGCGATGATCGGGCTCGACGGGGTGAGGAACGACGTCACGACCGTGAACGAGGTCTTCGGCGGGAGCGCGGCGCCGCCGGCGAGGGGCGCGGCGGCGACGGCCGCGAGGGCGATGACACCGAGGGTGGCGACGGGTCGGCGGTTCATGGTGGTCCCTTCTCGACGTGGCACGCGGACCTCCGCCACGATCCTCGCGCCCGGCCACCACGCGCCATGGCTCCATCGGACGGTCCGGCCCGCCACGACCCACCCGTTCGGGCCATGCGTGACCACCCCGCGCGGGGGCGGGCCGGCCGCGACGGCTCAGGGGCCGAGGAGCAGCACGACGACGGCGATGAGGGGGACCGCCCCGATCGTCGTCACGAGGATGGTGTCGCGGGCGAGCGTCGTCGCGCGGTCGTAGCGCGTGGCGTGGACGAAGATGTTCTGCGCCGTCGGCAGGCTCGAGCACACGACGACCGCCAGGAGCGCGGCCCCCGAGATGCCGAGGGCGTGGTGCGCGACCGCCCAGGCCACGAGGGGCTGGACCGCGAGCTTGAGGGTGCTCGTCAGCGCGAGCTCACCCCGGGGCACGCCACCACCGAACCCGGGCCCGAGCCGCAGCGAGATGCCGTAGGCGAGCAGGACACCGGGGACGGCCATCGCGCCGATCAGCTCGACGGGCGCGGCGACGACCTCGGGCAGCCGCCAGCCGGTGAGCGAGAGGACGAGCCCGACGAGCGTGCCGACGGTGAGCGGGTTGGTGAAGGGCCCGACGAGGACCTCGCGCGCCCGGGGCCGCCGCCCGGCGACGTCGGCGTCGAGGACGGCGAGGGCGAGCGGCTGCAGGACGAGCAGCTGGAGGAGGAGCGTCGGCGCGACGAGCGCCGCGTCGCCGAGGACGTAGGCGGCGATGGGGATGCCGAGGTTGCCGGCGTTGACGTACGAGCTCGCGAGGGCGCCGACGACGCGCTCACCGGCGGTGCGTCGCCACCGTCGGGCGGCGAGGAGGTAGATCGTCGCCGGGACCGCCACCCCGACCACCGTCGCGACGAGCGACCGCGAGAGCACGTCGTGGACGTCGGCCCGCGCCACGGTCGTCACGAGCAGGGCGGGGGTGGCGACGAAGAACGAGACTCGGGCGAGGACGCCCTGGGCCGCGAGGTCGACGATGCCGAGGTGGGCGACAAGGGCACCCACCGCGATGACCACGGCGATGGTCGCGAACCCGAGGACGACTCCTTCCACGGCTCCACCCTGCCCCGAGCGGTGGCCGGGGCGCGGCCGCGTCCGTCCCCCGGTCGCGCCCGGGGCTCCGGTGGCGTCTTCGGCGCCGGCGGCGCCGGGGACGGGCGAGCGTCGGTCAGCCCCAGTTGCCCGCGAGGGTGAGGCAGAAGGGGTGGCCGCTCGGGTCGAGCAGGACGCGCCACGTCTCGCCCGGCTGCTCGTCGGCGAGCGTGGCGCCGAGCCCGACGATCGCGGAGGCGGCGGCGTCGAGGTCGTCGACGGCGAGGTCGAAGTGGAACTGCTTGCTGCCGTGCTCGTTCGGCCACCCGGGCGGCTCGTGGTCGGCGAGCGTGCCGAGGCCGAGGGCGAGCCCTCCGGGGCCGCTGAGCATCGCGTACTCGTCCTCGACCGCCGCGACCTCCCAGCCGAGGACCGCCGACCAGAAGGCGGCGTCGCGCCGGGAGTCGGTGCTGTCGAGGGTGACCATCTTCAAGGTGGCGAGTGCCATGGGTGCTGCCTCTCGTCGGGGACGGGTGTCGGTGTCACCGATCCTGCCTAGGCTGCGGTCGTGGCGGCTAGGACAAAGGCGACAGGAGGCGGCGGGGCCACCGCGACGCGCGCGCCGACGTCGCAGCCGACGGCCTCGACCTCCGGCATCCTGCGCCCCGACCTCCTCGCCCGGCACGTCGACGTGCGGCGGTGGGCCTGCGGTCCGGGGGTCGAGCGGTGGGTCGAGAACCACTGGTCGCTGCGCTGGGACCTGCCCGACGGCACGGCGTTCCCGAGCCAGACCCTGCCGCACCCCACGTGCAGCCTCACCCTCGAGGTCGGCGACCACACCCGCGACGGGCTGCCGCCGGGGGAGGTGCTCCTCGTGACCGGGGTCGTCACCCGCCGTTTCGACGTCGAGGTCCGCGGGCGCGGGCGGGTGGCGGGCGTCCGGTTCCGGCCCGGGGGCCTGGCTGCGCTCACGAACGGCCCGGCCCGCGACTGGACCGACGCGGTGGTGCCGGCGAGCGACGTCCTCCCCGACGAGCTCTGCGCCGTCCTCTCCGACCCGGCCCTCGCCGAGGACCCCGAGCGGTGGGCCGCGGCCGCCGAGGACGGGCTCGTCGCCCTCGACCCCGGACCGGACGAGCACCACGACCTGCTCCTCGCCGTGTGCGCGACGATGCTCGCCGACCACGACCTCCTCACGGTCACCGACGTCGCGGCGCGGTTCGCCACCTCGGCCCGGACCCTCCAGCGGCTCTTCCTCGACCTCGTCGGCGTCGGGCCGAAGTGGGTGCTCGCCCGGTACCGGATGCACGACGCCGTCGCCGAGCTCGACGCCGGGTTCGACGGCACGCTCGCCGACCTCGCGCACCGCTGGGGGTGGTACGACCAGGCGCACTTCACCCGCGACTTCACCGCCCTCGTCGGCGTGACCCCGGCGCAGTACCGCGACCGTCCGCGCGCCTGACGACGGCGGCGGCCGGGCGTCGTGTCAGCGCGCGCGGGCGGGGGTGGCGTGGCGCACGCAGGTACGGGCAGTCGGGCGCGCCTCGAGGCGCTCGGGGTCGACCGGCTGCCGGCACACCTCGCAGGTGCCGTAGGTCCCGGCCGCCACCCGCTCCAGGGCCGCCTCGACCTCGAGGAGGTGGGCGTGGGCCTGGGTGGTCAGGGCGGCGAGCTGGGAGCGCTCGTAGGCGATCGTCTGGCCCTCGGGGTCGTGCTCGTCGTCGGCGTTGGAGCCGCGCGAGGCGTCGACGAGCGCGGTCATGTCGTCGGTCATCCGTGCCGCCCGCTCGAGCAGGGCCGCGCGCTCCTCCTCCAGGCGTGCCGCCGCACCCGCCGCACCCGCCGCACCCGCGGCGCCGGCCGTCGTGGTCGGTCCGGTGCCGGTCGGGGAGTCCACGTCACCAGTCAACTCCCTCCCTCCGACAGGGCCTGCTCCTCGTCGTCGCCCGGGTCCCACTCGCGTCGCGGGGCCGACAGGTGGCGGACCATCGCGCGCACCGAGCCCTGCCAGACCAGGGCCGCGCACCAGAACAGGACCGCCACGATGGCGACGATCCCGATCCGGACGGGGTCCCCGCGGTCGAGGTCGCTGCGCTCCCAGATGCCCCAGACGAGGAGGAACGGCAGTCCGGCGAACAGGAGCAGCTGGGTCACCGCCGCGACGAGCCAGAACCACCGGCCGAAGCGGGAGTCCTCGAGGTACTGACCGAACCGGTACGCGGACGCCCCGCTGCTCGCCACGACGTCGGCTCTCCTCAGGTCCGCACGCACGACCCGCCGCCCGAACCTCCCGGCCACCTCGACCTCCCCGTCTCGCGTGAACGGGATCGTAGGGCTCGGGCCCCGGCTGCGGGGCGATCGCGGCCGGGCGAGGGGGTCAGGGGAGGGTGAAGGGCCGCCGTTCCCCTGGCGGGTCCTCGCCGACCCGCCCGTCGACGTCCTCGCGGATGAGGTCGGCGTGGCCCGTGTGGCGGGCGTACTCCTCGATGAGGTCGACGAGCTGGCGCCGGACGCTCACCTCGACACCGGGCCTGACCTCGAACGTCCCGCCGGGACCGATGGTCCGCACGGCGTCGAGGACGACCCCGCGGGAGCGCTCGACGGCGTCGGCCCACAGCGCGTAGAGCTCGTCCGGCGAGTCGTCGGCGGCCGAGCTCCACGCGAAGGCCCCCGGGTCGTCCTCCGGCATGGCCCGCCACACCGCCGGCATGTCGTGGCCCGCGAGGGTGTGGGTGACGTTGAGGTCCTCCATGTGGGCGAGGTGCTTGAGCAGCCCGCCGATCGTCACCTCGGACGACCCGATCCGGTGCCGCAGCTGCTCGGCCGTCAGCCCCTCGCACTTGAACGCGAAGGTGGCCCGCTGCCGCTCCAGCGACCCGATGAGCGTCTCGGCCTCGGTGCCGGCCCGCGGCGGCTCGACGTACCCCGTCATCGTGCGTCCTCTCCCTCGTGGCTCGCCCCGACGGTACGACGGACCACCGACAGCCGACCTCAGGGAGACGGGCGCAGCACCGGGGTGAGGGCGTCGAGCACCGAGGCGTCCTCGATGGTCCCCGGCACCACCGGCACCGTGCCGTCGGCGATCTCACGCATCGTCTTGCGCAGGATCTTCCCGGAGCGCGTCTTCGGCAGGGCCGCGACGACGTCGACCCGGCGCAGGCTCGCCACGGCTCCGACCTCGTCGCGCACCCGCTGGACCAGCTCGGCGCGGATCCGCTCGCCCTGGGCCGCCCCGTCGACCCCGCCCTTGAGGACGACGAGCCCGCGCGGCACCTGGCCCTTGAGCTCGTCGGCGACCCCGATGACCGCGCACTCGGCGACGTCCGGGTGCCCGGCCAGCGCAGCCTCGATGGACCCCGTCGAGAGCCGGTGGCCGGCGACGTTGAGGACGTCGTCGGTGCGCCCCATGACGTAGAGGTAGCCGTCGTCGTCGACCGAGCCGCCGTCGCCGGTGAGGTAGTACCCCTCGTAGACCGACAGGTACCCGTCGACGTAGCGCTGGTCGTCCTCCCACAGCGTCGGCAGGGTCCCGGGGGGCAGCGGCAGGCGGATGGCGATGGCGCCCTCGGTGCCGCGCGGCACCTCCTCGCCGCGGTCGTCGAGGACGCGGACGTCGTAGCCGGGGACGGGCACCGAGGGGGACCCGGGCTTGATCGGCATCGGCTCGAGGCCACGCAGGTTCGCCGCGATCGGCCACCCGGTCTCGGTCTGCCACCAGTGGTCGACGACGGGGACGCCGAGCGTGGAGGTGGCCCACGCGTAGGTGTCGGGGTCGAGCCGCTCGCCCGCGAGGAAGACGGTCTCGAGCCGGGACAGGTCGTACCCGGCGAGGAGGGACCCCGTGGGGTCGTCGCGCTTGATGGCGCGGTAGGCGGTGGGCGCGGTGAACATCGCCTTCGCGCCGTACTGGGCGCACACCCGCCAGAAGGCGCCGGCGTCGGGGGTCCCCACCGGCTTGCCCTCGTAGAGGACGGTGGTCGCGCCGGTGAGCAGGGGTGCGTAGACGATGTAGGAGTGGCCGACGACCCAGCCGACGTCGGAGGCCGTGAAGAACGTGTCGCCCGGCCCGATGTCGTAGACGTTCTCCATCGACCAGCGCAGCGCCACCGCGTGGCCGCCGTTGTCGCGGACGATGCCCTTGGGGCGCCCGGTCGTGCCAGAGGTGTAGAGGACGTACAGGGGGTCGGTGGCCTCGACGTCGACGCAGTCGGCCGGCTCGGCGTCGGAGACGAGCTCGTCCCAGTCGAGCTCCTCCCACTCGGTGTCGCGCTCGCCGACCGCCGCCCGCGCCTGGGGTCGCTGGAGGACGATGACCGACTCGGGCTTGTGGCTGCTGCGGTCGAGCGCGGCGTCGAGCATCGGCTTGTACTCGATGACGCGCGTCGTCTCGATGCCGCAGCTCGCCGAGACGACGGCGACCGGTCGGGCGTCCTCGATCCGGGCGGCGAGCTCGGCCGGGGCGAACCCGCCGAAGACGACCGAGTGCACCGCGCCGAGGCGGGCGCAGGCGAGCATCGCGACGACGGCCTCGGGCACCATCGGCATGTAGACGACGACGCGGTCGCCCTTCTCGACGCCGAGGGAGGCGAGCGCCCCCGCGAAGGTCGCGACGCGGTCGAGGAGCTCGCGGTAGGTGAACGTCGCCGCGGTCCCGGTGACGGGGCTGTCGTGGACGAGGGCCGCCTGGTCCCCGCGGCCGTCGCGCACGTGGCGGTCGAGGGCGTTGAAGCACGTGTTGAGCCGGCCCCCGCGGAACCAGCGGTAGAACGGCGGGTTCGAGTCGTCGAGGACGGTCGTCGGAGGGGTGGCCCACTCGATCGCCTCGGCCGCGGCGCCCCAGAAGGCCGTCGGGTCGGTGATGGACTGCTCGTGGGCCGCTGCCCAGGCGCCGGTGCTCATGGGCCCATCGTGCGCAGCCCGGGCGCCCGGCCGCCAGCCCTCCGTCGCCGAACGGTGGCCCGGCGGGCGTCCTCCGCGCCCAGCGGCTCCCTCGCGTGTGCCCAGCCGGTCGCCGGGGCAGCCACCTGAGCACACGCGACGGGAGCTGCCGGCGGGATTCTGACGCGATCTTCACCCTTGGGACACGCATCTTCCGTTGACCTCCGCCGGGTAGGTAACCAAGCGTCAAGCCGCGTTCGTCGCCGCCGTCTCGGAGGTCGGGCCCGCCCCCGTGGCGCCGCAGGGTGGGGCGCTCGAGGGAGCCCGCCTCCTCGGCGCGGAGCTGGCGGTGTCGGGCGACCTGCCGCGGCACGCGCGGTACGTCCACGTCCGGAGCGCCTGACCCCCTGGCACGCGGACGGCCGGCCCGACCTCTCGGTCGGACCGGCCGCTGACCCGCGGATCACCGGGAGCGCGCGCACCACCCAGAGGGGCGCGACCCGGGTGGCTCACCAGCCGGTGACCCCACCCACGGTGGAGGTCGGCGCGGTGCGCGACGGACGGTCGGTCGCCAGGCCCGTTGCGCCGCGCAGGGCGACGGGTCCGGTCGGGAAGTCCTCGAAGGTGCCCGCCGCGTCGATGACGAGCGGCGTCGTCCCGACCCGGTTGTGCACCCGGAAGTCCGCGCCCGTCAGCTGCGTGATCGTCATGTTCGACACGACCTGCCCGGCGTAGGGGTTGAGGTTGCTCACGGTGGGCCTGGCGATGCCGGCGGGCCACAGGGTGAGGACGGTCGTGACCGTCGGCTGCGCCGCCGTCGTGTTCGTGACGACGGCCCGGGTGGCGGGCCCGGCGATGGTCGACGGCACCGTGACGACCTTCTCGACGTTGGACCCGAGGTTGGTCGCCAGGCCCTGGCCGAGGCGGGAGTCGACGAATCGCCTCGGCGACGAGAGCGACTTGAACCGCCAGCCGCTGTCACCCTCCTGGGCCGTGAAGTAGACCCCGACGACGTCGACGACGATGTGGACGGCGCCGGTCGAGGCGTTCGCGACGCCGAAGCGCGGCGTGTTGGCCAGCTCGCACTCCGGGGGAGAGCAGTGGCCGACCTTGACGATGGACATGTTCGGGACGGTGCGCCCGGCCGCGAAGTTCAGCGTCGAGGTGGCGGGGATGCTCGACGGTCCGTCACCGTTGAACACGGTGATGTGGCCCTGCCGGGTCGGTGCGACGGCGGTGACGTTGAGGGCGACGGCCTCGACGCGCGCGTTGAAGTCCACGTCCTCGAAGTCCACCGACGCCCACAGGTACTCCTGCGGCCCGAGCGGGATGCGTCCCCAGTCCTGCTCGAGGCGGGTGTCGACGAGGCGGGTCGGGTCGGTCGCCTCGTAGGACCCGAGCGCCGTCGACGTGCTCGACGCGGAGTGGTAGTACCCGACGACGTCGGCGACGGCGTGGGTGAGGCCCGCGGCGTTGAAGATCCGGACCTTCCCGCCGGTGCCGATCGGCACGGTGACGAGGTTGGCGCCCGTCCAGCCGGCGTTGAAGTTGATCGACGACGCGGTCGGGCGCGCCATCGTCGCCGGGTGCGCGGTGAGGTAGCCGCGCCTGGTGGGCGCGACCGCGGTGAGGTTGAGGACGACCGCGGAGACGCCCGCCGTCGGCACGCCGCCGCGACCGGTGACCTGGAGGTCGATGCTCTTCCCCGCGCCGATCGGGGTCGTCGTCGTGACCCCGGTCCTGCGGCGGGTGTCGAGGAGGCGGGCCGGGGTGAGCGGCGTGTAGGCGCCGGTGGGCGCGATCGCGGCAGCGGCGGCAGCGGCAGCGGCGGGCGCGGGGGCCGCGGTCGCGACCGCGGGCTGGGTGGCCACGACGAGCGCACCGAGGGTGGCAGCCGAGGCGAGGACGGTCAGGGTGTGGCGACGCATGGTGACGGAGTTCTCCCAGGGAGAGGTGTGAGTCGTGGTAGAGGGAGGGTAGGCCCGAAACCACGCACGGCGCGCGACCTCGGGCGAAACGTTGCGAGATCTCGCAGGCGACCGGCGGCGGGCCGCGCGCCGCGGTGGCTGACAGACTGCGCGCCATGGAGGTGCCGCAGCACTGGGTCAGGGTCGAGGGGTGGAGCCCCCACCTCGGGTCCTCGGGCGGCCCGCTGGCCGTGTGGGGCTGGTCGACCGAGTCCGACGAGGAGGCCGCGGAGGTCGGCCGCCGGCGCCTCGCCGAGACCCTGGACCGGGTGGCGCTCGAGGGGCGGCTGCCGGCCACGAGGGGCTACTACCCGAGGACACCGCTGCGCGAGCCGGTCCTCGAGGAGGTGCTCTCCGACGACGGGCGGCGGCTCGGGGTGGTCACCCGCAACCGGATGGGCTGCGAGGTCCTGTGCACCGACCTGCTCCTCATCGCCGACGTCGACGTCGACGGTCTCGATGAGGGCGCCGCCTCGTCCCGCGGCCGTGGCGGTCGCGGCGGTCGCGGGGCGGGCGCCGGGGTCGCGGGGTTCCTGCGACGGCTCGTCCTCGGTCGTCCCGACCCCCCACCGCAGCAGACCGGGGCGCAGGACGCCGCGGGGCTCGACTCCCCGTCAGCCGGGCGACCGGGAGGGGCCCACGGGATGTTCTCGGCGGGGTCGGCCTCACCGGTGGGCTCGACCGGGGGGAGCGGTCCCACGGTCGCCGAGGCGCTCGCCTGCGAGCCCGTGTGGGAGTTCGCCCGCGCCAACCCCGACCTCGGGGTGCGGGTCTACCGGACGGCCGCCGGGCTGCGCGTCCTCGTGAGCGGCGCGGCGGCCGGGCCGCTGTCGGACCGGGCGCGCGCCATCCTCGTCGCCCTCGACTCCGACCCCCTGTACGTCGAGCTCTGCGCGACGCACGACAGCTACCGGGCCCGGCTGACCCCGAAGCCCCACCGCCTCGGCGAACCGGCGCTCGGGGTGTCCTGGCCGTGTGCCGACGAGGCGGCCGAGCGCGCCTGGCTGCGGTGGGTCGACGCGTACGACGAGGCCGTGGAGTCGTGGGCGACCTGCCGGCTCATCAGTGCCTCGGGGGCGGTCCCCGGCGTTGACGAGCAGCGGCTCATCGACCTCCACGACGAGCGCACCCGAGTGCGCGAGCGCCTCCCGCTCGCCTGAGCCCCGGCCGCCGCCACGACGACGGCCCCGGGCGGGTGCCCGGGGCCGTGGTCGTGGGACGCGTCGTCAGCGCTGCCGGGGGGCGAAGCTGACGGGCGTGCCCGTGAGGTGCGGCGCCGAGGCGCGCGTGTCACCGGTGGCCCGCTGTGCCGCGCGGTCCCGCAGGGCGTCGACGCCGTCGGCCCGCAGGTCGGCCGCGGCACCCGGGTCGGCCACCGCCGGGTAGTTCTCCATGGTCCCCGCGACGTCGATGACGAGGTTCGTCGAGCCGGTCGCGTTGTGGACCTTGAAGCCCCAGTCGGCGCCGATGTCGGTGATCGTCATGTTCGACACGAGCTGACCGGCGTAGGGGTTGAGGTTGCTGACGCCCGGACGCGCGATGTCGTCGTTCCACAGGGTGAGGACCGTGGTCTTCGTCGGCTTGTTGGCCGTGGTGTTCGTGACGACCGCCATCGAGTTGAAGGTCGAGACCGTGTCGGGGACCGCGACCGTCTTCGTCGCGCCGGCACCGACGGCACCGTTGATGCCCTGCGCGAGCTTGGTGTTGACGATGCGGGTCGGCTTGGCCAGCGGCCGGAAGCGCCACATGCCGTCGAGGGTGTTGTCGTCGTAGACCCCGACGAGGTCGACGACGACGTGGGCGTTGCCGTTGCTCGTGTTGAGCACCCCCATGAGGGGGATCGTCGGGTCCTCGGGGCAGAAGTCGGCGCCGCACTCGGAGGTCGGCACGATCGCCATGTTGGGGACGGTGCGCCCCGCCGTGAAGTTCAGGGTCGAGGTCTTCGGTGCCGGGAACTGCTCGCCGTCCCAGGCCGTGAGGTGTCCCGAGCCGGTGGGCCTGGTGACGGTGATGTTCACGGCGAAGGCGGTGATGTGGGGGTTGAACTCGCCGAAGTCGTAGCCGGTGGTGAGGTACCAGCCCGGCTGGAGGGGGTCGGCGTCGAGGCGGGTGTCGGCGATGCGCGCCGGCTCGATGCCCGAGTAGCCGCCGTAGCCGCTCGTCCGGGTGCTCGTCGGCGCGTTGTAGTACCCGACGACGTCGGCGACGACGTGGGTGTTGCCGGCGTAGTTGTGGATGCGCACCTTGCCGCCGGTGCCGACCTTCACGGTGAGGAGGTTGGCACCGGTCCAGCCCTTGTTGAAGTTGACGGACGACGCCGTGGGCTTGCTCGTGCCCGTGGGGTAGACGGTGACGTAGCCCTGGCTCGTCGGGGCGACGACGGTGACGTTGAGGACGACCGCGGAGACACCGGTCGACGGCACGCCGCCCCTGCTGGTCACCTGGAGGTCGACGTAGCGTCCGCCGCCCAACGGGGTGGTCGTGGGGATGCCGACCCGGCGACGGGTGTCGAGGAGCCGCGCCGGGCTCAGCGGGGCGTAGGCACCGCTCGCCGTGTCGTAGCCGACGACGGTGACGGGGATCTTCCGCCCGGCGCCGCCGTCGGGGAGCGTGAGGAGGTCCTGGGCCGGACCGAAGAAGTCAGGCGTCGCGGCGATGGTGATCGGGCAGCTCGTGCCTCCGGTGACGGTCCGGTTGCTGCAGCCGTCATTGACGACGCGGACCTTCGCGTCGGTCCCGCTGCCGATGACCTGGCCGAAGGTCGCGGTCGAGGGGACGGCGACCGTCACGGTGGTCGACGGCGTCGACGTGCTCACCGGGGCCGTGAGGCGGATGAACGGGACGGTGGAGTTCCAGCGGATCTCCTGGGCGAACACCGGCTCGCCCTCGCCGCAGTTGCCCCGCACCGAGCCGGCGAACCTGGTGACCTCGCCGGCGTCGAGCGCGACCTCGTGGACGGTGAGGGTGCCCGAGACGGTGGAGCACTCGGCGGGGGTGCCGCCGTCGATCTGGACCCGCGCCTCGGTGGCCGTCGCGACCTCCCGGATGTCGTACGTGCCCACCGCGAAGCCGCCTCCGGTGGGCGGCGAGACGAACACGCGGGCGAAGGTGCCGCCCGAGATGCCCCCGACGGTGAGGCCCCCGCCGCCGAGGGCGTTGCCGCTCGCCCCGGCCGCGGAGCTCTCCAGCGCGAAACGGGTGCCCCAGCCGGCCCCCGGGAGGGCGCCGGTGTCGACCGAGTAGGCGGTGACGCCCGACGTGGGCAGCGGCACGGCCTGTGCCGGGACGGCGGTGAGGCCCGCGGCCACGAGCGCGGCGAGCGGAAGGATGACGGCGAGGCGTCGCATGGGTCCCCCGGGGGTCGAACGTGAGTGTCGTCCGGAGCATAGGGCCGGTGACCGACGCGGCACGCCGGGTTCTGCGAGAACTCGCACCCCGCGGTACCCGGCGGACCTCCGCGCACGCCGACGGCCCCGGTCGCGGGCGATCGGGGCCGTCGGTGTCTGGCGGAGGATGGGGGATTTGAACCCCCGAGGGTTTTATCCCAACACGATTTCCAATCGTGCGCACTAGGCCACTATGCGAATCCTCCGCGGGCGAGGCTACTAGAGGCAGCCTCCCTCCCCGAAATCGTTGCCCTCGACGCGCTCCGCTGCCATCCTGCGTGTCATGGACACCGGGGGCGGGTCGACGACGCACGTGGGGAGCAGCGCGTCACCTGGGGTCGCGGCGGTCCTCGACCGGCTCCGGCACCGGCAGCCCGGGGACGCCCACCGGCTCGTCGGTGCCCTCGTCCTCACGGCGTGGGTCGCCTGGCTCGTCATCACGGTCCTCCTGCAGCCGCGACTGGTCTCCGACGCCCGGTTCCGCGAGGACCTGGCCTCGGGTGACGTCGTCGCGTGGCGCGCCGTCGCGATGACGCACACCGACGACGTGTCGTGGGTCGAGAACCTCGACCTCTGGTGGGTGACGCTCGGTGCGGACGGGCGGCCGGTCGACGGCGACCAGCCGGGGATGGTCACGCTGGCCTACGCCACGTCCTCGGCGCCCTTCACCCGCGTGCTCGACCTCACGACCGACCCGCTCCCGGCCGAGTACACCGGGCTGCTCCGGGCGGCGGACGTCCCGGCGGCCAGGACGTGGACCGACGCCCCGAGGACGGAGCTCCCGGCATGGGCGGCCTGGTCCGGGTTCGCCGTGGGCGTGCTCTTCCTCGGGCTCCTGCTCCTCGGTCCCCGACCGGTCCACGGGACCCGGTGGTTCTGGTTCTGGTTCGCCTTCCCCACCCTGGGCGTCGGCGTCGTCGTCTACGCCGTGGCCGAGCACCTGAGGCGGCCTCGCGACCTGTCGGCCCGCGAGCGGGGGCGGGCGCTCGACGTCGTCGACTCACCCTCATGGCCCGACCAGCGTGAGGCAGCGGGGGAGGCCGCTCAGCCGGCGGGCGAGGCTGCCGCCGGCAAGCGGCGCAGCGGCCTCGCGGGCCTGCTGTTCAGCATCGGCCTCGGGTTGCTCACCCAGCTCGTCCTGGCCATGCTCCTCAGCGCGACCGGCTGGGTCTGGCTCGTCCGCCCCTGAGGCCGAGGACGAGGTGGCGGGGCGCCGTCCTCAGGCGCCGTTGCCGGGGACCGGGGGCGGTCCGACGACGAGCAGCGCGGCCGTCGTGAGCCCCACCGCGAGGGCGGCGGCGACGAGCGCGAGGGCGGGACGGGCCAGGGCGCCGGCGACGACGCGCTCGAGGGGTGTCGCCGGACGCTCGCCGTCGGGACCGAGCCGCCAGCGCTCCGGGGCCAGGGATCGCCGCTCGACGCGACGCTCGACCCACAGGGTGGCGAACGGGACGACCGCCGCCACGAGGGCGACCGCGGCATCGGCGAGGCGCCACCGCTGGTCGACCCACAGCACGATCACGGCGAGGGCGAACGCGAGGAAGACGACCCCGTGGGCGAGCCCGAAGACCCGCACCCCGAGGTCCGTGGCCCGGGTCAGGTACTTCAGCCACATGCCGACGAGCAGCAGCGTCCAGGTGACGGCCTCGGCGCGCGCGAGCCACGTGAACAGGGTGCGGGGGGTCATCGGGTCCTCCGGGTCGGGAACCTCCATCGTCGCCGACCGCGCGCCGTCCCCGACATCCGGGGCACCACCCACGCCGCCACCCGCCGGGCCGCGGAGGCCCCACGGACGGCCGGAGGGCCGGCCCCGCAGGTGCGGGACCGGCCCTCCGGGGAGGTGGTGCGACGTCACTCGTGGGCGGCGGGGACCACCCGGTCGTGCCGCAGCGAGGTGTTCCGCGTCTCCTTCGCGAGGAGGACGGACACCACGGTGATGGCGGCGGCGATGGCGAGGTAGATGCCGACCGCGGTCGTGTTCTTCGTCTCGACGTCGCCGAGGAGCTTGAGCGCGATGATCGGCGCGAGCGCCCCCGCGAAGATCGACGCCAGCTGGTAGCCGACCGACGCGCCGGTGTAGCGCACCGAGGTGCCGAACAGCTCGGAGAAGAACGCCGCCTGCGGCGAGTACATCAGCGCGTGGAAGAACAGGCCGACCATGACGGCGAGGAGGATGCTCCCGCCGCTCAGCGAGTCGATGAGCGAGAAGAACACGAAGCCCCACACGCCCACGCCGACGGCGCCGACGAGGTACAGCGGCCGGCGTCCGATGCGGTCGGACAGGGCGCCGATGAGCGGGATGAGGACGACCTGCATCGCCGCGCCACCGAGGAGCGCGCCGAGGACGACGCCCTTGGGCTGGTCGAGGTAGGTCGTGACGTAGGTGATGACGACGATGGTGAAGATGTAGTACGAGATGTTCTCCGCCATCCGCATGCCCATGGCGAGGAGGACCTCCTTGGGGTACTTCCTGACGACCTCGAGGATCGGCACGTGCTTCTCGTCGCGGTTCTCGATCTCGGCCTTGGCCTCGGCGAAGACGGGGGAGTCCTCGAGGCTGAGGCGGACCCACAGGCCGATGAGGACCATGACGGCCGACAGGAGGAACGGGATGCGCCAGCCCCAGGAGTTGAACGCCTCCTCGGACTGGAAGACCGACAGGACCCACAGCACCGCGGTGGCGAGGAGGTTGCCCAGCGGGACCCCGGCCTGCGGGAAGCTCGACCAGAAGCCGCGGTTCTCGTCCTTGCCGTGCTCGGCGACCATGAGGACGGCGCCGCCCCACTCGCCGCCGACGGCGAAGCCCTGCACGAGCCGGCAGACCAGGAGCAGGATCGGCGCGGCGACGCCGATGGCCGCGTAGGTCGGCAGGAGGCCGATCGCGACGGTGGCCGCACCCATCATGAAGAGGGAGACGACGAGCATCTTCTTGCGGCCGACCTTGTCGCCGTAGTGGCCGAAGACCACGCCGCCGAGCGGGCGGGCGACGAAGCCGAGGGCGTAGGTGCCGAACGCGAGCAGCGTGCCGGTGAGCGGGTCGCTGTCGGGGAAGAACAGGACGCCGAAGACGAGCGCGGCGGCCGATCCGTAGAGGAAGAAGTCGTACCACTCGACCGCGGTGCCGACGACGCTGGCGAAGACGACCTTGACGATGTTCGTCCGGTCTCCCTGCTCGGGTGCGGCGCCGGCCGGGCTGGCCTGGCTGACGGTGCTCATGCGATGGGCCTTTCGTGCGGGGGGCGGGGGGGCCGCGGGGGGTCCGTCGGTACCGGCGCGCACGGTGCTGACCCTGCTGACCGGCGCGCCGTCGCGACGGGTGTCTCGGGCATGCGGACGACCGTAGGGGCGCCCCCCACCCGGTGGCATGTCGCCTCCGTCCACAGGTTCGCAGGCGTCATGGCCCCGGACCACACCCGATGCGCGGGTGGGTGCAGGATTTCCGTGGAGGCCGACGCCTCGCCTACGATCGGAGCGGCACCCCGCGTGGTGGTACCCCGCCGAACTCCCCCAGGGCAGGAATGCAGCAAGGGCAGGTGGGCTCTTCCAGGTACGCGGGGTGTCCTCGTGTCCGCCGTGCCTGACGCACCCGGCAGCGCCGCCGCACCCGACAGCCCCGCGCGAGCCCGACCGTGCCGGAGGACGTGGCTCAGCGAGCGGCGGAGGCGACGTCCTCGTCGGCCGGGGCGCACGCGCCACCGCAGCCACCGGCGCCGCAGCCGCACCCGCCGGCCGCGTCGGTGTCGAGCCCGTCGGCCTCGCCTCCCGAGCCGCAGGCACCGCCGCAGCAGCCGCCACCGCACCCGCCGCCGGCCGCGACCTCCTCGGGCTCGGTGCCCTGGAGGTCCCACACCTGGCGGATGGAGCCGAGGAGCACCTCGACCGGCTGGGCGCCGCTGACGCCGTACTTCTGGTCGAGGACGAAGGTCGGGACCGACGTGATGCCGATCTGGCCGGCGAGGGCGAGGTCGGTGCGCACGTCGATGCCGAAGTCGTCGGACTCGAGGGTCTCGCGCACGACGGACTCATCGAGCCCGCCCTCGACGGCGAGGCCGACGAGCACCTCGCGGTCGCCGATCGCGGCGCCCTCGGAGTACCAGGCGCGCATGACGCGCTCGGTGACCTCGCGCTCGCGCCCGAGGCTGCGGGCGAGGTGGAGCACGCGGTGGGCGTCGTAGGAGTTGCCGCCCCTCAGCTGCTCCCAGGCGAAGTCGAGACCGACGGCTGCGGCGTCGCGCGCCATCTGCTCGTGCTGCGCGACCATCTGCTCGCGGCTGGCTCCGTACTTCGCCGCGATGCGGTCGAGGACGGGCAGGTCGTCGACGGCCGGGGCGGTGCGGTCGAGCTGGAAGCTGTGCCAGACCACGCCCACCTCGTCGGCGTGCTCGAACTGCTCGAGGGCGAGCTCGAGGTGCCGCCGGCCGAGGTGGCAGAACGGGCAGAGGATGTCGGACCAGACGTCGATGCGCACGGGACGAGCCTACGTCGGGGGCTGTGAACACGGCGTACCCGCTGTCCTCGACGCCGACTAGGTTGGGCGCGTGAGCACCGCTTTGTACCGCCGCTACCGGCCCGAGTCGTTCGCCGACGTCATCGGGCAGGAGCACGTCACCGAGCCGCTCATGCAGGCGCTGCGCACGGGTCGGGTCAACCACGCCTACCTGTTCAGCGGCCCCCGCGGGTGTGGCAAGACGACGAGCGCGCGCATCCTGGCCCGCTGCCTCAACTGCGAGAACGGGCCCACCCCGGAGCCGTGCGGCACCTGCGACTCGTGCGTGGCCCTGGCCCGCGGCGGGTCGGGCACGGTCGACGTCATCGAGATCGACGCCGCCAGCCACGGTGGCGTGGACGACGCCCGTGACCTGCGCGAACGGGCCTCCTACGGCCCCGCCCAGAGCCGCTACAAGATCTACATCATCGACGAGGCGCACATGGTGACGCCGCAGGGCTTCAACGCCCTGCTCAAGATCGTCGAGGAGCCGCCCGAGCACGTGAAGTTCGTCTTCGCGACCACCGAACCCGAGAAGGTCATCGGGACCATCCGCTCGCGCACCCACCACTACCCGTTCCGGCTCGTCCCGCCCGCCCGGCTGCAGGCGTACATGGAGGAGCTGTGCGGTCGCGAGGGCGTCGCGGTCGCCCCCGGGGTGCTCTCCTTCGTCGTGCGGGCCGGCGGCGGCTCGGTGCGCGACTCGCTCTCGGTCCTCGACCAGCTCATCGCGGGGTCCGGCACCGACGGGCTGACCTACGAGTCGGCCGCCGCCCTCCTCGGCTTCACCGACGGCGAGCTCCTCGACGCCACCATCGACGCCTTCGCCGTGGGGGACGCCGGGGCGGTCTTCCGGGTCGTCGACAAGGTCGTCGAGACCGGGCTCGACCCCCGCCGGTTCGTCGAGGACCTCCTCGAGCGGCTGCGCGACCTCATCGTCGTCCACGCGACGGGCGAGGGCGCCTCGGCGGTGCTGCGCCTCGTCCCGCAGGACCAGCTCGAACGGATGCGTGCGCAGGCCGCCGGCTTCGGCGCCGGGGCCCTGTCGCGCGCTGCCGACGTCGTCAACGCCGGACTCACCGAGATGACCGGCGCGACCGCGCCCCGGCTCCAGCTCGAGCTCATCGCCGCCCGCATCCTCCTGCCCGCCGCCGCCGGCGAGGCCGGCTACGCCGCCCGGCTCGACCGGCTCGAGCGGCGCCTCGACGTCGGGGGCGTGCCCACCGCGGCCGCGTCGTCCGGGCCGTCGTCCGCCTCTGCCGCACCCGCACCCGCGGCCCCCGTGACGGCGGCACCCCCGCCCGCTCCGGTCTCGACGGCTCCCCCGGCTCCGGTCTCGCCCGCCGTCCCGACGCAGGCGCCCGGTCCCGCGGCCGCTGCTCCGGTCGCCACCCGGGCCCCCGCGGCGCCGGCCGAGGTACCTCAGGCGCCGGGAACGGCTGGGCCCGACCCGGCGGAGCCCGCTGTGGCGCAGCAGGACTCGCGTGCCTCGCACCCCTCCCTGCCGCAGCCGTCCGATGCTCCAGCGCCGGCTCCGACCTCCACCCCCGCCTCCGACGCCCCGCCGGAAGAGGCCGCCGCGGTCGCGCCGCAGGCACCGGCCAAGGGGCCGGGCGGCCTCGACACCGACGCCCTGCGCCGCTCGTGGCCCGACGTCCTGGCCAAGCTCTTCGAGATGCGCCGCTCCACGTGGACCTTCGTCTCCCAGAACGCCCAGGTCGCCGACTACGACGGGCGCCGCGTCCTCCTCGCGATCTCCACCGTCGGGCTCGCCGAGACGTTCCGCCGCGGGCCGCACGCCGACTGGGTCCGCCAGGCGCTCATCGACGTCCTCGGCGTCGACGCCCGGGTCGAGGGCGTGCCGTCCGACGCCGCCGGGTCCGGTGTCCCGGGGTCACCGTCGTTCTCCCCGCCCGCCCGTCAGCTGCCCGCCGGCGTCCCCACCCCGCCCGAGCCCGACGACGTCGACGACGCGCCGCCCGAGCAGGCGCCCGCCCCCGAGCGCACCCGGTCCGAGGCGAGCGCCCCGCCCGCGCAGGCCTCCTCGGGCCCGTCGGCCCCGCCGTCCGTCGAGGGCTGGGCCACCTCGCCCGACACCCCGGCGCCCAGCTGGTCCGAGGCCCCCCCGGCCCCGGAGTCGGCACCGACGTGGGCGAGCCCGCTCGAGCGCGCCAGGGCCGAGGCCGTCGAGAACCCCGAGGTCGCGCCGCAGGACCGGGTCGTCGACGACACCGCCGTCAGCGACGACGACGAGTCGCTCGACGACCTCAGCGACGTCGGCGTCCCCGTCGTCGAGCGGCTCCTCGGGGGCACGGTCATCCGCGAGGAGGAGCGGTGAGCCGTCTCGCCTACACGGTGAGCCACGGTGCGGTGGCGCCGCTGTCGAAGCTGCTCTGGCGGCCGACGGTCACCGGCAAGGAGAACGTGCCGCCCACGGGCGGCGTCCTCTTCGCGAGCAACCACCTGTCCTTCATCGACTCCTTCGCGATCCCGATCGTGGCCCCGCGCACCGTCGTGTTCCTCGCGAAGTCCGACTACTTCACGGGCACCGGGATCGGCGGGCGCATCCGTCGCGGGTTCTTCGAGGGCATCGGCGCCGTCCCCGTCGACCGGCACTCCTCGCGGGCCGCCCAGGAGTCCCTCGACGCCGCCCTCGGGGTGCTCCAGGAGGGCCGCGGGTTCGGGATCTACCCCGAGGGCACCCGCTCGCGCGACGGCCGCCTCTACAAGGGACGCACCGGTGTCGCGTGGCTGGCGCTCACCGCCGGCGTCCCCGTCGTCCCGGTCGGCCTCGTCGGCACCGACGACGTCATGCCCATCGGGTCGAGCTTCCCGCGCGTGGCGAAGGTCCGGGTCGCCTTCGGCCGGCCCATCAGCCCCGCGCCGTACGCGGCGATGCCCGCCGGCAGGGCCCGCCGCCTGCTCACCGACGAGGTCATGGACGCCATCGCCGCCCTGTCGGGCCAGGAGCGCGCC
Source organism: Oryzobacter terrae (assembly GCF_042756445.1). GTDB lineage: Bacteria > Actinomycetota > Actinomycetes > Actinomycetales > Dermatophilaceae > Oryzobacter > Oryzobacter terrae. The sequence continues at coordinate 2,649,349 of NZ_CP170578.1, forward strand.
GACACCTACAACGAGCTGCCGCCCGAGTCCACGGGCGCCGCAGTCGGCATCTGACCCACGAGGAGGACCGATGGCCACCACCCAGCAGTTCCGCGCGACCGGGCTCACCTGCGGCCACTGCGCCGCGGCCGTGACCGAGGAGGTCGGCACCCTCGAGGGGGTCGGCGGGGTCGAGGTCGAGGTGGTCGGGGGCGGTGAGTCCCTCGTCACGGTCACCGGCGCCCGCGAGCTGACGGACGAGGAGGTCGCGGCCGCCCTCGACGAGGCCGGCGGGTACGTCCTCGCGGGCCGCGCCTGACGGGTGCCCGTGAGCAGCGGCCCGTGATGGGTGGCGCGTGACGGGTGCCTGTGAGCAGCGGCGCGTGACGGGTGGCGCGTGATTGGTGGCGCGGCGCCGGGCCCGCGGTCGCCGCGAGGTCGTAGGCTCGACGTGTGTACGAAGGCGCGGTCCAGGACCTCATCGACGAGCTCGGCAGGCTGCCGGGCGTCGGTCCCAAGAGCGCCCAGCGCATCGCGTTCCACCTGCTCCAGGCCGACCCGGCCGACGTCGAGCGGCTGACCCACGCCCTCTCCGAGGTCAAGGCCCGCGTGCGGTTCTGCGAGGTCTGCTTCAACGTCGCCGAGGCCGAGCGCTGCCGCATCTGCCTCGACCCGCGCCGCGACGAGCACGCCATCTGCGTCGTCGAGGAGCCCAAGGACGTCGTCGCGGTCGAGCGGACCCGCGAGTTCCGCGGCCGCTACCACGTCCTCGGCGGCGCCATCAGCCCCATCGACGGCATCGGCCCCGACGACCTGCGCGTGCGCGAGCTGCTCGCCCGGCTCGGCGACGGGGTCGTCACCGAGGTCATCATCGCCACCGACCCCAACCTCGAGGGCGAGGCCACCGCGAGCTACCTGTCGCGGATGCTCAAGGTCTTCGGGCTGCGCGTCACCCGCCTGGCCTCCGGCCTGCCCGTCGGCGGCGACCTCGAGTACGCCGACGAGGTCACCCTGGGGCGGGCGTTCGAGGGACGGAGGCTCATCGATGTCTGACGACTGGGCCGTGCTCGCCGAGGAGTCCGCGGCCGACGCGCGGATGTACCTGCTGACCATCCGCGAGATCGCCGCGGGCAACAGCCCCGACGCCGCGCTGCCCCTCGCCCTCCTCGCCCTCTCGCAGGTGACGATGATGGGCGCGCGGCTCGGCGCCGTCGAGGACGTCGTCCCCGTCGAGCGCTTCGAGCCCGACTCCGGCCCCGACCCCGAGCTCGACCCGCTGCGCGAGGGCCTCGGCAACGTCTTCGAGGGCCTCGACGAGTACGCCGACGTCGCCGACCCCGTCCTCGACCCCGAGCCCACCGTGGGCCGCCTCTCCGACGACCTCGTCGACATCGCCTCGGCCCTCAGCCACGGGCTCGCCCACCACGACGCCGGCCGCCGGGTCGAGGCGCTGTGGTGGTGGCAGTTCAGCTACCTCTCGCACTGGGGCGAGCGCGCGGCGGCGGCGCTGCGCGTCGTCCACGCCCTCCTGGCGCACGTCCGACTCGACGCCGACGCCGACGCCGTGTCCGAGGCCGAGTTCGACGCGCTCCACCCGTAACGGGTCGCCGCCGCCCCGTTGGTGAGTGCGCCCCTGGCTCAGCCCTCGGTGGGGAGCTCGCCCGAGCGCACCGCGGCGCGCAGGTCGTCGGTGGCGTCCCAGTCGTTGGCGTGCATGGCCGCGACGACCCGACCCTCGCGCACCCAGAACGCGCGGAACGTCCTCGACTCGAGGTCGCCGTGCACGACGACCTCGTCGTCGGCGCTGCCGTGGCCGACGTACTCCATCCCGAGGTCGTACTGGTCGGTGAAGAAGTAGGGCATCGCGTCGTACACCTCGTCGGCGCCGGCGAGGTTGTGCGCGGCCGTCTTCGCCTGGTTGATCGCGGTGTCCCAGTGCTCGACCCGCAGCCGGCCGAGGAGCGGGTGGGCGTGGCTCGCGATGTCGCCGACGGCGAGGACCGAGGGGACCGACGAGCGCAGCGTCGCGTCGACGAGCACCCCGTCGTCGACGGCGAGGCCACCACTGCGGGCGAGGTCGAGCCGCGGGGACACCCCGACCCCGGCCACGACGAGGTCGGCGCCCGCGAGGTCCTGGGGCGAGACCGACGCCCCCAGCCGGAGGTCGACGCCGTGCTCGCGGTGCAGGCCGGCGAAGACCTCGGCGACCGTGGGCCCGAGGACGCGCAGCAGCGGGAGCTCGGCCGTCTCGAAGACCGTGACGTCGGACCCGGCCTCGCGAGCCGCCGCGGCGACCTCGAGCCCGATCCAGCCGGCACCGACGACGGCGATCCGCCGACCCTCGCCGAAGGCCGCCTTGAGCCGGTCGGAGTCCTCGATGGTGCGCAGGTACGCGACGGGGACGCCGCTCTCCTCGGCCACCGCGAGCCGGCGGGGTTCGGCCCCCGTGGCGAGGAGCAGGCGTTCGTAGGTGACGTCCCCGGAGGTCGTCGACACGACGTGCCCGTCGGTGTCGAGGGCGGTGGCCTCGACCCCGGTCCGCAGGTCGACGTCGTGCTCGGCGTACCACTCGCGCGGGTGGACGAACGCGCTGTCGAGGGCGTCGTTGCCGAGGAGGTAGCCCTTGCTCAGCGGCGGCCGCTCGTAGGGCGGGTGCTCCTCGGCCCCGAGGAGGACGACCTTCCCGTCGTAGCCCTGCTCCCGCAGCTCGGTGGCGGCGGTGCCGCCGGCGAGCCCTGCACCCACGATGACGATCGACATGCCAGCGACGCTACGCCTGCACGGGCCAACATCGACCACTAGGGCGATGTTGTCCCAAAGGTCCGGGGCACCATCGACCACGAGGGCGATCCTGTCCCACCGGTCCGTCCACCCCGGCGAACGGGGGCTCTCAGGGCGGTGACCGGATGCCGGGCACCGAGTCCGGTCCGTGGACCGCCGGATAGAGTTGTGGCCGCCCTCGCACCCCGTCCGGAAGGCGGCTCCTCGTGCCCATCGTCGTCCAGAAGTACGGCGGCTCCTCGCTGTCCGACGCCGAGAGCATCAAGCGGGTCGCAGGCCGGATCGTGGAGTCCCGCAAGCAGGGCAACGACGTGTGCGTCGTCGTCTCCGCGATGGGCGACACCACCGACGAGCTGCTCGACCTCGCGAACGAGGTCAGCCCGATGCCGCCGGCGCGCGAGATGGACATGCTCCTCACCGCAGGGGAGCGGATCTCGATGGCGCTCGTCGCCATGGCCATCGCCAACCTCGGCCACTCGGTGCGCTCCTTCACCGGCAGCCAGGCCGGCGTCATCACCGACAGCGCGCACGGCAAGGCGCGCATCATCGACGTCACGCCCGGACGCATCACGAGTGCCCTCGGCGACGGCCACATCGTCATCGTCGCGGGGTTCCAGGGCGTCAGCCAGGACACCAAGGAGATCACCACGCTCGGTCGTGGCGGCTCCGACACCACCGCCGTCGCGCTGGCCGCCGCGCTCGGCGCCGTCGTCTGCGAGATCTACAGCGACGTCGACGGCGTCTACACCGCCGACCCGCGCATCGTCCCGAGCGCCCGCCGCGTCGGCCGGATCTCCACCGAGGAGATGCTCGAGCTCGCGGCCTCCGGCGCCAAGATCCTGCTCCACCGGTGCGTCGAGTACGCCCGCCGCTACGAGATCCCCATCCACGTGCGCTCCTCCTTCTCCCACAAGGAGGGCACCTGGGTGGTCCCGAACCTCTACGAAGGGAACGAGATGGAAGCGCCGCTCATCGCCGGGGTCGCCCACGACCGCAGCGAGGCCAAGATCACCGTCGTCGGGGTCCCCGACCGCCCGGGCAAGGCGGCCGAGATCTTCCAGGCCGTCTCCGACGCGGCGATCAACCTCGACATGATCGTCCAGAACGTGTCGGCCACCGAGACCGGACTCACCGACATCTCCTTCACGCTGCCCAAGGCCGACGGCCAGACGGGCGTGCAGGCCCTCAAGCGCATCCAGGAGCAGGTCGGGTTCGCCTCGCTGCAGTTCGACGACCAGATCGGCAAGCTCTCCCTCGTCGGCGCCGGCATGCGCTCGCACCCCGGCGTCTCCGCGACCCTCTTCAAGGCGCTCGCCGACGCGGGCGTCAACATCGAGATGATCTCGACCTCGGAGATCCGCATCTCCGTCGTCACCCGCGACAGCCTCCTCGACGAGGCCGTCAAGGCGGTCCACACCGCGTTCGGGCTCGACTCCTCCGAGGGTGAGGCCGTCGTCTACGGGGGCACCGGCCGCTGACGTGAGCGTGCAGCCCGGAGGGGCCGAGGGGGCCGGACGACCGACCCTCGGCATCGTCGGCGCCACGGGCGCGGTGGGGAGCGTCGTCCTCGACGTCCTGCCCACGCGTGACCGGCACTGGGACGACGTCCGCCTCGCCGCGGGCGACGAGGACGTCGGCACCGTGCGGCAGGTCGGCGGCGTCGACGTCGTGGTCGAGGCGCTGACGCCCGAGTTCTTCGACGGGGTCGACGTCGCGATCTTCGACATCCCGCCCTCGATCGCCCGCGAGTGGGTCGAGCTCGCGGCCGCCCGGGGCGTCGTCGCCATCGACAACAGCACCGTCTTCCGGACCGACCCCGACGTGCCGCTCGTCGTGCCCGAGGTGAACCCCCGCAAGGTCACCGAGCGTCCGCGCAACATCGTCGCCAACCCCGGCGCCACGGTCATGACGATGATCGACGCGCTCGCGGTCCTCCACGCCGGCTGGGAGCTGACCGGCCTCGTCGTCACGACGCTGCAGGCCGCGTCCGGTCTCGGCCGCGCCGGGATGACGCGCCTGCACGACGAGCTCGACGTCGTCCACGGCCACCGCGAGCTGGGGACCCGCCCCGGCGACGTGCGCCGCCTCATCGAGCACGAGCTGGGGGAGTCACCCTTCCCGGCACCCTTGGCGCTCAACGTGGTTCCGTTCGTCGGACACCACGTCGGGAACGGCTGGACCTCCGAGGAGGTCAAGGTCCGCGACGAGACCCGCAAGATCCTCGACCTCCCCGACCTGCCCGTGTCGGCCACCTGCCTCCGGGTGCCGGTGGTCTCCTCGCACAGCGTCACCGTGCACGCGACCTTCGGCCGCCGGGTCAAGGTGTCGGAGGCGCGCCAGGCGCTCGTCGAGGCGCCGGCGGTCGTCGTCCTCGACGACCCCGACGAGCCGGAGTTCCCGACGCCCAACGACGTCGTCGGGGCCGACCCGCGCTTCGCCGGTCGGATCCGCCAGGCCGAGGGCCAGCCGACCAGCCTCGACCTCTTCATCTCGGGCGACAACCTCCGCAAGGGCGCCGCCCTCAACATGGTCCAGACCGCCGAGCTCATCGCCGTCGAGCTCCGCGGGTCCTGAGGCCGACCGACGCCCGGATGGTGGTCGGGTGACCCAGGTCACCCGGGACCGGACACAATGGACGTCGGCGGGACAGCGCGGTCCCCCCACCTCCTCGACCCCGCCCCGACCTCCCCGCAGGAGCGCACCATGACCGTCCGCACCGTCGCCATGCTCACCGCAGGCGGCCTCGCCCCGTGCCTGTCCTCCGCCGTCGGCGGGCTCATCGAGCGCTACACCGAGGTCGCTCCGGACGTGCGGATCATCGCCTACACCAACGGGTACGCGGGGCTGCTGCGCGGCCAGTACGTCGAGGTGACGCCCGAGGTGCGCGAGGGCGCCCACCTGCTCCACCGGTTCGGCGGTTCGCCGATCGGCAACAGCCGGGTCAAGCTGACCAACGTCGCCGACTGCGTGCGCCGCGGCCTCGTCCGGGAGGGCCAGGACCCGCTCCACGTCGCGGCCGAGCAGCTGACCGCCGACGGCGTCGACGTCCTGCACACGATCGGCGGCGACGACACGAACACCACGGCCGCCGACCTCGCGGCCTACCTCGGCGAGAACGACTACGCCCTCACCGTCGTGGGGCTGCCGAAGACCATCGACAACGACGTCGTGCCCATCCGCCAGTCGCTCGGCGCGTGGACCGCCGCCGAGCAGGGCTCGGTCTTCGCCCGGAACGTCATCGCCGAGCACTCCTCGAACCCGCGGATGCTCATCGTCCACGAGGTCATGGGTCGGCACTGCGGGTGGCTCACGGCCGCCACCGCGCAGGAGTACCACCGGTGGGTCGGCGAGCAGGAGTACGTGCCCGGCATCGGCAACGACCCGCGCCGGTGGGACGTCCACGCCGTCTTCGTGCCCGAGCTCCCCATCGACCTCCAGGCCGAGGCCGCGCGCCTGCGAGCCGTCATGGACGAGGTCGGCTGCGTCAACGTCTTCCTCTCCGAGGGAGCCGGTGTCGCGGAGGTCGTCGCCGAGCTCGAGGCCGCGGGGCAGGAGGTCCCGCGCGACCCGTTCGGCCACGTCCAGCTCGACAAGGTCAACCCGGGCGCCTGGTTCGCCAAGCAGTTCGCGGCGCTCCTCGGCGCCGAGAAGACGATGGTGCAGAAGTCCGGCTACTTCTCGCGCTCGGCCGCCGCGAACGACCGCGACCTCGCCCTCATCAAGGAGTGCACCGACCTCGCCGTCGACGCCGCCCTGCGGGGGGAGTCCGGTGTCGTCGGGCACGACGAGGAGCGCGGCGACGAGCTGCGTCCCGTGGAGTTCCCGCGGATCAAGGGCGGCAAGGCCTTCGACACCTCGGCGCCGTGGTTCACCGAGCTGCTCTCGTCCATCGGCCAGGGCTGATCGCCGGGGACGACGCCATGGCCCCCGAGGACCCGCGGAGCCGGCGATGATGCCCGACGGCTCGGTCGACGCGTGGTGGGTGGCCGTGTGGATCTACGCGGCCCTCCTGCTCGGGCAGCGGCTGTGGCGGGCCCGGGCGTGGGTGCCGCCGGAGAACCCCGAGGCCGACTACGGCTGGAAGGTGACCCACCTGTTCTGGGTGCCGTTCCACGTCCTCGACGCGGTCTTCGGCATCCCGCTCGTCTTCGCCGTCGTCATCGCGTGGTTCGCGATCTGAGGACGACCGCCGCGCGTCGAATCGACCGCCGCGTGGTCCCACCTCGCGCTCCGTGCCGTGCCCACGGCGGTGGGCCGCGCTCTCGCCACGCGACCCACCGCACGGCGGGGGGATCCGTCGACCCTGCCCCGGTGGGAGTGCACCGTCCCCTGCGACGGTCACAGGACGATCTTGGCGGAGGGCCGGGGCGCGGTCGCGGGTGCGGTCCCCCGAACTCATGGTGGTGTCTCCACCACTGACGCACTGCACCCGAAGAAGGTTTTACGGCAACCCACGGATCCAGTGGGTTCGAATCGATGTGAGATACGGGTTCCGTAGGCTCTCGTGCTAGCGCGTCTGTCGCGTCCCGGGCGGGAAGACGCCCTCGACGGTGGTGCCGACCCCCGGTGAGGAGTGCACCGTCAGCTCGCCGCCGGCGGCGCGGATCCGGTCGCGCATGCCGGTGAGGCCGTGGGCCGCCCGTGACGAACCGGGGTCGAAGCCCCGGCCGTCGTCGACGATCGAGAAGCGCAGGCCGACCTCGGGACCGTCCTCGTCGGTGGCGCGCACCGTGATGAGGGTGCCGCCCGAGTGGCGGTCGGCGTTCTGGATCGCCTCGAGGCAGCAGAAGTAGACGGCCGCCTCGACGGCCGGGGCGTGCCGGCCGACGTGCCGCGCGTCGACGGTGCACGGCAGGACGGTGCGTCGCGCGGCGGCGGGGAGGGCCGCCGGAAGACCCTTCTCGCCGAGGGCCGTGGGGTAGATCCCGTGGGCGAGGTCGCGCAGCTCGCGGATGGCGAGCTCGAGCTTGCCCTGGAGCCCGCCGACGACCTCCCGGGCGGTCGCGGGGTCCTTGTCCCACAGCCGTGAGGCCCGGCCGATGTCGACCGCCAGCGTCGCGAGGTGCTGCTGCGCGCCGTCGTGGAGGTCGCGCTCGATGCCCCGGCGGGCCTCGACCGAGGCCTGGGCCAGGCGCGAGCGGGACTCCTCGAGCTCGCGGGTGCGGTCCTGGAGCCGTTGGACGTAGTCGCGCAGGCCGAGGACGAGGACGCCGACGAGGAGCGGGACGAACATCGCGAGGACGAGCGCCTGGACGGGGGAGTACACGTGCGTCTGCCCGTAGGACTCCTGCTGGAGCGACCCGACGGCGACGACGGTCCCCGACAGGACCGTCGTGACGACGATGATGACGGGCCGCCCCCGGCGCGGCAGGTGGTCGGCCACGATGACGAGCGGCAGGAGCAGGGCGAGCAGCCCGACGGGCGCGACGAACGGCGTGATCCAGGTGATCGACACCGCGACGACCCACGTGGCGACGACGACGATGGCCGCGGCCAGGGCCTGGCGCCCTCGCGCGGCGAGGGCGATCGCGCCGGCCACGAGGACGCCCCCGGCGGCGAGGACCTGGATGGTCCGCAGGATCGTCGTGGACTCGCCGGTGACGAAGACCCGCAGGACCACCAGGGCCAGCACGGAGACCCAGATGGCGATCCCGTTGACGAGGAGGTAGCTGCGCAGGCGCCCCTCGGCGTACGCGCTGCGGCGGCGCGGCCGGTCGGCGTCGTGGGGCGCGCGGTCGGACACCTCAGGCCACCGGGGAGCTGCCGCCGTCGGGGCCCGACCCGCTGTCGCCGAGGTAGAGCAGGACGGCGGCGACGCGGCGGTGGGTCCCGTCGCCCACCGGGAGGTCGAGCTTGGTGAAGATCGAGTTGATGTGCTTCTCCACGGCGCGCGACGTCACGTGCAGCGCCTGCGCGATGGCGATGTTCGAGGAGCCGGTGGCGATGAGGCCGAGCACCTCGCGCTCGCGGGGCGTCAGGCGGGCGACCGGGCTGGCCTCGAAGCGCAGGCGGTGCTTCATCAGGGCGTCGACGACGTGGGGGTCGATGACGCTGTCGCCGCGCTCGACGGCCTCGAGCGCGGCGACGAGCTGCTCGACGTCGGCGACCCGCTCCTTGAGCAGGTAGCCCCGGCCGCGGCTCCCTCCGGCGACGAGCGCGAGGGCCCCCTCGGCGTCGGCGTGCTGGGAGAGGACGACGACCCCGAGGTCGGGGTGGGTGGTGCGGAAGCGCTCCGCCGCGCGGATCCCCTCGTCGGTGTGCGTCGGCGGCATCCTGATGTCGGCGAGGACGACGTCGGGGCGCTCGCGCTCGACCGCGTCGAGGAGCTCGCCGAGGTCGCCGGCCTCGATGACCTCGGCGACGGCGGGGTGCTCGCCGAGCAGCGCGACGAGCCCCTGGCGCAGCAGCACGCTGTCCTCGGCGAGCACGACACGCATCCCGGTCATGGCTGCATGCTAGGGGGCGGGGCGGTGCGCGGTCCCCGCTCGCCGGCCCGTGGTGTGCGGTTGCTGAGAGCCCGGCGGACCCGATGCCACCGTGGCGGAGGCCGGTTCGGCAGGATGCGGTGGTGCTCTCCGACCTGTTCCTGCTCCCCGAGGAGCGCGAGAACCCCGACACGAGCATCGACGCCCACCACCCGGACGGCACGGCGTGGAGCGTGGGCAACCACGTCCGTCCGCTCGTCCACGGGGCTCCCTACATGGCCGAGCTCCACGAGCGGGTCAGCGCCCTCGGCGAGGGCGACCTCCTCTACTTCGTCGACTGGCGGGGTGACCCCGACCAGCGGATGACGGACGACGGCGCCACGGTCTCCGAGACCTTCGCGGCCGCTGCCCGTCGCGGGGCCGACGTGCGCGGGCTGCTCTGGCGGTCGCACTGGAACCGGTTCGGGTTCCACTCCGAGAAGTCGCGCCTGCTCGGCATCGAGATCGACGAGGCCGGCGGGCAGTGCCTGCGTGACATGCGGGTCCGCACCGGCGGGGCGCACCACCAGAAGTTCGTCGTCCTGCGGCATCGCGACGACCCGAGCCGCGACATCGCCTACGTCGGTGGGATCGACCTGTGCCACAGCCGCCGTGACGACATCGAGCACCGGGGCGACCGCCAGCGCATCGTCATGCCGCAGGTGTTCGGCCGCCATCCGGCGTGGCACGACGTCCAGGTCGCCGTCCAGGGGCCTGCCGTGTTCGACGTCGAGTCGACCTTCCGCGAGCGGTGGGAGGACACGACGCCCCTGACGCTGAACCCCGGTCGGCTGCTGTCGAGCCTGACCCAGGGCGAGGTCCTCACGCCGCGGCCCCTGCCCGAGCAGGCGGCCCCGCCGCCGCCGGTCGAGGACGGCACCGAGGCGGTGCAGGTCGTGCGCACCTACCCCTCGATCCTGCCGAAGGGCTACGACTTCGCCCGGTACGGGGAGCGCAGCATCGCCCACGGGAACACCAAGGCGGTCGCTCTGGCGCGCCGGCTCATCTACCTCGAGGACCAGTACCTCTGGTCGGAGGAGGTCGGCCGGCACTTCGGCCGGATGCTGCGCGAGAACCCCGAGCTGCGGCTCGTCGCGGTCATCCCGCTGCACCCCGACGTCGACGGGGCCGTGTCCCTGCCGCCGCAGCTGTACGGGCGCAAGGTCGCGATGGACCTCCTCCTCGAGGCCGGTGGCGACCGGGTCGCGGTGTACGGCCTGACGAACGAGGGCGGGTACCCGGTGTACGTGCACTCGAAGGTCTGCGTCGTCGACGACGTGTGGGCCAGCGTCGGGTCCGACAACTTCAACCGTCGCTCGTGGTCGAGCGACACCGAGGCGGCCTGCGCGGTGCAGGACACCCGGGTCGAGGACGTCACCGGTGGCGCGCCTCGTGACGCCTTCGCCCTCCGGCTGCGGCGCGAGCTCGTCGGGGAGCACCTCGGGATCGAGCCGGACGACGTGCCCGACGACCCCGACGAGGTCTGGGACCTCATGGCCCGGTGCGCCGAGGAGCTCGACGCCTGGTACGCCGCGGGGTCGGGACCGCGCGGCCGCCGGCACGTCCCGAGGCCGAAGGCTCCGCTGCGGGGGACGGCGGTCAGGTGGCGCCGTCGGTCCGGAGCGGCCTCCGGGGCCGAGGGAGTGCCCCGGCCCGCCGGGCGGCTGCGCCGGATCGACCCGCCCGAGCTCACCCGCGCCCAGCTGCTGTGGGCACCACGGCTCTACGACCTCTTCGACCCCGACGGCACCATCGGCAGGGACGACACGATCTGAGGGGGCGGGCCTCGGATCCGTGCCTGTGGACGACGCCAGTGGGGTGTCGGTGGACATCCGTACGATTGGGTGATGGCAGGGGGAGATGCTCTCGAGGTACGGCGTGACGCGGTCGCGGCGGCGTGCGACGCCCTGTCGGGGTTGAGGCACGAGCTGTGGCGCGCGGGGTCCGGTGAGCTGGCGGCGGTGATGGCCGAGGTCGACCGCCTGGGGATGCTGGTCGACGCCGCGCGGGTCGGCGTGGTCGATGAGGCGATCCGCCGCGGGGAGCCCGGGTCCGGGGCGCTCGCGATGACGCCGGTGGACTGGGTGCGCCGGCACGCGCCGTCGACCCGGGCCGGTGGGGCGGGCGAGGTGGTCGCGGTCGCGGAGGCGTTCGGGCGGCCGGGCAACGAGGCGGTCCGGGCGGCGGTGTCGGCCGGTGCGCTGCCGGTGCGCTCCGCCGCGGTGGTGGTGGCCGAGGCCGACCGGTTGCGGCCGTTGCTCGCGGAGGGCGCAGAGGCGGCGGTGCTCGACGGTCTGGTCCGGATGGCCGTCGAGCACGGACCGCGGGGGTGCCGGTCGGTGCGCCCCCGCCTGCTGGCGACCTATGGGGTCGAGGGGCAGCTGCAGGCCGAGCAGGACCGCGGCAAGCGCTTCGTGGCGCTCTCGCGGCCGCGGGTCGACGGGCTCGGGTTGGCGGAGTACCGGTTGACCCTCGATGTCGAGGGCCGCGCCGTCCTCGAGGCCGCGCTGGGGGCCGCTGTCCGCGCCGCGGCCGACCGAGGGCGAGCGCGACCTGAGGTCGGCGGAGCGGCGGCGGGGTGAGGCGCTGGTGACGTTGGTGCGTCGTGCTGTGGAGGCGGCCGGTGAGGTTCCGTCGGGTCAGAAGGCGATGCTCGTGGTGACCGTCGAGCACGAGACGCTGCGCACTGCCGTGACCGGGGCGGGCGAGACCGTCGCCGGGTCGGAGTCCGGGGTGCTGTTGGCGCCCGGGACGGTGCGACGCCTGGCGTGCGACGCCGCGGTCCTGCCGGTGGTTCTGGGCGCAGAGTCCGAGGTCCTCGACGTCGGCCGGTCGAAGCGGCTGTTCACGGCGGGTCAGGTCCGGCGCCTGTGGCTGCGTGACCGGTGCTGTACCTACCCCGGGTGCGACCTGCCGGGTCAGTGGTGCGATGCGCAGCACATACTCTCTAAAGGTGGTTTCATGAACACCAACGGAGAGGCACCAAATGAGGACCCCGAAACGCGCGGCGGTGTACTGCCGCATCAGCGACGACAGGAGCGGCAAGGAGGCTGGGGTCGACCGTCAGCGTAAGGACGGCCTCGACTTGGCGGCCGCCAACGGGTGGGAGGTCGTCCACGACGGTGCTCGTGACGTCTTCACCGATAACGACATGAGCGCCTTCTCGGGACGCACTCGGCCCGCCTACGCGCGCCTGGTGGATGCCCTTCGAGCGGGGGAGATCGACCTGATCGTGACGTGGCACATCGACCGGCTGTACCGACGCCCGGTGGAGTTGGAGTCGCTAATCACGCTGGTGGAGACCACCAAGGTGACCATTGCGACCGTAAAGGCCGGGGACTTCGACCTGTCCACGCGGCAAGGCATCACGATGGCTCGGCTCGGGGTGACCATCGCTAACGATGCATCGATGGCGACGCGCGAGCGGGTGCAGGCGCGAATGGTGGACAACGCCGAGAAGGGCAAGGTCCACGGGGCGCTGCGGACGTACGGCCTGCGGGGAACACGGCTGGCCGATGGCACGCACACGTGGGAGGTCGTGCCGGAGGAGGCTGCGGTGATTAGGGAAGCGGCCCAGCGGGTCCTGTCGGGTGAGGCGGTGCTGGCAGTGACCCGGGACCTCAACGCGCGCGGGGTGCCGACCCTGCGGGGGGCGCAGTGGTCCCGCAACACGCTGCGCGGGATCTTGATCAGCGCGCGGGTTGCTGGGTGGCGGGAGCACACTCCCGGCCGCCAGAAGGGCGCACGGACCGGCGACGGTCAGTGGATGGGCGGAGAGTTTGTCGCCGAAGCAGAGTGGCCTGCCATCCTCAGCCGCGAGGAGGTCGAGCGGCTGCGCCGCGCCCTGTCGGATCCGTCCAAGGCTCGCGGCTCGGGACGACGCTACCTGCTCTCCGGTGGGCTGGTGCGCTGTGCGCTGTGCGCGCAGCCGCTGCGGGGTCGCCCGAACCGCCACGGCTCCAGCGATTACTCCTGTGTCGGAGTGAGCAGCAACGGGCACGGCTGCGGAAAGGTCAGCGTGCGGCAAGAGGCCGTTGACCACTACGTCATCGATCAGGTCACAGACGCTGTGAGCAGGGGGAAGGTCGCGGAGCGGCTGCGGGCAACGACGGTGGACACCGGCGACGCGATGGACCTCGTCGCGTCGCTAGAGCGCGACCTAGCGGGGCTCGGGGAGGACTTCGGGCGCGGCCTGATCACGCGCGGCGAGTGGATGGCCGCGCGCGAGCCGCTGACGGGGCGGCTGGAGCGCGCCCGACGCCACCTCCAGCGACAGGCTGGAGCGGAAGCGCTGGCGCTGGTCACAGGGAGCGCTGATGAGTGGCTCGAGCGCTGGGCCACGGCCCCGACTCTTGACGCTCAGCGGGCCATGCTGCGCGCGGCTCTGGGCGCGGTGGAGGTCGGCCCGGCAGTGCGCGGCCGGAACCGCTTCGACGGGGACCGGGTGGCGCTGCGGTGGCGCGGAGACGCGGCCTGACGGCCCGCTGTGGGCTGCCGATCACCCCGAGCCCGCCCACCCTGCTCGACGACCTGAGCACGGCCTTGAGAGCGGCACGGTGCTGCAGTTGGCGGACAGTGTCCGCCAGTGTCCGACAGGGGTGGGGGAGAAGCAAATTCATACGCTGGGAGCCCTTGACCACCTAGCGCGTGTAGGCAAGCATTGGCGTCAGAGGTAGGTGCCGAGGCGAGATCCCGCCCGAGCCAAGCCAAGCGAGAATCCGATCCCTCGGAACCGTGAGGACTTGCCATGCCTACTTCTCCCACCGAACGCAACGCCCGCGAGCTTGCCCGCGACCATGGCGTGCTGACCGTCCCCGAAGCCGCCGCGCGGCTCACCTGCTCCACCCAAACACTGCGACGCCGAATGGCGCAGGGCCTGCTGCCCTTCTACCAGGTCGACGATCACGGCACCAGACTGCTGGACGCTGCTGACGTCGACGCGCTGCTCCGGGGACGTCGAGGTGCAGCATGACCCCCGAGCAGCGTTATGCGAACGCCCTCGCCCGGGGCGTCGCCCCATGGCCGAAGGATCGGCCCGGCGGCCCAGCGCACGGTCTACCACCTGAGGAGATCACTCGCCGCTGCGCGGAGTCACGTGCGGCGCAGGGACTGCCCCCCGGCATCGAGGACCCCGCGACGGTGGAGCGGATCGTGGCCATCCTGCGAACTCCGTGGGAGGAGGCGTCATGACCCGCGACCACAGCGGCGGCCCCCACGAGGGAGGCCGCCCGAACCGAGCCATCCCCCAAGCTACGGAGCAGGTGAGTCATAGTCGAGACGACACCAACACCGAGGCTCTCGCCGCGCAGCTGCGGCGACGGCGTGATGCCGCTCGCCGGCTGCCACCACTTCCCGACGGCCGTCGTGACCCTCTCGGCCCCGTGACGGATGGACGCCGTCGGTGAGCCGCATCGTCCCATCGGTCGGCGGCGTCACCCGCAGGGACTGGCGCTCGCACATCCACCGGTCCCGCCTGCCATCAGCGGTCAAGGTCACACTGCTGGCCCACTGCATGGCGAGTCGTTTCCATTATCACGACGACATTGGCAACGAGCACGCCGTGACCCGCGTGCGCCTGGCCCGAGCCGTGGGCAAGGACGAGCGGTCAATACAGCGGCACCTACGCCGAGCCGAGGAGGAGGGCTGGCTGGTTCGGCATCGCAACGGGCACCGAGATGCGCTGCAACAGAGCGTGTTCCACTACGTCACTCCGAACGCGCCGACCACATGCCGGGACATCGAGTGCCTTCGATGGAGGACAGATAGGGAGACAAGAACTGCTCCCAATGATGGGAGACAGAAGTGTCTTCCCTATGTAGTTACCTACCGTCACCGCCGCACCTCCTCCGACGGCAACGCAGCGCCCAGCCCGCACCTCAGCGCTCGTAGCTCGTCACAAGCCGCCTCGACGGGTCAGGGCCGTGGCGACCACCCTGAGGATCCCGGCTGCCCGTTGCCGACACCTCAGGGAACGCGCGTCGCAGTACCAACGCTTCGACTCGTGGCGTCACCTCAGGTGCCCATCTCACATACGGGCCCAGCCGCATGACGCGCCTGGACCTGTACGCCACCGCTACGACCAAGTTCACGCTGCTCGTCACCGACCCCACATGGGGCCGCTCCTGGCTGAAGGCGAGGGGTCTCCCGGCCTTCAAAGACCGGGTTCGCGGCGGGTTCCTCCTCCGTCACGACGACGTCCCTGACGTACGTGCCATGTGCCAGCACGAGCGACTGCACCTGGTCGAGCACCGCGCCACCGGTCCCCGCCAGGCACGGCTGCGACGACACCACGCCATCACCCGAGCAACAGCAAGGAGAACCGCATGACCAACACCATCGTCACGTTCGCCGACTGGATGGTGGCCGACCCACGGGTGCCTCTGCACCTGCGGCTGACCCTCCTGGCTTACCGAGACGCCGACCCCACTGACGTGCTGTACCTCGACCCCGGCGACCTGGCGCGGCTGGTCGGAGTCCGGGACCGGCGCATCCTCCACAAGGCCGTCCAGCGCGCCGTGGAGGTCGGCTTCCTCGACCGGCGCTCCGGGACTACCGCGCTGCGCCTCGCGCCGGTCGGGAGCCGAAATGACTGAGCCGATCGAGCGCCCGTTCCCAGGCGCTCAGTACACCGTGATGACCGCTGTGGGCGACCCAACCGGCGGCCTCCTGCCAGTGGTCGGCGTGACGTTCACCGAGGACGGGTCCGACGAGTGGACCGGCGCCTTCGTACTGCTCGACGACCAGGAGAGCATCGATGAGTGAGCACGACACCGACGAGCCAGGAGTCGGCGCGACCGACGCCGAGGAAGCCTCCCCGCCGCCCTCGGAGGGCGAGGCGCGCGGAGCACCAGACGAGTCCGGCAACGGGCGTCAGGCACGTCGCGACGAGCTGTGGCGCGACCGAGCACGCGCGGCCGAGGAGCGCGCCATCCGGCTGGCGTCGCGTGAGGTGCTGCGGCTGCTCGCGCAGCGTGTGTCCGACCCTGAGGTGGCCCTGGCGATGTCGGGGGAGGAGGTGCGCTCACTGCTGACCGACGACGGAGACGTGGACGAGGAGGCGGTGGTCGACCTCGCTGAGCGGATGACCACCGCGTACCCGACCCTGCGCCCGCGCGCGCACCACCTCGACCTCGGGCCGAAGGCGTCACCCGTGAAGAGACACAACGCGTCGTGGGGTTCCGTAATCCGGGGTCGATGAACGATGCTGGGGGACAGGCCCGTTGAGGTGACTCCGGGCCTGTCCCTCCCAACCGGGAGGTCCGACTCGCAGGCGGGACGCCGCGAGCAACACGCATCACGTTGCTCTGGAGCGTCTCCATGCCTCTTGTCACCACTGCCGACCTCCGCTCGGAGGACTTTTACCGCCAGCTCGTCATCCCCGCCCTCAACGAAGCCTCGGTGGTGCTGCGGTCCATTCGCCGCATCGACACCACCGCCACTAAGGTCAACCTCCCCATCGTCAACGACGCCAACGTCGGATGGGTCGCCGAGGGTGCACCGCTGCCCGACGCCGGCGTCAGCCCCGACCTCGTGCAGGTCGTGCCCCGGAAGTTGGCCGCCTATGCCGACATCACCAACGAGTCCGTTGGTGACGCCAACGCTGCCGAGATCGTCGGCCAGGCGATGGCCCAGGCTCTCGCCCGCAAGGTCGACGCTGCCTTCTTCACCACTGGTGGACTGTCGGCACCGCCTGCCCTCGACACCGCCGCGGTCCTCGAGGTCGACGCCGACCCGACGACCGGCATCGACCCCTACATCGATTCAATGGCACAGATGGAAGCCGCTGGGTCGACCCCCACCGTCATCTTCGCCAATCCACTCGACTGGGCCGCTCTCGCCAAAGTCAAGGAGTCCACCGGCTCGAACAGGCCAGTCCTGGTGGCCAGCAGTGGCCCGACACTCGCTTCCTCACGTTCCCTGAACGGTCTGCCCGTTGAGATCAGCAGCGGTGTTCCGCAAGGAGCCGCCTACGTTGTGGACGGCACCCGCACAGCTGTGGTTGTCCGTCAGGACGGATCAGTTGAGGCGGACCGATCGATCGGCTTCCGCAATGACATCACCGTCGTGCGTGTTGTTGGGCGGTTCGCCTTCGGCTTCCTCTACGCATCCGCCACTGCGCGGATTCGTGAGGAGCCCTAGAAGGGCGGGAAGCCGATCCGCGGGGCTTTCGGGTCGTCAGGGAAGGTGAGGTCTCCCGCAACACCGTACTTAGCGCAAATTTCGCGCAGCTGCTCGATCACATTCTCGCTCAGATCGGACATCAGGCCAGGGACCATGATGTCGAAGGACGTCCCTGAGGGGGAGAACTCGACAGCGGCCGTGGGCATGACCGATAGCACTAGTTCTCGGATCTTGCTTCTAGCGGTCCTGATGCGACGCTGCATCTGGGCCTCACGGCTTAGCGACTGTTGCGGCTGCGCCGTTACGTGTATCTGCTCCGCGGTCTCGACTCGGCGGGAGTGACGAACGTTCGTCAGAATCTCGGCCAGCAACTCCTCGGTGCTAGGTGGTGGCTTCACCGGACCGTCCTCCGTCTCCGCAAGTACCACCGCGAGCTGCTTCTCCAGTTCTGGCCACCACATGGAGAAGGCTCGATCGAAGACCCCGCCGCCCAAGGGCGTAGCCAGCTGACCGTTCAACGTCGCCATCATTCGGCGTACATCCGCTTCGGTGTTCCGGGTCACCTGGAAGTCAGTCAGTGGCCCGCGAATGTCCTGCGGACCCATGTCCAGCAGGAATGGCGCCACGTACACCCGGGCGTCCAGCACCTCCTTCGAGAGGGCCCCCGCCTCGAAGTTGAGCCAAGGAGCGGAGACGTTCTCTCGAGTGACGCACACGATGCCGAACGATGCATCCTGCAATGCAAGCTTGATCTCAGTGGTGGACCGCGAGCCCTTCTCGATGTCCTCCTCGGACATCCACGGCTCGACTGCCTGCAGCACCTGAGGGAGCCAATCGCGGAGCACCCGCGCAGTGCGCCGACTCCGTTCCCCCGACCAGCTTATGAACACCTTCATGGAGCGCACCCTAGCGAGTCGACGAGTCTGAGGCTGCCCGTAGGGCTCAATGCATGTCGAGGAGGATGCTGACACCAGCAGCTACCTCCGCAGCGGTGTAACGCAGTTCGCCCCGGTCTGACACCGCCACGCTGTAGAACTCATGGCCCTTGGGAACCCCAGGGATCTCAATGTCAAACATGCAGTCGTAAGTGCCTGGACCGTCGTAAACACCTTTGGGCAGTTTCCCGAGCGCAATTATGGTGGATGTGGCGTCGCGAATGGTGACCTGCGTGCCCTCGGCGATGTCCGACGCTCCGCCGACTCCCTTACATTCCGTCCCCTTGGGGGCTTGAGTTGGGTCGACCGAGATGTCATTTCCTCGGAGGTCGAGGGTTGCTCGAACGGTGATGGTGTTACGGCTCACGTCCGTGGTGGAGTCTGGGGTACTGGATGAGCAGCCCGCCACAGCGGCAAACAGGGTCAGAGTGGCCAGGAACGAGGGACGCATGGCGGCAGTGTTCCAGCCGCAGCAGGGGCGCGCGTAGAGAATCAGCGACCCAGCGTGTAGCTCCCGTGGGCGCAACCCGCGGCCGCGAAGATTTGGCTGACCGGGGGTCCTGAGTCCGCCACGCCGCTGGGACGAGCCCCGCCCCTACCCCGGGCGGGGCGCGCCGATCTATCGCCACGTGCCCGGGATGTGCACAAACGGCCAACGCGGCGACGAACCCGCTGGCAGGATGCGCGCAGATGACCAGTCCGAGGGGATGGTCCATGGGGAAGACAGGCAATATGAGTGCACCTCCCGGCTGGCACGCGCAGCCCGACGGACGCGACAGGTACTGGGATGGCACCCAGTGGACTGAGCAGTTTCGAGTACCTGATCACATGGGGGCCGCGCCTCTAACGGCGGCGCACTCGCCTGTGGGTGTGGCCAAGGGCGGCTTCTACAAGCCGTGGATGGGCTACGCCGGAGCCGCTTTCGTCGCGTTGCTCATCGGCATGGGTATCGGCGGGTCCGGTGATGCAGAGGCTGGAACTGGCGCGTCTGCCAGCGGTCCCACCGTCACGGTCACCTCCAAGTCGGGTTCCACGTCAACAGCTACGGCCACGGTGACGGCAGGCCCGACCCCAACTGCAACCGTGACCGCCACCACCAAGGTCACCGCGCCTCCCCCCGCCCCAGTGGCCGCTATCACCGAGGGCACGTGGACGGTGGGCACAGACATCAAGGCAGGCACGTACAAGGTCATCGACACCCTCGAGGGTGACTGCTACTGGAAGATTTCCAGGACGGGCAGTAACGGCGACGACATCATTTCGAACGACATCCCGACTGGCGGTCGCCCTCAGGTCGTTCTCAAGAAGGGTCAAGACTTTCAGAATCGCGGGTGCGGCGACTGGAAGCGCATCAAGTAGGAGAGGGATTGCGTCATCACAGAACGTGTCGTCCAAGTTGCGCCTCGGCCACGTGGGAATTGCGCCGACCGTGAACCGGCGGCCATGCATTGCCTCAACCGCTGGGCTCAGGGCAGAACCCGCCTTGGCAGGCCGGACCCGACGGCCCCCGTCAATGGCATGCTCCCCGTTATGAGGAAGCTCCCGAGGCAGGTTGGTCGAGTGGTGACAGTCAAAACTGTCGCCGGGGTTGACAGGTACACGCTCGAGTCGGTCCCAAAACGCCGCGGTGTACCGCCCCACCTGTTCACGGTGTCGGTGATGAAGGACGGGTGCCTCTGGATACAGGGTTCTTTCGACACGACCGAGGTCGAACGAAAGGAGTTCTCTGAGGAGCAGAGGAACACTGAGCAGTGGGTGGGTAGTAGAGAGGATTCGCCACCTATTTACGCGACCCGCGACATCGCGGTGATTAATCCCAGGCACTGGCTGTCCTACTCGGTGGACCTGAGCCCTGTGCGCGAGGACGGACCCTGAGGACACGCCACCGGACCTAGGAGAACCCACCCACCTTGACAGAGCGGGTGCCACCACCTTCGGCACTGGGTCGACGGTGGAGCCACCGACCTCCAGAACGCGGGGTTGCTGTGCGGGCGGCACCACACGGTCGTGCACTCGCGCCGGCTGGCCGGGCGGGTGGTCCGCGACCGTGACGGCACCCGGGTCGAGTGGGACCTGACCCACGGGTCCTACGACGAGCCGGTGGTGTCCGACGCCGATGGGCGACGTCACACGGCGGGGAGGGCTGCCCGGGAACCGGCGTGACCCCGCCCCGGACCCCGCCTCGGCGGGGACCGGCGTGACTCCGCCCCCCGCACCCCGCCTCGGCGGGGACCGGCGTGACCCCGCCCCGGACCCCGCCTCGGCGGGGCCGGCCGACACGCCCGCGCCCGTGACCGTGCGGCGCCACCACGATCGGAGGGTGGACGAGCGCACCGCTCCCAGCCGGCGCGCAGGTCGCTGTGCGAGGGTGCCCCCATGGCCGACCAGGGACCCGACGAGCGGTCCGACCTCATCGTCTCCACGCTCCTCACGGCGTTCGAGCCCCTCATGGAGGCCGACCCCCACGGCTTCCGCACGAAGTTCCGCAAGATGGCGCGCGACCCGTTCGCGTTCTACCGCGGGACCGCGTGCCTGTTCTACGCCGACGTCGGCGAGGGCGGGCGGTACGCCGGCTTCGACGCCGACTGGGTCGACGAGGAGTCGGCGCGCGTGTGGATCCAGGGTGACCTCCACGCCGAGAACTTCGGTACCTACCTCGACGCCGACGGCCGGCTCGTCTTCGACGTCAACGACTTCGACGAGGCCTACCTCGGCCACTGGACCTGGGACCTCGCCCGGTTCGTGGCCAGCCTCGCCCTCATGTCGTGGCAGAAGGCGCTGCCCGACGACACCATCGACGACCTCGTGGGCCGGTACGTGCGGGCCTACGCCGACCAGGTCGAGCACTACCGCACCGTCGCCGACGACACCGAGTGGGCGCTCACCCTCGACACCGCCGAGGGCGCGGCCCTCGACGCACTGCACCGGGCCAAGCTGTCGACCCGCTTCGGGATGCTCGAGTCGATGACGGTCGTCGAGGACCACCGCCGTCGATTCGCCGACAGCTCGGGGGTCCGCCGCCTCGACGACGACGAGCTCGCCCTCGTGGCAGCCGCTTTCGAGCAGTACCGGCACACCCTCCCGCAGTCGCGGCAGGGAGTCGTGACCTTCGACGTCCTCGACGCCGTCGGCCGCTCGGGCTTCGGGATCGGCAGTGCGGGCCTACCGGCGTACAGCGTCCTCATCGAGGGGTTCACCCAGGCGCTCGACAACGACGTCGTCCTGTCGATGAAGCAGGGCAACGTCGCGGCGCCGAGCCGGGTCGTCCACGACGAGCGGGGCGGCTCGTACTTCGAGCACCACGGTCACCGCACGGCCATCTCGCAGCGCGCGCTGCAGGCCCACGCCGACCGCTTCCTCGGGTGGACCTCGCTGCCGGGCGCGGACGGCGACGTCGGCTACGTCGTCAGCGAGGTCTCGCCCTACGAGGCCGACCTGTCGTGGGACGACGTCTCCGAGCCCGAGGACCTCGCGGTCCTCCTCCCGCAGCTCGGCCGGGCCACGGCGAAGATCCACTGCGTCGCCGACTCCGAGTCCGACCAGGACCTCGTGACGGTGAGCGTCGAGGACGCGGTGGGCCGCTGCATCGGGGACGACGTCGACGGCCTCGTCGAGGTGCTCACCCGCTTCGCCCACGAGTACGCCGACCGGGCCCGCGAGGACCACCGGCTCTTCGTCGACGCGTTCCGCGGCGGAGCCTTCGAGCACGTCGCCCCGGCCTGACCGCACCCCGACCGGTGGGTGGGCACCGCGCTGGGGATTCGGGCGCGGCGGCGGGCCTGTGGGACGCTGGGGTGTCCTGCGCGGAGCCGTCCGCGCGCCCCGCCACTCCCGGAGGACCCCGCGTGCCCGCCGCCCCGGCCACCGACTTCCGCCCCGTCATCCTCGGGGGCGACATCACCGCCTACAGCCTCGTGCGCACCTTCCACGAGGGCCACGGCGTGCGTCCCCTCGTCGTCAACATGACCGATGGCGGCCCCATCGCGATGAGCACGGTCTGCGACCACGTCTACGTGCCCGACCTCGAGGACGCCGGCGTCTTCGTCGGGGCGCTCGAGCAGGTCGGCCGCGAGCACGCCGTCGCCGGGGTCCCGCTGCTCCTCGTCGCGGCGGGGGACTGGTACGTGCGGATGATCATCGAGAACAAGGACCACCTCTCCCAGTGGTTCACCATCCCGTACATCGACACCCCGCTCCTCGACGACATCGTCCGCAAGGACCGCTTCCACGCGCACCTCGAGTCCGTCGACGTCCCGCACCCCGCGACCGTCGTCGTCGACATGTCCCAGGACCTCGGCGAGGAGGACGACCTCCCCTTCGCCTTCCCCGTCGTGATGAAGCCCGCCGACAGCGCGCTGCACCACTACGCGAAGTACCCGGGCAAGAAGAAGGTCTTCATCCACGAGACCCGCGAGGAGCTCGACACCGCCCTCGCCGCGGTCCGCGCGTCGACCTACGACGGCAACTTCCTCCTCCAGGAGTTCGTCCCCGGCGACGACACGAACATGCGGGTCCTCACCTGCTACTCCGACCAGCACGGCATCGTCCGGTTCGGGTCGGTCGGCCACGTCCTGCTCGAGGAGCACCACCCGATGGCGATCGGGAACCCGTGCGTCATCATCACGACCGAGATCGACGAGGTCGTCGAGCAGGCCAAGCGCTTCCTCGAGAAGGTCGGCTACGTCGGGTTCTCGAACTTCGACCTCAAGTACGACCGCCGCGACGGCACCTACAAGTTCTTCGAGATCAACGTGCGCCTCGGGCGGAGCAACTTCTACGTCACCGCCAACGGGTACAACGTCTCCGACTGGTACGTGCGCGACTGGGTCCGCCACGAGGAGCTGCAGGGCCTCGAGATCGCCCGCGGCGAGCACCTCTTCGCGTTCGTGCCGAAGGCCGTCATCAAGCGCTACGTCCTCGACCCGGTGCTGCGCGACAAGGCCCTGGCCCTGATGAAGGCCGGCCGCTCGAGCGACCCGAACCACTACGGGCCCGACCTCACCCTCAAGCGCCGGGCCTACAACCTCGCGTACCACGTGAACCAGGTGCGCAAGTTCCGCGAGCACTTCGTCGCCCGATGAGCGGGCAGGGCGTGCAGCACGGGCGCGGCGGGCAGGACGTCCAGCGCGTCGAGCCGGTCGGCGTCGTCGGGGGCCTGGGGCCGGCGGCGACGGTGTACTTCATGCGCCGGATGGTCGAGCTGACCGACGCCGCCCGCGACCAGGACCACGTCGACCTCCTCGTCTGGCAGCACGGCTCGACCCCCGACCGCACGGCGTTCCTGCGCGGCGAGGGCGAGAGTCCCGAGCCCGCGCTCGTCGGCAACGCCTCCGCGCTCGAGGCCGCGGGGGCCCGCTTCATCGCGATGCCGTGCAACACCGGCGTGGCCTGGGTCGAGGCGATGCGCGCCGCCGTGTCGGTCGAGGTCGTCAGCATCGTCGACGAGACGGTGGCCGCGGCCGTCGCGGCGCGTCCGGGGCTTCGCAGGCTCGGCCTCCTCGCCACCGACGGCACCCACCTCGCCCGCACCTACGCCGAGGTGGCGCGGGCGGCCGGGCTCGAGCTCGTCGTGCCCGACGACGACGTCCAGGCCCACGTCATGTCGGTGATCTACGACGGCGTCAAGGCCGGGCGTCCCGTCTCGCGGGAACGGTTCGACGCCCTGGTCGACCACCTGCGCGCCAAGGGCGCCGAGGTCGTGGCGCTCGGGTGCACCGAGCTCTCGGTCCTCCACGGCGACCTCGGCGTCGACGAGCGAGACGTCGTCGACTCGGTCGACGCCCTCGTGTGCGCCGTCATCCGCCGCGCCGGGGCCCCCCTGCGCGACGCGACCCCGCTCCCCGCGACCCCCTCTCCTTCTCGTCCTGCGGCGCCGCACGTGCCCTGATCGCGACGCCTACTGCGCCGTGGCGCGCGCCACGGGGGCCGGCCGGCATGCGTCGAGGACGGCCGTGACGGCGGTCCGGTCGGCCACGAGGGGTGCGTCCGAGGGCGAGCCGAGCACGGTCACCTCGAGCCGCACTCGCACGGGCGAGCCCGCCGCGTCGGGGACGGTGCTGCCGGACACGCTGATGACGAGCGCGGTCTTCGCGACCCCGTCCTCGAGGTCGTAGCGGGCGGCGAGCTCGGCCTCGAGGGCGGCCTCGGGGCCGCCGACCCAGGTGGTGCACGGTCCGGTGATGCCGAGGGCCGCGGAGATCCGGCCGGTGACGCTGTTCGACAGGGTCCACGGGAACGCGCCGGGTGCCGCGAGCGCCAGCCCGGTCGTGTGCGCCGCGTGCCAGAAGGCCAGGGCCTCGCGCGACCCGTTGTCGGGGGTCGTGACGTGGAGCGCGACGGTGTCGCCGGTCGGCAGGGGAGGGTCGACCTCGAGGAGCCGCGCGTCGACCCACGTCGCGACGGCGGGCCCGACGGCCTCGAGGGGGTCGCTCGTCCACGAGTGGGTCATGCCGCCCTCCCGAGGACGAGGGCCGAGTTGAGCCCGCCGAACGCGTAGCCGCAGCTGAGGACGTGGCGCAGGTCCGGGTCCGGACGGGCTCGCAGGACGACGTCGAGCCCGAGCGAGCCGTCGAGATCGGAGGTGCCGGCGTTCGGGGGGAGCACGCCCGACTCGAGGGCCCGCACGGCGAGGACGGCCTCGAGGGCGGTGGCCGCTCCCAGGGCGTGCCCGAGGGCCCCCTTGGCGCTGCTCACGGGGGGTGGCGCGTCGCCGAAGACGGTGTGGAGGGCGAGCGCCTCGGCGGCGTCGGAGCGCGGCGTGCCGGTGCCGTGGGCGCTGACCCAGCCGATGTCGTCGGGGGAGAGCCCGGACAGCCGCAGGGCGCTCGCCATCGCGGCGGCCATCCCGCTGCCGTCCTCGCGCGGGGCCGTCGGGTGGTGGGCGTCCGCACTGAGGCCGAGCCCGCCGACGACCGCCCGGACCCGCACGGCGTCATCGGCGCGGGCGAGGACGAGGAGGGCGGCGCCCTCACCGAGCGTCATGCCGCGACGACCGGCACCGAACGGGGCGCACCCGTCGGGAGCCATGGCGCGCATCCGGGCGAAGCCCACCATGGCGATGCGCGAGAACGGCTCGACACCGCCGGCCACCGCCACGTCGAGGCGTCCGGATGCGACGGCACGAGCCGCGGCCCCGATCGCGTAGTTACCTGCAGCACAGGCTGTTCCGAGAGTGCGCACCGGGCCGGTGATGCCGTGTGCTCGCGCGATCGCCTGCGCGAGGACGTGCGAGCCGCCCTCGGCGAGGTCGAAGTGCCCGCTCGCCTCGGCGTCCTCGTAGACACCGGACTCACCCATCGTCGTGCCGACGAAGACGCCGACGCGACCGGGGTCGAGCCCGTCGACGAGGCGGCCGTCCTCCCCGATGAGGCCGGCGTCGCCGAGCGCCTCGTGGGACGCGCGGACCGCGAGGGCCCGCCCGCGCCGGGACGCGGCGACCTCGGGGCCGATGACGTCGTGGCCCACCCGGCACGCGACGTCGACCGCGTGGCCCTCGGCGGCGAGGTCAGGCCAGTGCCGCACCGCGGTGCGACCGTCGAGGACGTGGCGCCACGTCGACGCGGTGTCCCCGCCCAGCGCGCTCACCGCGCCGGTGCCCGTGACAGCGACCTCGGCCCGCCGTCCCAAGGCCTCCACCGGTGTCACGACGCCGCGACGAGCGCGCCGTCGATGTGCTCGACGACGGCGTCGATGGAGGTCAGGCCCGGCCAGGCGTCGTCGGGCACGGCGATGCCGTAGCGGTACTCGAGCCGGGCGACGACCTCGAGGACGGCGAGCGAGTCGACGCCGAGGTCGGCACCGAGGAGCGCGGCGGGGTCGGCGTCGGCGGGGACGTCGGGCGCGGCGACGGCGAGCTCCTCGCGGACGGAGGCCAGGATGTCGGAGCGGGTCATGATGCCTCCTCGAGGCGTCGGGGGTGGAGGGCCTCGAACGCGGGCGCGTCGAGCAGGGGGGCGGTCGGGTCGCCGACGAGGCGGTGGTCGGCCGCGTGCGGGTCGTGCGGGGAGATGGCCACGACGAGGTCGCCGACGGTGCGCGCGGACCCGGCGTCGCGGGCCACCCGCACGGCCCATCGCGCGTTGGCGGTGTGCCGGGTCGGGCCGACCGCCCCGAGCGTGGCGGTGGCGACGCCGGCGAGGGGGAGGGCCTCGGCGAACGACAGCCCGGTGCGCCGCCGGCTGGCCGTGCGGCAGGTGAGCGAGAGCAGGGCGGCCATCGGTTCGTGGCCCGGGCTCGCCGCGGCGGCGGCCAGGTGGTGGGCGCGCATCCCGGCGTAGCCCACCCACCCGACGGGTCGCCCGTGCCCGACGTACACGCCGAGCGCGGGGCCCGCGGCGAGGAGGGCGACGGTGTCGTCACGGGTCAGGTCGTAGGCCGTGCACCGCCGCGTCCGGAGGTCGGCGCCGCCCGCCCCCGCCCCCGCCTCCGCCCCGATCGCGGTGACCCGCTCGGCGAGGCGGTCGAACCGCGGCTGGCGCTCGCCCAGGACGACCAGCGTCCGGGTCGTCCCGGCGCCGCCGCGGTCGTGGACCCGGGCAGCCGCCGCGGCGAACCGCGCGACGTCGCGAGCGCTCGTCATCGGGAGCCACGCCGCGGCCACCGCGCGACCGGAAGCGTCGGTGACGACCGGGCCCGGGAGGACGGTCCGGGGGGCCCGGTTGCGGGGCCCCACGAGGAGCAGCGCACCGGACCCGGAGGCGAGGCGGGACAGGTCGGCGGTGTCGGGGCCGCGAGGTCCGAACGACTCCCACGGCACGAGCCGCAGGCCGGGGCCGCGGCGCCAGACGTCGAGCAAGGGGCCGAGGGGGTCCACCGCCGTGGTGAGCGCCACGACGGTGACCGTCCGCGGCTGGTGCCCGTTCACGCCGCGCGGACGAGCTCGACGTACGGCTGCCACCGCGTGGCGTCCATGGCCGGCGTCGTCAGCACCTGGCGGACGTACCAGTGCATGATCACCTGCGCCTGCTGCTCCGGGTTCAGGGTCGCCCACGTCGAGCCGTCGAGGGCCAGGTCGTCCTCGCCGCCGTCGCCGCGCAGGGCTCCCCTCGGTCCGTCCTCGGTCCCGCCCGCGAAGTCCTTCGGGATGGTGATCTGCGAGGCCGTCGTGTTCTCCTCGGAGTAGCCGTAGTTGTACCCGCTCGGGCCGGGCCCGTCGCCGGTGGCCTGCGCGTAGACGGCGTCGGCGAGGTAGGCCGAGCCCTCCTGCTGGTACTGCCACACGTGGGTCAGCTCGTGGATCATCGTCGAGCGCGACAGGCCGTCGTCGACGTCGAAGTTGACGAGCGAGTTCGTGACGAACGCCCGCGAGTCCGACGTCGCGTTGAAGAAGTCCTGGATGCCGAAGATGATCTCGTTCGTGACGTCGTCGACCGCGAAGAAGATGTGGTCGTAGTCGAGGGAGTCCTCGAAGACGAGGCGTGCCTCCGCGACCTCCTGGGACGTCATCGGGCGGTACCCCGCGAGCATCGAGCACAGGATGCCGACCGCGGCGCCGAGGGCGGCACCGACGACCTCCCACGCCGCCTCGAGGATCTCGACGACGAGGCGGCCGATCGCCCTGGCGGAGCGGACGAAGGCCTCGAACGCGGTCTCGCCGAGGGTCCAGATGCCGTCGGCCACCTCGCCGAGGGTCCGGCCCACGGCGTCGAACGCCTTGAGGAGGTTGTCGAGCGCGCTGCCCGGGTCGGCGAGGGTCGCCGCCGCGAGCTGGGCGATGGTCCTGCCGAGGTCGAGCAGGCTGCGCACCGTCTCGGTGAGGACCTCGAGCGAGCGGTCGAGCGCCCAGGCGACGACGTCGACGAGGCTCTTGCCGGCGTCGAGGGCCCCCTTGATGACGGCCCCGAGCGCCGGGAGGGCGTCGTTCGCGACGTAGGAGAGCACGTACTCGATGCTGTTGCCCACGCGCACCGTGGCCTCGGCGAGGAGCTCGAGGGCGGCCTCGCTCGTCGCCTCGGCCCACTCGATGACGGTCGCGATGGCCTCACCGGCGGCCTCGACCGAGGTGAGGATCGCGTCGAACATCGCGGCGCCCTGGGCCCGGGCCCAGTCGAGGATCTCGGTGACGCTCTTCTTGACGAACCGGATCGCGAGGACGGCCTGGCGCCACAGCTCGCTCGCGAGGGCCTCGCCGCGCGCGATGAGCCACTCGAACACGTCGCCGACCGGCCCGAGGGCCTGCAGGACGCCGGTGACGAGCTTGCGCAGCACGAAGTAGCCCCGTGACACGACGGCCTCGAGCAGGTCGGCCACGGCGGCGCCGACCTGGAGGGCCGCGTCGACGAGGCGCGCGGCGAGGGCGTAGGTGAACTCGACCATCGAGCGGGCGAACTCGACGACCGTCTTGCCGAGCTCGAAGGCGGCGCGCACGACGTCCTTGAGGACGCCGAAGGCGATGCGTGCGAGGTCCTTGAGGACGCCGACGAGGGAGCGGCCGAGGTCGAAGACGATCTGGACGAGCTTCTTGAGGGTGGCGAAGCCCGCCTGCGCGATGCTCGTCACCATCGTCACGAGGGTCGTGCCGGCGTCGACGAGGCCCTGCACGACGGCCTTGCCGAGGGCGATGGCCGCGCTCGCGGCGTACTGGACGAGGTCGACGACGGCCTCCCCGATGCGGGCGGCGGCCGCGGCGACCCTGCGGACGAAGTCGGCGCCCGCGGCGACCGTCTCGTCGAGGACCTGGCCGAGGGTGCGGCCGAGCTCGCGGAAGGACCTCACGACCTGCCCGATGAGGTCGCCGGGACGGGTCACGAGGGTCAGCAGGATCTCGCCCATGGCCTTGCCGAGCGCGACGAGCGAGGTGACGACGCCCTTGACGAGCGTGTAGCCGAACTGGACGGCCTGCTCGAGGATGTTGCCGATCTCCTTGCCGATGGCCAGCAGCGCCTCGACGGCCTTGCGGACCAGGCCGATGGCGAGGGTGGCGATCGTCGACAGGAGCTGGGCGAGGGTGCGGCCCAGACTGTCGATGGCCCGGAAGACCTCGACGATGACCGACTGCGCGAGCTCCAGCGCGGAGACGACGATGTCGCGCATCGCGATCCCGATCTGCTCGAGCCCGTTGAGCATCGTCTTGAGCACCTGGAACCCGGCCTCGGCGATCCTGCCGACGAGGTCGGCGAGGGTCGCGGCGGCGGCGTAGAGGGCGTGGGCGAGGTCCTTGACGGCCTCGATCGTCCAGGTGACGACGTCCGAGATGGCGTCGACGAACGCCTGGCCGACGGCCTCGAGCGCGTCGACGACGGCATTGACGGCGTCGGAGATCGCGTCGCCGACGTCCTCGAAGAACTCCACGACCGCGTCGTCGACGTCGGGGCTGGGCAGGCCCATCGCGTGGGCTCGCATCACCGCGCCGGCCTGGCGCAGCCAGTCACCGACCTCCCTGGCCGCGCGCTTGTCGACCCTGCCGTCGGGCCGGGTGACCAGGGACTCCATGACGGCGCGTCCCTGGGCACGGGGGAGCAGCGAGATCGCCTGCACGACACCGCGACCCTGGCCCTCCTGCCGGTACCCCTGGATGAGGGCGCGGCGCCGGCCGTCGTCCATCCCGGCGACGGCCTGGAAGAGCTGCCGGTGGTCGTCGGTCGTCTCCAGCGTGGCGGCGTACCCGCGGGCGAGCGCGACGGCCCGGTTCGGGCTGCGGTCGAAGGCCTGCTCGAAGGCGGGCGCGGCCTCGACGGCGCTGAACGTCGTCCGCTTCAGCGTGCGGCGCAGGGCCGGGAGGTCCTTGATCGGGATGTCGGCGGTGACGGCGGTGATGCGGTTGGTCATGGTGGGACTCCTCCTCGGACAGGGCTTCGGGGAGGAGGAGGCGACGAGCCCCGCGGCTGATACGTGCCGGGCGGCGCCCGGTCCCGCGCGTCAGTCGCGCGCGAGGGTGCCGATGAGCCAGACGGCGCCCGCCCGCAGCCGCTCCGGCGCCGCGGTGTCACCGGCGGCGTGCCGGACGAGGGCGTTCTCGAAGAGGCCGTCGAACACGGCGTAGGCGCTCGCCGGCGGGAGCGGCGACGGGGCGCCGCGCAGCTCGAGGTAGCGCGACACGACCCGCCAGATCATCTCCTCGAGCTGCCGGTCGAGGTCGGCGACCGTGGCCCGCAGCTCGGCCTCGAACAGCGCCTGCGAGCGCATGTCGTACCAGAGGCGGTGCATCGCCGTGTCGACGAGCATCGTGTCGACGAGGGCGTCGGCGAAGAGGTGGGCCAGCTCGTCGGCCGTCGTCGCCTCGACGACGATCTCGTCGTAGCGCGTGACGCAGTGCTCCTTGTAGCGGCGCACGCAGTAGGTGATGAGCTCGACCTTGTCGCGGAAGTAGTAGTGCAGGACGCCGTGCGAGAAGGTCGTCCGCCGGGAGATCTCGCGCAGGCTCGTGCGGGTGACGCCGAGCTCTCCGAGGGTCTCGAGGGCGGCATCGGCGAGCTCGGCGCGGCGGGCCTCGAACTTGTCGAGCCCGGCGCGGTCGAACCGGTCCGGCTCCACGGCGTGCGACACGGTGGCTGATCCCTCCTCGGCCGGCCTGGCGAGCGGTCGGTCTTGACGAGTGTCAAGGAATTTCTTGACAGATGTCAAGGGTTGCCGGCACCCTAGTCGGTACGCCGGTCGGCCGCTGGCACCACCGCCCAGCCGGCCGGCGTCATCCGACGGCCTCGCAGGCCGTCGGGGTGGCGGGAGCCCGGGCTCCGCCATCGTCGGGCCGGCGCCCCCTGCACGCCGTGGCCCGAGCGCAAGGAGCGGTTGGTCCGACCTCGGTCGCCAGCCGCTTCTTGCGTTCGGCCGGTGCCGGGCCCTCGGTTCCGCCGGACCCACGTCCCCGCGAGGCCCGGCCCACGCGCCGGACCCACGGCCCGCCGCGGAGCCCACCGCCGCACCGGACCTGCCTCCGACCGGGCCGGGCAGCGCGAAGGGCGGCCCACCGGCTCCGCCGGCTGGACCGCCCTCTCGTGCTGTCGGGGTGACAGGATTTGAACCTGCGGCCTCGTCGTCCCGAACGACGCGCGCTACCAAGCTGCGCCACACCCCGTGGCATGTCGCCGAGACCGGGGGCCGCAGCGACACCCGAGGATAGCCGACCCACCCCGGCGCTCCGAAATCGGTCCGGGCGGCCTGCCGTGCGCCCCCGAGGCGGGCCCCGATCCGGTCGACGGCGCCGTCGTGGGGCAGGATGGCGAGGGTCGCCGGGGGAGGCGTCAGGAGGGGAGGGGTCGGGTGTACGGCGTGGTCTACGCGGTGGGGTCGCTCCTGGCCCTCGCCCTGAGCGTGGCCGCCTTCTGGCCGTGGGAGCGCCCGGTCCGGTCGGCCCCGCTGTGGGCGCCGGTCGTCGTCGTCGCGACCGGCGTGACCGCCGTCGTCCTCGCCGACCCCCACGAGATGGGGCTCGTCCTCGCGGTCTGGCCGATCCTCGTCGGGCTCTTCGTCCTCGCCGTCCGGCTCCACGCCCGGTGGGGCGCCCGGCGCGCGGACGAGCTCAGGAGTCGCGGGCGAGGAGGGTGAGCAGGGTCGCCTCGGGACGGCAGGCGAAGCGCACGGGGGCGTAGGGGGACGTGCCGAGGCCCGCCGACACGTGCAGCCACGCGGCGTCCTCCGGGGCGTGGGAGGAGCGCGCCGCCCCGCCGTCGCGACCGGCCGAGCCGGCGCCCGGCCACCACCGGGACATGCCCTTGGCGCGCCGGGTGTCGAGGTCGCAGTTCGTCACCAGGGCACCCCACATGGGGAGCGCCAGCTGGCCGCCGTGGGTGTGCCCGGCGAGGACGACGTCGGCGCCGTCGGCGACCATCGCGTCGAGGACGCGCTGGTACGGGGCGTGGACCAGGCCCATCGTCAGGGCGACGTCGGAGGCCGCCGGACCGGCGACGTCGGCGTAGCGGTCGTGCCGGATGTGCGGGTCGTCGACCCCGACGAGCTCGACGCGGTGCTCGCCCATCGTCACGGTCGTCCGGGCGTTGTCGAGGTCGTGCCAGCCACCGGCGGTCATCCCCGAGACGAGGTCGTCGACGGGCAGGTAGACGCGGTGCGACCTCACCTCGGCGTGCGACCTCGTGAGGTAGCGGGCGGGGTTCTTCGGGACCGGTCCGTAGTAGTCGTTCGACCCGAGGACGAACGCCCCGGGGAACTGCATGAGGGGCTCCATCGCGCGCAGGAGCGGCGGCACGGCCTCGACGTGGGCGAGGTTGTCGCCGGAGTTGACGACGAAGTCGGGATTCAGGGCCGCGAGGTCGCGCACCCACTGGATCTTCTTCGCCTGCCCGGGGGTCAGGTGCAGGTCGGAGACCTGGAGGACGCGGACCGGGGCCGAGCCGGGCGGCAGCACGGGCACCGCGAACCGGCGCAGGGTGAACCAGGTGCGCTCGACGAGCGCGGCGTACGCGACGCCCGCGACACCGGCGCCGACGAGGCCGCCGGCGGTGCGCAGCGCGGCGCGGGTCACGGAGTGCATCGGCCCATCATCACAAAGCCGGAGGTCATCGACCCAATCGCCGTCACCGACCGGAGGCGTCGGCCGCGACGGGAAACCCGTTCGCCCCGGGTGGGAGACTGGGCCCATGACCGACACGACGCTCAAGGCGCGCCTCCAGCACGACCTCCACGACGCCATGCGGGCCCGCGACAAGGTCCGCTCCGGCACCCTGCGGATGGTCCTCACCTCCATCACCAACGCCGAGGTGGCCGGTGACGAGGCGCGTGAGCTCGGCGACGACGAGGTCCTCAAGGTCGTCGCCAAGGAGGCGAAGAAGCGCAAGGAGGCCTCCACCGCCTTCCGCGACGCGAACCGCCCCGAGCTGGCCGACACCGAGGACGCCGAGCTCGCCGTCCTCGAGGGCTACCTCCCGGCGCAGCTCGGCGACGACGAGCTGCGCGCCATCGTCGAGCGGGCCGTGGCGGCGACCGGCGCGACCGGGATGCCGCAGATGGGGCTGGTCATGAAGGCCGCCCAGGTCGAGGTCGCCGGGCGGGCCGACGGCGGCCGGGTCGCCGCGGTCGTCCGCCGGGTCCTCGCCGGCTAGGGCTTCGTCGGTTTGGGCTTCGGCCCGCGCTGCCGCGGCTGCGGGTCGGGCTGCGGCGGGTCGGGCTGGCGGGTCTGCTGGAAGACGCCGGTCGACACGTACAGGCCGACCTTGCTGCCCTTGAGGGCCGAGCCGGGCGGGTCGGTGTAGGCGACGGTCCCGGCCGGGACGCCGCTGTTCACCTGGCCGGCGACGTAGCTGCTGAAGCCCGCCGCCGCGAGCCGCGCCTTGGCCTCGTCGACGCCGTACCCGATGACGTTCGGGAGGGCGTCGTACTTGCCCTTGCGGATGGCCTCGCTCGGGTCCTTGAACTGCTTGACCGGCATGCCCTTGGTGACCTGCTTCATGATCTTCGCCCAGACCGGGGCCGCGACCGTGGAGCCGTACACGCGCGGGACGCAGCCGTACTCGCCGAAGCACTTGCCCGCCAGCGTGTAGAGCTTGCCGGTCTTGCTCGCGGGCTTGAGGTTGCCGACCCACACGGCCGTGGCGAGCTGCGGGACGAAGCCGGAGAACCAGATCTGGTTGTGCTTCTCGGTGGTGCCCGTCTTGCCGGCGGCGGGGCGCGCGTTGCTGTCCCAGAGGGGCGAGACGGTCCCGTTCTCGACGACGCTCTGGAGCAGGTCGTTGACGCCGGCGGCGACGTCGGCCGAGATGACCTGCTTGCACTGCGGGCCCGGGACCTTGACCTCCTTCTTGTCGGGGGTCGTGATCGAGATGACCGGCATCGGCTCGCAGTACCGCCCGTTGGCCGCCAGGGTCGCGTAGGCGTTGGCGACGCTCATCGGGGTCGACTCACCGGCGCCGAGGGCGATGCCCGCGATGCTCTGCGAGATCGCCTTTCCGTCGGCCCGGTGCAGGCCCATCTTGAGCATCGTGTCGCGCACCGAGCAGGCGCCGAGCTTGACGGTGAGGGCTGCGAAGAACGGGTTGACCGACTTCGTGACGCCCTCGCGCAGCGACATCTGGCCGCCCGAGACCGGGACGTCGTTGCGGACCTTCCACTCGTCGAGCGTGCCGCACTTGTCGGTCATCTGGGACGGCTTGAAGACCGCCGGCTTGTCGGGGCTCGTGTACGGGATCCGGATCGTCGACTCGAGCGGCATGCCCCGCTCCAGGGCCTCGACGAGCGCGAACGTCTTCGCGGTCGAGCCGATCTGGTAGCCGTTGGGCCCGCCGCCGTACTTCTGGTCGACGTTGAGGTTGGTCTGGTTCCTCGAGAAGTCGGTGGCCTGCGCCATCGCGAGGATCTTGCCGGTGCCCGGCTCGATGATCGTCGCGGCGGCGGCGAGGTTCTGCTTGTTGTTGATCGGCACGGCCTTGACGAGCTCGGCCTGCGCGGTCTTCTGGAACGACGGCTTGAGCGTCGTGCGGATGGTGAGCCCGCCCTGGTTGATCGTCTTGAGGCGCTCGGCCGGCGTCTTGCCGAGGACGGCCATCTGCGGCGACTTCTGGAGGTACTCCAGGACGTAGGAGCAGAAGTACGGCTGGGCCGAGCGGTGGCAGACGCCCTTCGCCGGCTTCTTCTTGATCATCTTCTTGACGTCGACCTTCTTGGCGGCGGTGACGTCCTTCGCCGGGGCGAGGCCGAGGGCCTGCATCCGGTCGAGGACGAGGTTGCGCCGGCTCTGGGCCGCCTTGGGGTTGATGACCGGGTTGTACGCGGTCGGCTGCTGCACGATGCCGGCCATGAGGGCCGCCTGGCCGAGGGACAGCTTGCTCGAGCTGACGCCGAAGTAGTTGAGGGCCGCGGCCTCGACGCCGTAGGCCTGGTCGCCGTAGTACACGAGGTTGAGGTAGCCCTCGAGGATCTGCTCCTTGGTGAAGTTCTCCTCGACGTTGAGCGCGTACTTCAGCTCCTGGAGCTTGCGGGCGTAGTTCTTGTCGACCGCGGCGCGCGCGGCCTCCTTGTCGCCGCGACGCAGCGCGTTCTCCTGCAGCGTGATCTTGACGTACTGCTGGGTGAGCGTGGAGGCGCCCTGGACGTCGCCGCCCTGGAGGTTGGAGAGCATCGCGCGGGTGAAGCCGCGGGGGTCGAGGCCGCCGTGCTCGTAGAACCGCGAGTCCTCGATCGCGATCTGCGCGTTCTGCATGTTCTTCGAGATCTTCTTCAGCGGCACGATGATGCGGTTCTCGTCGTACGGGTTCGCGATGAGCTTGCCGTCGGCGTCGAGGATGCGCGACTGCTGGGCCAGCGGCGAGACCGTGAACTCGCTCGGGAGGTCGTTGAAGAAGTCGACGCTGCCCTTGGCCACCTGCCCCGTCGCCCCGACCGCGGGGATCGCGAGACCTGCCATGAGCAGGCCGGCCACCGTGCTGAGCACGACGAAGCCGAGAAGGAGCCTGAGCACGGCTGAGACGTTGTGGGCGCGTCCGTCCATGGGCATCAGGGTAACCCGCGAACCTGCGGGCACCCGGCTGCGCGCGGGCGGGATCGCCCGGCCCGGCGCGGCGCGCTCACCGGGCGCGGCGCAGCGGGATCCGTCGCACGGCGGGGGTCACCACCGGATCGGCCGTTCGGTTGAGCCCTCAACCGTTCGGCCAGCGGCGTCGGCCGGTTCGACCGATACCCCCCGGTGTTGCGGAATCCGTACCGTTTCAGCAGGTCGCCGGCCCTTCACCGGGAGTCGACCACGAGACGTAGGCAGGGGCCCCGGAAAGAGGTGGACATGACAATCGCACCCGAAGCAGCACCCACGGACCAGTGGATCAGCGACTGGGCTCCGTTCGGGCGGTGCGCGGGCACTGACCCGGATGCACTGTTCGTGCAGGGCAAGGCGCAGCGGGCGGCCAAGGCCGTCTGCAAGGGCTGCCCCGTCGTGGCCGAGTGCCTCGCCGACGCCCTCGACAACCGCACCGAGTTCGGCGTGTGGGGCGGGATGACCGAGCGCGAGCGCCGGGCCCTCCTCCGCCGCCGCCCGGACGTCCGCTCCTGGACGGACCTGCTCACCCAGGCCAAGATCGGCGTCTCCCAGGGCGCGATCGCCTGACCCCCACAGACCCCCGGAGGGGTTGACCACCCCTGCACCGTCGCGCGCGGCATCCCCCTGCAGTCGCGCTCGGCACGGTCGGCCCCTCCGGGTTCCACACCACGCGCGAAGGCCCGTGACGTCATCGGACGTCACGGGCCTTCGTCGGTACCGGGTGGGTCCGGGTGGTCGCCGGGCGGTCGGCCGGGCCGGGTCAGCCGGCCGCGAGCGAGGCGCCGACGTCGCGCAACCCCTCGAGGTCGTGGATGTCGGTGGCGCTCGCCGGCACCGTCGCGACGCGCACGTCGGGGTGCCCGGCGACGAAGCGCCCCACGTGACCCTCGTGCCGGCGGGCGACGTCGGCGAGGTCCGCGTGCAGGCGCAGGAGGGCCGGGGTGAGCCCCGCGAGGTCGTCGGAGGCGTCGGCACCTTCGGATCCCGTGGTGTCCTCGAGCTGCTCGGCGGCGGCCGCGGCCCGGCTGCCGCTGAGGGCGGGGGCGGCGAGGCGCTGCATCCGGTTGACGACGACCCCGGCGAGGGGCATCCCCTCGCTGCCGAGGCGGTCGACGAAGTAGGCGGCCTCGCGCAGGGCGTCGCGCTCGGGGGCGGCGACGACGACGAAGGCCGTCGCGTCCTCCTTGAGCAGGGCGTAGGTGACGTCGGCGCGCTCGCGGAACCCGCCGAACATCGTGTCGAGGGCCGCGACGAAGGTCTGCACGTCGGAGAGGAGCTGGCCGCCGAGCACCTTGTTCAGCGCGGCGGCCGTCACGGTGGCCCCGACGCTGAAGACCTTGAGGTAGGCGCGGCCCCCCGCACGGGCGGGCGCGGTGAGCAGCCGGATGAAGCGGCCGTCGAGGAAGGAGCCGAGCCGCTTCGGGGCGTCGAGGAAGTCGAGCGCGGAGCGGGAGGGAGGGGTGTCGACGATGACGAGGTCCCACGTGCCCTCGCGCTCGGCCTGAGCCCGCAGCTGGCCCAGCTTCTCCATCGCCATGTACTCCTGGGTGCCGGCGAACGAGCTCGACACGGCCTGGTAGAAGGGGTTGGCGAGGATCTGGGCGGCCTTCTCGGGGGTGGAGTGCGACTCGACGACCTCGTCGAAGGTGCGCTTCATGTCGAGCATCATCGCGTCGAGGGAGCCGCCGTCGCGGCCCACGCCCTCGACCGGGCGGGGGACGTTGTCGAGCTCGGTCAGCCCCAGGCTCTGGGCGAGGCGGCGGGCGGGGTCGATGGTAAGGACGACGACCCGGCGGCCGGCCTCGGCGGCCCGGACCCCCAGCGCCGCGGCGGTCGTCGTCTTCCCGACGCCGCCGGACCCGCAGCAGACGATGATGCCCGTCCCGGGGTCGGCGAGGAGGGCGTCGACGTCGAGGGGGGCGGTGGACGGGGCGGTGGCGCGCGCCATCAGCGGGCCCCCTGCGCGGCGAGCTCGTCGGCGAGGACCGCGATGCCGCCGTCCTCGACGCCCGACGCGAGCGCCGGGAGGGTGACGACGGCCAGGCCGAGGGAGGCGACCTCGTCCTCGAGGGAGTGCTCGAGGGCGACCCGGGCGGCGTGGTTGTGGCCCTGCGCCAGCAGCCCGGTGACCGTCCTCGCGCTCGCGCGGACGCCGGCGGACGCGAGGTCGTCGCGCACCCGGGCCTCGACGCGGGCGCCGTCGGTGGCGGCGAGCTCGAGGAGTGCCTCGTCGACGAGCGGCTCGCGTACCTGGTTGACGACGACGGCCCCGAGCCCGAACCCCTCGGCCGAGAGCTCGGCGACGGCGTCGGCGGTCTCCTGCACCGGCATCTCCTCGAGGAGGGTGACGACGTGGACGAGGGTCTGGCGGTCCTTGAGCATCCGGGTGATCGACTCGGCCTGGCCGTGGATCGGTCCGATCCGCGCGAGGTCGGCGACCTGGACGTTGACCGCGAGGAAGCGGGCGACGCGTCCGGTCGGTGGGGCGTCGAGGACGACCGCGTCCCAGACCTTGCGCCCCTGGCCGCGCTTCGGGCCCGTCGTGCGGCCCACCGCCTCGTAGACCTTGCCGGTGAGCAGGACGTCGCGCACGCCGGGGGCGACGGTCGTCGCGAAGTCGACGACGCCCATCCGCTCGAGGGCCCCGCCTGCCCGGCCCAGCTTGTAGAAGGTCTGGAGGTACTCGAGGAGCGCCGCCTTCGCGTCGACCGACAGCCCCCACAGCTCGCCGCCGCCGGCGTGGCTGACGAGGCGGACCTCCTCGGTGCCCAGCGGCGGGACGTCGAAGGTCTGGCTGATGCCCTGGCGGCCCTCGACCTCGACGAGGAGGACCCTGCGGCCCTGCCGGCTCAGCGCGAGGGCGAGGGCGGCGGCGACGGTGGTCTTCCCGACGCCGCCCTTGCCCGTGACGACGTGCAGGCGCACGCCGTCGAGGACCCGGGGGAGAGGAGGGTTGGCCACGCCGCCAGCGTAGGCGGCGGGGTGCGCGCCGCTCAGCGCAGGGTGAGCTCCTCGACCTCGGCGAGGAGGAGGAGGTACGAGCCGCCGGCGGGGTCGATGAGGTCGAAGTGGTCGGCCCGCCTGACGACGGCGGAGCTGAACCTCTCGCCCTCGGTGCGCGACGCGGCGTACGCCTCGGCGACCTCGGCCGGCACGACGTCGTCGAACTCGCCGGTGACGACGGCCGCCGGGACCGTGAGGCGCTGGACGCCGGGGTCGGCGTCGGCCCAGGCCTGGGGCTGCTCCTCGGCGGTGCCGCCGAGGAGGTCGCGGACGACGTCGTCGCTCAGGCCCAGCCGGTCGACCTCGCGCAGGTCGGCGCACGGGCCGAGGGCGACGGCGCCGCTGAGCCAGTCGGCGCGGTTCGACGACGCGAGCCACAGCGCCAGGTGGCCCCCCGCCGAGTGCCCGACGACGACGACGCGGTCGGGGAGGTCGGTGTCGGCGTGCACGGACTCCAGGCGGGCGAGGACGGCGTCGCCGGTGCCGGGCCAGCCGCCGCCCGGCATCCCGATGCGGGGGTACTCGAGGTTGGCCACGTGGAAGCCGTCGCGGGAGAGGGCCTCGGCGAGCGGGGCGAGGTGGGTCCGGTCGTACTCCTCGCGCCAGAAGCCGCCGTGGACGAGGGCGACGGTGATGCCGCGGGCCCGCTCGGCGGTGGGCTCCCAGACGTCGTACACGTCGGTCTGCGCGGGGCCGGTCACCTCGGTGCGGTCCGCGGGACGGGCGCTGCGGAAGAGGATGTCGGTGTCGTCGGGGCTCACCGTGGCCACGGTAGCCGTGGCTGGGGTCTGCTGGACCGGCAGTAGGCTGCCCGTCATGACGACGTGGGAGTACGCAACGGTGCCGCTGATCGTGCACGCGACCAAGCAGATCCTCGACCAGTGGGGAGCCGACGGCTGGGAGCTCGTCCAGGTCCTCACCATGCCCGAGGGTAACCTCGTCGCCTACCTCAAGCGCCCGAAGGCCTGACGCCGTGGGAGCCGTGGAGGACCGCCTGGCCGCGCTCGGCCTCACCGTCCCCGAGGTCGTCCCGCCCGTCGCCGCCTACGTGCCGGCCGTCCTCGACGGCTCGCGGGTCTACGTCTCGGGCCAGGTGCCCGTCGTCGACGGCGTCCTGCTCGAGAGCGGTCACGTCGGCGAGGGTCCCGGCCTCGTCAGCCCCGCCCGCGCCACGGAGCTCGCGCAGGTCTGCGCGCTCAACGCCATCGCGGCGATGAAGTCCGTCGTCGGCGACCTCGACGCGGTCGAGCGCGTCGTCAAGGTCGTGGGCTTCGTCGCCTCCGACCCCTCCTTCACCGGGCAGCCCGGCGTCGTCAACGGGGCCTCCGAGCTGTTCCGCTCGGCCTTCGGCGAGGGCGGCGTCCACGCACGCTCGGCCGTCGGGGTGGCGGCGCTGCCGCTCGGGGCGCCGGTCGAGGTCGAGGTCATCGTCCACGTCCGTGACTGACGAGGGTTCCGCCGAGGGTGTCCGCGCCGGTCGCCACGGTCGCCACGGTCACCAGGGCCGCGTCGTCGAGCACCCCGTGTCGAGCGACCGGGGCCTGGCCGAGCTGGCCGAGGCGTGGATCGCGGACCCCGACCGCGTCGACGGCCCGCTGCGCACCGCCGCGACCGTGATGCTCGTGCGCGACGGGTCGGGAGGTCCCGAGGTCTACGTGCAGCGCCGGGTTCCCTCGATGGCGTTCGCGCCCTCGACCGTCGTCTTCCCGGGGGGTGGCGTCGACCCGGCCGACCACGAGATCGACCGTGGCACACCGGGACTCCCCGAGCTCGCCGCCGCGATGGGGGTCACCGCCGAGGTCGCGGCGCCGTTCGCCGCCGCCGCGGTGCGGGAGGTCGAGGAGGAGGCCGGGGTCCGCCTCGAGGTCGCCGACCTCCGGGGCCGGGCGCACTGGGTGACCCCGGCCTTCGAGCCGCGCCGCTACGACACGTGGATCCTCGCGGCGGCCATGCCGGTCGGCCAGGAGGCCCGCGAGACCTCCACCGAGTCCGACCGCAGCGGCTGGGTCCGCGCCGCCGACCTCCTCGCCCGGCACGCCGCCGGGGAGGTGCGCATGCTGCCTCCGACCGTCGTCAGCCTCCGCGAGCTCGAGGCGTTCGACCGCGCCGACGCCTTCCTCGCCGACCGGCCGCGCGTCGCCCGGGTGCTGCCCGAGCTGGTCCGCCGCGACGACGGGACGCTCGTCCTGCGCACCGTCCTGCCCTAGCCCGCGAGCGCCCCGACACACGGACGTTCGGCCATCACGATCCGCCGAACAGCCGACCGTTCGTGCGACCGCCTGCAGCGACGCCACGGGTTTGCCACAGTCGAGTCCTCGCAGGTGGGGGGCTCGTCCACCGCAGGCGGGACGACACCGAGGACGGACGCCGCGGCGGACCGCCCAACCTGCTGGGGGCGGTGTCCGTGGCCACCGCCACTGGCACCCACCACCAGCGTGATGCCCGGCCGGCCCAAGGAAGGCGACACGGTGAACGGCACCCATCTCGCAGTGGTCGGGGAGCCTTCAGGCGCCCACGACCTCCTCCCCACGACGGAGGACACCCCCGTCCGCGCCACCCCGCGGCTGACCCCGGTCCCCGACCTGGCCCCCGACGTCCTCGACGACGAGCGCGTGGCCGACGCCCTCCTCCTCGAGAGCGGGATGCGCCGCGTCGGCGACCCCGACGAGGCCTGGCCGCCGGCACGCGACGACTTCTCGCCCTGGCTGTACCGCAACGTCGACGTCCTCGCCGACGCCCTGGGCTTCGGCCTCAAGCGCGTCACCGCCGACGTCGAGGTCGAGGGCTTCCGCTTCGACCTGCGCGCCGAGCACCTCGAGGACGACACCGTCGTCCTCGTGACGACCCAGCTCGACGGGGCGGACCTCGCGGTCCTCGGCGAGTGCCTCGGTGCCGTCTCGACCCTCGGCGCCCCGGTCGTCGTCTGGCTGACCCGCCAGCTGCGCGACGACGTCCGCCACACCTTCGACTGGCTCAACGAGCGCGACGACAACCCGATCCGCTTCTACGGCATCGAGGTCGACGTCGCCGTCGTCGGCGACACCGGCCCCCGCGTGCCCTGGCTCGACGTCATCGCCCGGCCCGGTGGCCGCGTCGACACGGGCTACCGCCGGGCGCGAGCCCGCGGCGCCGGCGAGTCCGCCGAGAACCGGGCCCGTCAGGACCTCTTCCGCGACGTCCTCCGGGGGGTGCACACCTGCCGCCCGGGCGTGCAGCTCCCGCCGCGCAACATCGACTGCAGCTGGGTCGACCTCGCCGACGGTCCCTTCGGTGCGTGGAGCCTGTCCCAGGTCGACGGCGGCCGCCTTCGCGTCGAGGCCCGCCTCGACACCGGCGACCCCGCGCGGACCGAGGCCCTCTACGACCTGCTCGTCGCCCAGCGCGACGCGTGGTCGCGCGCCGCCGGGCTCGACCTCGAGTTCGACCGACGCGAGGGCCGCCGGGAGTGCCGGATCGCCGTGCACCACCCGTCCGTCGACCTCCTCACGATGACGACCGACGAGCGCGACTGCCTCGTCGTGTGGGCGGTGCGCACCTTCGTCGCCCTCCACGACACGCTCGACGTCACCCTCCGGGGCCGCGCCCAGCTCCTCCACGACGCCTCGACCCGGGGCTCCCGAGGACGCTGACCCCCCCCGGGGGGCCCCTCGCCTCAGCGGGCCGGCACGACCTCGACGAGGTCGCCGACGCTCGACCGGGCCGTCGGTGTGCGGGCAGCGACCGCGGTCGCCGCCGAGCCGCGGTGCGTCCCGTCGGCGCCGAGCAGCGCCCAGCCGTCGCGGCCGGCGCCCTTCGCGTCGTACATGAGGTCGTCGGCGACCGCCAGGGCATCGCGACCCCGGTCCGCCGCCGCCGTGAAGGAGACGACACCGACGCTCGTCGTCACCTGCCGGTGGGCGCCCTCGAGGGCGGCGCAGTGCTCACGGACCCGCTCGACGACGGTCGCGGCCACGACCGCGGCCGCCGCGTCGTCGGCGTCGGGGAGGAGGACGGCGAACTCGTCGCCCCCGAGCCGGGCGACGGTGTCGCTCGCCCGCAGCACATCGCGCAGGACGGCGGCCACCGAGCGGAGGAGCCGGTCGCCGGCGGCGTGGCCGAGCGTGTCGTTGACCGCCTTGAAGTGGTCGAGGTCGAGGAGGAGGAGGGCGCCGTGCCAGCCGGTGTCGGCGCACCGCTCGCCGTGGCGGGCCAGGACCTCCTCGAACCGGCGCCGGTTCGGCAGGCCGGTGAGCGCGTCGGTCGCGGCGAGCTGCGAGAGGTGCTCCCGCTCACGTCGGCGTTCCGACACGTCGACGACGTTGACGAGGATCTCGGCGGCCCCGGACCGGCCGGCGAGCAGGCGGCTGCTGAGCGCGAGGTGCAGGGGGCGCCCGGTGAGGCTGTGGGTCGCCCAGTCGGTCGTCACCGGCCGGCCGCCCGCGGCGACCGCCCGGGAGAGGTAGTCGTGGACCTCCTGCTCCGGACGCGTCGAGAAGGCGACCGCCTCGGCGCCGGTGATGTCGTCCATCCCGCACTCGAACATGCCCGCCATCGCGCGGTTGGTCCGGCGGATCCGGCCGTCGACGCCGACGACGACGACCCCGTAGGGGGCATCGGCGATGAGGACGTCGAGGTCGGCCGCGGCCTCTTCCGCCCGACGACGCGCCGCGGCGAGGCCGTCGACGGTCTCCGCGAGCTCGGCGTGGACCGTCGCGAGGACGAGCGCGAGGGTGACGGCGAGCATCATGAAGCCCTGGAGGACGAGGGAAGCCACCTGCAGGTCGCCGATGGCGCCGAAGGGCCCGCCGCCGGTGGTGCGGAGCATGACGAGCGCCCCCACGGCGATCAGCCCTCCCTCCGCGGCGGCCAGGGGCAGGGGCAGCCGCAGCCCGGCCCACACGACGAACCCGAGGGGGACGAAGGCCAACGGAAGGGTGTTGCCCGGCGCGAAGACCGCGACGACGGTGAGGATCGTGAGGAGGTAGAGGACGGCGGCCTCGAGGACGAGCGGACGAGTGAGGAGCAGACGTCGACCCACCAGCGTCAGGGCGGGGGCCGCGATGACGACGATGCCCGTCATGTTGCGCAGCCACCACCCGGCGCTCGCGCTCCAGGTGACGTCGACCCCGGCTAGGCCGATGCCGGCCATCCCGATCGCCGCGCTCACGGCCGTGCTGACGGCGCCGGCGGCGAGCAGGCGGTAGAACTGGCCCAGGCTGCGGACCTCGTGGGCCGGGGTGGTCCCGACCGGGCCGCCCATGAGGCGCCGCGCCACGAGGCAGGCGGCGACGTTCGAGGCCCCGAGGAGGACGGCGGGTCCGGCGGCGAACCCGGTGACCGCGTTGCCGACGGTCGCGACGAGCCCGATGAGGCCGAGGGCGGTGCCCACCTCGCGGGAGGAGCGGGCTCGCAGGGTCCACAGGACCCCGATCCCGGCGGCCGGCCACATGAGCGCGAGACCGGTCTCCGGGAGGGCGGTGGAGCGGCCGAGCGCGATGGCTGCCGCGAACAGCACGGCGTACCTAGCGGTGCGGTGAAGCAACTCGACCTCCGGTCGGACGTGGGCACCCCTGCCTCGAGCAGTATGGCGCGGTCGGTGCGAGAGCGCTTCCGCGTCGGTGACAACGTTGTCTTTTCTGTCCGAACGGACGAGGCCGCTGTGCCCCACGGGTCGCGTGGGCTGTGCCGCACGGGTCGCGTGTGCTCAGGTGGTCGTGGGGGGCAGCCATTTGGGCACACGCGCCGGGGTGGACGGGTCGCGTGTGCTCGGGTGGTCGTGGGGGCAGCCACCTGGGCACACGCGCCGCGGTGGACGGGTCGCGTGTGCTCGGGTGGTCGCGGGGGCAGCCACCTGGGCCCACGCGCCGGGGTCGGCGACGGCATACTCGGGCGGGTGAGCGCCACCCCGCCCCCGTCGACCGCCGCACCGTGGGCCGGGGGACCGGTCACCGAGCGGGCGCACTGCGTCCTCGCACCGAACCCG
Organism: Oryzobacter terrae; assembly: GCF_042756445.1. Taxonomy (GTDB): domain Bacteria; phylum Actinomycetota; class Actinomycetes; order Actinomycetales; family Dermatophilaceae; genus Oryzobacter; species Oryzobacter terrae. The sequence goes on from NZ_CP170578.1 coordinate 2,694,010, forward strand.
GGCCCGATGACGCTCGACGGCACGAACACCTGGGTCCTCCTCGAGCCCGGGTCGACGAAGGCCGTCGTCGTCGACCCCGGACCGCTCGACGAGGCCCACCTCGCTGCGGTCCTCGACCACGTCGCCTCCCGCGGCGCCCGGGTCGCCCTGACGATCCTCACCCACGGCCACCACGACCACGCCGAGTCGGCGCCCCGCTTCGCCGCGCTCACCGGCGCCCCGGTGCGGGCCCTCGGGCGCCGGCAGGACGACCTGCGCGACGGGTCCGTCGTCACGACCGGTGGCCTCGAGCTGCGGGTCGTCGCGACCCCCGGCCACACCGCCGACTCCCTGTCGTTCGCGCTGCCCGCCGACCACGCCCTGCTCACCGGCGACACCGTCCTCGGACGCGGGACCACCGTCGTGGCCCACCCCGACGGGGAGCTCGAGGCCTACCTCGCCTCCCTCGAGCGGATCCGGGCCCTCACCGGCGACGGGTCGGTGGCCGCCATCCTCCCGGGTCACGGGCCGGTCGTCCCCGATGCCGCGGCGATGGTCGCGTTCTACCGGACCCATCGCGCCGAGCGGCTCGACCAGGTGCGCGACGCCCTCGGCGACGGTGCCGCGACCGAGGACGACCCCGTCGAGGGCGTGCTGCGCCGGGTCTACGCCGACGTGCCGGAGGAGGTCTGGCCCGCCGCGCGGATGTCGATCCGCGCCCAGCTCGACTTCCTCGGCGTGACCCGGGGCGCCGAGCCCGGTGGGGTCAGCGCGCCCGGCGCTTGAGGCGCTCGACGTCGAGGAGCAGCACGGCCCGCGCCTCGAGGCGCAGCCAGCCCCGCGAGGCGAAGTCGGCCAGGGCCTTGTTCACCGTCTCGCGGGAGGCGCCGACGAGCTGGGCCAGCTCCTCCTGGGTGAGGTCGTGCGAGACGAGCACCCCTTCCTCGACGGGGCGGCCGAAGCGCGCCGCGAGGTCGAGCAGCGCCTTGGCGACGCGGCCGGGCACGTCGGTGAAGACGAGGTCGGCGAGCGACTCGTTGGTACGGCGCAGCCGGCGCGCGAGGGCGGCGAGCAGGGTCGTCGCGACCCCGGGTCGCTGCGCGAGGAAGTCCTTGAGCTGCTCGTGGCCCATCGAGACGACCTGCGTCTCGGCGACCGCCGTGGCCGTGGCGGTGCGCGGCCCCGGGTCGAAGAGCGAGAGCTCGCCGAACATCTCGCCCGGGCCGAGGATCGCGAGGAGGTTCTCGCGGCCGTCGGTGCTCGTGCGGCCGAGCTTGATCTTGCCCTCGCCGATGACGTAGAGCCGGTCGCCCTGGTCGCCCTCGTGGAAGAGGATGTCGCCGCGCTCGAGCCGCTGCGGGCTCATCGTCGCGATGAGCGACTCCGCGGTCGGGTCGTCGATGGTGGCGAAGAGAGGCGCTCGGCGCACGACGTCGTGGTCCACGGGGCACAGTGTGCCAGAGAGCGACCGGCACCCGGACCGGGGCCGACCCGGACGGCCGGGGGAGCGTCGGGCCCAGCACGTAGGCTCGGTCCGTGCCCCCGACGTCCGCCGTTGTCCGCCGCGCCCGCACCGGTGAGGAGACCGCGGTCGCCCGCACCCGCCGGGCCCGCCGCACCTACCGCGCCCTCCACGAGCGCTACCCGTACGCCCACTGCGAGCTCGACTTCGAGACCCCGCTCCAGCTCCTCGTGGCCACCGTGCTCTCGGCCCAGACCACCGACGTCATGGTCAACTCGGTCACCCCCACGCTCTTCTCCCGCTGGCCCACCGCCGAGGCGCTCGCCGCCGCCGACCGCGAGGAGATGGAGGCCGTGCTGCGGCCCACGGGGTTCTTCCGGGCCAAGACGAACTCGGTCATCACGCTCTCCCAGGCGATCGTCGAGCGCTTCGGCGGCGAGGTCCCCGGGCGCCTCAAGGACCTCGTGACCCTGCCCGGCGTCGGCCGCAAGACCGCCAACGTCGTCCTCGGCAACGCCTTCGGCGTCCCGGGCATCACCGTCGACACCCACGTCGGGCGGCTCGCCCGCCGGTTCGCGTGGACCGACGAGACCGACCCGGTCAAGGTCGAGACCGCCATGGCCGCGCTCTTCGAACGGCGCGACTGGACGATGCTCAGCCACGTCCTCATCTTCCACGGCCGCCGCACCTGCCACGCCCGCAAACCCGCGTGCGGCGCCTGCCCCGTGGCCACCCTGTGCCCCTCCTACGGCGAGGGTGAGACCGACCCCGTCAAGGCGCGCCGGCTCCTCGCCTACGAGCTCGCGCCCGGCGCCGTCCTCCCCGACCCGCCGCCGGGACCGCTGCCCGACGACCCCCGCGAGCCGTGACGCACGGCCCCGTCGCCGCCCCGCCGTGGCTCACGGCGCTCGCGGCCCGCACCGACGTGGGGGAGCACGAGTGGTTCGCCGCCCACGCCCCCGACACCGTCCCCACCAAGCGCTCGGCCGTCCTCATCGTGTTCGGCCCCGACCCCGAGGGCGGCGAGGACGTCGTCCTCACCGAGCGGGCCCACACGTTGCGCGCGCACCCGGGGCAGGTCTCCTTCCCCGGCGGTCGGATCGACCCCGAGGACGACGGGCCGGTCGCCGCGGCGCTGCGCGAGGCGGAGGAGGAGGTCGGCCTGGACCCGAGCGGCGTCGACGTCCTCGCGGCCCTGCCCGACCTCTACCTCACCCCGACGAGCAATGCCGTGACGCCGGTCCTCGCGTGGTGGCCGACCCCGGGCGAGGTCCGCGTCGTCGACCGTGCCGAGGTCGAGGCCGTCGACCGGGTCCCCGTGGCGGCGCTCCTCGACCCCGCCCACCGCTTCACCGCGGTCTTCGGTCCCTACCGCGGGCCGGCCTTCGAGGTCGACGGGCTCTTCGTGTGGGGCTTCACCGCGATGCTCCTCAGCTCCGTCCTCGACCTCGCCGGGCTCACCCGCGAGTGGGACGAGGGCGACGAGCGGTCCCTGCCCGACCGGGTCCGCTCACCGTGGATGCGCGGGCTCGACCCGTGAGCGGCTCGGTCGTCCTCGACGTCGTCCTCGTGCTCGCCCTCCTCGCCTACGCCCTGACCGGGTGGCGCCAGGGTGTCGTCGCGTCGGCGCTCGGCCTCGTCGGACTCGTCGGGGGCGCCTTCCTCGCGCTGCGCTTCGCGCCCGACCTCCTCGAGGACCACGGCGGCGTGGACATCGGCACGACGACGGGCGCCATCGCGCTCGTCGCCATCGTCTTCCTCACCGCGGCCCTCGCGCAGTCACTGATGCTCGTGCTCGGCCGACGGGTCCGGGAGGCCGTGCGCGCACCGCTCGCCCGCGCCCTCGACTCGCTCCTCGGGCTCGTCGCGGTGGTCGCGGCGGCCGTGCTCGTCATCTGGGTGGTCGCCGGCGCCCTGCGCAACGACGGACCGCCGGCGCTGCGGAGCCTCGTCGCGGGGTCGACCGTCGTGCAGGCGATCGACGAGGTCGTCCCGCCGTCCGCCGGGCGCCTCGTCGACGGCGTGACCCGGGCACTGGACGCCGGAGGGTTCCCGCGGGTCTTCGAGGGGCTGGGCCCCGAGCCGATCCCGCCGGTCGCCGCGCCCGACCAGGCCTTCGTCGACGACCCCGACGTCGTGCGCGCGCTCGGCTCGGTCATCCACGTGCGGGCCGACGCCGGCCGGTGCGACCGCGCCCAGGTGGGGTCCGGTTGGGTCGTGGCACCAGGCCGGGTCGTCACCAACGCCCACGTCGTGGCGGCGGCCGACGACGTGCGGGTGAGCGTCAAGGGCACCGGGCGCGACCGCGTCGCCCGCGTCGTCGCCTTCGACCCGCGCCGCGACGTCGCCGTCCTCGACGTCCCCGGCCTGCCCGCCCCCGCCCTGGACCTGGGGCGCCAGCTCGGTGCCGGCGACCCGGCCGTGCTCGCGGGCTTCCCCGGCGACGCCGGGCTCACGGTCGGCGGGGCCCGCGTGCGCACCACCCTCACTGCGCAGGGTGCCGACATCTACGGGCGCCTCGGCGTGACGCGCGAGATCTACTCGCTGCGCGGCACCATCCGCAGCGGGGCGTCCGGCGGGCCGGTCCTCGACCCGCAGGGCGAGGTCGTCGGCATGGTCTTCGCGACCTCCCTCGACGACCCCGACACGGGCTACGCCCTCACCCTCGACGAGATCGCGCCGGTGGTGCGCCGCGGACTCGCCGCCGACTCGGCCGTCTCCACCGGACGCTGCGTCAGCGACTGACGACGGGCCGGACGGCGGTGTCGCTCAGGCCGCGCCGTTCGTCAGGCCGCGCCGTCGCTCAGGCCGCGCCGTGCGTCTTGATGGTCTCGATCGTCTGCTGGGCCTGGTCGATGGCGCGCTCGGGGGTCGGCTTGGCGCTCTCGAGGGCCTTCTTGCCGAGCAGGCCGAGGACCGCGGCGAGGAGGAGGAGCACCCCCGCCACGATGAGGTAGCCGGCCCACACAGGCAGCCACTCGGCGATGACCCACGACAGGCCGTGGAGGACGAAGACGAGGCCCATGAGCCCGAGGAAGGCCGCGCCGGCGAGCAGGCCGGCGCCCTTGCCGATGACCTTGGCGCCGCTCGTCACCTCCGCCTTGGCGAGGGCGATCTCGCCGCGGACGATGCCCTCGAGGTCGTGCGTCGCGTCGGCCACCAGCTGGCCGATGGTGCGCTCGGTGCCCGTTGCCATGCGTCTGCCGCCTCACTGAACGTCGGTGCCCCGGTGGGGCCTACCGCTGACCTTACCCAGTCGCGCCCTCGCTCAGCCCTCCCGCTCCCCGCGCTGGTAGACGTCCGGGACACCGTCGGCGTCCTCGTCGCGGGACTCGAGCTCGGCGATGCCCGCGTGGACCCGGTCGCGCGACCGGAGGACGACCGTCGCCAGGGCCGCCGCGGTGAGCGACCCGACGAGCACCGCGAGCTTGACGTGGTCGTCGCGCGCGCCCCCGGTGCCGTAGGCCAGCTCCCCGACGAGCAGCGAGACGGTGAAGCCGACCCCGGTCAGCAGGGCCAGACCGACGACGTCGGCCCACGCGAGGCCGTCGTCGAGGCTCGCGCGGGTGAAGCGGGCGACGAGCCAGGTGGCCCCGAGGACGCCGACGAGCTTGCCGACGACGAGCGCGGTGACGACGGCGACGGCGACGGGGTCGGAGGCTGCCGCGGCGAGGCCCCCGCCGACGACGGTGACCCCGGAGGCGAAGAAGGCGAAGACCGGCACGGCGACCCCGGCCGAGAGCGGTCGCAGCCGGTGCTCGAAGCGGTGCGCGACGTCGGTGTCGGCGGCCAGGGTGCTCGCGGCCGGCACGCTCGCCCGCGGTCGCACGGGGACGCAGAGGCCGAGGAGGACGCCCGCCACCGTGGCGTGCACCCCGGACGCGTGCACCAGGCCCCAGGTCGCGAGACCGAGCGGGACGAGCAGCCACCAGTGGGTGATCCGGCGCTGGGTGAGAGCTGCGAACGCGGCGAGGGGGAGCAGCGCGAGGAGGAGGGGGACGACCTCGAGGTCGGCGGTGTAGAAGACCGCGATGATCGTGATGGCGATGAGGTCGTCGACGACGGCCAGGGTGAGGAGGAAGGCTCGCAGCGCCGACGGCAGGTGCGACCCGATGACGGCGAGGACGGCGAGGGCGAAGGCGATGTCGGTGGCCGTGGGGATCGCCCACCCGCGGTAGGCGTCGCCCTCCCCGCCGAGCGCCGCGACGACCCCGACGAACACGAGCGCCGGGGTGACCACGCCCCCGACGGCGGCGAGGACCGGGACCGCGGCCCGGGCGGGGGTGCGCAGCTCCCCGACGAGGAACTCGCGCTTGAGCTCGAGGCCGGCGACGAGGAAGAAGATCGCGAGGAGGCCGTCGGCCGCCCAGTGCCCGACGGTCAGGCGCAGGTGGCCCCACTCGATGCCGACCGCCGTGTCGCGCAGGCCGCTGTAGGCGTCGCGCCACGGGCTGTTCGCCAGGACGAGCGCGGCCAGCGCCGCGACGAGGAGGACGGCGCCGCCGATGGTCTCGGTCCGCAGCGCGTTCGCGACGAACTGGGCCTCGGGCCACGTCGAGCGACGGAACAGCCGCGGGCGGGGTGACTCGGGCGCGGGGGTCATCGGGTTCCTCCGGTCGGGGTGGTGTCCCGCGGAGGGCACACCGAGGCGGTGCCGACCAGACTTCCCGGCGCTCCGTTGCCCAGTCTACCGAGGTCGCGCCGGGGGGCTTCCCGGCGCCCGGTCCCTCGCCCTCTCGCCCTCCCGCATCCGCCGCGACGCCCCTCCATCGACGCCGCGACGCCCCTCCATCGACGCCGGGACGCCCCTCCGTCCAGTCGAGGTCGCGCGACATGCCGAGCGCGCGGGCCCGGGGTCGGCATGTCGAGCGATGTCGACCTGGCCGACGCGCGGGACCGACTCGGATCGGGAGGAGCCGGGATCGAGGTCAGGGGCGGGCGGCGACGGCCGCGCTGAGGGCGGCGAACATCCGCTGGACGTCCTGGGTGGCGTCGTCGTCGGCGTGCACCGTGCCGTCGAGGTCGAGGGTCTGCTCGAAGTGCAGCGCGGCGCCCTCGACGACGACCATCTTGATCCGCTCGAGGGTCTGGCGCAGGGCCGACCGCGCGTACTGCGCTCCGGCCCAGCCGTATCCGACGCAGGCGACGGGCAGCCCGTCCCACTCGGCGTAGAGGTAGTCGATGGCGTTCTTGAGCGCGGCGTTGTAGCCGCGGTTGTACTCGGGCATGACGAGGACGACGGCGTCGAGCGACTGGACGAGGGCGGCCCAGCGGCGGGTGTGCTCGTGGGCGTAGTGGCCCTCGGAGGGCATGTCCGGCTCGTCGAGGAGTGGGAGGGCGAGCTCGCGCAGGTCGACCGGCACGAGCTCGACGTCCTCGGGGGCGAGGCCGGTCACCCACGCGGCGACGTGGTGGCCGATGCGGTTCGGGCGGGTGCTCGCCGTGACGATGCCGATGCGGGGACGACTCATGCAGCGATCCAACCGCACGGATGGATCACCCGGTGAGCCGGGTCCTCGCCGCCGTGGCGCTGTCGAGGCCTCGCGTGGGTCGTACGTGATGAGGCGCCGGGCTCCCGGATGGGTCGAGGTGGTCGGGCGACTTGCGGTGCGAGCGCGTCACCTCGACTCCGCCTGGATGCGCCGGGCTCCCGGATGGGTCGAGGTGGTCGGGCGACTTGCGGTGCGAGCGCGTCACCTCGACTCCGCCTGGATGCGCCGGGCTCCCGGATGGGTCGAGGTGGTCGGGCGACTTGCGGTACCAGCGGACTACCTCGAATGCCGGTCCAAGCGGAAGGAGACCTGGTGGTCGTCGGGTTTCCCCCCGAACCCGTCGTCGCCCCTCCGGATGGAGGTGATCGGGCGGCGTCCCGTACCGGCGAAACACCTCGACCGAGGATGGCGCCCGCCTCAGCCGCGGACGTCCCGGTGCCGACGAGCGCCTCGATCGCCCGCGGGGACGGGTGAGGGGTGCCGCGACGCTGCGCGACACCCCTCGTTCTCCCGCCCGGAGTCAGTCGGCGGAACCACCCTTGAGGCCCTGCGAGATGAGGTTCATGACCGAGGAGTCGGCCAGCGTCGTGACGTCGCCGACCTCGCGGTTCTCGGCGACGTCCTTGAGGAGGCGGCGCATGATCTTGCCCGAACGCGTCTTCGGCAGCTCGGGGACGATCATGATCTGGCGCGGCTTGGCGATCGGGCCGATCTCCTTGGCCACGTGGTTGCGCAGCTCCTGGATCGTCGACTCGCCCTCGTCGGTGGCGTCGCCCCGCAGGATGACGAAGGCGCACACGGCCTGGCCGGTGGTCTCGTCCGACGCCCCGACGACCGCGGCCTCGGCGACCGACGGGTGCGACACGAGGGCCGACTCGATCTCGGCGGTGGACAGCCGGTGGCCCGAGACGTTCATGACGTCGTCGACCCGTCCGAGCAGCCAGATGTTGCCCTTCTCGTCGTACTTCGCGCCGTCACCCGCGAAGTAGTACTTCGGGCCGAACCGGGTCCAGTACGTCTCCTTGTAGCGCTCGGGGTCGCCCCAGATGCCGCGCAGCATCGACGGCCACGGCTTGGTGAGCACGAGGTAGCCGACCTTCTCGGCCTCGGTGAACGGCTGGCCCTCGTCGTCGAGGATCTCGGCCGAGATGCCGGGGATCGGGCGCTGCGCCGACCCGGGCTCGAGCGTGGTGACGCCGGGCAGCGGGCTGATCATGATCGCGCCGGTCTCGGTCTGCCACCACGTGTCGACGATCGGGGCGGTGTCGCCGCCGATGTGCTTGCGGTACCAGAGCCATGCCTCGGGGTTGATCGGTTCGCCGACCGACCCGAGGACGCGCACCGACGACAGGTCGAACTTCCCGGGGATGTCGGCACCCCACTTCATGAACGTCCGGATCGCCGTGGGCGCCGTGTAGAACACCGACACCTGGTACTTCTCGATGAGCTCCCACCAGCGGCCCTGGTGCGGGGTGTCGGGGGTGCCCTCGTACATCACCTGGGTCGCGCCGTTGGCGAGCGGCCCGTAGACGATGTAGCTGTGGCCGGTGACCCAGCCGACGTCGGCGGTGCACCAGTAGACGTCGGATTCGGGGTGCACGTCGTGGACGACCGAGTTCGTGTACGCGGCCTGGGTGAGGTAGCCGCCGCTCGTGTGGAAGATGCCCTTCGGCTTCCCGGTCGTGCCGCTCGTGTAGAGGATGAAGAGCGGGTGCTCGCTGTCGTGCGGCTGCGCCTCGTGGGTGTCGCTCTGCCGGTCGACGACGTCGTGCCACCACACGTCGCGGCCCTCGACCCAGTCGACCTCGGTGTCGGTGCGCTTGACGACGAGGACGTGCTCGACCGGGTTGTCCCGGACGAGGGCCTCGTCGACGGCGGGCTTGAGGGGCGCGGGCTTGCCGCGGCGGAACTGGCCGTCGGTCGTGACGACGAGCTTGCACTGGGCGTCGTCGATGCGGGTGTGCAGTGCCTCGGCCGAGAAGCCGCCGAAGATGACGGAGTGCGGGGCGCCGAGGCGCGCGCACGCGAGCATGGTGAACACCGTCTCGGGGATCATCGGCATGTAGACGGCGACGGTGTCGCCCTTGCCCACCCCGAGCTCGGTGAGCGCGTTGGCCGCCTTCGAGACCTCACGCTGGAGGTCGGCGTAGGTGATCGTGCGGGTGTCGCCGCCCTCGCCCTCGAAGTGGATGGCGACGCGCTCGCCGTTGCCGGCCTCGACGTGGCGGTCGACGCAGTTGTACGCGACGTTGAGCTCCCCGCCGACGAACCACTTGGCGAAGGGGGCGTCGTCCCAGTCGAGGGTGCGCTCGAAGTCCTTGGCCCACGTGACGCGGCTGCGGGCCTGCTCGGCCCAGAACCCCTCGTGGTCCTCGGCGGCGCGGTCGTACAGGTCCGCGGTGCCGTTGGCCTGCTCGGCGAACTCCGGAGTGGGGGCGAAGTCCATCTCGTGCGCGTGGCTGGACAGGCTGTCGTCGGTCACGGCGGTGATCCTCCTCGTTGAGTGACTGGGGACCAGCCAACCCTTCCACGGGGGCCGGATCAACCGTGGTCGCGCTCGCGGACGGTGGGCGGGCGTGCGGCGCGCCCAGCGGGCGGCGGGGACCGTCCGTCGCCCGTCCGTCGCCCGGCCGTCGGGCGCGACCGCGCGCACGCCGGTGCCTCCTTCGCATCGGACAGGTTGACCAGCGATTCGCCGCTGGGAGGCGCGAAACTGTGCGCTCGTTGCCCAGGGTGTCGGGCATTGGTTCCATCCTGACCGGTTTCGTGGTTCCGTGGGGGTCCGGGCTCACGAGGCCAACGACCACTCACGAGGAGGTGAGCGCGGTGTTCGAGGAAGGACAGCTCTACTCGGCCGTGACGACCGACGCCGACGGACAGGTCCAGGTGCACCTGGGGGAGAACCACCCCGGATTCACCGATGCCGCGTACCGCGCCCGTCGGGGCGAGATCGCCGCCGCGGCCCTGGCCCACCGGCCGGGCGAGCCGGTGCCCACCATCGAGTACACCGACGAGGAGCACGCCATCTGGCGACTCGTCTCGGCCGAGCTCGCGCCCAAGCACGACAAGTACGCGCACAGCGAGTTCCTCGCGGCCAAGGACGCCCTGCGCCTGCCGACCGACCACGTGCCGCAGCTCGCCCAGGTCACCGCGCAGCTCGAGCCGCTCACCGGATGGTCCTACCGTGCGGCCCCCGGGCTGGTCCCGCTCCGCGAGTTCTACGCCGACCTCGGGGCGTCGACCTTCAACTCCACGCAGTACCTGCGCCACCCGAGCCAGCCGCTCTACACGCCCGAGCCCGACATCATCCACGAGGTCATCGGCCACGGGAACCAGCTCGCGAGCCCGCGCTTCGCGGCCATCACCCGCGCCGCGGGCGAGGCCAGCCGGCGGCTCGAGAGCGACGAGGCGATGCAGTTCGTCGCCGACGTCTTCTGGTTCTCCATCGAGTTCGGCGTCATCGCCGAGGACGGCGAGACCAAGGCGTACGGCGCCGGCATCCTCTCGAGCTACGGCGAGATGGACGAGTTCGGCCACATGGACATCCGGCCGCTCGACCTCCACGCGATGGGCACGCTCAACTACGACATCACGGCGTACCAGCCGGTCCTGTTCCGGGCCGAGAGCCTGGACCACCTCGAGGGCGTCGTCGGCCACTTCTTCGAGACCGTCGACGACGACCTCGCGCTGCGGCTGCGGGCCGAGGCCTCAGCGCACGCCTGACCCCGACCCACCCCACGGCACCGGGCCCCGACGACGACGTCGGGACCCGGTGTCATGTCGGTCGGGTCCGGGTCACCACCGGTGCGCGACGTCGATGACGACGCGGCTGCGGTTGGTCGTGGCGTCGTAGGTGGACGAGACGCGGAAGGGCAGGCGGGCCCGCACGCCGAGGGCGAGGGTCGTCTGGCCCTCGAAGGAGCCCGCCCAGCGGACCTGGCGGAAGGTCGAGAAGCCGGTGACGGACGGCATCGAGGGCACGCTCGTCGCTCCCTTGCGAGCCATGACGGAGAGGCGGGCGCCACCGGCGACGGGCACCGGGAGGCCGGAGCCGTCGGCGTAGACGGTGCCGACGTAGCGCACGTCCCAGCCGGGGGCACGGCCGGTCATGTCGAGGACGAGCCGGTCGTAGCAGGCGTGCCGCCCGGCCCGGACGCCGGTGACCCGGCCGGTCGTCATCGGGGTGGACGTCCTGGCCGTCGAGCCCCAGGGCGTGCTGCACGTCGCGGCCTGGGCGCTCGCCGTGCCGAGGGCCGCGGGCGCGCCGACGAGGGCGGCCGACACCGCGAGCGCCGACAGGGCCCGGACGGCGCGGTGGGTGGGGCGGGTGGTGGCGGACGATGACATGGCTGGCTCCCTGCGTCAGTGGTGCAGGGAGGAGCCCCGGGACGCCGCGCCTGATACCCGGCCCGGCCGCCCATGTCGGCGAATGCCACCGAACCTCACGAATGTCACCCGATATCGGGTGACACGGCGGAGGTGGGGGGACATTTGCCGGGTGACGCGGCCGCCCGGAGGTTCGGTGTCAGTCGGCGAGGAGGCCCATGAGGGCGCCCGAGGCGGCGAGCTGACCGCCGGCCATCGCCTGGACGACCGAGACCATCGGCATGGGCAGGGCCGCGGTGTGCGCGAGGTCCCCGCCGGCGCTGACCCCCGGCAGGCTCGTGCGCCCCAGCTCGTCGACCCGGATGCAGCCCGACGCGTTGAGCTCGAGCCCGAGCTGCTCGGCGAACGGGGCCGACTGGCTGAACCGGGGCGCCACGAACAGGGCCGCCACGCGCTCCTCGTGACCTCCGTCCAGGGTGAGGACGACCTCGTCGCCCTCGCGCCGGGCCGCCACGACGCGACCCGCCACCACCGCGACCTCGTCGGACAGCCCGTCGAGGGCGTCCTCCTCGTGCGGCAGGACGACGATCGTCCCCGCCACGGGTCGCAGGATCCGCGACAGGTGCGGGGCCGCCGCGGCGCCGAGGATGCCGACCCGCTGGCCCGCCGCCTCGTGGCCGTGGCAGAACGGGCACGCCGCGACGAGGTCGCCCCACAGGTCGCCGAGCCCGGCGACGTCCGGCAGCTCGTCGCGCAGCCCGGTGGCGAGGACGACCGCGCCCGCCGTCAGCAGCCCCGAGGCCGTCGTCAGCGAGAAGCCGCCGCCCTCCCGGGCCTCGACCCGCTCGACGCGCTCCTCGCGGACCTCGACGGTGCCGTACGCCGCGAGCTCGGCCCGGCCGGCGGCGCGGAACGATGCCGGAGGGGTCCCGTCGTGCGTGACGACGTTGTGCATGTGGGCCACCGTGGCGTTGCGGTAGCGCCCGTCGTCGAAGAGGGTCGCCCGGCGGTGCACGCGGCCGATCGTCAGCGCGGCCTGGAGGCCGGCCGGGCCGCCGCCGATGACGGCGACGTCGGTGTCGTGAGGGGTCTTCGTCTCGGTGCCCATGGGTCCTCCCGGGGTCGGTGTGATGGTCATGGCCACCACGGTGTACCTTCAGGTCGACATGAAGGCAAGTGCCCAGCAGCAGTGGACCGTCGGTGAGCTCGCCCGACGCTTCGACCTCCCGACGCACGTGCTTCGGCACTGGGAGGACGAGGGCCTGCTCGAGCCCGCCCGTGACGCCTCCGGCTACCGCCGCTACGGCCCCGACGACCTCACCCGCGTCGCCGTCATCCTGCGCAGCAAGGCGGCGGGGATGACGCTCGAGCAGGTGGGCGTCCTCCTCGACGGGGGCTCGGCGAACCGGCACGAGGTGCTGGAGGCGCACCTGCGCGACCTGGCGTCCCGGGCGGAGTCCATCGAGCGCTCGCGGGAGATGACCGAGCACGCGCTACGGTGCCGGGCCCACGACATCACCGCGTGCCCGCGATTCGCGGCCTTCGTCGCCGACGTCATCGACGGCAAGGTGGTCGGCCTCGGCGGCTGGGCCTGACGGCCCCGGACGACGAACAGCGGCCGCGAGGGGGTGAACTCCTCGCGGCCGCTGGCTCGTGGTGGGAGGCGCCGGACGCCTCCCGGGTCAGGCGGTCAGTGGTCGACCGCCTTGCCGACCCCGTGACCGGTGAGGCTGCGGACCTCCATCTCGGCGTACTTCATCGCGTTGTGCTCCTTGCTCGTGACCGAGCCGAGCCAGCCGAGGAAGAACGCGAGCGGGATGGACACCAGGCCGGGGTTGTCGAGCGGGAACCAGTGGAAGTCGATCGCCGTGTTGGTGATCATCGACTGGCTGGGACCGCCCTCGACGAGCGGGGGCTTGCCGGAGACGACGGGGCTGAAGACGATCAGGCCGATCGCGCTGACGAGGCCGCCGTAGATCGACCACAGGGCGCCACGGGTGTTGAAGCCCTTCCAGAACAGCGAGTAGAGGATCGTCGGCAGGTTGGCGCTTGCCGCGACGGCGAAGGCCAGGGCCACGAGGAACGCGATGTTCTGGCTCTTGGCGAGGATGCCGCCGAGGATGGCGACGATGCCGATGACGATGGCCGCGATCCGGGCGACCCGGACCTCGCTGCCCTCCGTGGTGACGCCCCGCTTGAAGACCTCCTTGTAGAGGTCGTGGGCGAAGGTCGCCGACGTCGTGATCGTCAGGCCCGCGACGACCGCGAGGATCGTCGCGAAGGCGATCCCCGAGATGATGCCGAGGAGCACCGAGCCACCGAGCTCGTAGGCGAGCAGCGGTGCGGCCGCGTTGGCCTTGCCGGGAGCGGCGTTGATGGTGTCGGGGCCGACGAGCGCCGCGGCGCCGTAGCCGACGACGAGGGTGAGCAGGTAGAACCCGCCGATGAGCCAGATGGCCCACTCCACCGACTTGCGCGCCTGCTTGCTCGTCGGGACGGTGTAGAACCGCTGGAGGACGTGCGGCAGGCCGGCGGTGCCGAGGACGAGCGCCATCGACAGCGAGATGAAGTCGATCTTCGTCGTGAGCGTCTTGCCGTATTTCAGGCCGGGCTCGAAGAGCTTCTCACCCGCGGTGGGCGACCGGTCGGCCGCGCCCTGGAGCAGCGCCGAGAGGTTGAAGCCGTACTTGCCGAGGACCCAGATCGTGATGACGAACGTGCCCGCGATGAGGAGGACGGCCTTGATGATCTGCACCCAGGTCGTGCCCTTCATCCCGCCGATGAGGACGTAGGCGATCATCACGGCGCCGACGACGGCGATGACGAGGTCCTGGGCGAGCTCGCCGCTGACGCCGAGGAGCAGGGACACGAGGCCGCCCGCACCCGCCATCTGCGCGAGGAGGTAGAAGAACGAGACGCAGATGACCGAGATGGCCGTCGCGATGCGGACCGGGCGCTGCTTGAGGCGGTACGACAGCACGTCGGCCATGGTGAAGCGGCCGGTGTTGCGCAGCAGCTCGGCGACGAGGAGGAGCGCGACGAGCCAGGCGACGAGGAACCCGATGGAGTAGAGGAAACCGTCGTAGCCCTGGAGGGCGATGGCGCCGGCGATGCCGAGGAAGGACGCCGCCGAGAGGTAGTCGCCCGCGATGGCGATGCCGTTCTGGCGGCCGGAGAACGCGCCGCCCCCGGTGTAGTACTCGCCGGCGGTCTTCTTGCCGGACGCGACGCGGATGACGATGACGAGGGTGACGACGACGAACGCCGCGAAGATGGCGATGTTGAGGGCCGGGCTGCCGACCGTGGTGGCGGCGTCGGCCGCGGGGAGGAGGGCCATGGTCAGTGCTCCTTGCGCTCGTCGAGCCGGGCGCCGAGACGGTCGGCGAGGGGGTCGAACTCGCGGTTCGCCCACCGCGCGTAGATGAACGTGATGGCGAACGTCGTGACGAACTGGCCGAGGCCGAAGAGCAGGCCGACGGTGATGTTGCCGGCCACGCGGGTCCCCATGAACCCGGGGGCGAACATCGAGAGCAGGACGTAGAGGAAGTACCAGGCGAGGAAGAACGCGGTCGTCGGGAAGACGAACCCGCGGAACTTGCGGCGCAGCTCCTGGAACTCCGGAGTGGTCTGCAGGGCGAGGTACGCGTCCTCTTGCTGCGTGCGAGCGTCGTTGCTCACGGTCACCTCCAGGGTCGGGTCCGGGGCCGTGCGGCCCGGGTCGTGGCCCAGCGTGCTGGGTGGGTCGGTGGCTGGGAACGCCGCCGTGCGCGCACCGCGCCGGACGGGTCGGGCGGGCGATGTGCGGTGGGTCACGCTGCGGCGAACGGTCCGCCTCGCGCGACGAACGGCAGGCGGCGCGGTCGCGGGGGAGTCGCGGCATGATGGGCGCGTGCGCGCACTCCGGAAGGTCACGGCAGGTCCCGGTCTCGAGCTCGTCGACGTCCCCGAGCCCGAGTGCGGTGACAAGGACGTCAAGATCCGCGTGCTGCGAGCGGGCCTGTGCGGCACCGACCTCCACCTCGAGCAGTGGGACGAGTGGGCCGCCGCGACGGTGCAGGCGCCGATGACCCTCGGTCACGAGTTCTTCGGCGAGGTCGTCGAGGTGGGCGCCGACGTCGACCACGTGGCGGTCGGCGACCGGGTGTCGGGCGAGGGGCACCTCGTGTGCGGGACGTGCCGCAACTGCCGCGCCGGGCGGCGCCACCTGTGCATCAACACCATCGGCGTCGGGGTCAACCGCGACGGTGCCTTCGCCGACTACGTCGTCATCCCGGCGACGAACGCCTGGGTGCAGCCCGCCGACCTCGACCCCGACCTCGGCGCCCTGTTCGACCCCCTCGGCAACGCCACGCACACCGCGCTCCAGTGGCCCGTCGTCGGCGAGGACGTCCTCGTCACGGGCGCCGGCCCGATCGGCGTCATGGCGACAGCCGTCGTCCGACACGCCGGGGCCCGGCGGATCTGCGTCACCGACATGAGCGACGACCGCCTGGCCCTCGCGCAGGCCGCCGGCGCCGACCTCGTGGTCAACGTCGGGGCGGGTGGGTCGCTGCGGGCCGCCCAGGCCGAGCTCGGCATGGTCGAGGGGTTCGACATCGCGCTCGAGATGTCCGGGTCGCCCGCGGCCGTCGAGGACCTCCTCGCCAACATGAACCACGGGGGCCGGGTGGCCCTGCTCGGGCTGCCCAAGGACCGCTACGCCATCGACTGGGGCCGCGTCATCACGCACATGATCACGCTCAAGGGCATCTACGGCCGCGAGATGTTCGAGACCTGGTACCTCATGGGCTCGATGCTCGCCACGTCGCCCGAGCTGCGGCGCGCGGTCTCCTCGGTGGTCACGGGCCGCTACCCGGCCGAGGAGTGGCCGGCCGCGTTCGCCGAGACCCGGTCGGGCACGGGTGGCAAGGTCGTCCTCGACTGGAGCTGACGCGCGTGGTGGCCCGGTGCGTCAGCCGGTGCCGGTCCCGAGGTCGCTGAGGTAGCCGGCGAACCCGGCGCCGACCCGGCTGCGGGAGCGGCCGGACGTCAGCACCCGGGTCGTGTCGGTGGCCACCCACTGCTCGCTCACCGCGCGGACGCGCTCGACGAGGCGGACGTCCTCGCCGAGACGCAGCGGCCCGAAGCCACCGACCTCGCGCCAACGGCTCGCTCGCACACCGAGGTTGGCGCCGTGGACGTGCTCGTGCCCCTCGACGAGCTGGTGGCGGGCGTGCCACGCGGCCAGCATCTCGGGCCGGTCCACGCCGACGGGCTCGGCGGTGCCGACGACGAGGTCGAGACCCTGGTCGGCCCAGCGCACCTGTCGCAGGAGCCACCGCGGGGGGACGACGGTGTCGGCGTCGGTGCAGGCGAGCCAGGTCGTCGACTCCTCCGGAGCGCCGAGCACCTCGAGCCCGCGCGCGACCGCGGCGTCCCTCGCCGCGCCCACCCCGTCGCCGGCGAGCGTCGTGACGGCGACGCCGGCCTCCGCCGCGACGCGGGCCGACCCGTCCGTGCACCCGTCGAGGGCGACGGCGACGGCGACGCGGACGTCGGGACGGGCCGCCTCGAGGACGGCGACGGCCGCCGAGAGCGCGCGCAGGGACGCCGGGAGCAGCGCCTCCTCGTCGCGGGCGGGGACGGCGACGACGACGTGCGTGATGCCGGCGGTCATCCGCGGCCCTCCCGGAGGGCGAGCGAGGGGCCGTCGCCCCAGACCTCGATGCGCAGGTCCTCGTCGGCGTAGCTCGCCCGGCGGTGCAGGCCCAGCTGCGAGGCGGCCTGGTCGTGGACGAGGCGGCCGTCGAGCGGGACGTCGGTCGTGGGGTGCTGCCAGTGGCAGAGCAGGAGCTCACCCCCGGGAGCCAGCGCCGCCGCGCACCGCCGCAGCGTGGCGAGGAGCTCGAGCGGGGTGAGGAAGTAGCCGACCTCCGACAGGACGACGAGGTCGAAGGGGCCGGCCGGCAGGTCGTGGGGCGCGGTGCCCTCGTGGACCTCGGCGGAGGGCGCCCGGGTTCGGGCCGCTCGCACGGCGCGAGGACTGGTGTCGAGGGCGACGACGGCGTCAGCGCGCCGCAGGAGCTCGGCCGTGAGCCGTCCGTCGGCGCAGCCCACCTCGAGGACCCGCCCCAGCTGCCGGTGACCCAGGACGCCGAGGACGAGCGCCCGCCGCCGGTCCTCGTAGAACGAGCCCTCGAGCTGCCACGGGTCGTCGCCGCGGTCGTACATGGCGTCGAGGGTCGCGGTGCGGCCGAGAGGTCGGTCGGACCGGGCGGCCTCGGAGAGGACGGGGAGGACGCCGGCCGGGTCGAGCAGGACCTCGAGCAGCCGGTGGGCCCGCTCGAGGACCGGCCCGCCGAGGACCGCGGCCCCCGCGCCGGTGGCGTCGCCGGCCTCGGGTCCTCCACGGGGCGTCGTCTGGGTCCGGAACTCCTCGAGCGCGGACCGCTTCCGTTGCAGGGCCTCCCGCGAGGGCTCCACCGCGACGAGCAGCTGCCAGGGCAGGTCGTCGGGGGTGCTCCAGTGCCAGAGCCAGATCGGGTAGTGCGCCGCGGCGGCGCCGCTCGACGCGGCCGCCGCGGCGGCGGCCCGGCCGAGGGCGTCGTGGTCGGCGTGGCCGTCGGCCACCCACGGGGCGATGACGAGCGTCTGCGGCCCGCAGGCCTGGGCCACGGCATCCCGCAGGCCGGTGCCGGCGCGGTCGAGCCGGGTGTCGGGGAGGCCGAGGTGGGTGACCCGGGCGCCGGGGGCGAGCAGGCGCAGGGCCCCCTCGACCTCGTCCCGACGGCGAGCGGCCAGGGCGGCGCGGGCGGCGTCGTCGGCGACCGGGTGGGACCGCTCGCCGTCGGTCGCGACGAGCACGTGGAGGGAGGCGCCGGCGTCGGAGAGGTCGGCGAGCAGCCCTCCGACACCGAGGGTCTCGTCGTCGGGGTGCGCCGCGACGACGAGCACCTCGGTGAAGCGCCGGAGCACGGCGTCGAGGTCGAGGACCCCGACACCGTCCCACCGGTCGGAGCCGAGCCAGGTGGCCTCGCTCGTGCCGGTGTCGGTGTGGTGGAACGACGGGGCCTCCGTCGTCACGTCGCCGCCCCGTCGCGGGAGGGGGACGCCTCGAGGGGAGGGGCGACGAGGGCGCCGAGGGCGGCGAGGTCGCGCTCCGCGTGGTGCTGGCGGAGGTAGAGGGTCAGGTCGGCGACCCGCCCGGCGTGCTCGGGGTCGAGGGCGAGGGGGCCGGGGCCGAGCGCGTGCCCGACCCGGGCCAGCACCTCCTCGGCGGCCGCGGCCACCTGGGCCCGCACCCGGGCGGCGAGCAGCCGGCCCTCCTCGCCGTCGGCGCGGCCCTCGTCGATGGCGGTGGCGGCGTGGCGCAGGGCCACGAGCGCGCCGTCGAGGACGGCCTCGCAGGCCCCGAGGTGGAGCAGGGCGATCTGGTCGGGCCGCCGGGTCCGGGCCGTGCTCCACAGGCGGCCGGCGACGGCCGCGGCGCCCCCGAACCACACGGCCGCCACCCCGATGCCACCCCAGGCGAACCCGGGGCGCTCGAGGTACCAGCCCGGCTCGCCGACCGGTGTGGCGGGGACGTCGACGAAGGTGACCGTGCTCGTCGTGACGTCCCGCAGGCCGCGGGGGGCCCACGCGGTGGGGTCGACCGACACGCCGCCGTCGCGCAGGGCGACGGCGAACAGCCGAGGCGGTCCGTCGGCGACCGAGGCCGTGACGAGGGCGTGGGAGAGGTGGTCGGCCAGCGAGCACCACGGCTTGGTGCCGGAGAGGACCCAGTCACCGCGGGCGTTCCCGTCGGCCGGACCGGTGGAGCCCGCCGGACCGGCGGAGCCCGCCGGGGCGCCGGCCAGGGTCGTGCCGGGGGGCGCGGCCGCCCAGACACCCCAGCTCCCGCCCTCGGGGACGGGGTGAGCCGCCTGGTCGAGGATGGCGAGCGCGTCCCAGTGCGGCTCCACGGTGCGCGCGGTCGTGAGGTCGACGGCCCCGAGCGTCGCGAGGGCCGAGAACACGCGCCAGGTGTCGCGGCCGACGTCAGGGGCCAGGTCGCCGAGGGAGCGCGCGAGGTCGACCGACCCGTCGACGTCCCCGGCCACCTCCCCGGCGGCGGCAGCGAGCCCGGAGTCGCCCCACCGTGCGAAGGACCAGGCGTGCGAGGGCACGTCGGCCGTCGCGGCGCCGGAGGTGTCGGTCGAACCGGTGGTCGCTGTGGTGTCGGTCGTGGTCCCCATCCGCACCCACCTACCCGTTCGGCCGCCCGTCACACCCGCTCACGGACGAGGGCCGGCTGTGCGACGTGGTGTCCCCGCGCGACGGGCCTAGGCTGGTCGGTCGGCGACCCCCGACGAACCCCCGACCCCGAGGAGGACCCGTGTACGGCGCGGTGAAGGACCAGCTGGCAGCCACCCTGGCCGAGATCGAGGAGGCGGGCCTGTACAAGCGCGAGCGCGAGCTGACGACGGCGCAGTCCTCGCACGTCGCGACGACGGGGGGCGAGGCGCTGAACTTCTGCGCCAACAACTACCTGGGCTTCGCCGACCACCCCGACGTCGTCGGCGCGAGCAAGGCGGCCCTCGACGAGTGGGGCTTCGGGATGGCCTCGGTCCGCTTCATCTGCGGCACCCAGACCCAGCACACCCTCCTCGAGGAGCGTCTCTCGCAGTTCCTCGAGGCCGAGGCGACGATCCTCTACAGCTCGTGCTTCGACGCGAACGGCGGTGTCTTCGAGGTGCTCTTCGGCGCCGAGGACGCGATCGTCTCCGACGAGCTCAACCACGCGTCGATCATCGACGGGATCCGCCTGTCCAAGGCCGCCCGGTACCGGTACCGGAACGCCGACATGCGCGACCTGCGCACCCAGCTGGAGGCGGCCCGGGCCGCGGGTGCCCGGCGCGTGTGCGTCGTCACCGACGGCGTCTTCTCGATGGACGGCTCCTACGCTCCGCTCGACGAGATCTGCGACCTCGCCGACGAGTTCGAGGCGATGGTGCTCGTCGACGACAGCCACGCGGTGGGCTTCGTCGGTGACGGAGGGCGCGGCACCCCGGAGCTCTACGGCGTCCTCGACCGCGTCGACATCATCACCGGCACCCTCGGCAAGGCGCTCGGCGGCGCGTCAGGGGGCTACGTCTCGAGCCACCGTGAGGTCGTCGAGCTCCTCCGCCAGCGCTCGCGCCCGTACCTGTTCTCCAACTCGGTGGCGCCCGCGGTCGTGGCCGGCTCGCTCAAGGCGCTCGAGCTCGTCTCCGGGTCGAGCGAGGCGCGGGAGACGTTGCGCCGCAACGCCTCCCTCTTCCGCGAGCTGATGGAGGCCGCCGGCTTCGAGCTCCTGCCGGGGTCGCACCCCATCACGCCGGTGATGTTCCCCGGGGACGACGGCGCCCGCCGGGCGGCCCAGATCGCCGACCACATGCTCGGCAACGGCGTGTACGTCATCGCGTTCTCCTTCCCGGTCGTCCCGCGGGGGAAGGCGCGCATCCGGGTGCAGCTCTCGGCGGCGCACTCCGAGGACGACGTCCGGCGCTGCGTCGACGCCTTCGTCGCCGCCCGCGACGCGGTCGGCTGACGCCCGCCCGATCCCGGGCCCTGGTCCGGCTTCCTGCCGTCAGTCGCGGACCCGCGACCGGGCGAGGGCGACCCGCTCCGGGGTGTGCAGGCGCACCATCGTGCGGGTCGTGCCGGCGGGGACGCTGCCCGGCGTCGCGAGGGACACGATGACGGACGTCGCGATGGCGAGCGGGGTCGCCCACAGGGCGGGGTTCGCGAGGAGGGCGCCGGTCCAGCCGCCGAGGTCGCCGAGCACCATCGTCGCGACGATGGCGCCACCCGCGCTGGTCGCCCCGACGAGCAGCCCGGCCATGGCGCCCTTCGTCGACAGCCGGCGCCACCAGACCCCGAGCATGATGACGGGCGCGAAGGTGGCGGCGGCCACGGCGAACGCGAGGCCGACGGTCGTCGCGAGGCCGAGCGGCTCGGTGAGCCGGCTCAGCCCGTAGGGGAGCGCGACCGCGAGGACGGCGGCGACCCGGAAGCCGCGGACGCCGGGGACGTCGCCGCCCGCGAAGCGGGACAGCCGCGGGCGGAGGAGCTCCTGGTCGATGACGCCGGTCACCGACATCGCGAGCCCCGACGCCGTGGAGAGGAACGCGGCGAAGGCGCCCCCCGCGAGCATCGCCGTCAACAGCTGTCCGGCGAGGCCGTCGACGAGCGTCCCGGGCAGCCGGAGGACGATCGTGTCGGAGCCGATCCCGGGTGGCAGCTCGGGGAAGGCCACCCGGCCGAGGGCGCCGTACACGGGCGGGAGCAGGTAGAACACCCCGAGCAGCGCGATGACGGTGACGGTGGTGCGGCGCGCGCCCGTGCCGTCGGGGTTGGTGTAGTAGCGGACGAGGACGTGCGGCAGCCCCATCGTCCCGAGGCAGAGGGCCAGCACCGTGGAGGCGGTCCGGTAGGCGGGGTGGTCGTCGGGGCCGTTGGGGGCCAGCGGGATGCTCCACGTCGGGTCCACCTGCGGTACAGGGCCGCCCGAGCGGAACCACAGCGCGAGGAGGACGAAGGCCGGCACGGCGAGCGCCGTCAGCTTGATCCAGTACTGGACGGCCTGGACGAAGGTGATCGAGCGCATCCCCCCGGCCCCGACGGCGAGGGCGATGACGACCATCACGATGAGGCCCCCCACCCATCCCGGGGCGCCCGTCACGAGGGTCAGGGTGATGCTCGCGCCCTGGAACTGCGGGACGAGGTACAGCCAGCCGATCCCGATGACGAGGACGCACGACACGAGCCGGATGGCGCGCGACCCGAGGCGCGCCTCGGCGAAGTCGGGCAGGGTGTAGGCGCCGGACCGCCGCATCGGCGCCGCGACCATGACGAGGAGGACGAGGTAGCCGAGCGTGTAGCCCACCGGCAGCCAGAGCATGTCGATGCCCTGGTCGTAGATGAGCCCCGCGACGCCGAGGAAGCTTGCGGCCGAGAGGTACTCGCCGCCGATCGCGCTCGCGTTGAGGCGGGGCGAGACGGTGCGGCCGGCGACGTAGAAGTCGCTCGTGCGCCGGGACAGCCGCAGCCCCAGCCCGCCGACGGCGAGGGTCGTGAGGCAGACGAGGACGACGGCGAGAAGCGACAGCGGGTGGCTCACGACGACTCGACGACCTCGGCGAAGTCCTGCTCGATCCGTTCGGCCTGCCGGGTGTACCACCACGCGAGGAACCACGCGGTGGGGTAGACGAGGACGCCCAGGACGAGCCACGGGAAGGGCAGTCCGGCGATCGTCAGCGTCCGCGTCGCCGGGACGAGGGCGAGGACGACGGGCAGCGCGGTGAGCCCGACGACCATCAGCGCGAGGACGGCGACGGACAGCCGCAGCTGGGCGCGCATCAGGCCGGCGAGGTAGACGTCGCCGAGCCCGGTCTGCTCGTCGAGCTCGCGGGCCACCGGTCGCGAGCGCATCGTCGCCGCACCCTTGCGCGAGCTCGTGACGCGGACCCGGGGCGGCGGGCTGCCCGAGGGGGTCGTCACGCTCAGGCGCCGGTCGGGCGGCGGTCGCCGATGGGGCGGCGCAGGAGCGTGTCGCGCAGCTCCTTGGTGTGGCGGCGGCTCACCTGGAGCTCGACGTCGCCGACCCGGACCGCGCAGCGACCGTGGTCCATCCGGACCTCGACGACGTGCGGCAGCGCGACGAGGGTGCTGCGGTGGATGCGGACGAAGCCGAACTCGCCCCATCGTTCCTCGAGGACGCTCAGCGGCACCCGCACGAGGTGCGAGCCACGGTCGGTGTGCAGGCGCGCGTAGTCGCCGTGGGCCTGGGCGTAGCGGACCTGGCTGCGGGTGATGAACCGCGTGACGCCCCCGAGCTCGACGGGGATCGTCTCGTCCTCGATCGTGGCTGCCGGCGCCGGTTCGTCGCTGCCGGAACGGCGTTCGTCGCGAGCGGCGACCACCCGGCGGATGGCCTCGCCGAGGCGCTCTGCCCGCACGGGCTTCATCACGTAGTCGGTGGCGGCGAGGGCGAAGGCGTCGACCGCGTGCTCGTCGTGGGCCGTGACGAAGACGATCTGCGGGCGGACCGAGAAGCGCGCGATGACCCGGGCCAGGGCCATGCCGTCGAGCCCCGGCATCGAGATGTCGCTGAAGACGACGTCGACGTCGCGCGAGTCGAGCACCTGGAGCGCCTCGGTGCCCGACGACGCGGTGATGACCTCGCCGATGCGCTCGTCGCGACCGAGGAGGTAGTCCAGGTCGGACAGCGCCGGCATCTCGTCGTCGACGACGAGCGCGGTGAGTCCCACGGCGGTGGTGGACATGGACGGCAGCCTACGACCCGTCGTCAGGACCCGGCGTGGATGCCCGGCGCGAACTTCGGCACCCGGAAGGTCACCCGCGTCCCGGCCCCGACGGCGGTCTCGACGACGAGGCCGAAGTCGTCGCCGTAGACCTGGCGCAGTCGGGCGTCGACGTTCCCGAGGCCCACGGAGTCGCTGGCGTGGGCGCCGTCGAGGATCTGGCGCACCCGGTCCGGGTCGGTGCCGACCCCGTCGTCCTCGATGCTGATCTCGGCGCCGGACCCGAGGTCGCTGGCGGTGATGGTGAGGTGCCCGACGCCCTCCTTCGCGGCCAGGCCGTGGCGGACCGCGTTCTCCACCAACGGCTGCACGGCCAGGTAGGGGAGCGTGACCGGCAGCACCTCGGGGGCGATGAGCAGCGAGATCTGCAGCCGCTCGCCGAAGCGGGCCTGCTCGAGGACGAGGTAGCGCTCGACGTTGCGCAGCTCCTCGGCGAGGGTCGTGAAGGGGCCCCCGCTGCGCAGCGCGTAGCGGGTGAAGTCGGCGAAGTCGATGAGCAGCTCGCGGGCCCGGTCGGGGTCGGTGCGCACGAACGAGGCGATCGCGGCGAGGCTGTTGTAGATGAAGTGGGGGCTGATCTGGGCCCGCAGGGCGCGCAGCTCGGCCTCCATGACGCGGGTGCGGGTGCGCGCGAGCTCGGCGAGGGCGAGCTGGCTCGCGACCCACGCGGCGACCTCCTCGGTGGCCCTCGCGAGGCCGGGAGAGGGGTGCTCGGTCCACGCGGTGAGCGTGCCGACGACGAGGTCGTCCATGACGAGCGGTGCGGTGACCGCGCTGCGCAGGGGGCAGTCGGGGCGGCTGCACGTGACGACGTCGGAGCCGTGGACGACGGTGCGGCCGGAGACGCGGGTGTCCTCGCCGAGGGCGTGGGCGCTCGAGCGGTGGTGTTCTCCGATGCCCGTCCAGGACAGGACCGTGGCGGCGTCGGAGACCGAGACCGCGTGGGCCCCGAGGATCGACAGGAGGTGCTTGCCCGCGCGCTCGGCGGCCTCGGGCGTCAGGCCCTCGCCGAGGTGCTGGCTCGCGAGCGACGCCGTGTGCAGCGTGTTGTACGTGGCCCGGTCGACCGCGGAGAGGAAGCCCCGTCGGCGGCTGCGGCGCAGGAGGAGGACCCCCAGCCAGAGCAGGAGCATCGTGCCCGCGACGAGGACCGCCGTCGGCCAGTGGATGCTTCCCGTCATGGGGTCACCCTAGGGTCGGGCTGACGCCGTACCCCGCGACGAGGAGGACCCGTGACCGAGCTCGACGACGCCCTGGCGCTCACGTGGGAGGGCGGAGACCGGCCCGCTCCACCGGCGGTCGGGGCCGTCGTCGTCGGTCGCGGCGCCCTGACGGAGGGCTGGCTCATCGGGCACGCCGTCAACGGCGGCCTGCTCATGGCGCTCGCCGCCCACGCCGCGTCGGAGGTGCTCGACGGGGCTGGGCACGCGGCGCCGCTGACGTGGGGCAGCCACTTCCTCTCGGCGGCCGTCGTCGGTCCGGTGGAGGTCCACGTCGAGCCGCTGCGCCTCGGCCGGAGCGTGTCGACGGTGTCGGTGCGGGTCCTCCAGGATGCCGGTTCCGCTGCGGTGGAGCGGGTCCGGTTCGTCGGGACCTTCGGCGACGTGGGCCGCACCGAGCCGGTGCGGCGCGCCCCGGCTCCGCCGTCGATGCCGCCACCCGACGAGTGCCTTCCGGCCCGGCGCGACGCCTCGCCCGTCGCGCAGGGCATCGTCATGCTCGACCGCCTCGACGTGCGGGTCGATCCCGCGACCGCGGGGTTCGCGGTCGGCCGACCGACCCGGCGCGGCGTCATCAGGGCGTGGTTGCGGATGGCCGACGGGCGCGAGCCGGACGTCGCGATGCTGCCCTACGCCGTCGACGCCCTCATGCCGGTGTCCTTCGACCTCGGCGTGCCCGGGTGGGCGCCGACCCTGGAGCTCACCGGGCAGGTGCTCGGGACGCCGTCGGCCGGGTGGCTGGCGGTCGAGCTGACGACCGACACGGTCGTCGGTGACCTCGTCGTCGAGGACGCCTGCGTGTGGGACGCCTCCGGCCGGCTCGTGGCCCGCTCCCGGCAGCTCGCCTCGGTCCGCTTCCCGTCCGACGACGGCGCCGCGGAGAACCGCCCGCCCGCTGGCTAGGCTCGCGGTCGTGACCAGTCCCGGCGGCCCCTCGTCCTCCAGGGGAGGCGCGCCCGGTGGTGGCGTGAGCGGAGGCGGCGTTCGCGGTGGCGGTGTGCGCGGTGGCGGTGTGAGCGGTGGCGGTGTGAGCCCTGCCGTCGAGGCCGTCGCCCGCCTCGCGGACCTGCCCGGCATCCCCGAGCAGGTCGACGCCGCGCGCGAGGCGTGCACCGCCCTCCGCTGGCACCACGCGCTGCGGCGCCGCATCCCGGAGGCCGCCGCCGAGTCGCGTGTGCGCGGCGCCGCGGCGAGCGGTGAGCTCGAGGGAGCGTCGCTGCCCGTCGACGTCGTGCGCGACATCGTCCGCGGCGCCTCGACGTGGTCGCCCCGCCCCGACCCGGTCGAGCTGACGATGCGCGGGGTGGTCGCGGCCACGGCGGAGACGGAGCACGTCGCGCCGGTCGTCCTCACGGCCCCCCTCCAGGCGCTCGCCCGGTTGCACACCGCCGCGGCCTCGGGGCTCCTCGACGCCGGGGCGCTCGGGCGGCCGCGCCAGCCGGGCGAGGAGTCGGCCGAGCTCGCCGACCTCGGCCCGGCCCCCGACGGCGCGCAGGTCGCGGCCAGGCTCCGCGGGGTCGTCGAGGTCCTGCTCGCGACCCCGCGGCTACCGGTCGTCGTGGCCGCGGCCGTGGTCCACGCCGAGCTCGCGACGGTGCGGCCGTTCGTCCGGGGCAACGCGGTGGTCGCCCGTGCGCTCGACCGCGCCCTCGTGCGGGTCGGCGGCCTCGACCCCACCGGTGTCGCCGTGACCGAGCACGGTCACGGTGCCGGGGGCGGGGCGGCCTACCTCGGCGCCCTGGCCGCCTACGGGCGTGGGGACGTGGCCGGCGTCGGGCTGTGGATCTCGCACTGCTGCACCGCGGTTCGCGCTGCCGCCGACGAGGGGACGCGCATCGCCGACGCGGTGTCGGCCGGTCGTCTCTCCTAGCGCTTGCCGCCGCCCCGGGGCGGGAGTACAACAGGAGGTGCAGAGGTCCTCGGACCGACGCATCCGTACTACCGCGAAACGAACGGGTACCCACGCGAGGGCAGTCCACTGATGGACCGATCGTGGTGGGCTCGACCCACCACGACGACGGCATGGAGCACGCCTGGTCGCCCGTGAGGTCCGCGGCGGGACGACGCCTCCACCCGGCACCCGGATGGAGGCGTCGTCGTGTGCCTCGCCGTCGCTGGGGGGTCGCGCGTTCGGTCCGGCGGTGGTCCTGTGCTGGTCCGGTGGTCCGGTCCTCCACGCGAGGTGGTCGGGAGTCGTGGCGCCCCCCGGTCCGGGGGTGGTCGCCGGAGGCGTCACCTCGAGCCGCACGGGCCGCTCGTGGACCGCCGCGACGCCCCGGCATCACGGAGGTTTCTGTGAGCCGCCGATGATCAAGCGTTAAACATTGTCGTCGAAACCTACGGATTCCTTCGTCCTGAAGGGCTCCTGAGAACGAATCACGCAGGTGTGGTGCGGGGCTTGCGCGGAAGGGCCCCCATGGAGCACGATGAATCCACTCGCTCCCCTTCGGGGTTGAGCGAACGGCGGACCGGCTTCTCCCCCCCGGAGCTCGGCTCGCCGACGGCCCCGGTTGTCCCCCCGACCGGGGCCGTCCCACGTCCGGGCCCGGTTCGCCTTCCGGCTGGCGTCGTCCGTCACTGGTCCGGTCCGCGGTGACGCCCCGCGGTGCGCCCGCCAGGTCTGCAGCGTCCACCCCCGTCGTCCACAGGGTGGGTGCCGCGCGTGCCTCCTCCACAGGCCGGGGCCGGCGGTGGTCCTCGGGGTCCAGCCGTCGCAGGCTCGTGGCATGAGCCCATCACCCCTCGTCGCGGTCGTCGGCGCCTCCGGAGGTCTGGGGGCGAGCACCCTCGCGCTCGCCGTCGGACGCCGCCTCGCCGCACGCGCCGGTCCGCCGGTCGTCGTCGCCGATCTCGCGCAGTGCTCGGGCGGTCTCGAGGTCACGGCGGGGGTCGAGCACCTGCCGGGACGCCGGTGGTCCGACCTGCGCGAGGTCCGGGGCAGGGTGCCGGCCCGGCGGCTCGTGGGGACCCTGCCGGGGGAGGGCGGCTGCCACGTCCTGTCCGGGGCGCCGGGAGCCGGCGGCGGGGCGTCGGGGGTCGGCGGTGGGGTGGCGGGGGTCGGCGGTGGGGTGGCGGGGGTCGGCGGCGGGGCGTCGGGGGTCGGCGGTGGGGTGGCGGTCGAGGCCGTGGTCGAGGTCCTGGCGTCCCTGGACGACGGTGGCGTGCCGTGCGTCCTCGACCTTCCCGTCGCGAGCCCGCTCGTGCCCGAGGTCGTGGGGCGGGCACCCGTGGTCGCCCTGCTCGTCGCGCTGCGCACCCGTGGCGTGGCCGACGCCGAGGCCGCCGTCGAACGGCTCCTCGCGGCCGTCCCCGACACCGCGACGCGCGACCCGGACCTGTTCCTCGTGACGAGAGGGGGCCGCGCGGCGACCGACGTCCTCGATGACGTCGCCGCCCACCTCGGCGTGCGACACCTCCACCACCTGCGTGACGACGAGGGGGTCGCTCGCGACGCCGAGCGGGGCCTGTTCCCCGGGGTGTCCCGTGACGCGATGCGGCGCTGCGCCGACGAGGTCGTCGCGGCCCTCGGCGGGGTCGGCGTCGTCGGGAGCACCGGTGTCGGGGGCCTCGACGCGACGGACGGTCGGCGTGCCGGACCCGGCCGGGGCCGTCGTGGGCGTCGGTCGCCGGTGGGGGCCACGTGAGCGCGCACGGTCCGAGCACCGTCGTCGCGGCCGCCATCCGGGCCGGTCTCCCGCCCTCGGCCGCGGCGATCGCGAGCGTGGCGCGCGAGGAGGCGGGCGACCTCGGCGAGGCGCGCTTCGCCTCGGCGCGTGACCTCCTCTCCGAGCGGCTCGTCGGCCTCGGGCCGCTCGCCGGCCTCGTGCGCGACGCGACCGTCACCGACGTCCTCGTCAACGGGGACGGGACCGTGTGGGCCGACCGAGGTGGGGGCGTCGAGCGCGTCGGCGACGTCGCGCCGAGCGAGCTGCGCCCTCTCGCCGTGCGACTGGCGGGCCTCGCCGGCCGGCGGCTCGACGACGCCCAGCCGTGGGTCGACGGCGTGCTCCCCGGTGGCGTCCGCCTGCACGCCGTGCTCCCGCCGCTCGCCGACGGTGGGCCGCACCTGTCCCTGCGGGTCGCCCGGTTCCGGCCGAGCGGCGTGTCCGGCCTCGTCGGGCTCGGAGCCGCGTCGCCCGCGGTCGCGGCGGTCCTCCGGGCCCTCGTCGCCGCGCGGGCCTCGCTGGTCGTCACCGGCGGCACCGGGGCGGGGAAGACGACCGTGCTCGCGGCGCTCGTCGCCGAGTGCCCCGCCGCCGACCGCGTCGTCGTCGTCGAGGACGTCCGCGAGCTGGCGCCCGACCACCCCCACGTCATCCGGCTCCAGGGCCGCTCGCCGAACGTCGAGGGGCGCGGAGCGGTGACGCTCGTCGACCTCGTCCGCCAGTCGCTGCGGATGCGACCCGACCGGCTCGTCGTCGGGGAGGTCCGCGGCGCCGAGGTCCGCGAGCTCCTCGCGGCACTCAACACCGGACACGAGGGTGGGATGAGCACCCTGCACGCCAACGGACCCGACGAGGTCCCCGCGCGCATCGAGGCGCTCGCCGCGCTCGCGGGGATGCCGCGCCGGGCGGTGCACGCCCAGCTCCGGCGGGCCCTGCACGCCGTCGTCCACGTCTCCCGGGCCGACGGCGTCCGACGGGTGTCGGCGGTGGGCGTCGTCGTCCCCGATCCGAAGGAGGCCGGCGTCGTCCGCGTCGAGACGGCCCTGTCCGTCGTCGGGACCGGGGAGGTCCGCGGTCCCGGATGGCCCCGCCTCCTCGCGCTGGCTCCTTCGCTGCACGAGGGAGCCGGACGTGTCCCCTGACGGCGTGACAGCGGTCGCTGCCCTGCTCGCGGTCCTCGCCGTCCTTGCGTGGCCGGGCGACGGCGGGGGCCACGGCCGCTCGACGGGACGGGCCGGTCGGACCGGCCGGACCGATGCGCCGCACGGTTCGAGCGGCGCGGGCGGGTCGGTCGGAGACCCCGTCCCGGGCGGGGCCCGGACGTGGTGGCGGCGGTCGCGGGCGGCGTCGGGCGGTCACCGGGGCGTCCCCGGCGACGACGGGCGGTGGGTGGCCGACCTCGCCGAGGTGGTCGCCGTCGGGCTCGAGGCCGGTCTCGACCTCGCGGCGGCAGCCCTCGCGGCGGCGCGGTCGCCCGGGGTGGTGCGCTGCGCGCCGTGGCTGGTCGACCGGCTGGAGCAGGCACACCCCACCGGCGCGCCGATCTCGGCGTGCCTCGACCCGCCACCGGGCACCGGACCGGCCGTCCGGCGCGACCTCGACGTCCTCGTGGCCGCCTGGCGACTGGCCGAGGAAGCGGGTGCCCCGGCCGCCGAGGTCACCGCAGCCGCGGCCGGGGCGGTGAGGGAGCGACGTGCGGCCCGCCAGCGCGCTGCCGTGGCCGTGGCGGGTCCCCGCGCGTCGATGTGGCTCCTCACGACACTTCCCCTCGTCGGGCCGGTCGGTGGGGCGCTCGTCGGGTTCGGACCCGAACGCCTCTATGGCTCCGGACCGGCGCGGACCGTGGCCGTCGGCGGGCTCGTCCTCACGGCCGGGGGCTGGTGTTGGGCGCGGTCGGTGCTCTCTCGCGCAACCCGGCCCGGGACGACCGGTGCCCCCGAGGTCGACGGGGTGCGCCCGTCCGGAGACGGAGCGGGACGGACGAGGGAGTGAGTGCGGTCGCGGTCCTGCTCGCCGTGGCGGCGGTCCTCTTGGCTCCTCGGCGACGGGCTCCCGTGCCCGGGCCACGGGCCCACGGGTCGTCGGCAGCAGCAGGGCCGGCCACCGTCGACGACGCGGCGGCGGCACTCGTCCTCGTCGCGGCCACGCTCCGGAGCGGCAGCGGGGCGGTCGAGGCGCTCGAGGAGGTCGCCCGCGTGGTCGAGGGCCCGGCGGGTCAGGAGCTCGCCGTCGTCGCGGCCGCACACCGCTGGGGTGAGCCCGCCGACCGGGCGTGGGAGCACGTCGGCCCGGGCTGGGCCGCCGCGGCGGTCGCGTGGCACGCCGCCCACGACGCCGGAGCGGCGCCGGCCGGCCTCCTCGCCGCGGCCGCGGCGCGGATGCGCGAGGAGGAGGGACGACGCCTCGAGACGGCTCTGCACCGGTCCGGCGTCCTCCTCGTGCTGCCGCTGGGCCTGTGCTTCCTGCCCGGTTTCGTCGCGACGACGGTGGCCCCGGTGGTCCTCCAGCTCGTGGGGTCGGTCCTGCGGTGACCGTGCTCGGTCGTCCACAGGCCGACCGGCCCGGGAGCTGTGTCCACAGCTTCCAGCCCGCGCCGCCACCGAGGTCGCCGACCACCGAGAGTGGACCGAGGCGGTGCGAAGGCCGCACCGGGAGAGGGGAGTTCACCATGACCACGAGAGTCGTCCGGGGATGTCGGCGGGTCGCGGCCAGGGTCCGCGCGCTCGGGGAGAGCGGCATGACGACGGCCGAGTACGCGGTGGGGACGATGGCCGCCGTCGCCTTCGCCGCGCTCCTGCTGGCGATCGTGCGGTCGGGTCCGGTCAAGTCCGCGCTGTCGAAGGTCATCGTCAGCGCGCTCGGCGCCGGGTCGTGACGAGGGCGCGACGGCGGGAGGTGGGGACGGCCACCGCGGAGCTCGCGGTGGCCCTCCCCGCCCTCGTCCTCGTGCTCGCGGCATCCTTGGCCGCGCTCGACCTCGGCGTGGACCAGGTGCGCTGCGTCGACGCCGCCCGCAGCGCCGCCCGCCTCGTCGCGCGCGGCGACCCCGAGGCCCGGGCGGTCGAGGAGGCGCGGCGCGCGGGCCCTCCGGGCGCCGTCGTCACGGTGTCCGTCGTGGGTGCGCGGGTGACCGTCGAGGTCGTCGGGCCGGTGCCGACCCTGTTGGGAGCCCTGGGTCTGGGTGCTCCTCGCGCCACGGCGACGGCGCGGCTCGAGGTGGCGCCGTGATGCCGGGAAAGGCCGAACCGTGACGCCGGGGACGGCCGTCCCGACGCGCAGGGGGGCCGGGTGGTGACGCGTCCGGGGGTCCGGCGAGGCGCGTCCGATCAGCGCGGGAGCGCGACCGTGCTCACGGCGGGAGCCGTCGCGGCCACCGTCGTCGTGCTCGTCGCGGCGCTGGTCGTCGCCAGCGTCGTCCGCGACGTCCACCGGGCCCGGGCGGCGGCGGACCTCGCCGCGCTCGCCGGTGCCGGGCCGCTCGTCGAAGGCGGGCCGGTCGACTGCCCGGGCGCGGCAGAGGTCGCGGCCGGCAACGGCGCCCGGCTCACGGGCTGCCGGCCCGGGCTCGACGGCTCGGTGAGGGTCACCGTGTCGGTGTCGCTCCAGCCCGTCGTTCAGCGCCTCGGGTGGCGCGATGCCGTCGCCACCGCGAGGGCCGGAGTGGTCGACGCCGCGGCAGGGGGACCGACCCCGAGAGCGAGCGGCCGGTCAGTGGCCGGTCGGCGGGGGCGGCGGCGGGGTCGAGCCGCTCGGGGCGATCGGCGGGTCCCCGGCGCGGCCGGTGCTGCCGGTGCTGCCGGGTCCGCCGGTGGTGGCGTGGGTGCCGTCCGCGCGGGTCGCCGCGTCGCCCGCTCCGCCCTGGGCCTGCACCTGCTGGCGCAGCGCAGCGGTCTCCTCCTCGCGGCGACGGCGCTCCTCCTCGAGCTCGCGCTCGCGGGCGGCCATCTGCTCCTTGACGCGGCGCTCCTCCTCGACCCTGCGCGCCTCGGCGGTGGCGGCGGCCTCCTTGGCCTCCACGCGCTTGCGCTTGCCGCGGCGCAGGCCGCTGCGCATCAGGGCCCAGCCGAGCCAGAACAGCGAGATGACCACCATGCCGGTGACGAGGAGCGTCAGCGGCGGCAGGCTGAGGGTGCCGCCGAGGATCGAGATGTCGACCGTGTCGGTGAGCTGCGCGGTGCCGGCGAACAGCAGCACGCCGGCCGCGACCGCGACGAGGATGAGGATGAGTCCGAGGAGCACCATGCGTCGGACCCTACCGGCGCCCCGGCCGTGTCCACGCCTCGTGAGCAGGGCCGTTGCCCACCGACGGGCTCAGGTCGTCGCGGGGGCGAGGGCGAGCTCGAGGACGGTCACGGCGGCCGCCTTGTCGAGCGGCTCGTTGCCGTTGCCGCACTTCGGCGACTGCACGCACGCGGGACACCCCGAGGCGCACGGGCACCCGAGGACGGCGTCGCGAGTGGCGCGGACCCACGCCTCGAACGCGGTGAACCCCCGCTCGGCGAAACCCGCTCCGCCGGGGTAGCCGTCGAAGACCATGACGGTCGGCATCCCGGTGTCGGGATGGAGCGCGGTCGAGACCCCGCCCACGTCCCAGCGGTCGGAGGTCGCGACGAGGGGGAGCATCCCGATGGCCGCGTGCTCGGCCGCGTGGAGGGCGCCGGGCACCCGTGCCTCCTCCACCCCCGACGCCTCGAGGACCTCCGCGGGGACGGTCCACCACACGGCTTTCGTCGTGAGCGAGCGCTCGGGAAGGTCGAGCGGATGGGTGCCGAGCACCTCGCCCGACGGCAGCCGTCGGATGAAGCCGGTGACCTGGGTCGTGACCCGCACGCTGCCGAACGCCACGTCGACTCGGGCCCGTCGCTCGATGCGCTCGCGGTCGAGGATGTCGAAGCGGCTCACCGACTGCGCGCTCGTCGACCAGCCCGGGTCGCCGCGCACGACGTGGGCCGCCCGCGCCTCGAGGTCGAGCTCGGTGACGACCCAGGTGTCTCCCTGGTGGACGTGGACGGCCCCGGTGTGGACCTGCCCGTGCGCGGCCGCCTCGTCGACGGTGCCGAGGACGCGGCCGGTACGGGTCTCGACGACCGCCACGACGTCGTTGACCCCCCGCAGCGAGATGTGGTCGGACGGTCGGTCGTCACGGGCCCAGAACCACCCGGCCGGTCGCCGCCGCAGGATCCCCTTGATGACGAGGGCGTCGACGAGAGGCCGCGCGTCGGGACCGAACATCGCGAGGTCGTCGTCACCGAGGGGGAGCTCCGCCGCCGCGGCCGCGAGGTGCGGCCCGAGGACGTGGGGGTTGTGCGGGTCCATGACGGTCGCCTCGACCGGGGCCCCGAAGATCGCCTCGGGGTGGCGCACGAGGTAGGAGTCGAGCGGGTCGTCGGCGGCGACGAGCACCGCGAGCGACTCCTCGCCCGACCGCCCGGCCCGGCCGGCCTGCTGCCACAGGCTGGCGCGCCGTCCCGGCCACCCGGCCATGACGACGGCGTCGAGGCCGCTGACGTCGATGCCGAGCTCGAGCGCGTTCGTCGCGGCGAGCCCGCGCAGCGCCCCCGACCGCAGCCGACCCTCGAGCTCGCGGCGCTCCTGCGGGAGGTAGCCGCCCCGGTAGGCCGCGACGCCCTCCCCACCGATCGGGTCGTCGTGCTCCACCCGCCGTCGGGCGTTGCTCGCCAGGGCCTCGGCGCCTGCCCGGCTGCGGGCGAAGGCCACGGCCTGGACGCCGTCGAGCACGAGCGTGGCGAGGATCTCGGCGGCCTCCGTCGTCGCCGAGCGGCGCTCCCCGTCGTCGTCCGCCGAGGGCTCCCAGAGGGCGAAGGTCATCGCGCCCCGGGGCGAGCCGTCCTCGGTGACCGCCGCCACCGGCAGCCCCACGAGGTGAGACGCATGGGCCGCCGGGGCGCTGACCGTGGCCGAGGCGAGGACGAAGGTCGGGAAGGAGCCGTAGCGCGCCGCCACCCGCCGCAGCCGCCGCAGCACCGACGACACGTGCGACCCGAACACGCCGCGGTACACGTGGCACTCGTCGACGACGACGTACTGCAGCGAGCGCAGGAAGCGCGACCAGCGGTCGTGGCCCGGGAGCAGCGAGTGGTGGAGCAGGTCGGGGTTGGTCAGCACGACGTTGGCGTGCTCGCGCACCCAGCGCCGCTCGTCGGGAGGAGTGTCGCCGTCGTAAGTCGCCGCCCGCACGCCGGGCACGGCCATCGCCTCGATCCGGGCCAGCTGGTCGGCCGCGAGGGCCTTGGTCGGCGAGAGGTAGAGGGCGGTCGCGCCCCGCCGCCCCGGCGTGAACGAGCCCTCGGAGGCCGCGGAGAGGACCGGGACGAGGTACCCGAGGCTCTTGCCCGAGGCCGTCCCGGTGGCGAGGACGACGTGGCCCCCGCCCATCGCGAGGTCGAGGGCGGCGCGCTGGTGCGACCACGGTCGCTCGATCCCGGCGGCCAGCAGCGCCGAGAGCACCGCGGGCGCGACCCCGGCCGGCCACTGGGCCAGACGGGCCTCGCGGGCCGGCACGCGCTCGACGTGCAGGAGGCGGTCGGCCCGACCCTGAGACGTGAGCACAGCAAGGTGCTGGGCAGGACTGGACACGACGGTTACGGTAATCCTCGTCCCCGACACGCCAGTGGGGACGCCTGACCTGCAGTGTCGAGAGGAACTCACGCCCGTGGAGCTGTCCGTCACCACGTCTCGCCAGGGCGACGTCACCATCGTGTCCGTCGCCGGCGAGGTCGACGTCTACACGGCCGCCCAGCTGCGCGCCGCCCTCGACGAGGAGGTGGCCGCCGGCCACGTCGAGCTCGTCGTCGACCTCGACGACGTCACCTTCCTCGACTCCACGGGGCTCGGGGTGCTCGTCGGACGGCTCAAGCTCGTCCGCAACCAGTCCGGCTGGCTGCGGCTCGTCTGCGCGAACGAGCGCATCCTGCGCGTCTTCCGGATCACCGGCCTCGACAAGGTCTTCGGGATCCACGCCTCGCTCGACGAGGCCCTCGCCGCCTGACGCGGGCCGCTC
The DNA here is from genome assembly GCF_042756445.1 of Oryzobacter terrae. Taxonomy (GTDB): domain Bacteria; phylum Actinomycetota; class Actinomycetes; order Actinomycetales; family Dermatophilaceae; genus Oryzobacter; species Oryzobacter terrae. Next base: position 2,729,498 of record NZ_CP170578.1, read on the forward strand.
CACCCGAGCGGCGACAGCCGGCGGCGGCCGGCCACCGCGCCGACACGCGACGCGCCTCCCCCGCGTCCTGCCGGGGCATTCACCCCCGCGGGGTGATCTGCGCCACACCGGTCCAGGTGGAACGACTCCCGTGACCGCCCGGTACAGTGCGCGCGGGCGTCCCTGCCCATAGGCGCTCGCGCCCGGGGACGCAAAAATCACCCGTCAAGGAGGATGGAATGGCACCCCTCGCTCTCGCTTCGGCTGAGTCGAGCTCTGGCCTGGACCTCGTCGGGACGAACCTCACCCTCGTCATCACCGTCGCGGTCATCGCGATCGTGGCGCTCGTCATGGGCTTCGTCTTCCGCAAGCAGGTCCTCGCCGCCGACCCCGGCACCGAGAAGATGCAGGAGATCGGTGCGGCCGTGGAAGAGGGCGCGCAGGCCTACCTCGCGCGCCAGTTCAAGACGCTCGCGATCTTCGTGGTGCTCGTCTTCGGCCTCCTCCTGCTGCTGCCCGCCGACGGCGCCGACGTCCGATGGGGCCGCTCCGGCTTCTTCGTCCTCGGCGCGGTGTTCTCGGCGGCGATCGGCTACCTCGGCATGAGCCTGGCCGTCAAGGCCAACGTCCGCGTCGCCTCGGCGGCCCGGCACGAGAACGGCCGTGACGTCGGCATGCGGATCGCGTTCCGCACCGGCGGCACCGTCGGCATGGCCACCGTCGGCCTCGGCCTGCTCGGCGCCGCCGTCGTCGTCATCATCTACAAGGGCGACGCCCCCAAGGTCCTCGAGGGCTTCGGCTTCGGCGCCGCCCTCCTCGCGATGTTCATGCGTGTCGGTGGAGGCATCTTCACCAAGGCCGCCGACGTCGGCGCCGACCTCGTCGGCAAGATCGAGGCCGGCATCCCCGAGGACGACCCGCGCAACGCCGCGACGATCGCCGACAACGTCGGCGACAACGTCGGCGACTGCGCCGGCATGGCCGCCGACCTCTTCGAGTCCTACGCCGTCACCCTCGTCGCCGCGCTCATCCTCGGTTCGGTGGCCTTCGGCGAGTACGGCCTGGTCTTCCCGCTCATCGTCCCGGCGATCGGCGCGGTCACCGCGCTGCTCGGCGTCTACATCACCAAGGCCCGTCCGGGCGAGAACGCGCTGAGCGCCATCAACCGCGGGTTCTACATCGCGGCCGCCGTCTCGGCGGTCCTGTCGGCCGTCGCGGCCTACACCTACCTGCCGTCGACCTACGCCGAGCTCGGCTCGAGCAACGAGCAGATCAACGCCCTCACCGGTGACCCGCGCCTCGCGGCCCTGCTCGCGGTCATCATCGGCATCGTCCTCGCCGGCGTCATCCTCTGGCTCACCGGCCACTACACCGGCACCGACAAGCGCCCGACGATCGACGTCGCGCGCACCTCGCTCACCGGCCCGGCGACCGTGGTGCTCTCGGGCATCGGCGTCGGCCTCGAGTCGGCCGTCTTCACCGCCGGCATCATCGGTGGCGCGGTCTACCTCGCCTACCTCCTCGGTGGCGGCGCGGTGGCCCTGTCGCTCTTCCTCATCGCCCTCGCCGGCTGCGGCCTGCTGACCACGGTCGGCGTCATCGTCGCCATGGACACCTTCGGGCCCGTCTCGGACAACGCCCAGGGCATCGCCGAGATGTCGGGCGACGTCGACGAGGAGGGCGCGCAGATCCTCACCGAGCTCGACGCCGTCGGCAACACGACCAAGGCCATCACCAAGGGCATCGCGATCGCGACGGCGGTCCTTGCGGCCACCGCGCTGTTCGGGTCGTACACCGACGCGTGGCAGAGCGCCGTGCGCGCCCTCGACGTCTCGGGCATCACCGAGGCCGAGGGCAACGCGTTCCTCGACAGCGCGGTCGGGCTCATCACGGCCCCGAACACGCTCGTCGGCGTCATCATCGGTGCCGCGGTCGTCTTCCTCTTCTCGGGCCTGGCCATCAACGCGGTGACCCGCGCGGCCGGCGCCATCGTCTTCGAGGTGCGTCGCCAGTTCCGCGAGCACCCCGGGATCATGGACTACACCGAGAAGCCCGAGTACGGCCGCGTCGTCGACATCTGCACCCGTGACTCGCTGCGCGAGCTCGCGACCCCGGGTCTCCTCGCCGCGCTCATGCCCGTCGCCGTCGGCTTCGGTCTCGGCATCGGCCCGCTGGCCGGCTTCCTCGCCGGTGCCATCGGCTCGGGTGCGCTCATGGCCGTCTTCCTCGCCAACTCCGGTGGCGCGTGGGACAACGCGAAGAAGATCGTCGAGGACGGTGCCCACGGCGGCAAGGGCTCCGAGGCGCACGCGGCCACGGTCATCGGCGACACCGTCGGCGACCCGTTCAAGGACACCGCCGGTCCCGCCATCAACCCGCTGCTCAAGGTCATGAACCTCGTGTCGGTGCTCATCGCGCCGGCCATCGTGACCCTGTCGATCGGGCCCGGCGAGTCGGCGCCGATCCGCTACGGCATCGCCGGTGTCGCGGTCGTCATCCTCGTCGCCGCGGTCACCTACTCCAAGAGCAAGGACCTGGCCATCGGGGGCGACCACGACCCCGACGCCCAGCTCGCGCAGGAGCAGCACCCCGCCCAGGTCTGACGACCGGCGCGCAGGCGCACCGAAGGGCCGGGTCTCCGACTGGGGGACCCGGCCCTTCGCGTCCGTCGGCCGCGTGTGCCGAGGTGTCTGCCGGGGCGACCACCTGAGCACACGCGCCGGTGGTGGTCGGTCGCGTGTGCCGAGGTGGCTGCCGGGGCGACCGGTTGAGCACACGCGGCGACAGCTCCCGGTCGCGTGTGCCGAGGTGGCTGCCAGGGCGACCACCTGAGCACACGCGACGGGTGGGGCGGGGCGCAATAGGCTCGACCCGATGACCGACACCACGCCCCGCGTCGACCCCGACCTCGTCCGCGACCTGCGCGCCGACCTCGTCGCCTCCGGCTTCACCGTCGCGGGCGTCACCGGGCTGCTCGGCCCGATGGCCGCGGCCGCCCTCGACCGCGAGCAGGCCCTGCCGGCGCAACGCGTCACCGCCGCGTCGGACAGCCCGTGCGCGACCCTCGTGCGGCTGTTCACCCTCGGCGACCCGGTCGACCTCGCGGAGGTCGCTGCCGCACTGCCGACCCTCGGGGTGGAGGGCGCCGTCGCCCTTCGCCTCGTCGTGCCGGAGGGCGACGGCGTCGTCGCCCGCTGCGACCTGCGCCCCTACGCGGCCGACGCCCGCGACTGGTGGGTCGCCTCCGACCTCGGGGAGCTCGCCACCGGCGGGCCCCTGCGCCAGGACCACGTCCTCGGCATCGGTGGCGCCACGACGACGCTCGCGGCGTGGACCCCGCGTCCCCACGTCGAGCGCGCCCTCGACGTCGGCACCGGCTCGGGGGTCCAGGCCCTCCACCTCGAGGCGCACGCCGACGAGGTCGTCGTCACCGACGTCTCCGAGCGAGCCCTCGCCTACGCACGCTTCAACGCCGCCCTCGACGAGTCCGAGTGGGACGTGCGCTCCGGGTCGATGCTCGAACCCGTGGCGGGGGAGCGCTTCGGCCTCGTCGTCAGCAACCCGCCGTTCGTCATCACGCCCCGGTCGGGCGAGGTCCCCCTCTTCGAGTACCGCGACGGGGGCCGGTCCGGCGACGCCGTCGTGGCCGACCTCGTCCGGCGGGTCGGCGACCACCTCGAGCCCGGCGGCATCGCCCAGTTCCTCGGCAACTGGGAGGTGCCGCGCGGGACGACGTGGACGCAGCGACTCTCCGGCTGGCTCGAGGGCACCGGCCTCGACGCGTGGGTCGTCCAGCGCGAGGTCCAGGACCCGGCCGAGTACGCCGAGACGTGGGCCCGCGACGGTGGACACCACACCGGCACCGCCGACTTCAACGCGATGTACGACGCCTGGCTCGACGACTTCGCCACCCGCGACGTCGAGTCGATCGGCTTCGGGATCGTCACCCTCCAGCGCCCACGGACCGGGCGCGAGCCCTTCGTCGACCTCATGGACGTCCCGGGACCGGTCGCCCTGCCGATGGGGCCCGCGGTCCTCGCCGGGCTCGACGCGCGCTCGTGGCTCGCCGACACCGACGACGAGGCCGTCCTCGAGCTCCCGTGGACCTGCGCCCCCGACGTCCACGAGGAACGGCACACGATGCCGGGCTCCCCGGACCCCACCGTCATCCTCCTGCGCCAGGGTGGAGGGCTCCGGCGCCACCTGACCCTGTCGACCGTCACCGCGGCCTTCGTCTCCGTGTGCGACGGCGAGCTCGGCGCCGGGGTCGCCGCCGCGGCCATCGCCGGGCTGCTCGGGCTCGAGGACGACGCGGTGCGCACCGAGGTCGCGGCGTTCGTCCGCGAGGCCGCGAAGGACGGGCTCCTCCGGCGTTGACCCGCGCGAGCGCGAGCGGCGGCGCGCCCGATGATGAGGACAACCTGAGGACGCGGGGATCGGATCGCCGCGTTCGACAGGAGGCGACCCCGGTGCGGGGCCATCATGGGGACGTCGCGAGCAGGGCGTGGCGCCGTGCCCGTGGTGGCCGCCGGCCGCCCCTGACCACAGGAGAACCCCCATGACGTCGTTGCCCCGCAAGGCGTGGATCGTCACCGGAGCCCTCGGTGCGATCGCCGTGACCGGGTCGCTGACCGCGACGGCGGCCGCCCAGCCGGCCGCCCGTGTGCCCGCGGCGGCCGCCGTGGCCGCCCCGGGGAACGTGTCCCTCGCCGAGGAGCGCTCCGCGCTGGGCCAGGAGCGTGCGGCGGCCGTGCGCGCCAGGGCCGCCGCGGCCCGTGCGGCGAAGGCCACGGCGGCCGCCGAGCGCAAGGCCGCGGCCGCGAAGGCCCGCGCCGCCAAGGTCGCGGCCGCCAAGGCCGGGGCCGCGGCAGCCGCTGCGGCGGCCGAGGCCTCGGCCACGTCCGCCGTCACACCGGCCAGCCCGACGACGTCGGCGAGCGCGGCGTCCGCGCCGAGTGCGAGCTCGGCCCCGACCACCGCCTCGGCCGCCAGCGGGGCGTCCGCCCCCAGCGGGCCGTCCGCACCGAGCGCGGCCAGCGCCCCGAGCGCCCCCAGCGCGGCCAGCCCCGCGTCGGCTCCCAGCGCCGACTGACCCGCCGCCCCCACCACGCCTCCACGCGTCCACGGCTCCACGGCTCCACCGTGGGGCCGTGGAGGCGGGATCGCCGGGCACGCCTCGTCCCCTGAGGACGTGCTGTGAGTGCGGTCACATCCATGCGGGCGAGCGCGCCGAACCCTCCTCACGGGCCGCAGCAGGTCGGCCCCCGTCGAAGGGTTCCCCAGATGCGCACACGAGTCATCGCCGCCGTCATCGGCGTCGCCGGAGTGGGGGCCCTCGTGGCCGCTCCCGCGTTCGCCGGTCACACCAACACCCTCCTCGAGGCCTCGCTCACCGGACGGGCGCAGGTCGCCGCCGATGGGTCGAAGAAGCTGTCGGGCGACCCGAACGGCCGCGGGAGCGTCTACGTCTTCGGCATCGACGGCGACCCCACGACGCTCTGCTACGTCCTCGAGGTCGACAAGGTCGCCGAGACCGACCTCGCGCCGGGCAACGGCCGCGCGGCCCACATCCACCGCGGGGCCGAGGGCACCAACGGCCCCGTCGAGGTCAACCTCGCGTGGCCGCAGGACGGCCAGGCGGCCGACTGCCTCACCGAGGGCGAGGCCGGCAAGGGGCTCGACCCGGGCGAGGTGCAGCGCATCCTCGCCGACCCGGCCGCCTACTACGTCAACGTCCACAACACCGAGTTCCCGAACGGCGCGGTCCGCGGCCAGCTGCACGGCGACCACGACCACTGATCCGCACCACGGCACCGGCGGGTCGCGGAAGGGCGGCAGAGCCCCTCCCGCGACCCGCCGGGTCGATGAGGAGTCCCTCATCGACCCGTCATGATGGCCTCATGGCCGGCAGGGAGGCTGGTGCGTACCCGGCGGCGAGGTGCCGCCCGACATCAGGAGAGACCGTCATGACGAAGCTTCCCCGCACCACCTGGGCCGTCACCGGAGCGCTCGGCGCGCTTGCCGTCGCCGGCGCCGTCGCGACCGCCGGTGTCGCCGCCGCCGACACGCAGGACGCCACCACCGCGCCGACGTCGGTCGCCACGACCTCGGCGGCCGACCCCTCGCTCGTCCCCGGCGCCGACAACGCCCGCTCGGCCGCCACGGCCTCCCCCTCGGCCACCGCGACCGCGACCCCGAAGGCCACCACGGTCGCCGACACGACGACCACGTCGGCGACCCCCGCCAGCGCCCGCACCGCGGTGACCCCCGCGAGCCCGCGCACCGCCGCCACCCCGAACACGGCCACCACCCCCAACACCCCGGTCTCCGCCAACACGCCGAACACGCCGAACACCCCCGCCTCGGCGGCGTCCCCGGTCAGCCCGGTCAGCCCCCGCACCCCGAACAGCCCGGTGTCCGCACCGAGCGCGAGCTGATCTCGCCCGTGCCCGACCGCGGCGCCCCGTCCGCCCCCGCCCCTCCCACCGGAGGACCGGGGGCGGACGAGGCCGCCACGCTCGCGCTCCTCACCGGACCCGCGGCGGCCGAGGTGCTCGGCGCCGTCCTCGCCACGGCCGGCGCCGAGGTCGTCGACCACGAGGTCCACCACGTCGAGCACCGCCCTGGCGACGGGGTCACGGTCGGCTACCGCGCCTGGGTGCGAGCCGTCGGGCGAACCGACGCCGAGCCCACCGAGGAGTACCTGCTCGTCAGCTCGAGCCGCGGCCGCGACGTCCTCGACGACGCCCGCGACCTCGTGCGGCTCGAGGGCCCGGACGGGCGGCTGCTCGCTTGGCGCCATCCCGACGACCCCGCGCTGCCGGCCCTCCGGCAGGGCTGCGACCCCACCCTCCTCGAGGACGTCCTCCCCGGCAGCGGCCCGGTCACCGACCTCGAGCTCGTCGGCTACCGGCCCCTGCGTCGCGCCGTCGTGCGGGCCGGTCGGGACGGCCGGACGAGCTGGGTCAAGGTGCTGCGGCCACGGGCCGGCCGCGGGGGAGCCCCCGACGTCCTCGACCGCCACACCCGGCTCCTCGCCGCGGGCCTGCCCGTCCCGCGCGTGACCGCCTCGACGCCCGACGGCCTCGTCGTCCTCGACCACCTGCCCGGCTCACCGCTCGTCGGGGCGATCGGTGAGGACGACGCGCGCGGCCTCGACGTCGCCCACCTCGTCACCCTGCTCGACCGGCTCCCGCAGGACGCGGTCGACCTGCCGCGCCGCGCCCCCTGGTCGGAGCGGGCCGACGCCTACGCCGACGGGATCGCAGCCTCCGCCGCCCACGCGGGCCTCACCGGCGAGGCCGAGCGTGCGCGGGCGGTGGCCCGTGCCGTCCTCGAGCGCTCCCGCCGGCTCGACCTCGGTCCGGTCGTCCCGACGCACGGCGACTTCCACGAGGGTCAGCTGACCGTCGACCGCGACGGACCCGGCCGGCCCTGGCGGGTCGCCGGCCTGCTCGACGTCGACACCGTCGGTCCCGGCCACCGGGTCGACGACCTCGCCTGCCTCGTCGCGTACGCCCTCGCCATGGGTGGCCCGGGGGAGCGGGTGGCCCGCCGCTGGGAGGCGGAGGCGCGCACCCTCGCTGCTCCCGACGTCCTCGCGGTCCGCACCGCCGGCGTCCTCCTCTCGCTCGCCGCCGGCGCCGTCCACGGCCACGGGCCGACCCCGGTGGGCGCCCTCCTCGACGCCGCGCAGGAGCGGCTCGACGGCTGACCCGCGACGGACGCGAAGGACCCGCTACCCCGCGTCGGAAAGCGGTTGTGAGTGAGTGCTCACTCACTTACACTCAACCGGGTGACGCCCCGAGCCCCCGCGATGAGCCCCGACGACCGACGGTCGGCCATCGTCGGCGTCGCGCTCCCGCTCCTGCGCGAGCACGGCCCCGCCCTGACGACCCGCCAGGTCGCCGAGGCCGCCGGGATCGCCGAGGGCACCGTGTTCCGGGCCTTCGGCAGCAAGGACGAGCTCGTGCGTGCCTGTGCCGCAGCGGTGTTCGACTCCGTCCCCGCGGTGGAGAAGCTGCGGGCCATCGACCCCGCCCTGCCCCTCGACGAGCGCCTCTCCGCGGGGGTCGCCGTCATGCAGCAGCACGTCGAGCAGATCGTCGGGCTCATCTCGGTGCTCCACCACGCCGGCGTCCACCCGCCGATGGAGCCGGGCCGCCGCAAGGGGGGCCCCGACCCGGCGGTCGACGCCGCCTTCACCGACCTCATCGGCAACGACGCCGCGAGCCTGCGCAAGCCGGTGGCCGAGGTCATCGCCCTGCTCCAGCTCCTCACGCTCTCGAGCGTCCACCCCCTCATGTCCACGGGTCGCCTCGACGCGGCCGAGATCGTCGACGTCGTCCTCGACGGCACCCGGAGGAAGTCCTGATGCTCTACCGCCTCGTCCGCACCCACCTGCGCCCGTACGCCGTCCCGCTCGGCGTGCTGCTCGCCCTCCAGCTCGTGGCCACGCTCGCGTCGCTGTACCTGCCGAGCCTCAACGGCCGGATCATCGACGAGGGAGTCGCGGTGGGGGACACCGGGTTCATCCTCACCGCGGGGATGGGGATGCTCGCCGTCTCGTTCGTCCAGATCCTCGCGACGATCGCGGCGACCCGGATCGGCGCCCAGACCGCGGCGTCCCTCGGGCGCGACGTCCGCTCCTCGGTGTTCCGCCGGGTCGGCGACTTCTCGGCCCAGGAGCTCTCGCGCTTCGGCGCCCCCACGCTCATCAGCCGCAGCACCAACGACGTGACCCAGGTGCAGACCGTCGTCTACATGGGCCTGGCGATGATGGTGTCGGCGCCGATCATGATGGTCGGCGGTATCGTCATGGCGCTGCGCGAGGACGTCGGCCTCTCATGGCTGGTGGCCGTCGCCGTGCCGGCCCTCGCGGTCGCGATCGGCCTCGTCATCCGCAGGATGGTGCCCCACTTCAAGGCGATGCAGAAGTCGGTCGACTCGGTGAACCGGATCCTGCGCGAGCAGATCACCGGTGTGCGGGTCGTGCGGGCCTTCGTCCGCGAGGACGTCGAGCGCGAGCGCTTCGGTGGGGCCAACGAGACCTACACGGCGACGGCGACGGCGGTCGGCCGCCTCATGGCGCTGGCCTTCCCCCTCGTCATGGTCATCTTCAACGCCTCGACGGTCGCGGTCCTGTGGTTCGGCGCCGTCCGGGTCGACGACGGCTCCATGCAGATCGGCGCCCTCACGGCGTTCATGGCCTACCTCATCCAGATCCTCATGTCGGTGATGATGGCGACCTTCATGGCGATGATGATCCCGCGGGCCACCGTCTCGGCGGGGCGCATCCAGGAGGTCCTCGACACCGAGTCCAGCGTGCACCTGCCCGAGCAGCCGCAGCGCATCCCGGCCGGCCCCGTCGCCGTCGAGCTGCGCGGGGTGTCCTTCGCCTACCCGGGAGCCGAGTCGCCGGTCCTGCGCGAGGTGAGCATCCGCTGCGAGCCGGGCACGACGACGGCCGTCGTCGGGTCGACCGGCGCCGGCAAGACCACGCTGCTCGGCCTCGTGCCGCGGCTCCACGACGCCACCGGCGGACAGGTCCTCGTCGGGGGCGTCGACGTGCGCGACGCCGACCCCGAGGACCTCTGGAGCCACCTCGGCCTCGTGCCCCAGCGCCCCTACCTCTTCACCGGAACCGTCGCGAGCAACCTGCGCTACGGCGACCCCGACGCCACCGACGACGAGCTGTGGGAGGCCCTGCGGATCGCCCAGGGCGAGGACTTCGTCCGGGCGATGCCCGACGGGCTCGAGTCGCCGATCGCCCAGGGCGGCACGAACGTCAGCGGCGGCCAGCGCCAGCGCCTCGCCATCGCGCGGGCCCTGGTGAGCAAGGCCGACGTCTACCTCTTCGACGACGCATTCTCGGCCCTCGACGTCGCCACCGACGCCCGGCTGCGGGCGGCGCTGCGCCCGGTGACCCGCGAGGCCACGGTCGTCGTCGTCGCCCAGCGCGTCTCGACGATCATCCACGCCGACCGCATCGTCGTCCTCGACGACGGCGAGGTCGTCGGCCAGGGCACGCACGACGAGCTCCTCGCCTCGTGCCCCACCTACGTCGAGATCGTCGAGAGCCAGCAGGCAGTGGAGGAGGCGGCATGAGCGAGCTCGGCACCGCGGAGGAGCGCGCGGCCAAGGAGCGGCGCGGGCCGGCGTCGGCCCACCGGGGCGGACCACCGCACGCCGCGATCGGGGTGCCCACCGACAAGTCGCAGGACTTCGTCGCGGGCGCGAAGCGGCTGCTGCGGCTGCTGCACCCCGAGCGGCTCGTCGTGTGGACGACGATCGCGCTCGCCGTCGGCAGCGTCGTCCTCAACGCCATCGGCCCCAAGATCCTCGGGACCGCGACCGACATCGTCTTCGGGGGCTTCTTCAGCCGCCAGATCCCCGCAGGCGTCACCCAGGAGCAGGCGGCCGAGGCGCTGCGGGCGCGGGGCCAGGACCAGGTCGCCGACGTCCTCGCGGCGATGGACCACGTCGTGCCCGGCCAGGGGGTCGACTTCGCCGCCCTCGGCCGCATCCTCCTCGTCGTCCTCGCGCTCTACCTCGTCGCCGCGGCCCTCCAGCTCCTCCAGGGGCGGCTGCTCACCGGGGCGGTCAACCGGACGATCTTCCGGCTGCGCTCCGACGTCGAGGACAAGCTGCACCGGCTCCCGCTGCCGTACTTCGACGGCCAGCCGCGCGGCGAGCTGCTGAGCCGGGTCACCAACGACATCGACAACGTCGCCCAGAGCCTCCAGCAGACCCTGAGCCAGCTGCTCACCTCGCTCCTCACCGTCGTCGCGATGGTCTCGATGATGGTGTGGATCTCGCCGCTGCTCGCCCTCATCGCCCTCGTGACGATCCCGGTGACCATGCTTGTCACCGCGGCCATCGGGAAGCGCTCGCAGACGCACTTCGTCCAGCAGTGGAAGAGCACCGGCGAGGTCAACGCCGTCGTCGAGGAGACCTTCACCGGGCACGAGCTCGTCAAGGTCTTCGGCCGCCGGGTCGAGGCCGACCGGGCCTTCGCCGAGCGCAACGACCAGCTGCACCACGCGAGCTTCCGGGCGCAGTTCATCAGCGGCATCATCATGCCGACGATGATGTTCATCGGGAACCTCAACTACGTCGCCATCGCCGTCGTCGGCGGCCTGCGGGTCGCGAGCGGGACGATGAGCCTCGGCGACGTCCAGGCCTTCATCCAGTACTCGCGCCAGTTCACCCAGCCGCTGACCCAGGTCGCCTCCATGGCCAACCTCATGCAGAGCGGGGTGGCCTCCGCCGAGCGGGTGTTCGCCGTCCTCGACGCCGACGAGCAAGAGCCCGACTCCGGCACCCCCGTGCGCATCGACGACCCCCGCGGGAAGGTCGCCTTCGAGGACGTCTCGTTCTCGTACCGCGACGACACCCCGCTCATCGAGGACCTCGACCTCGTCGTCGAGCCCGGCCAGACCGTGGCCATCGTCGGGCCGACGGGCGCCGGGAAGACGACCCTCGTCAACCTCGTCCTGCGCTTCTACGAGCTCAAGGGCGGGCGGATCACCCTCGACGGCGTCGACATCACCTCGATGACGCGCACCGACCTGCGCTCGCGGATCGGGATGGTCCTCCAGGACACGTGGCTGTTCGCGGGATCGATCCGCGACAACATCGCCTACGGCCGCCCGGGGGCGAGCGAGGAGGAGGTCCTCGAGGCCGCCCGCGCCACCTACGTCGACCGCTTCGTCCACTCGCTGCCCGACGGCTACGACACCCTGCTGAACGCCGAGGCCGACAACATCAGCGCCGGTGAGCGACAGCTGATCACGATCGCGCGGGCCTTTCTCGCGCAGCCCTCGCTCCTCATCCTCGACGAGGCGACGAGCTCGGTCGACACCCGCACCGAGCTCCTCGTCCAGCAGGCGATGGCGGCACTGCGCTCCGACCGGACGAGCTTCGTCATCGCCCACCGGCTGTCCACGATCCGCGACGCCGACCTCATCCTCGTCATGGAGGAGGGGCGGATCGTCGAGCAGGGCTCGCACGCCGAGCTCCTCGCTGCGGGAGGGGCGTTCGCGACCCTCTACGCCGCCCAGTTCGCCGGGGCGGTCGACCCCGACGACGAGACGGTGGGGGTCGGCGCCACGGTCTGACGAGGCCCCCGAAATCCGGCGCGCTCTCGGCGGGCCGGCCGGCCCGCCGTCCACTAGCGTGGCGAGCGGCCACCCGGTCGTGGTGGTGACCCTCGGCGATGAGGTGGTGGGCGCAGATGGTGGGTGTGGCTCAGGCGGCGACCGGAGTGGCAGACGTGGTGAGGGCCGAGACGATCATCGACGCGGGCCCCGTCGACTACCTCATCCTGCTCGTCTACTTCGTGTTCGTCCTCGGCATCGGCGTCATCGCGAGGCGCTCGGTGTCCGACTCGATCGACTTCTTCCTCTCCGGACGCTCCCTCCCGGCCTGGGTGACCGGCCTGGCCTTCATCTCGGCGAACCTCGGGGCCGTCGAGATCATGGGCATGAGCGCGAACGGCGCCGAGATCGGCATCTCCACCGTCCACTACTTCTGGGTCGGCGCCATCCCCGCGATGCTCTTCCTCGGCGTCGTGATGATGCCCTTCTACTACGGCTCGAAGGTGCGCTCGGTGCCGGAGTTCATGCTCCGCCGCTTCGGCAGGGAGGCGCACCTCGTCAACGCGATCTCCTTCGCCGTGGCGCAGCTGCTCATCGCCGGCGTCAACCTCTACCTCCTCGGCTCGATCGTCCACGCGCTGCTCGGCTGGCCGCTGTGGGTCGCCCTCATCGTCGCCGCGGTCATCGTCCTGTCGTACATCACGCTCGGGGGTCTCTCGGCGGCGATCTACAACGAGGTCCTGCAGTTCTTCGTCATCGTCGCCTCGCTGCTCCCGCTCGTCTGGCTCGGCCTCAACCGGGTGGGCGGCTGGAGCGGCCTCGAGGAGAAGATCACCGCCGCGGCGGCCGCGGCGCCGGCGGGGTCCGACATCCCCCCGGCCGACCAGCAGCTGAACTCCTGGCCGGGGCAGGCCCTCGCGGGCTTCGAGTCCCCGTTCTGGTCCGTCGTCGGCATCGTCTTCGGCCTGGGCTTCGTGCTGTCCTTCGGGTACTGGACGACGAACTTCGTCGAGGTCCAGCGCGCGATGGCCTCCGACTCGATCGCCTCGGCCCGCAAGACGCCGATCATCGGCGCCTTCCCGAAGATGTTCGTCCCGTTCATCACCATCGTCCCCGGCATGATCGCCGCGGTCCTCGTCCCCGAGATCATCGAGCTGAAGAACGGGGGGACACCGGCGGGGGGCGCGTCGGGGAACGGGGTCGCCTACAACGACTCGATGCTCTTCCTCATGCGCGACCTGCTGCCGAACGGCCTGCTCGGCCTGGCGATCACCGGTCTGCTCGCGGCGTTCATGGCGGGCATGGCGGCGAACATCTCCGCCTTCAACACCGTCTTCAGCTACGACCTGTGGGAGCGCTACATCCGCAAGGACCGCAGCGACGACTACTACCTGCGGATCGGGCGGCTGGCCACCGTGGGCGCGACCTTCATCGCGATCTTCACGGCCCTGCTCGCCAGCTCGTTCTCGAACATCATGGACTACCTCCAGACCCTGTTCGGGTTCTTCAACGCCCCGCTGTTCGCGACGTTCATCCTCGGCATGTTCTGGAAGCGGATGACGCCGACGGCCGGCTGGACGGGCCTGGTGTCCGGAACGCTGTCGGCCGTGCTCGTGGCCTTCCTCAGCGAGGACGCCTTCGGCAGCGCGAGCCTGGGCGTCATCCCGCTCGGTGGCCAGGGTGCCGCCTTCGTCGCGGCGTCGACCGCGTTCGTCGTCGACATCGCCGTGTCGGTCGCCGTCTCGATGGTGACCCAGCCCAAGCCCGTGTCCGAGCTCGTCGGCCTCGTGTACTCCGAGACCCCCAAGGAGACCCGGACCGACCCGCTGGAGCACACCTACCCGTGGTACCGCCGCACGGTCCCGCTCGCCGGCCTGGCACTCGTCATGGTCACCGTCCTCAACATCATCTTCTGAGAGGGAGGAGCAAGCCATGGCCGAGGCCAAGCACGACGCCGGCGCGTTCGACATCCGCAACATCATCGGGCTCCTGCTGACGATCTACGGCGTGATCCTCACGCTCATGGGGCTGTTCGCCGACCCCGAGACCGAGAAGACCGGCGGCACCAACGCCAACCTCTACGCGGGCATCGCCCTGCTCGTCGTCGGCCTGGGCTTCATCGCCTGGGCACGGCTGCGACCGATCAAGGTGCCCGAGCACGTCGAGCCGGTCGCCGACGACCCGACGCGACCGGCCCCCAAGAAGCGCCCCCGGAGCGGTCACTGACGCGCGGACCGTCCCGCCGTGGGTGAGACGACGAGCGTGGGCGACCTTCCGGCCTACCGAGCGGTGCCGGAGGGCGAGGGGCCGTGGCCGGGGCTCGTCCTCGTGCACGAGCTCTTCGGCCTCGACGACGAGATGCGCCGGCACGCCGACCGGCTCGCCGGCATGGGCCACCTCGTCCTCGCCCCCGACCTCGTGTCCCGCGGGAACCGGGCCCTGTGCCTCCTGCGGACGATGACGGCGCTGCGCCGCGGCCGGGGGCGCACCTTCGACGACATCGACGCCGCCCGGGCCGACCTCGCGTCCGACCCGCGGTGCACGGGGTCGATCGGCGTCATCGGCTTCTGCATGGGCGGAGGGTTCGCGCTCCTCCTCGCCGCGCGGCCGGGCTGGGACGTCGTCGTGGCCAACTACGGGGTCGTCCCCGACGCCGAGGAGCTCGTCGGCTCGTGCCCCGTCGTCGCGAGCTACGGCGGTCGCGACCTCTACCTCCGGGGCGCCGCGCGACGGCTCGAGACCACGCTCACCGCGCAGGGGGTCGCGAACGACGTCCGCGAGTACCCGGCGGCCGGGCACGCGTTCCTCAACGCGTCGCACACGGCCCCGTGGTGGGCCCTGCCGATGTCGCGCCTCGTCATGCGGGCGGGACCGGAGCCGGCGTCGGCGCAGCACGCCTGGGGGCGGATCGAGGCGTTCCTCGCGACCCACCTCCGCGCCTGAGCCACCGCTGCGGAGCCGGCCGGGTCACCAGGTGACGGCGCCCGTGGCGTGCCACCGGTCGATCAGGCCGGTGGGGTCGTCGACGGTGCCGCCGCGGTTCCACAGGGCGAGGTAGAGGTCGGCCGGCGTCCCGCGGAGGGTGGCCGTGCCGTCCTCGACGGCCTCGTCGGCGGCGAGCCGGCGGGTGCGGGCGCGTGCGGGTCCGGCCTCGACGAGCCACCGCGGGCCGGTGGTCGCCGCCACCACCGCGACTGATTGCGCTGAACCCACGCCCAACGGCGCACGGATGGTGGGTAGAGCGCAATCAGTCGGTCAGCGGAACTGCCAGGAGCGCTTGCTCAGGCCGAACCAGAAGCCGTCGATGACGCTGTCGACCGTGTCGGCGCCGAGGGTGCCCGACGCCGACGCGGCACCGAGGGCGACGTAGAGCGGCGCCCAGTGCTCGGTGCGGGGGTGTGCCTCGCGCGCCGCGGGGGCCTTGGCGAGGAAGTCGAGGACGGCGTCGACGTCGCCCGCGCCGACGGCCTCGGCGGCCCAGTGGTCGAACTCGCTCGAGGGCTTGGGGGGCGCGGAGTCCGGGCCGCCCGCCGGGTTGAACCACGCGAGGTTGTGGGTGGTGAAGCCCGACCCGACGATGAGGACGTTCTCGTCGCGCAGCGGGGCCAGCCGCCGGCCGAGCTCGAACAGCCGCTGGGGGTCCAGGGTCGGCATCGACAGCTGGAGGACGGGCACGTCGGCCTCGGGGAACATCTCCTTGAGCGGGACGTAGGCGCCGTGGTCGAGGCCGCGCGTCGGGTCCTGGTGCAGCTGCTCGCCGGCGCCGGCGAGGAGCTGGGCGACCGAGCGGGCCAGTCCCGGGGCGCCGGGGGCGTCGTAGGTCACCTCGTAGTAGTGCTGGGGGAAGCCCCAGAAGTCGTACAGGAGCGGCACGTCGCCGCTCGTCGCGGACACCGCGACCGGGGCGAGCTCCCAGTGCGCCGACACGATGAGGACGGCCTCGGGCTTCGCGAGGTCCGCGCCCCACGCGCCGAGCTGGCCCGTCCACGTGGCGTCGTCGGCCAGGGGCGGGGCGCCGTGGCTGAGGTAGAGCACGGGCGGGCGGGTCGGCGCGGTGGTCGCGGCGCTCGCGACGACGGCAGCGGTCTCGGCGCTCGGTCTGGTGGTCGTCATCAGGGCTCCTCGGTGATGTAGTTCAACATTCAACCACATTCGCGGAGGGCCGACTCCCTCGACGCCGCCACGGTGTCCATGGTGTCCTCGATCCGTGCCTCCCGTCACCCTCTCCCCCGTCACGCCCGCCACCGCGACGTCGGTGCTGGCCCTTCGCGTCGCTCCCGAGCAGGAGCGCTTCGTCTCCGGCGTGGGCGAGTCCTTCGTCGACGCCCACCTCGAACCCCGGGGCCACCCCTGGATCCGGGTGGTCGAGGCCGACGGCGTCCCCGTCGGGTTCGTCATGGTGAGCTGGGACGTCGTGCCGGTCCCCGACGAGCTGTGGGGGCCCTTCTACCTCTGGCGTCTCCTCATCGACCACCGGCACCAGGGGCGTGGGTACGGCACGGCGGCCGTGCGCCTCGTCGCCGACGCGGTCAGGGAGGCCGGGGGCGACGAGCTGCTGACGAGCTGTGGCCGGGGGGAGGGCTCGCCGCAGCCCTTCTACGAGTCGCTGGGCTTCGTGCCGACCGGCGAGGTCGACTCCCACGGCGAGGTGCACCTCGCCCTCGACCTGCGTGGGGGAGCGTCATGAGCGGCGAGTTCGTCGGCATCCACACCGGCTCCTTCTCGACGCCCGCCGCCGGCAACCCCACGGTCGTCATGGTCGAGGCCGCCTACCGCCACCACGGCATCGACGCGCGCTACCTCAACTGCGAGGTCTCGTCGGGGGCGCTCGGCGACGCGGTGACCGGCGCGCGGGCCATGGGCTGGGCGGGCTTCAACTGCTCGCTGCCGCACAAGGTCGCGGTCATCGACCACCTCGACCTCCTCGCCGAGTCGGCCGAGCTCATCGGTGCCGTCAACACCGTCGTCGCCACCGACGGCGACCTCGTCGGGCACAACACCGACGGTCAGGGCTTCATCACCTCGCTGCGCACGGTCATCGACCCCGCCGGGCTGCACGTCGTCGTCCTCGGGTCCGGCGGGGCGGCCCGGGCCGTCGCCGTGGAGACGGCGCTCGCCGGGGCGGCCTCGGTGACGGTGGTCAACCGCAACGAGCGGCGTGGGGTCGAGCTGGCCCGGGTCGTCACCGAGGGGACCGGGGTCGCGGCGACCTACGTCGCGTGGGACCGCCCGTTCGAGGTACCGGGCCGGTCCGACGTCCTCGTCAACGCGACCTCGGTGGGCTACGGCGACGCCGACGCCCTCCCGCCGGTCGACCTCGACACCCTCCACGGCGGCCTCGTCGTCGCCGACGTCGTCGTGTCGCCGCCGCGCACCGCGCTGCTGCGAGCGGCCGAGGAGGCCGGGGCGACGACGCTCGACGGCCTCGGGATGCTCGTCGGGCAGGGCGCCCTCGCGGTGCACCTGTGGACCGGGGTCGAGCCCGACCGCGACGTCATGCGGGCCGCCGCGGCGGGTGCCCTGGGGCTGGCGGCGCGCTGAGAGCCCGGACGGCCCGGGTTGCGCGGATCGGCGCCGGTGGCGCTACCGTCGGGGCGTCCGCACGTCGGAGCAGCGACGAATCCGCTGCACGTGACCGGACGGAACGGGAACAGGTGCACCAGTGGCAGGACGCAAGCTCGTCATCGTCGAGTCGCCCGCGAAGGCGCGGACCATCGCCGGCTACCTCGGCGCCGACTGGGACGTCGAGGCGTCCGTCGGCCACATCCGCGACATCCCCACCCCGAGCGAGATGCCGGCGGACATCAAGAAGGGCCCCTTCGGCAAGTTCGGCGTGAACGTCGACGCCGACTTCGAGCCGTACTACGTCGTCGACGCGGACAAGAAGAAGAAGGTCCGCGAGCTCAGGGCACTGCTGAAGAACGCCGACGAGCTCTACCTCGCCACTGATGAGGACCGCGAGGGCGAGGCGATCGCCTGGCACCTGCTGCAGACCCTCGAGCCCAAGGTCCCCGTCAAGCGGATGGTCTTCCACGAGATCACCAAGGAGGCGATCCAGCGCGCCGCCAACACGACCCGTGACGTCGACGTCCGGCTCGTCGACGCGCAGGAGACCCGGCGCATCCTCGACCGGCTCTACGGCTACGAGGTCTCGCCGGTGCTGTGGCGCAAGGTCAAGGCCGGGCTGTCGGCCGGGCGCGTGCAGTCGGTGGCGACCCGCCTCGTCGTCCAGCGCGAGCGCGAGCGGATGGCGTTCCGCTCGGCGGCGTACTGGGACGTCGAGGCCGACCTCACTCCGGGCGCCGAGTCCGATCGGTTCACCGCCCGGCTCACCGGCGTCGACGGCGCGCGCGTGGCCACCGGCCGTGACTTCGCCGACGACGGCACGCTGCGCAACGACAGGGCGACCCAGGTCGACGAGCCGACCGCGCGGGGCATCGCCGCCGCGCTGCTCGAGGCGCAGGTGCGCGTGGCCG
Source organism: Oryzobacter terrae (assembly GCF_042756445.1). Lineage (GTDB taxonomy): Bacteria > Actinomycetota > Actinomycetes > Actinomycetales > Dermatophilaceae > Oryzobacter > Oryzobacter terrae. Next base: position 2,748,051 of record NZ_CP170578.1, read on the forward strand.
AGGTCAGCGAGAAGCCGTACACCCGCCGGCCGAGCGCGCCGTTCACGACGAGCACCCTCCAGCAGGAGGCCTCGCGCAAGCTGCGCCTCAACAGCCGCAACGCGATGCGCGTCGCCCAGCGCCTGTACGAGAACGGCTACATCACCTACATGCGAACCGACAGCACGTCGCTGTCGGAGTCGGCGCTGACCGCGGCGCGTACCCAGGCCCGCGAGATGTACGGCGCCGAGTACGTGCCCGACAAGCCCCGGCTGTACGAGAAGAAGGTCAAGAACGCGCAGGAGGCCCACGAGGCCATCCGCCCCGCCGGCGACCGCTTCCGCACCCCGGCCCAGGTGTCGGGCGAGCTGCGCGGCGAGGAGTTCGCCCTCTACGAGCTGATCTGGAAGCGCACCATCTCCTCGCAGATGGCCGACGCCCGTGGCTCGACCGCCTCGCTGCGCCTGGCCGCGACCCTCACCGACGCCCCGGCCCGCGAGGTCGAGCTGTCGGCGAGCGGCACCGTCATCACCTTCAAGGGCTTCATCGCCGCCTACGAGGAGGGCCGCGACGAGTCCGCCAAGCGCGGCGACGACGAGGAGCGCCGCCTGCCCCGCCTCGGCGAGGGCACCCTGCTGCGCGCCACGCGCGCCGACGCCCTCGGCCACGAGACCTCGCCGCCGGCCCGGTACACCGAGGCCACCCTCGTCAAGGCAATGGAGGAGATGGGCATCGGCCGCCCCTCCACCTACGCCTCGACGATCGGCACCATCCAGGACCGCGGCTACGTGTCGAACCGCGGCTCGGCCCTCGTGCCGTCGTGGCTCGCCTTCGCGGTGACCCGGCTCATGGAGGAGCACTTCTCCCGGTTGGTCGACTACGACTTCACCGCCTCGATGGAGGAGGACCTCGACGCCATCGCCCGCGGCGACCAGGAGCGCGTGGTCTGGCTGCGCCGCTTCTACTTCGGTGACGAGTCCTCGACGGCCGAGGGGCTGCGCGACCTCGTGGCCGACCTCGGCGACATCGACGCCCGCGCGATCTCCACCATCGAGATCGGCGACGGCATCGTCGTGCGGGTCGGCCGGTACGGGCCCTACGTCGAGGAGGTCGTGCCCGCGGGGGTCGACGCCGCCACCGGTGAGGTCACCGACGCGGCCGCCGCCGACTCGGCTCCCGCCCAGCCGCGCCGCGCCACCATCAACGACGACATCGCCCCCGACGAGATGACGCCCGAGAAGGCCCGCGAGCTGCTCGACGCCGCGGCGGACGACGGCCGGGTGCTCGGCACCGACCCGGAGTCGGGCCACGAGATCGTCGCCCGCGCCGGTCGGTACGGCCCGTACGTCACCGAGGTGCTGCCGGAGGACGACGCCCCCGCGCCGGCCAAGGGCAAGAAGGCCGCGGCGAAGGCCCGGCCCCGTACCGCGTCGCTGTTCAAGGACATGGACCTCGCGACGATCGACCTCGACGCCGCGCTGCGGCTGCTCTCCCTGCCCCGCGTCGTCGGGGTCGCGACGGAGGAGGACGGGAGCCAGGTCGAGATCACCGCCCAGAACGGGCGCTACGGGCCGTACCTGAAGAAGGGCAGCGACTCGCGCTCGCTCGTGGCCGAGCAGCAGCTCTTCGACATCACGCTGGAGGAGGCGCTGGCGATCTACGCGCAGCCCAAGCAGCGGGGGCGCGCGGCCGCCAAGCCGCCGCTGGCCGAGCTCGGGGACGACCCGGTGTCCGGGAGGCCCGTCGTCGTCAAGGACGGCCGGTTCGGCCCCTATGTCACCGACGGTGAGACCAACGCGACGCTGCGCAAGGACGACGACCCCGAGCAGCTCTCGCCCGAGCGCGGCTTCGAGCTGCTCGCCGACAAGCGGGCGCGCGGTCCGGTGAAGAAGACGGCCAAGAAGGCCGCCAGGAAGGCGCCGGCGAAGAAGGCGACCGCCAAGAAGTCGGCCGCGAAGAAGACGGCGACGAAGAAGGCCTGAGCACCCGGGTGGCGTCGGGGGTTACCGGCAAGTAGGTTCGGGGCATGGCACTCGACCCGCAGACCCTCTCCGGCCTCCCCGCCGCCGACTTCGTCGCCCTCGTCAAGGGCACGTCCGACGACCAGATCCGCGAGGACCTCGCCGGACCGAACCGCGGCGAGATCCTCGACAAGGTCTTCGCGCGCTTCCCCGACCAGTTCCGCCCCGACAAGGCGGGCGACCGCAGCGCGCGCATCGACTTCCGGGTGACCGGTGGGCCGGGCGACTCCTTCGACACCTATGCCGTCGTCGTCGACCAGGGCGTCTGCTCGGTCGAGAAGGACCCGACCGCCCCGTCCGACCTGTCGCTGCAGCTCGGCCCGGCCGAGTTCCTCAAGCTCATCACCGGCACCGGCAACCCCGCGATGATGTTCATGATGGGCAAGGTCAAGGCCAAGGGCGACATCGGCCTCGCCACGGCCCTGGCCACCTGGTTCGAGACCCCCAAGGGCTGACCGCGCTCTGGGGCGCCCGCCCACCCGGGCGAGCCACTCCACCCGACGTGTGTGCCCTCCACCCCGGTTCAGAACCGGGGTGGAGGGCACAAGTTCGGGGTCACCCCGAACTTGTGAGGCGGGGCGCCGGCGGAACGGGGTTGACCCTGACGCGACGTCAGGGCCCACGGTGGTGACATGACCGCGACGAGCCAGCAGACTGCGACGGTGGAGCTCACCGTCGGCCAGGTGGCCGAGACCTTCGGCGTCACGGTGCGCACGCTGCACCACTACGACGCCGTCGGCCTCGTCGTCCCGAGCGCGCGCACGCCCGCCGGGTACCGCCTGTACACCGATGGCGACCTCTCCCGGCTCGCGTCCGTCGTCACGTACCGCCGGCTCGGCCTGTCCCTCGACGAGGTGCAGGCCGTGCTCGACGGCGACGGGACGCCGGAGGAGCACCTGCGCCGGCAGCGCGACGCGGTCGTGTCCCGGCTGGGCGAGCTCGAGGAGCTCGTCACGGCCATCGACCGAGCACTGGAGAGAGAGATGGAGCAGCGACCCGCCACGACCGACGAGCTGAAGGAGCTCTTCGGCGACGGCTACAGCGAGGAGTACCAGGCCGAGGCGCAGGAGCGCTGGGGCGACAGCGACGCGTGGAAGCAGTCGTCCTCGCGCACGAAGCGCTACACCAAGGCCGACTGGGAGCAGGTCAAGGCCGAGCAGGAGGCGGCGGGGCGCCAGCTCGTCGAGGCCATGCGGGCCGGGCACGCCCCCACCTCGGAGGAGGCGATGGACGCCGCGGAGGCCAACCGGCTCGTCATCCACCGGTGGTTCTACGACCTCGACCACGCCTTCCACCGCAACCTCGGCGACCTCTACGTCGCCGACCCGCGGTTCATGAGGACGTACGAGGACCAGGCGCCCGGGCTGGCGCAGTACGTCCGCGACGCCATCCACGCCAACGCCGACCGGCACGAGCAGGCCTGAGGACGGCCCCGCGGCACCGAGGGTGTCGCGGGGCTGGCCTAGGCTCGCCCCGTGACGGGACGCGAGGGGTTGTTCATCGCCTTCGAGGGCGGCGACGGCGCGGGCAAGTCCACCCAGGTGCGGCTGCTCGCCGACGCCCTGCGCGCCCGCGGCCGCGAGGTGCTCACCACCCGCCAGCCGGGCGGCACCGAGCTCGGCGCGGCCATCCGCGAGCTCGTCCTCCACGGCGACCACGTCTCCCCGCGGGCCGAGGTGCTCCTCTTCGCCGCCGACAAGGCGCACCACGTCGACCTCGTCATCCGCCCGGCGCTCGAGGCGGGGCACGTCGTCCTCACCGACCGCTACACCGACTCCGCCGTCGCCTACCAGGGCGCGGGCCGCGACCTCGGCGCCGCCGAGGTCCACGACCTGCAGATGTGGGCCGTCGGCTCGCTCGTCCCCGACCTCACCGTCGTCGTCGACGTCAGCGCCCAGGAGGGTCGGCGGCGGCGCGGCGAGGTCCACGACCGCCTCGAGTCCGAGGCCGACGCCTTCCACGACGCCATCCGCCAGCACTTCCTGTCGATGGCGTCCGGCAACCCGCAGCGCTACCTCGTCGTCGACGGGACCCGCCCCCCCGACGAGCTGCACGACGCGGTCATCACCCGCCTCGAGGCGATGGGGGTGCTCGACCCGTGACCGTCTGGCGCGACGTCATCGGCCAGGAGGCCGCCGTCGCCACGCTCGAGAACGCCGTCCGCAACCCGGCCGCGATGACCCACGCGTGGCTGTTCACCGGGCCGCCCGGATCCGGTCGCTCGGTCGCCGCGCGGGCCTTCGCGGCCGCGCTCCTGTGCCCCGACGGCGGCTGCGGCACGTGCCGCGAGTGCCGCACCGCGCTCGAGGCCACGCACGCCGACGTCGACGTCGTCGCCACCGAGGGCCTGTCGATCAAGGTCGAGCAGGCCCGCGACCTCGTCCAGCTCGCGGCCCGCCGCCCCTCGGTCGGGCGCTACCGCGTCATCGTCGTCGAGGACGCCGACCGGCTCACCGAGCGCGCCGCCGACGCCCTCCTCAAGGCGCTCGAGGAGCCGACGCCCCGCACCGTGTGGATGCTGTGCGCCCCGTCGGTCGAGGACGTCATCATCACGATCCGCTCCCGCTCGCGGCACGTGCGGCTGCGCACTCCCTCGGTCGAGGCCGTCGCCGACCTCCTCACCCGGCGCGACGGCATCGACCCGTCGATGGCGCTGTACGCCGCGCGTGCCGCCCAGCAGCACGTCGGGCTGGCCCGGCGCCTCGCCCGCGACGAGCACGCGCGCATCCGGCGCCACGACGTCATCACGATGGCGACGCGGATCACGGGCGTCGGCGAGGCCATCGGCGCGGCGCAGGACATCATGACGATCGCGAGCGAGGAGTCCGCCGCGTCCTCGAGCGAGCGTGACGCGGCCGAGAAGGCCCGCCTGATGGAGGTGCTCGGCGCCGACCCGTCCGCGCGCACCCAGCCGCCGCACATCCGCTCGCAGGTGAGCTCGCTCGAGAAGGAGCAGAAGGCCCGGGCCACCCGGTTCACCCGCGACGTCGTCGACCGCGCGCTCCTCGACCTCCTCTCGGTCTACCGCGACGCGCTCGTCGTGCGCACCGGGGCGGGGACGGCCCTGGTCAACGAGGACAGCCGGCAGGTCGTCCAGCGGGTCGCCGACGTCCTCGAGGCCGAGGCGCTGCTCGGCGCCATGGACGCCATCGGCACGGCCCGCGAGCGGATCGGCGCCAACGTCGCGCCGCTGCTCGCGCTCGAGGCGATGGCCCTCGACCTCCGCCTGCCCCGCTGAGGCGAGCGGCTACCAGGTCCCCTGCGCCGGGCCGGTCGGGCCGTGGCCCCGGCCGTGGTCGTCGGCCGACTCGCGCTCGGCGGATGTCGCCTCGCCCCGGGCGAGCGCGTCGGCGTCGGCGGCCACCCGCTCGCGCTCCTGCGGCGTCAGCGCGTCGATGCGGGCCATGCCGCGCTCCACGAGCGGCGTCATCATCGTCGAGAACGCGTCGTCGCGGGCGAGGTCGCGCAGCGAGGAGCGGCCGGCGAGGACCGCCTCGATCCGCTGCCGGACCGCGGGGTCCTGGGCCTGGTCGCGCAGGACGGTGAGCGACTCGCGCAGGTGCTGCTGGATGCGCGAGGGCAGGGCGGCGCCGGGGAGCAGGGGCGGCTCGCCGGCCGGGGGCGTGGTGCTCACGGGTCTCCTCAGGCGGGGGCGTTGTTGTTCTCGAAGGCGTCGGGGATGTCGACGAGGTGCCAGTCGCCGGCCGACCCGAGCAGGGCCGAGACGCCGTCGACGAGCACGTCGACGATCGTCATCGCGCCCTCGATGAGGGCGATGATCTTCTGGATGGTCTTGACGATCTCGGTGATGCCGTAATAGGTCGCGGCGGTGCCGATGGCCGCGCCGATGAGGGTCCACGACCCGGCCACGGTCGCCGCGGCGCTGATGCCCGCCGCGATGAGGAGGTCGATGAGGGTCTGGATGAGCATGCCGACGTCCTTCGCGACGCCGTAGAGGCCGTTCGCGACGTCGTCGTAGGCGTTGGCGGCGATCTCGAGCATGCCGGCCGCCTTGTCGATGGCCACGCTGTGGGAGATCATCGTCAGCTGCGCGGCCTGCCACGCCTCGCCGTCCCAGTGCTGGTCGAGGGAGCCGGAGTAGCCGTTGATGGCGTCGGCCATGCTCTCGCAGTAGCCCTTGAGGTTGCGCATCGCGGCGGCCGAGACGGCGACGTGCTCCCAGTCGCCGGCGATCCAGGTCTGGACCTTCTCCTGGAAGTCGAAGTCGCCGTCGGCCTTGTCGAGCGCGACGAGCGCCCAGTGGCCGAGGGAGAGCCAGTCGGCCATGTTCAGGGCCGCGTCGAAGGTCGAGGGGATCGGCTCCTTCGGGATGGGCTCGTAGAGCCAGCTGCCCGGGTTCCAGCCGCCGCCGCCCTCGTCGTTCTTCATCGCCATGGGGTCCCCCTCTCAGTTCGACCAGTAGGACTCGTCGAGCCGCTGCGCCGCCGCGGCGTCGAGGTCCTCGTACCGGTCGGCCGACGCCATGATGGCGGCCGCCGTGCCGCTGACGGCGGCGTGGATGTCCTTCATGAGGTCCCGCACCCCGGTGTCCATCCCCGTCGTCACGTCGACGAACCGCTCGAACACCGCCCCGCCGGAGGGGTCGAAGTCGACCCAGGTCTCGGCGTACGTGATCGCCTCGGCGGCGTCGTCGCCGAGCGCGCGGAACTTCAGCCCGTACGTGCGCATCCCGGCCGGCTGCGCGCGGAACCGCTCCGCCGCACCGCTGCTCGGCGTCATGTCGTCGCGCTCTGCCATGGTGCCCCTCCCTCGGTGTGGGAGCCCACCGTCCCCCGGCACGCACCCTACGGGCAATGGGGAGCACTGCCCGCGGCAATGGTGCCCGTTTCGTGACCTGCCCCGCAGGTCGGCGCCCAGACGGCTCGCCTAGGGTGCCGCCCATGACCCGCCGCGCCACCGCCCTCGTCGGCGCGACGGCCGCTGCCCTGCTGCTCGCCGGGTGCTCCCTCGTCGAGGGCGTCACCGGGGGGACGCGCACGCCCACCGCCACCGTGTCGCCCCAGGCCCCGCCCGCCGGGCTCGAGGCCCTGGCCCCCTTCTACGGCCAGCGCCTGCAGTGGAGCGAGTGCGAGGGCGCCCAGTGCGCACGGCTGCGGGTCCCCCTCGACTACGCGAGCCCCGGGGGCGACACCATCGAGGTCGCCGTCGTGCGCGTCCCGGCGAAGCGCGAGTCCAGGCGGATCGGGTCGCTCGTCGTCAACCCGGGGGGCCCGGGCGGCTCCGGGGTCGACTACGCGCGGGCGGCCGACTTCATCGTCGGCGCCGGCGTGCGCCAGGCCTACGACGTCGTGGGGTTCGACCCGCGGGGGGTGGCACGGTCGGCGCCCGTCGACTGCGTCACCGACCAGGCCCTCGACACCTTCCTCGGCAGCGACCCCACGCCCGACGACGAGGCCGAGCAGCAGCAGTTCGCCGCGACGGCCCGCGGGTTCGCGGAGGCGTGCGGACGCACCGCCGGTCCGCTCCTCGGGCACGTCTCGACCGTGGAGGTCGCCAAGGACCTCGACGTCCTGCGCGCGGCCCTCGGCGAGGAGAAGCTGACCTACCTCGGCAAGTCGTACGGCACCTACCTCGGCGCCATCTACGCCGACCTCTTCCCGGCGACGGTCGGCCGCATGGTCCTCGACGGCGTCGTCGCCCCCGACCTCACCTCCGACGAGATCAACCTCGGCCAGGCCAAGGGCTTCGAGCTCGCCACCCGCGAGTGGGCGGCCTACTGCGTCGAGCAGGGGGAGTGCCCGCTCGGCGGCTCGGTCGACCGCGTCATGGAGGGCCTGCGCACCTTCCTCGAGAGCGTCGACGGCAGCCCGCTGCCCCGAACGGGTGACAACGCGATCCCGCGGCTCACCGAGGGCTGGGCCTCGCTCGGCATCGCCGCGGCGATGTACGACCAGGGGGCCTGGCAGACCCTCGTCGACGCGATGGGACAGGCCGTCGGGGGAGACGGCACCGCCCTGATGCAGCTCGCCAACCAGTACGCCGACCGCAACCCCGGCGGGCAGTACGCGGGCAACATCATGGAGGTCATCTACGCGGTCAACTGCCTCGACAAGCCCGAGGACGACGACGTCGCCGAGCGCGCCCGCCTCGCCGAGGAGTCGCTCACCGAGGCGCCGACCTGGGGTCCCTTCCTCATGTGGAGCTCGCTCGTCTGCGGGTACTGGCCGGTGGAGGCGACGAACGCGCCGAAGACCATCTCGGCCGAGGGCGCCGACCCCGTCGTCGTCATCGGGACGACGCGCGACCCCGCGACCCCCTACGAGTGGGCCGTGCGCCTGCGCGGGCAGCTGGCCAAGGCCTCGCTCATCACCTTCGACGGTGACGGGCACACCGCCTACACCCGTTCCAACGCGTGCGTCGACAAGGCGGTCGACGCCTACTACCTCGAGGGCACCCAGCCCCGCGACGGGCTGCGCTGCTGAGGCCCCGACCTGCGTGGGGCCGGTTTGCGTCGCGACCCCGGTCGGCTCGTATACTCGTCCGGCGCGCCCGAGCCCGCTCGGGAGCACGCCGCCTTAGCTCAGTCGGCCAGAGCGATTCACTCGTAATGAATAGGTCAAGGGTTCGATTCCCTTAGGCGGCTCCGTGCAGCACCCGTGAGAGAGGCCCCCACGACCGACGTCGTGGGGGCCTCTCCGTGCTCCGGGGGCCGTCGTCAGCGGCGCCAGAACAGGTGATGGACGACGCCGCTCGGGCTCGGGACCTCCTCGTGGTGGAAGCGGTCGGTCAGCTCCTCGGGGGAGTGCCAGAGTCGCCCGCCGCGGCCGATCTCGACCGGGGCGACGGCGACGTGCAGGGTGTCGACGAGGTCGGCCTCGAGGAACTCGCGGAGGGTGGCCACCCCGCCGCCGAGCCGCACGTCCCTGCCGCCGGCGGCCGCCTTCGCCTGGCGCAGGGCCTCGTGCGGGTCGGCGTCGATGAAGTGGAAGGTCGTGTCCGACAACGAGAAGCTCGGCCGGACGTGGTGGGTCAGGACGAACACCGGCGTGTGGAACGGCGGCTCGTCGCCCCACCAGCCCTGCCACTCGTGGTCCTCCCACGGCCCCTGCTGCGGGCCGAACTTGCCGCGGCCCATGATCTCGGCGCCGATGTGGTGGGAGAAGTCGCGGGTGAAGTAGTCGTCGAGGCCACGGGTGCCGCCGGGGTCGGTGCGGTTCGGCCAGCTCGCGGTCGCGCCCGCCCACGACGCCAGGGCGGCGGGGTCGGCGTGGCCGAAGGGACGCTCGATGCTCTGGCCCTCTCCGGTGCCGAACCCGTCGGTGGAGAGCATGAAGTTCTGCACCCGGAGCAGCTGCTCGCGCGCGGCGCTCACGACGCGGCCATCGGGGCGGCGAGGCCGCGCTCGGCGTAGTGCGCCCGGCCGGCGCCGAAGGCGTCCCAGTCCCACGGCTCGGGGTGACCGGCGAGGCTCGGCTCGAGGCGGTCGAGCGAGGTCTGGAGGCCGACGAGGTAGCAGTTGTCCACCGCCTCCTGGACGTCGGGGACGACGTGGCTGAGCCGCAGGATGCACCCGGTGCCGGCCGCCTCGAGCTCCCAGCGCATCCGCGACCCGGGCGCGGGGTGGGTGTGCTCGAAGAGAGCCGGTGGCTCGAGGCGCAGGATCGTGCACGTCATCGTCACCGGCTCGTCCTCGGACCGGCCCGCGAAGACCATCTCGCCACCCTCGCGGAGGTCGACGGTGATGTCGGCGTCGAACGGGAGCCACCAGTCGGCCAGCCGCTCGGGGCTGGTGATGGCGTCCCACACCTCGCGCACGTCGTACGCGAGGTGCCGCTCGAAGCGGATGACGCCGCCGTCGGCCGTGCGCTCGAGCACGCCGTCCCAGCGGGTCGTGAGGTCGTCGGTCATGAGGGTCGCTCCTTCGGGGGGATGGGACTGGCGGTGCGCTCGAGGTGGCGCTCGAGGGAGTCGAGGCGTCCGGACAGCTCGGCGCGGTAGGGCTCGAGCCAGGCGTCGAGCTCGCGGAGTGGTTCGGCGCGCAGGCGGTAGAGGCGGCGCTGGGCGTCGCGGCGGACCTCGACGAGGCCGGCGTCGCGCAGCACCTTGAGGTGCCGGGAGACCCCCGGCTGGTGCATGCCGACGACCTCGACGAGCTCGGTCACCGACCGCTCGCCGTCGCGGACGGCGTCGAGGATCCGGCGACGGGTCGGTTCGGCGAGGACGTCGAAGAGAGCGGAGGCGGGCACGCGTTCAACATACGACAGTGGATATATATGTGCAACCGAATGTGCGAGGACGGGAGCGGAGGGATGGCCGGAGGCCCCTCCAGAACCTGGTTCGAGGGCCGGCAGCCATCCCTCGCGGCGTCCGCGGATGAAGGAACCTTCACCGGCCGCTCATGCGCGGCTCACGCCCGTCGTCGAGGATGGAGCCATGAGGACGACCCCCTTGGCCGCCGCGGTCGCCGCCACCGCGGCCCTCGCGCTCGGTGCGTGCGGCACCGCGCCGGCGCCCGAAGCGCCCGCGGGACCGATCGTCCTCCGCAGCTCGGCCACGTCCGGGACCCCCACCCCCTCGGCCACCCCGACGACGCCGGCGACGGGAGGTGCCGCACCCGTCGTCCCCGACGTGCGCGACGCCGACGCCGAGGTCGGCGTGCAGGACCAGGCGGGCGACGGCCGGAGCGTCCTCGTCGAGGAGGTCGTCCTCGGCTCGGGGCCGGGTCACGCGGTCGTCGTCGACCGTTCGACGCGGGCGGTCCTCGGCAGCGCACCCGTCCGGGCCGGGACGAGCCGCGACGTCGCAGTGGCCCTGTCGACCCCGGTGCCGCGCAGTGGCGAGTACCTCGTCATGCTCTACGCCGACGACGGCGACGGGACCTTCGAGGAGACCCGCGACGGGCTCGTCGTCGAGGCCGACGACGACGGTGGGGGCGACGACGGCGGGTCCGTCGACGAGGACTTCCGGTACACCCTGCGGTGAGCACCCGACCCCTGCCCCGCGCGACGCCACCGGAGAATGGCCGCGTGGGAACGACGAGCTCCGACGAGCGGGCGACCCGGCGCACCGGCTCGGCGCGCGTGCGGCTGTTCGCCGCCCAGGTCGCCGTCGTCCTCCTCGCCCTCCTCGCCTCGCTCCTCATCACCCGGCAGTACCTGCTCCAGCGCCTCGACGTGCGGATCGACGCCGGGCTGGCCCAGGAGGCCGACGAGTTCCGGGCGCTCGCCACGACCGGGGTCGACCCCGTGACGGGTCGAGCCTTCGACGACCCGCGGCGCCTCCTGCGGGTCCACCTCCAGCGCAGCGTCCCGCAGGCCAACGAGACCGTCCTCGCCCTCGTCGACGGCGTCCCCGACAGCCGCGTCGCGCAGGCGCCGCCCGCTCGCCTCGACCTCGACCCGACGGCCGTGCGCACCTTCGCCGCCGCCACGGACACCCGCGTCGGCGAGGTCGACTCCACCAGGGGCGTCGTCCGCTACCGGGTCGTCCCCGTGACCGTGGAGGGCTCCCCGGAGCGCGGAGCCCTCGTCGTCGGGGTGTTCCGCGACCTCGAGCGCCGCGAGGTCGACGTCGTGACCCTCGTCCTCGCGGGCGCCGGCGCGATCGGGCTCCTCCTCGCCGGCGTCGCCGCGTGGGTCATGGCCGGGCGGGTGCTGCGGCCGGTCGACGACGTGCGCCGCGCCGCCGAGGAGATCCAGGGGTCCGACCTGAGCCGTCGCCTCGAGGTCCGCGGCACCGACGAGGTCGCCCAGCTCGCGCAGACGTTCAACGCGATGCTCGACCGGCTCGAGCGCGCCTTCGCCGACCAGCGCCAGTTCCTCGACGACGCCGGCCACGAGCTGCGCACGCCCGTGACGATCGTGCGCGGCCACCTCGAGACGATGGGCGACGACCCGGCCTCGCGGGCCGCCGCGCTGGCCGTCGCCGACGACGAGCTCGACCGGATGGCGCGGCTCGTCGACGACCTGCTGACCCTCGCCCGCGCCGACGACCCCGACTTCGTCGTCACGGGCGACGTCGAGGTCAGCGAGCTGACCCTCGGCGTCCTCACCCGGGCCCGGGCCCTCGGCGACCGTGACTGGCAGCTCGACGACGTCGGCGCCGGGTTCTTCCACGGCGACGAGCAGAGGCTGCTCCAGGCGATGCTCCAGCTCGCGCAGAACGCGGTGGCGCACACCGGGATCGGCGACACCATCCGGATCGGCAGCGCCGTCGACGACGGGCACGTCGACCTCTGGGTCCACGACACCGGCCCCGGCATCGCCCGCGCCGACCGGCAGCGCGTCATGGACCGCTTCGTACGCACGGGGACCTCACGCGCCGAGGGCTCGGGACTCGGGCTGGCCATCGTCGGCGGGATCGCGCGTGCCCACGGCGGGAGCGTCGTCGTCGACGACACCGCGGTGGGGGCCCGGGTCCGGCTCCACCTGCCGGTGGGAGGGTAGGGGCGTGGCGCACATCCTGATCGTCGAGGACGAGGCTCGCATCGCCGACTTCGTCGACCGCGGGCTGCGTGCGGCCGGCCACGTGACGTCCCAGGCGTCCGACGGCCACACCGGTCTGCACCTGGCCCTCGGCGGCGACGTCGACCTCGTCGTCCTCGACCTCGGGCTGCCCGACCGCGACGGCCTCGACGTCCTGCGCGAGCTGCGGGGGAGCGGCAGCGACGTGCCCGTCATCGTCCTCACGGCCCGCGGTGGGGTGCGCGACCGGGTCGACGGCCTCACCGTGGGCGCCACCGACTACGTCGTCAAGCCCTTCCACTTCGCCGAGCTCGAGGCCCGGGTCGCGTTGCGGCTCAGCGAGGCCCGACGCGCGTCGTCCTCGGGGAGCAGCCGCGACGACACCGTGCTGCGGGTCGGCGACGTCGTCCTCGACCTCCTCCAGCGCACCCTGGGAGTCGGCGGGAGGGAGCACGACCTCACCGAGCGCGAGTTCCACCTCCTCGAGGCGCTGATGCGCCACCCGGGCCAGGTCCTCAGCCGCGAGCAGCTGCTCAACCAGGTGTGGGGCTTCGACTTCGCGCCGGGCTCCAACGTCGTCGACGTGTACGTCAGGCAGCTGCGCACGAAGGTCGGCCGGGACCGCATCGAGACCGTGCGCGGCGCGGGGTACAGGATGAGGCGATGAGACACCCGACGCCCGACCCGCCCGCGCCCGGCCAGGAGTCGGTGTGGGACTACCCGAGGCCGCCGCGCGTCGAGGCCTCCGACGAGTCGGTCGAGGTGTGGGTCGGCGGCGTCCGCGTCGCCTCCTCGACCCGCACCCTGCGCGTCCTCGAGACGAGCCACCCGCCCACGTACTACCTCCCGGTCGACGACGTCGTCCCCGGGGCGCTGCGCCCGGTCGACGGGGCCACGTGGTGCGAGTTCAAGGGCGAGGCCGCGTACTTCGACCTCGTCGGCGGTGGGACCAGCGCCCCCCGGGCCGCCTGGAGCTACCCCCGGCCGAGCCGCGGCTTCGAGCGCCTCGTCGGCCACGTCGCCGTGATGCCGGGGGCGGTCGACCGGTGCACCGTCGACGGCGAGGTCGTCGTGCCCCAGGCCGGCGGCTTCTACGGCGGGTGGGTGACGAGCCGCGTCGTCGGACCGTTCAAGGGCGAGCCGGGGACCTGGGGCTGGTGACCTCGCCCGCACGTCGCTCGCGCAGCATCCTGCGGACCCTGTCGCGCACCGGTCGCTCGACGAGCAGGTAGGAGGCGGTGGCCGCCGCCGGGAGCACCGTGACCGCGACGAGCGCCTGGGGGAGGACCCGGTGCCCGGTGAGGTCGCCGAACAGGGAGAAGAGCGGCCAGTGCCACAGGTACAGGCCGTACGAGACCGTGCCGACCGCCACGAGCGGACGCCAGGCGAACGCCCGCCGGCCCCGGCCCCCGGGACCGACGTCGAGCCCGGCCGCGAGGCCCGCCGCGGCGAGCCCGAGGAGCGCCTGGACGACGACCCGGCCGAAGGGCCCGCCGTCGGTGACGACCACGGCGGCGCCGAGGGCGAGCAGCGACACGGGAAGCACCCAGGCGGCCGGACGCCAGCCCCGGGCGGCGACGGCGGCGGCCGCGGCGCAGCCGTAGAGCACGGCATCCGCGCGCTCGAGGCTGCCGTGGTAGAGCAGCAGCGCCGGGTCGACGGTCAGCGCGAGGGCGAGGCGCCACCCCACGGCGAGCGCGCACCCGACGATTGCCACCCGGACCACGGTCCCAGCTCCCCCCCGGCGGGCGGCGACGACGAGGACGAGCGGCCACACGAGGTAGAAGTGCTCCTCGACCGCCAGGGACCAGGTCTGGCCGTAGCCCATGAGGTAGTCGCCGGACAGCACCGTCGCGTAGTTCGCGACGTAGGTGAGGGCGTACAGGGTCGGGCGGAGGAACCCGTCGCGGCCGGTGAGCCAGAAGGCGAGGTCGCAGACGACGAGCACGACGACGAGGGCGGGCAGCAGCCGGGCGGAGCGGCGGACGTAGAAGGCGAGCAGCCGGACGCGTCCGGTGCGCCCCAGCTCATCGAGGAGCAGGCCGGTGATGAGGTAGCCGGACAGACCGAAGAACATCGCGACGCCGGTCTCACCCAGCCCCTGGAGGACGCGGGGACCGGCCCCCGACACGACGTGCTCGACGACCACGGCGATGACGGCGACGGCCCGGATCCCGTCGAGCCAGGGCCGGTACGTCCGCACGAACGGTGCGGCGGCGGCGGGGGAGGTGCCCACGGAGGGCTGGTCGGCGGACATCGCTCTACAGTGTGCGGGTGCCCCCCGAGGTCTCGGTCGTGATTCCCATTTTTGGTGCGGGACGCACGGTCGGCGGCACCCTCGCCTCCCTGCAGGCCCAGACGCACCCCTCCTTCGACGTCGTCGTCGTCGACGACGGCTCGACCGACGACGGGCCCGACGTCGTCGCCGCGCTCGCCGCGACCGACCCGCGGATCCGCCTCGTGCGCTGCGGGCGCAACGTCGGGGTGGCGGCCGCGCTGAACGTCGGCCTGGCGCACACCGAGGCCGGGCTCGTCGCGCGCCTCGACGCCGACGACGTCGCCGAGCCGCACCGCCTCGCCACCCAGGTGGCCGCGATGCGTGCCGACGCCGGGCTCGTCGTCTGCGGCTCCTCGGTGCGCTACCTCGGACGGGGCCGGCGCGCCCTCCTCGGGCGCGTGCCCGAGACCGACGCCGAGATCCAGCACGAGCTCGACCACACCCTGCACAGCCCCTTCTTCCACCCCGCCGTGATGATGAGGCGCGCCGCGCTGGACGCCGTCGGGGGGTACCGGGAGGAGTTCCGCAACGCGGAGGACTACGACCTGTGGCTGCGGATCCGGCACGAGGGGCGCCTGCTCAACCTGACCGAGCCGCTCACCCGGTACCGCGTCAGCCCGCGGGGGGCGACGCTCGGGCGGCTGCGCGAGCAGCGCCGGTACGCGCTGCTCGCCCGGGCCGCGGCCGACGCCCCGAACCTGCCGCTGTCCGAGGTCCGGGCCGTCGTGGAGGCGGCGGAGGACGACGCGGACCTCGCCCGATACGTCGCGAAGGAGCAGGCGGCCTTCGCCGCGCTCCTCGCCGACCTCGGGCACCCGGCCGCCGCGGTGGGGCACCTCGTGCGGGTCCGCGACCAGGTCGGGCCGCTGGCGGTCCCGCGGTTCGTAGCGGGCCGGACCCGTCAGGCGGCGCGGTCCGCCCGGCGGGGTCGCTGATCGCGGTCCCGGTCGCCGGCGCGATCGCCCGCGCGGTCCCGGGTCCGGTCACGGTCGCGGGCCCGGTCGCCGGCCACCCGGTGGAGGAAGTCCCCGAGCCAGTCGCCGGCGACGTCCTCGTCGTAGACGGTGGCGAACCGGCGCGCGGCTGCCTCGGAGGCCGCCGCGAGCGCCTGGGGGTCGTCGAGGAGCCGCGCGAGGACGGCCGCGCCCTCCTCGGGGTCGTCGAGCGGCCAGAACCGCCCGGCCCCGGTGTCGCCGACGACCTCGGGGATGCCGCCGACGGCGGACGAGACGACGGGGAGCCCGGCCCGGAACGCCTCGATGACGGCGTAGGGCGCGTTGTCGAGGGTGGCGCTGTGGACGTAGACGCGGTGGCCGCGCAGCACGGCGTCGACGTCGGAGCGACGTCCGGTGAAGGTCACGAGGTCCTCGACGCCCACGTCGCGGGCGTGCTCGAGCAGGGCCCTGTGGTCGGGACCGGCGCCGACGATCGTCAGACGGTGGTCGCGTCCCTGACTCCGGGCCGCGGCGAGCACGTCGAGCAGGTAGGCGTGGTTCTTGCGGCCGACGAGCATCCCGACCGAGACGAGGTCGCCGGTGACCGGCAGGGACGGCGGGGGAGTGGTGCGCGCGAGGACGTTGCGCAGGGTCGTGTGCGGGACCGACCTCGCCTCGGGCACCTCCTCGAGGACGTGCCGGCGCATGTACTCGGAGACGAACACGATCCCGTCGAGGCGCCGGAGCACGTCGGTCTCGTAGGCCCACAGCGCGCGGTGCGCCCGGCTGTTCGGCCGGAGGGTGCCGAGGCCGACGAGCTCGCTCGACTCGGACTCGTTGAAGTGCACGACCATGACGACGGCGTAGTCGCTGCGGTGGCGGCGGGCCGCGAGGGCGGCGCCGGCCGAGCGGGTGTCCTGGGCGTAGACGACCTCGGGTCGGTGCCGGCGCACCTCGCGTGCCGTCGCGAGGTCGAGCGCGCGTCCGACGAGGCGCAGGCGGAGGAAGCTCGCGGCGCGCAGCGGCACCCGGCTGAGCACGTGGGCGAGGAGGACGAGCACGGCGGCGCGGGGCGGGAGCAGGGTGTCGAGGCTGACGACGTCGACGTGCTGGTACCGCTGCTGGAGGAGCTGCTCGGCCTCGGCGAGGTGGGTCTGGACGCCCGTCATCCCGCGGCGGCGCAGGCTCGTGACGAGCAGGGCGCGACCCGGGCCGGGCCGGACCCGGCCCTCCCCTGTCATCATGCGATCGACGACCGCCATGCGCGCTACCACCCTTGCGAGACGCCGGGAGGTGGCGTCGGACCGGGTCTCGGGTCGAGAACGAGAACCGGCCGCCGTGCCGTGCATCCCGGCGGAGGAATGCAACACGGCCAGCGTAACTAGGCTCACCCCGTGCGCGTCGTGCTTTGGACTCATCACTCGCTGTTCGAGCCGGCGCTCTCTCAGGTTTCTGCCATGGCCGACCGGGCCGAGGTCCACCTCGTCCTCGAGGTGCCCCCCACGCACTGGCGCTCGGCGAACTTCGACGCGGCCGTCGACGGGCTCGCGCCGGGACTGCACCCGGCGGACCCGGTCCTCGCCCCGTTCTTCCCGGAGGCGACGCGGGCCATGTGGCGGGCGGCCGCGTCGGCCCACGTGCTGGTGACCAGCCCTCGCCGCGCGCGCCACCCCGCGTCGGTCGGCCTCATGCGGCGCGTCCTGCGGTGGGTGGCCGACCTGGAGCCCGACGTCCTCCACCTCGACGACGTCGACGTCTCGCCCCGCCTCGCGCTCGCCCTGCCGACGGTCCGCCGGCCCTATGCCCTCGTCGTCGGCTGCCACGACCCCGAGCCGCACTCGGGGGAGGCCGACTGGCGGACCAAGGCGCTGTCCCGGCGCCTCGTCCTCCCCCGCGCCGCCGCGGTCGTCGTCCACCACGAGGGCGGCGCCGAGGCCATCGCCCGACGCCACCTCGGGCTCCACGCCCCGGTGCGCGTCGTCCGGCTCGGCGCCTACACCTTCCTCACCCACGGGCTGACCGGAGCGGCGCCGGCGCGCGACCCCCGGACCATCGCGCTGTTCGGCCGGCTGACGCCGTACAAGGGCGTGGACCTCCTGTACGCCGCGGCCCCCGCCGTCGCCGCGGCGGTGCCGGGGACGAGGATCGTCGTCGCCGGCGAGCCCGCGGCGGGCTACGTCCCCCCGACCCCGCCCGCCGCGGACGGCCTCACCGTCGACGTCCGGCCGGGGTACCTGTCGACCGCGGAGGTCGCCGAGCTCTGCCGCAGCTCCGCGGTCGTCGTGTGCCCCTACACCGACGCGTCGCAGAGCGGCGTCGTCCTCACCGCCCACGCCTTCGGGGCCCCGGTCGTGGCGACTGCGGTCGGCGGGCTCCCCGACTACGTCGACGACGGGCGGACCGGGCTGCTCGTGCCCCCGGGGGACCCCGCCGCGCTGGCGGCCGCCCTGACGCGGTGCCTGAGCGAGCCCGGGCTCGCCGACGAGCTGCGGCGCGGCGTCGCGGACCTGGCGACGGACGGGGCCTGGTCAGGCGCCGCCGGGACGCTCCTCGACCTCTACGCCGAGGTCGCCGCCCGACGCGGTCGTCGCGGTCGTCGCGGTCGGTGAGGCCTCGACCATCGTGACCGGCGGCCCGAGCCGACGACCGAACCGGAGGCCGGCCGCCATCCCGCGCAGGAGCAGCCACGCCTCGCGCAGCCGCCACCGGTCGCGGTGGCGCAGCGCGCCGGCCCCGGCCCTCACCTGGGCCCACGCCCACCGCCCGAGGACGACGGCGACCCAGCGGTCGGTGGGCCACCACACCCCGACGTAGGCGCCGAGGCCGAACCCGTAGCCGTGCCGGGTGGCGAGCCGACGGGCGGCGTCGACCCGGTCGTGGCGGACGAGGACGGCCGGGTCGTAGCCGAGGGCCGCCCCGGCGCGCAGCAGCCGGTGGACCACCTCGAGGTCTTCCCCGGCGAGTCCTGGGGTGCCGGCCCCGAGCCGCTCGTCGTAGCCGCCCACGCGGCGCAGGGTCGGCGCGTGGAGCACCATGTTGCCGCCGGTCCCCACCAGCCACGGCAGGGCCCGTCCGCGGAAGACCCGTGGCGTCTCCGAGACCCGCAGCGACAGGGTGTGCGACCCCGGGGTCGCCTCGCCGAGCGGCAGGACGCGTCCGGTGACCCCCTGCACGTCCCCGCGGGCCAGCCGACTCCCGGCGTTCGCGAGCCAGTCGACGTCGGGGACGCAGTCGTCGTCGACGAACGCGACCCAGGGCGTGCTGACCTGGGCGAGGCCGGTGTTGCGCGCCCTGGACAGCCCGCGTTCCTGCGAGACGAGGTGGCGCAGCGGCAGGACGGCGGCGCGCTCGCGCAGGACGGCCTCGGTCCCGGGGGAGCCGCCCTGGTCGACGACCCACACCTCGGCGGGCGCGGCGGTCCCCGCCACGAGGGCGTCGAGGCAGCGGGCGAGCTCGTCGGGTCGGTCGACGGTGGGCACGACCACCGAGATCGCCTCTGCGGGAGGGAGATCCGTCACGCCGGTGTCGGTCACCACCACGTGCTCCCCTCGGGTGCGGTGACCGCGGACCCCAGGAGGTCGGCGTAGAGGTTGCCGACCGGGCGGTCGCCCGACGACGCGACGCGACCGGCGCGGTCGACCGCCTGGAGGGCGAGCATGTGCGCGAGCAGCGGCCCGACGACGTGGCGGGGGAGGTCGAGCTGCCCGAGGTACGCCGTGACCACGGCCTGCGCCGTCCGGGCGGGGGTGCCGTCGGTGCGCAGGAACACCGCCCGGAGGACGTCGTCCGGCGCCGTCCCCAGGTCGGGGTGGCCGGGCCACGGCCAGTGGAGGAGGAGGTAGAGCAGGTCGGTGAGGGGGGCGCCGGCCCGGCCCGACTCCCAGTCGACCGCCGACAGCCCGCCCCCGGCGACCCCGCCCCCGGCGACCCGGAGGTTGGTCGGCGTGAGGTCACCGTGCTGGTAGCCCCGCGGCAGCTCGGTGCCGCGCAGCGCGGCGTCGCCGAACCGGCCGCGGACCTCGGGGCCGAGGACGAGCCCGCAGCTCGCGACGGCCTCGTCGAGCGTGGCGTCCAGCGACGGGGCGACCGCGCTCGGCGGTCGGGTCGGCCGGTGCAGGGCGGCGACCCAGGCGGCGGCGCGGAGCAGCTCGGCACGGCCGGGGTCGTCCTCGGCCCGCCCCCGGTGCCCGAGCGGGCGCCCCGGCAGGTACGACTCGACGGCGACGGGCAGGCCCTGCCACGAGCCACCCCCGAGGGGGACCGGGACCGAGGCGCGCACCGGCTCCGGGAGGGTCTGCGCCAGCTCGGCGAGCAGCCGCCGCTCCCGCAGCGTCGCCTCCCCGTGCCGGGCCAGCCGGGGGAGCTTGACGACGGCGCGGGGGCTGCGGTCGCGGTCGTCGAACGGGAGGAGGACCACCCGGCTCCACTCGCCCTCCCCGCGGGTGAGCACGACGGGCAGGGTCGGCCCGGCGTCACCGGGCCCGCTGGGGACGCCGCCGAGGTCGAGGTCGACCAGGACCCCGGGGGTCAGGTCGCCCTCCCCGCGCACCGCGACCCACGACACCGGGCCCCCGACGGCTCCGAGGGCACCGCGGATGGCCGCGCCCGACGACGTCGCCAGCCTGCGGGCGACCCGTCGGGCGGTCCCGCTGTCGTCGGCGAGCTCGTCGACGTACCAGCGCGCGGCCTCGCGGGGACCGAGGGGGAGGAAGAGGGTGTCGTGCTCGCCGTGGCGTCGGCGGCGGTAGGCCGTGGCCGTCATCCCCACGCGGCGCAGCCGGCGCAGGGACGCCCACGCGCCCGCACGCCCGTCGGCCTCCCAGTAGAGGACGCCGCCGGGCCCGAGGGCGGGAAGGACGGCGAGGACGTCCGGCCACGCCGAGCCCAGGGCGACGACGAGGCCGACCGGTCCGCCGGGTCCGCCGCGGCCGTCGTCCGGACCGGCGGGCTGGTCGGGCCGGTGCTCGACGACCTCGTCGGCCACGCCGAGGGCGCGACACAGGTCGGCGGTCGCGGACACCCTCGCGGCGTCGGTGCCGAGCACGAGGAGGCGGGCGACGAGGCCCTCTCGAGGCTCGTCGGGCCGTTCGGACCGGGGCACGAGGAACCGCCAGTCGACGAGGCGGGGCGAGGCTAGGATGCCGCGAATGATACCGACAGCGCTCGCGCGCAAGGCGAGACGCGTGCGCCGCGGCGTCCCCGTCCTCATGTACCACCTCGTCTCCGACGAACCGGTGCCCGCGTCGTTCTCCCGGTGGCGGGTCACCCCGCAGGTCTTCCGGCGCCAGGTCGAGACCCTGCGCCGGCTCCGGTTCTCCACCGTGACCGCCGGCGACCTCGACCGTGCGCTGCGCGGTGAGCGGCCGCTGCCTCCCCGGCCGGTCCACATCACCTTCGACGACGGCTACGTCGACTGCCTGCGGCACGCGGCGCCGATCCTCCAGGGCGCGGGCATGACGGCGACGATGTACGTCGTGGCCGGCCTCGTCGGCGGGCGCAGCCGGTGGATGGCCGACGAGGGCGTCGACCTGCCCCTCCTCGACCGCGCCGGCCTGCGCGAGCTCGAGCAGGCGGGTGTGGAGTGCCAGTCGCACTCGTTGACCCACCCGCGGCTCGCGACGCGCCCGGACGCCGAGGTCGCCGACGAGCTCGTCCGCTCGCGTGAGGTCCTCGAGGACGTCACGGGTCACCCGGTGACCTCGCTCGCCTACCCGCACGGCTCGTACGACGACCGCGTGCGCGCCATCGCGGGGGAGTCGGGGTACACGACCGCGTACACGACCCAGCCCGGCAAGGCGCTCGGCTCCGACGACCTCCTCGCGCTGCCGAGGGTCAAGGTCGACGGCCGCGACCGGCACGCCACCTTCGTCGCCCGCGTCGTCACCGGCCAGCACGTGGGTGCGCGCGTGCGCGGCCTCGTCCGCACCCCCGAGGGCGTGGCCCGATGAGCGCCGCCGAGACCCCGGACCGCCGCGGCCGGCTCGCCTTCCTCGGACGCCGTCAGCGGGCGCTCGTGCTGCGCGTCCTGCGGCCGGCCCCCTACGGCACGCTCCTGCGGCGGCGAGCGGTCAGCGTCGAGTGGGGCTTCGACCGCGGGACGCCCGTCGACCGCCACTTCATCGAGGGCTTCCTCGACGCCAACCGCGACGCGATCCGCGGCCGCGTCCTGGAGGTCAAGGACGACACCTACACCCGGCGCTACGGCTCCGACGTCGAGGTCGCCGACGTCCTCGACATCGACGCGGGCAACGCGCTCGCCACCGTCGTGGCCGACCTCGCCGACGCGCCCCACGTCCCCGACGACGGGTACGACTGCATCGTCCTCACCCAGACCCTCCACCTCGTCTACGACCTCGAGGACGCGATCCGCACCTGCCACCGGATCCTCAAGCCCGGGGGGACGCTCCTCGCGACGATGCCGAGCGCGAGCCGGTGCAGCCGCGAGCTGCTCGAAACCGACTTCTGGAGGGTGACGCCCGCGGCGGGCCGCCGGCTCTTCGGCGACGTCTTCGGCGCCGACGCCGTCGAGGTCGGGTACAGCGGCAACGCGATCCTGACGTCGGCCTTCCTCCTCGGCGTCTCCGTCGAGGAGGTGCCGCGGCGGCAGCTCGAGCACACCGACCCACTGTGGCCGATGCTCGTCACCGTCCGCGCCACCAAGGCCGTCCCGACCTCCGCGAGCGGCTGACCCCGTGGCGGACGGCGACGCCGGCCGACCCCGCACGACGGTCCTCGTCTGCTCGCGGGACCGCCGTGACCTGCTCCACGACGCGGTCTCGCGCGTCCTCGAGATGGAGCTGCTCCCCGACGAGCTCGTCGTCGTCGACCAGAGCGAGTCCCCCGACCCGCGCCTCGAGGCGATGGCCGTGGGGCGCGGGGTCGCCCTGCGGTACGAGTGGGCCCGTGACCGGGGGCTCAGCCGCGCCCGCAACCGCGGGCTCGGCGTCGCCACCGGAGACGTCGTCGCGATGACCGACGACGACGTCCTCGTCGACCCCACGTGGCTGGCGGGCGTCGTCGACGCCCTCGTCGCCGAGGGTCCGCGCTGCGTCGTGACCGGACTCGTGCGTCCGGGCGAGCCCGAGCAACCCGGCGCGTGGGCGCCCTCGACCATCACCGAGCCGTCGCCGCGGCGCTGGACCGGCACCACCGACCTCGACCCGCTCTACCCCTGCAACCTCGCGATGTGGCGCTCGGCCTGGGTCGACGTCGGCCCCTTCGACGAGCGGCTCGGGGCCGGGACCGACCTCCCCGCGGCGGAGGACAACGACTTCGGACACCGCGCGCTCGCCGCCGGCTACACCATCGCGTACCTGCCGGATGTCGGTGTGACACACCGAGCCTGGCGCGACGAGGGCGCGGTCACCTCACTCATGCACGGGTACGGGATGGGGCAGGGCGGCTTCTACGCCAAGCACGTGCGGGCGGGCGACCGCTTCGTCGGCCGACGCGCCGCGCGCGACCTCGTGGGGCACGTCCGGCGCGCGGCCGTCCTCGCGGTCAAGGGCAACCGGGCCAAGGCCGCGTCCGACCTCGCTTACAGCGCCGGCCTGGTCCGTGGCGCTGTGCGGTGGTGGGTCCGCCGGTGAGGGCCGGCCGCATCGTCCGCAACACCCTGAGCAACGCCGTGGGCCGGGTCGTCAGCCTCGCGCTGTCGTTCGTGCTCACCCCCTTCATCCTCGACGCGCTCGGCGAGACCGCCTTCGGGGTGTGGGTCCTCGCCCAGGTCGTCGTCGGGTACGGCACCCTGCTCGACCTCGGCATCGGCGCGGCCCTCGTCCGGCACGTCGCCGACCTCCGGGCCCGGGGGGAGTCCCACGAGGCCGCCCTCGTCGCGGGGACCTCGACCCGCACCTACACAGGCCTCGCGGTCCTCGCCGCCGTCCTCGGGGGCGGCCTCGCCGTGCTCGCGCCGGAGGTCCTCGGCACGGGCTCGCTCGACCCGACGACGGTCACCTGGGTCTTCCTCCTCGTGACGCTCGGCTTCGCGGTGAACCTCGCGGGCACCCCGGCCATCGCGTCGCTGCGCGGGCTCCAGCGCTACGACCTGTCGAACGCGGTGACGGTCGCGGGGGCCCTGGCCAACGCCGCCCTCACCGTGCTCGTCCTCGTGCTCGACGGCGGGGTCGTGGCGCTCGTCGCGGTCGCGGTCCCCGTCGCCGTCGCGACCCAGGTTGCCGCCGTGGTCATGCTGCGGAGGGAGGACCGCCGGCACGCCCTGCGCTGGTCGCCGGCCTCGTGGGGCGTCGCCCGCACGCTGACCCGCTCGGGGTCGAGCATCGTCGTGGCCCAGGTCGCGGGGCTGCTCCAGAAGCGCAGCAGCGAGCTCGTCGTCGCCGGGGCCCTGTCCGCCGCAGCCGTCACGCCCTTCTCGCTGGCCCGTCGCCTCGGCGAGCTCCCGAACCTGCTGAGCGACCAGTTCGTCAAGGTGCTCCTCCCGGTCGCGAGCGAGCTCAACGCGACCGGTTCGCGCGGTGACCTGCGCCGCCTCTACCTCACCTCGACGCGCGTCACCCTCGCCCTCGTCGTCCCGTTCGGCCTCGTCACGGCCTTCCTCGCGGCCGACCTCCTCGAGGCGTGGGTCGGAGCGGCCTACCGCGACCAGGCGCCGCTCGTCGTCGTCCTCGTCGCGGCGGGCGTGGCCTCGACGAGCCAGTGGCCCGCGGGCTCGGTGTTCCAGGGCATGGGGCGCTTCGGTCCCTTCGCCGTCGGCGCCCTCGTCACCGGCGTCGCGAGCGTCGTCCTCGCGGTCGTCCTCGTCGGGCCGTACGGGCTGACGGGAGTGGCCGTCGCCACGCTGGTCCCGACGGTCCTTGAAGCCCTCTTCTTCGTCGGTCCCTTCGCCCTCCGACGCCTCGGGGTCGACCTGCGCACGCTGCTCGGGACCGCGCTCGTCCCGGCCGTCGTCCCCGCCGTCCCGTGCGCGGCCCTGCTCCTGTGGGCCACGCGCACGCTCGACACGTCCGGCTGGCTCGCCCTGCTGGCCACCGGGGCGGCGGCGATCGCCGTCTACCTCGCCGGCTACCTCGCCGTGCCCGCGGCCCGCGCCGAGCGCGAGGCGCTGTCGCGGGCCGTGCGGCTCAGGCGTCGCTGAGCGGGTTGTCCTTCGTCGCCAGCTCGGCCCGAGCCCGGTCGGCGGCGGCAAGGACCTCGTCCTGGGTGTGCTGGCGCGAGGGCTCGACGGCCCCGTGGTCGGCCTCGGGCATGCGCCAGCGGGCAGTGCTCATGCCGGCGTCCTTGGCGCGCTGGATGGCCTCCTCGATGCAGCGCTCGGCGTCCTCGCGGCCGGCCCAGTGGGCGCCCTCGACGGACTTGCCCGGCTCGAGGTCCTTGTAGGTCTCGAAGAAGTGCTGGATCTCGAGGCGGTCGAACTCGCTGACGTCGTCGAGCTCCTTGATGGCGAAGCGGCGCGGGTCGCCCGCGGGGACGCAGAGGATCTTGTCGTCGCCGCCGGCCTCGTCGCGCATGTGGAACATCCCGATCGGACGCGCCCGCACGAGGCAGCCGGGGAAGGTCGGCTCGTCGAGGAGGACGAGCGCGTCGAGCGGGTCGCCGTCCTCGCCGAGGGTGTCCTCGACGTAGCCGTAGTCGGACGGGTAGGCCATCGAGGTGAAGAGGAGGCGGTCGAGGCGGATGCGACCCGTCTCGTGGTCGACCTCGTACTTGTTGCGGTGCCCCTTGGGGATCTCGATGGTGACGTCGAACTCCACGACGTGCCTCTCCCTGTTCGATGTGCGACTCAACTGGCGACGAGCGGCTGACCTAGGCTCGAGAGGACAGTCTGGCGCATCGGACCTCCGGCCGACGAAGGGAGACGTGGTGAGACGGGTCATGGCGGCGTCGGCGACCGTCGTCCTCGCCGTCGTCGGCTACGCGACCGCCGACGTCCTCGACGTCGCCCCCGGGGTCCTCACCCGCGACGCCCCGGTCACCGTGCCGACGCCCACGGTGTCCGGGTCGCCCGCGCCGGTCGTACTGCCCTCGCCCGAGACCTTCGCCGCGCCCCTCCTCACGGGCACGGGGGCGGAGGCGCCGCTGCCGACGTCCGAGGGGCTCGCCGCGGCCGTCGAGGGCGCGTCCGACGACCCGGCCCTCGAGGGCGGCCTCGGCATCAGCGTCCGCGACGGCGTCACGGGGGAGGAGCTCTACGCCCTCGATGCCGACAAGCCCCGGGTCCCGGCGTCGACGGCCAAGATCATGGCGGCCCTCGCCGTCGCCGACGGGCTCGACCTCGGGACCCGGATGACGACCCGCGTCGTCGCCGTGCCGGGGTCGGCCGACCTCGTCCTCGTCGCCTCGGGCGACACGCTCCTCGCGCCCGGTCCCGGTGACCCCGACGCCGTCCCGGGCCGCGCGGGCCTCGCCGACCTCGCGGCGCAGGTCGCCGACTCGCTCGCGTCGTCGGGGACCACGACGGTCCGCCTGCGCCTCGACCTCTCGTACGCCCCGGGACCGCGCATCCCGCCGACGTGGAACCCCAACGACGTCCGCGACGGCTTCACCCAGGCCGTCGTGATGACCGGGCTCGCCACCCAGCGCGCGCACGCCGGGCGGCCCGCGCCGACCGACCCGGAGGCCGGGGTCGCCAAGGCCTTCGTCGCCCGGCTGGCCGAGCGCGGGGTCACCGCGACGCTGCTCCCGCCGAAGGCCTGGACCGCCCCGGCCCCTGCGGCGGCGCAGCCCCTCGGCTCGGTCGAGTCGGCGTCGTACGGCGAGGTGCTCGAGCTCGCTCTCGACCGCAGCGACAACGCCCTCACCGAGAACCTCGTCCGGCAGGCGGCCACCGCCTCGGGCGCCGACACGACGAAGGTCGCGGCCGACGCGGCGTTCATCACGAGCCGGCTCGAGGCGCACGGCGTCCCCACGACGGGGCTCGTCCTCAAGGACGCCTCGGGCCTGAGCCCCGGGCAGGCCGCGAGCGCCGCGACCCTGTCGGCCGTGCTCGAGGTGGCGGCGTCCGGCGAGGTCGAGGAGCTGCGCGGCGCGGTGGCCGCCCTGCCGGTGTCGGGCCTCTCGGGCACGCTCACCCGCCGCTTCGCCTCCGACGCCACCCGTGACGTGGTCGGGCTGCCGCGGGCGAAGACGGGGACCCTGCGGGCGGGCTCCTCGCTCGCCGGCACGACCGTGACCGCCGACGGCCGCCCGCTGACCTTCGCGGTGCTCGTCGACCGGTTCCCGCGCACGTACGGTGGAACGCAGCGGGCGCGCGCCGCGTTGGACCGCATCGTCGCCGCGCTCACCAGGTGCGGCTGCCGCTGAGGCGGCGCCGAGGAGAGGCTGGGCCACGTGGGGTACGTCGACTGGGAGTTCGCGAAGACGACGGGGCGCAACCTCGTGCCCGCCGGGCCGAGCGTCAGCCCCGACGAGGCGCGCGCGGAGGTCGCCGCCATCCGCGAGGCCGCCCGGGCGGCCCGCGGGCCGGTCGCTGAGACCGCCCGGATGCAGACGCCCCCCGACGCCCCCGACGCCCTCGTCGTCGACCGCGCCACGTGGATCGCCGTCAACGCCGACTCGATGCGCGCCATGCTCGACCCGACCTTCGATGCCATCATCGAGAAGCGCGGACAGGTGCCCGGCCCCGCGGCCCAGGCGATCGGCGGCAAGGTCACCGGCGCCGAGGCGGGCGCCCTCCTCGCCTTCATGGCCCCGAAGGTCCTCGGGCAGTACGACCTCGCGCCCGACGGCACGCCGGCGCTGCTCCTCGTCGCCCCCAACCTCGTGGCGGTGGCCGACGAGCTCGGCGTCGACCGCGAGGACTTCCGCCGGTGGGTCTGCATGCACGAGGAGACCCACCGCGTGCAGTTCACCGCCAACCCCTGGCTGCGCGACCACGTCATCGAGCAGGCCCGCGGGCTCGCGGTCGACCTCGCCCCTGACACCGAGCGGCTCCAGGAGGTCGCGAGCCGGGTGGCCGCGAAGCTGCCAGAGATCTTCAAGGAGGGCAGCGCCGGCCTCGCCGACCTCGTGACGACCCCCGAACAGCGCGAGCGGATGGCGGCGCTCACCGCGGTCATGTCGCTCCTCGAGGGCCACGCCGACGTCGTCATGGACGACGTCGGGCCCGCCCACATCCCCACCGTCGACCACATCCGGGCCCGGTTCACCGAGAAGCGCAAGGGCGCGGGGGCCGCCGACCGGGTGCTGCGTCGCCTCCTCGGGCTCGAGGCGAAGATGCGCCAGTACCGCGACGGCGCCGTCTTCGTCCGGGGCGTGCAGGACGCGGTCGGGGTCGAGGGGTTCAACGCCGTGTGGACCTCGCCCGAGACGCTGCCGCTCGCGCGCGAGATCGAGGACCCGCGCAGCTGGGTCCGTCGCGTCCACGGCTGACCGGACCCGCGCCCTCCCACCACCCGTCGCGTGTGCTGAGGTGGTCGCCCCCACGACCACCTCGGCACACGCCACGGGAGGTCTCCGTCGCGTGTGCCCAGGTGGTGGCCCCGGCGACCACCTGGGCACACGCGCGATGATGGGGCGGTGGTGAGGCGACGCGAGGGAGGCCGGCCGCACCCCGCGGTCGCGGCGGTGCGCGTCGCCGTCCGCGCGTCCCTGGCCGACCTCGACCCCGCTGACCTGGTCCTCGTCGCGTGCAGCGGGGGCGCCGACTCCCTGGCCCTGGCGGACGGGCTCGCCTTCGTGGCCGCCGAACAGGGCCGTCCGGCCGGCGCGGTCGTCGTCGACCACGGCCTCCAGGACGGGTCGGCCGCCGTGGCGCGTGCCGCGGCCGCCACCCTGCGCGGCCTGGGCCTGGACCCCGTCGAGGTCGTCACGGTGGCCGTGACCCCCTCCAGCGGCGAGGGCGTCGAGGCCGCCGCCCGCACCGCCCGCTACGCCGCGCTCGACGAGGCGGCGGCCCGGCTCGGCGCCGCGGTCGTCCTCCTCGGGCACACCCGCGACGACCAGGCCGAGCAGGTCCTCCTCGGGCTGGTCCGCGGGTCGGGGGCGCGCTCCCTCGGGGGGATGCCCGCCGCCCGCGACCACCACCGGCGCCCCCTCCTGCGGACCCCTCGCGAGCAGACCCGCGCCGCGTGCGAGGCCGAGGGCCTGGCCTGGTGGGACGACCCGATGAACGAGGACCCCGCCTTCACCAGGGTCCGGGCCCGCCGGGCGCTCGCCGACCTCGAGCGCGACCTCGGGCCCGGCGTCCCTGCGGCGCTCGCCCGCACCGCCGACCTGCTCCGGGAGGACGCCGACCACCTCGACGGCCTCGCCGACACCGCCGTCGCCGCCCTGGGTCCCGGCCCGTGGCCCGTCGAGGACGTCGCCCACCTGCCCCGCGCCGTCCGCACCCGGGTCTGGCGCCGCCTCCTCGTGGCGGCGGGAGCCCCCGCGGGCCAGGTGTCGGCCCGGCACGCCGAGGCGTGCGACCGCCTCCTCACCGGCTGGCACGGGCAGGGCCCGGTCCACGCCCCCGGCGACCTCCGGGTCGCCCGGATCGACGGTCGGGTCACCATCGCCCCGGCCACTCCGGTCTAATAGGGACCGCCCGCGCCACCCACCCAGCACAGGAGCCACCGTGGACGCCGCCCACATGGGAGCCGACCTCGAACGAGTCCTCGTCACCGAGGAGCAGATCCACGCCAAGCTCGACGAGCTCGCCGGGCTCATCGCCACGGAGTACGAGGGCAAGGACCTCCTCCTCGTCGGCGTCCTCAAGGGGGCGGTCATGGTCATGGCCGACCTCATGCGCGCCCTGCCGGTCACGGTCCCCGTCGACTGGATGGCCGTGTCGTCGTACGGCTCGGGCACCAAGAGCAGCGGGGTCGTGCGCATCCTCAAGGACCTCGACGCCGACATCAGCGGCCGCCACGTCGTCATCGTCGAGGACATCGTCGACTCCGGGCTGACCCTGTCGTGGATCAAGTCCAACCTCGAGTCGCGCAGCCCGGCCTCGGTCGAGATCTGCACCCTGCTGCGCAAGCCCGACGCCGCCAAGGTCGAGGTCGACGTCAAGTGGGTCGGGTTCGACATCCCCAACGAGTTCGTCGTCGGCTACGGCCTCGACTACGCCGAGGCCTACCGGGGGCTGCGCGTCGTCGGCACCCTCGCCCCGCACGTCTACAGCTGACCCCCGGCGGGCCGGTCACGGCCCCGGTGCGCGTTCAGTCGCGGAACACCGGGCCCGTGGGGGTCGTTGCTAGCGTGTACCCGCCGCCCGGCGTCCACGCCGGGGCGGCCCGACCCACCCCGAGCAGGAGGACCGGAGCAGCCCGCTCCGCACCCACATGGACTTCAAGCGCATTGTCCGCAGCCCCCTCTTCTGGGTGCTCGCCGTCGTCGTGGTGATGCTGACCGTCTTCTCCTTCGACGGCAACGGCGGCTACGCCACGGTGACGACCTCACAGGCCGAGAAGCTGCTCACCGACAAGAAGGTCGCCAAGGCCGAGATGACGACCGAGAACGTCCTCAGCCTCGACCTCAAGTCGGGCCAGACCTTCTCCGACGACGCGACCGACGTCCGCAACGCGACCAAGGTCCGCGCCGAGTTCGTCGACGCCCGCGCCGAGCAGATCGTCGAGTCGGTGAAGGCCAACGTCCCCGACGGCTACAACGACAAGCGCGAGGGTGACAGCACCTTCTGGACGATCTTCATCAGCTTCTTCCCCGTCCTGCTCCTCGTCGGCCTGTTCTGGTTCCTCATGACGCAGGCCCAGGGCGGTGGCTCACGGGTCATGCAGTTCGGCAAGTCGCGCGCCAAGCTCGCGAACAAGGACACCCCCAAGGTCACCTTCTCCGACGTCGCCGGGGCCGACGAGGCCGTCGAGGAGCTCCAGGAGATCGTCGAGTTCCTCCGCGAGCCGGCCAAGTTCCTCGCCGTCGGCGCCAAGATCCCCAAGGGCGTCCTCCTCTACGGGCAGCCCGGTACCGGCAAGACCCTGCTCGCCCGCGCCGTCGCGGGGGAGGCCGGCGTGCCGTTCTACTCGATCTCCGGCTCGGACTTCGTCGAGATGTTCGTCGGCGTCGGCGCCAGCCGCGTCCGCGACCTGTTCGAGCAGGCCAAGGCCAACGCGCCCGCCATCGTCTTCGTCGACGAGATCGACGCCGTCGGCCGCCACCGCGGCGCCGGCATGGGCGGCGGCCACGACGAGCGCGAGCAGACGCTCAACCAGCTGCTCGTCGAGATGGACGGCTTCGACGTCAAGACCAACGTCATCCTCATCGCGGCGACCAACCGCCCCGACATCCTCGACCCCGCGCTGCTGCGCCCCGGCCGCTTCGACCGCCAGATCTCCGTCGAGAACCCCGACATGATCGGGCGCCACCGCATCCTCGAGGTGCACGCCCAGGGCAAGCCGATGGCGTCGGGCGTCGACCTGCTCGCCGTCGCCCGCCGCACCCCGGGCTTCACCGGCGCCGATCTCGCCAACGTCCTCAACGAGGCCGCGCTGCTCACCGCCCGCACCGACAAGAAGCTCATCGACGACGAGGTCCTCGACGAGGCCATCGACCGCGTCATCGCCGGCCCGCAGAAGCGCACCCGGATCATGTCGGCCAAGGAGCGCAAGATCACCGCGTACCACGAGGGCGGCCACGCCCTCGTCGCCTCGGCGATGAACCACCTCGACCCCGTGACGAAGGTGACGATCCTCCCGCGTGGTCGCGCCCTCGGCTACACGATGGTCATGCCGATGGACGACAAGTACTCCACGACGCGCAACGAGATCCTCGACCAGCTCGCCTACGCCCTCGGCGGCCGCGTCGCGGAGGAGATCATCTTCCACGACCCCACCACCGGCGCCGCGAACGACATCGAGAAGGCCACCGCGATGGCCCGCAAGATGGTCACCGAGTACGGCATGAGCGAGCGGGTGGGCGCCATCAAGCTCGGGCGCAACCAGGACCAGCCGTTCCTCGGGCGCGACATGGGTCACGAGCGCGACTACTCCGAGGCCGTCGCCGGCATCGTCGACGAGGAGGTCCGCCGCCTCATCGACGACGCGCACGACGAGGCGTGGCACGCGGTCAACGACAACCGCGACCTGCTCGACCGGCTCGTCCTCGAGCTGCTCGAGAAGGAGACGCTCAACGCCGCCGAGCTCGCCGTGATGTTCGCCGACATCCGGAAGCGACCCGTGCGCCCGACCTGGCTGTCGAGCGAGCACCGCACCCTCTCCGACCTCCCGCCGGTCATGACCCCCGCCGAGCAGGCGGCCCTCAACGGCCGCAACGGCTCGGGGGCGCCCGTCGGCTCGGGAGCGCCCGCCGGCGCTCAGCTGGCGGAGGGCGACCCGAGCACGCGGGCGGCCATCGACGACGCGGCGCAGCAGGGTGCCGACCCGCACCCCGAGGAGCACCCGCCGACCAAGGTCATCGAGGTCCCGGACGGTGGTCGTGTCGAGCCCTGAGCCCGACCCCGCGACCGGCGCCGCCGACCCCGCAACCGGCCCCGCCGGAGACGGCGCCCCGGTGACCCGACCGCCGGTCGACGTCGCCCGGGCCGAGGCGGCGGTGCGCGAGTTCCTCGCCGCCATCGGTGAGGACCCCGACCGCGAGGGCCTGCGCGAGACGCCGGCTCGGGTCGCCAAGGCGGCCCGCGAGCTCTACGCGGGGCTCTGGCAGGACCCGGCCGAGGTGCTGAGCAAGACCTTCTCGATCGAGCACAACGAGCTCATCATCGTGCGGGACATCCCGATGTACTCCACGTGCGAGCACCACCTCCTGCCCTTCCACGGCGTCGCCCACATCGGCTACATCCCCGCCGACGATGGCAAGGTCACCGGGCTGTCCAAGCTCGGGCGCCTCGTCGAGGTCTTCGCCCGCCGCCCGCAGGTGCAGGAGCAGATCACGACACAGGTCGCCGACGCGCTCGTCGAGCACCTGGGCGCCCAGGGCGTCATCGTCGTCGTCGAGGCCGAGCACCTGTGCATGTCGATGCGCGGGGTGCAGAAGCCCGGCTCGCGCACCATCACGTCGGCGGTGCGCGGCCAGCTGCGCGACCCCGCCACCCGGTCCGAGGCCATGTCGCTCCTCCTCGGCGGCAAGCGGTGAGCCGCCGGTGACGCTGCCGAGCGCCCGCGTCCCCGGACGCCCGCTCGTCATGGGTGTCGTCAACGTGACACCCGACTCCTTCAGCGACGGCGGGGCGTGGTTCACGCCCGAGGCCGCCGTGGCCCACGGCCGCGACCTCGTCGAGCAGGGGGCCGACCTCGTCGACGTCGGGGGCGAGTCGACCCGGCCGGGCGCCGAGCGCCCGAGCACGCAGGAGGAGCTGCGCCGGGTCCTGCCCGTCGTCGCCGCCCTGTCCGAGCTGGCACCCGTGTCGGTCGACACGATGCGGGCGTCGGTCGCCGCGGCCGCCCTCGACGCCGGGGCGAGCGTCGTCAACGACGTCAGCGGTGGGCTCGCCGACCCCGAGATGGGGCCGCTCGTCGCCGAGCGCGGGGTGCCGTTCGTCGCCATGCACTGGCGCGGGCACAGCACCCTGATGCAGTCGCGCGCGCAGTACGACGACGTCGTCGCCGACGTGTGCGCGGAGCTGGGGGCGCGGGTCGAGGCCCTCGTGGCCGACGGCGTGGCCGTCGACGACATCGTCCTCGACCCCGGACTGGGGTTCGCGAAGCTCGCCCACCACAACTGGGAGCTGCTGCGCCGCCTCGACGAGGTCTCGGCGCTCGGCCACCGGCTCGTCGTCGGGTCGTCCCGCAAGAAGTTCCTCGGCCTGGTCGGGCGGACGCCGGAGACCGAGCGGGCGCCGCTCGAGCGCGACGTCGCGACGGCGGCGACGACGCTGTACGTGGCCCAGCACGACGTGTGGGCCGTCCGGGTGCACGACGTCCGTGGGACGGTCGACGCCCTCGACGTCGCCGACGCCCTCCGGGGCCCCGCGTGACGGGCGTGGCGGTGGTGCTCTCGTGACGGGGTGGGGTTCGGCTCGTGACCGCATCACCCTCTCCGGGGTGCGCGGCCGGGGCTTCCACGGCGTCTTCGAGCACGAGCGGCGCGAGGGTCAGGAGTTCGTCGTCGACGTCGACCTCGTCGTCGACCTCGCGCCGGCCGGGGCGAGCGACGACCTCACCGACACCGTCAACTACGGCGAGGTCGGCGCCGCCGTCCTCGCACGCATCGAGGGCGATCCCTTCGACCTCATCGAACGACTCGCCGACATCATCGCGTCAGATGCGTTGTCGCACAGCGAGGTCGACGAGGTCACCGTGACGGTGCACAAGCCCCAGGCCCCGGTGGGCGTGCCCTTCGGCGACGTCACCGTGCGGGTGACCCGGCGCCGGGACCCGGTGCCCGTCGTCGTGGCGGTCGGCGCCAACCTGCCGCACGGCCTCGCGCGCCCCGAGGACACCGTGGCCTCGGCGCTCGAGTCCCTGACCCACCACCCGGCGATCCGCGTCGTCGCGACGTCGGCGGCGTTCGACACCGCCCCGGTGGGCGGCCCGGCCGACCAGCCCGACTACGTCAACGCCGTCGTCCTCGCGCGGACCACGCTCTCGCCGACGTCCCTGCTGCGCCAGCTGCACGCGGTCGAGGCGTCCTTCGACCGCCGGCGCGAGGTCCGCTGGGGCGCGCGCACGCTCGACCTCGACCTCGTGCAGTACGGCGACCCCGCCGGCGGCACCGACGTCGTCTCCGACCGCGAGCGGCTCACGCTTCCCCACCCGCGGGCCCACGAGCGCGGCTTCGTCCTCGTGCCGTGGCTCGACGCCGACCCCGGCGCCGTCCTGCGGGTCGGCGCGGACGTCGTGCCCGTCGCCGAGCTCCTCGCCCCGCTCGACACCAGCGACGTCCGCCGTCGTCCCGACGCTCCCACCGAAGAGGTCTGAGACCCGATGCGCCACCGTGAGATCCGGATCAAGACCCTCGCCCTCGCCGGCCTGCTGTCGGCCGGGCTGGCCTTCATCGTCTTCATCCTCGTCACGCGGGCCGGGTCGCTCGTCCCGCGCCCGCCGGTGCTCGCCGGCATCCTCCTCGTCGTCATGGGCGGACTCGTCCTGTGGATGGCGCGGCCGGTGCGCCGCTACCTCCAGGGTCAGGCCACCGAGCCGCTCGACCCGCTGCGGGCGGCGCGGGTCGTCGTCCTCGCGCAGGCGGCCGCGCTCACCGGGTCGCTGGCCACGGGGTGGTACCTCGGCCAGCTCGCCGTCGTCGCGACCGACCTCTCGCTCGTCGCGAACCAGATGCGGCTGCTGCCGCTGCTCGCCCTCGCGGCCACCGGGGTCGCCCTGGCGGCCGCCGGCCTGGTGGCGCAGCGCTGGTGCCGCGTCGACGGGTCCGACGACGACGAGACCGAGCGGGGCGCCACCCGTCGCGAGGACCGCACCCACTGACGCGTCCTCGCACAAGTTCGGGGTCACCCCGAACTTGTGCGCTCCACCCCGGTTGCGAAAAGGGGTGCAGCGCACCTTTCCGGGGTGCGGCGGGAGGGGCGTGGCGGGGAGGGGTGAGGCGCGGTTGCGGTCGGCTCAGGCGCCGGTGGGGGCGGCGTCGGCCCAGAGGACCCAGTTGCCGACGTAGTGCCCGCCCCTGACCGGGGTCGTGGGGTCGCACGTGATGAGGCGGAGCAGCGGGCGGGGGTTGCCGGCGTCCCAGATGGAGTCGTCGCGCGGCGTCTCCTTCTTGGGGACGGCCTTGCTGCGGACGACGACGAACCCGACCTCGTCGCCGGAGTCGTACGTCACGGTGACCCTGGCGCCCGGGCGGACCTCGGGGAGCCTGGCGAACGTGTCGGGGCCGGTCCTCCTCGTGTTGATGTGCCCCGCGAGGATCGATGCCCCGGGGAATCCCGGTCGGGGCCACCCCTTCTCGTCGTACCACCCGGCCACCCCGGCCGGAGGGGCGAGGATGCCCTCGTCGTCGAGTCCCGCTGGGACCAGCTTCGCGTCGACGAGCTGCTCACCCGCGAGGGAGGAGACGACGACACGCACCGGCTCGCCGTCGGGGGTCTCGAGGTCGCGGGCGGCCGGCGGCGCCTGGCTCGGGCCGGGGGTGACCGAGGGCGTGCTCGTCGGGCTCGCCGCCGTGGTCGTCGGCGTCCCACCCGGGGAGGGGGCGGCCTCCGTTGCAGCCGCACACCCCCCGAGGAGGGCGAGCGCGACGAGCCCGGACGTCAGGAGGGACGCCGGGGCGCGGGTCGGCCGGTGGTGCGCCACGGCCTCAGTGTCGACGGGCGGCGGCGCGGCGGCCACCGCGACCGAGGACGACGGCGCCGGCCACGGCCAGCCCGGCACCGGCGAGGAGCGTGTCCCGGCGCGATCGGTCGTCGGCGAAGTCGGTCTGGACGACGACCGGACGGACCGGGGAGGTCGTCGGGGACGCCGTGACCGTCGGGGAGGCGGCGACACCCTCGGCGACGAAGGAGTCGACGGCGGTGTCGCCCTCGTCGACGAGCTCGCAGAACATGCCGCCGGAGTACGTCTCCTCGCCGAACCCCACGATGACGTCGCCGGCGAGCAGGGTGTTGGTGCCCTCCTCGGCGGTGACCGCGGGGACGTCCTCACCGGTGAGCTCGAGGACGAGCGGCCCGGTGGCCGGGACCGGGGTCGAGGGGAAGACCATCTCGACGACGACCTCCTCGCCCGACTCGTCGACGATCATGAAGGTGACGCCGCCGCCCTCGATCTGCTCGATCTGCGCGTCGCGGATCATCTGGAGGAAGTCCTCGGGCAGGCCGATCGAGCCCGTGAAGGGGTCGAGCGGGACGCTGGTCCCCGTGGTGACGACGACGGCCGAGCCGATGGCGGTGTCGAAGCGGGCGGTCGTGCCGCCGCTGCCCTCGGTCCCCTCGTCCTCGCCCATCTCGAGGCCGAACTGGCACGAGTACTCGAGGTCGCGCGACTCGGCGCTCGCGATGCTGACGGTCGTGGCGGCGGCCAGGAGCGCGACGCCCCCGACGAGACCGCTGCGCGCGGCGGCGCGAAGGAGCGTGGCCATGGTGTCCCTACGACAGGTCCGGGGCGGGGGAGCGCGCGTGAGGAGGGGCGACGCGGCCGCAGTGATGCGGGGAATGTATCCCACGGGTCGGCGGCGCGGCAGCGTCTTCCCACTTCCCGCGCCGGAGGGTCGCCGGGTCGGGAGCGGCGTCGACGCCGCGGCCGCGTGCTACTTGTCGACGTCGCCGACGACGAAGAACATCGAGCCGAGGACGGCGACCATGTCGGCGACGAGGCACCCCGGGAGCACCGTCGAGAGCACCTGGACGTTGTTGAAGGAGGCCGAGCGGAGCTTGAGGCGCCACGGGGTCTTCTCGCCGCGCGAGACGAGGTGGTACCCGTTGAGACCGAGGGGGTTCTCGGTGGCGGTGTAGCGCTCGCCCTCGGGGACCTTGAGGACCTTGGGCAGCCGCTGGTTGACCGGCCCGGCGGGGAGGGTGACGAGGGTGTCGAGGCACGCCTGTGCGAGGTCGAGGCTGACGTGCACCTGCTCGAGGAGCACCTCGAGGCGGGCGAGGCAGTCGCCCTCGGTCCGGGTGACGACGCGTCCCGGCCCGCCGGGGCCGAAGAGGGAGGGGTAGGCGAGGTAGGGGTCGTCGCGTCGCAGGTCGAGGTCGAGACCGCTCGCCCGGGCGATGGGTCCGGAGACGCCGTAGGCCAGGCACGTCTCGGCGTCGAGGACGCCCACGCCCCGGGTGCGGGCCCGCAGGATCTCGTTGCCGACGATCATCGACTCGAGGTCGGGCAGCCGCCGGCGTACGGCGAGCACCGCGGACTCGACCCGGCCGAGCCAGCCGGCCGGCACGTCCTCCTTGAGGCCGCCGACCCGGTTGAACATGTAGTGCATCCGCCCGCCGGAGGCCTCCTCCATCACGGCCTGGAGCTCCTCGCGCTCGCGGAAGGCGTAGAAGATCGGGGTGATGGCGCCGAGCTCGAGCGGGTACGAGCCGAGGAACATCAGGTGCGACAGGACGCGGTTCAGCTCGGCGAGGAGGGTGCGCAGCCACACGGCGCGCTCGGGGACCTCCATCCCCAGCATCGCCTCGACCCCGAGGACGACCCCGAGCTCGTTGCCGAAGGCCGACAGCCAGTCGTGCCGGTTGGCGAGGACGGTGATCTGCCGGTAGTCGCGCACCTCGAAGAGCTTCTCGGCCCCCCGGTGCATGTAG
Organism: Oryzobacter terrae; assembly: GCF_042756445.1. Classification (GTDB taxonomy): domain Bacteria; phylum Actinomycetota; class Actinomycetes; order Actinomycetales; family Dermatophilaceae; genus Oryzobacter; species Oryzobacter terrae. The sequence continues at coordinate 2,785,733 of NZ_CP170578.1, forward strand.
CCGATGATCGGCTCCGCCGAGATGATCCGCTCGCCGTCGAGGACGACCCGCAGCCGCAGGACGCCGTGGGTCGCGGGGTGCTGCGGGCCGATGTTGAGCACCATGTCGGCGGTGGCCAGCCCACCGGCACCCATGCCGATGTCGAGGGCGCGCGGCTCGGTCCCTGGGGTCACGCCGCCAGTCTGCCCCACCGGGCGCGGGCCACCGGGTCGCCGGCCGTGGTCATCGAGACCCGACCCGCCGCAGCACCCAGAGGAAGCCGCCGAGACCGGAGGGGTCGGTGACCGCGGTCGCGGCCGAGGCCCGGGCCAGCGCGGCGAGGTAGGCGGCCGGGTCGGCGCGGGCGAGCGCCCGCGGGGGCACGCCCGTCACGATGCCGAGCTCGCGCAGCGCCTCGCCCTGGGGGACGACTGCGTCGTGCGCGAGGCTGTCGACCGCGACGTGCGCGGTGAGGTCGCACGACCCGTCCGGCACCGGCGCGACGACCGACCCTCCGCGGTAGCCGGTGAGCGTCCCGTGCGGTGGCCGGTCGGCCCGGGTGTGGCCGTAGTCGACGGCGACGAGGACACCGCCGCGCACGCGGGCCGCGAGGTCGTCCCAGGCAAGGTCGCGCGCGAGTCCCACCTCCACCCGCGACCCCTCCTCGAGGTCGTCCACCGGCCAGTGCTGCGCGCACCAGGTGAGCTCGGCCGCGGTGGGGTCGCCCCCGAGCGACTCCCCCCCGGTCGCGGGGTCGACGAGGACGACGGCGAGCCGCCCCGGCTCGGCGACCTCGAGCACGGTGCACGGCACGACGTCGAGCCACTCGTGCGCGAGGACGAGGACGTCCTCGAGCCCGTCGAGGGTGTGCGGGAGCGCGGCGCCCCCGGGGGAGGTGAGCCACCCGACGGCCTCGGGGAGGTCGACCGGTCGCGCCACGACGTCGACGCCGGTCAGCCGCAGGTCGGGACGCAGCGCCGCGAGCTGGTGGAGCAGCTCGCCACGGCCGCAGCCCAGGTCGACCACGTGGCCGACGCCCTCGCGGTCAGCGAGGCGACCCACCGCCTCGGCGAGCACCGACCCGAGCGGCCCGTGGGCCGAGGTCGTGAAGTGGCCGGCCGGACCCTCCGGGCGCCGGTAGAACCCATGCACGCCGTACAGCGCCTCGTGCCACGCCTCGCGCCAGGGGACCACGTCGGCACGCTATCGGTCGTGGGGCGCCCTCCCCGCCCGGGGCACGGCGCCACGGTCGTGGCGCAGGGATCCCGAGATGACCCACGAGGACCTGGGCCGACCGCGGGTTCGCGCGCCGTCACCGTGACGGCGCGCACGGTCCGCACCGGCTGGCGCACCTGACGCGGGAGCGAGCGTGGACGCCGCGGGGCACGCGTGGCGGTAGCGTGCTCGGCTGTGGACGGCATCGAGCACCCCGCGCGCCTCACCGTCGGCGTCGTCGGTGCGGGCCGGGTCGGCGCGGTCCTCGGGGCGGCCCTCGCGCGCGCCGGCCACCGGGTCACCGGCGCCTACGCCGTCTCGGAGGCGAGCCGGGCCCGCGCGGCCGAGCTCCTCCCGGGGGTCCCGCTCGAGGACGTCCCGACCGTCCTCGCGAACGCCGAGCTCGTCCTCCTCGCCGTCCCGGACGACGCGCTCGCCGACCTCGTCGCCGGGCTCGGCGCCACCGGCGCGTGGCAGGCCGGCCAGATCGTCGTCCACACGAGCGGGCGGCACGGCGTCGGCGTCCTGGACCCCGCCCGCGCTCACCACGTCCTGCCGCTCGCCCTCCACCCGGCCATGACCTTCACCGGCACCGCGATGGACCTCGACCGCCTCGCCGACGCCGCCTTCGGCGTCACGACCGACGAGCTGCTGCGCCCCGTCGCCGAGGCCCTCGTCGTCGAGATGGGCGGCGACCCCGTCTGGATCGAGGAGGAGGACCGCGCGGCCTACCACGCGGCCCTCGCCCACGGCGCGAACCACCTCGTGACCCTGACGAGCGAGGCGATGGAGCTGCTCTCGCGCGCCGGCGTCGAGGAGCCGCGCCGCGTCATCGGACCACTGATGCGCGCGGCGCTCGACAACGCGCTCCGGCTGGGTGACGCAGCCCTCACCGGCCCGGTGGCCCGTGGGGACGTCGGTACCGTGGAGGACCACCTGCGCGAGCTGGAGCGGCTCTCGCCCGAGATCCGGAGGACCTACGTCGCCCTCGCCCGCGCGACCGCGCTGCGCGCCCTCGACAGCGGCCGGCTGCGCCCCGCCGCCGCCGACCCCCTCCTCGACACCCTCTCCGACCAGGAGCCCTGAGTGACCACCACCACCACCCCCGTCGTCGCGCACACGCGCGAGGAGCTCAAGGCCGCGCGCGAGGCGCTGCCGAGCCGCGACGTCGCCGTCGTCATGACGATGGGGGCGCTGCACGACGGGCACGCCCACCTCATCCGGGCGGCGCGACAGCGGCACGCCCACGTCGTCGTGACGATCTTCCTCAACCCGCTCCAGTTCGGGCCCAAGGAGGACCTCTCCCGCTACCCGCGGACCTTCGACTCCGACATGGAGATCTGCACGACCGCCGGCGTGGACGTCGTCTTCGCGCCCACCCCCGACGTCGTCTACCCCGACGGCGACCCCGGCGTGCGGGTCGCCGCGGGTCCGCTCGGCGAGGTCCTGGAGGGCGCCTCCCGTCCCGGCCACTTCGACGGCGTCCTCACCGTCGTCGGCAAGCTGCTCCACCTCACCGCGGCCCGCAGCGCCTACTTCGGGCAGAAGGACGCGCAGCAGCTGCTCCTCATCCGCCGGATGGTCCGCGACGTCGACTTCCCGGTCGACATCGTCTCGGTGCCCACGGTCCGCGAGCCCGACGGCCTGGCCATGAGCAGCCGCAACATGTACCTCACCGACTCCGACCGCGAGGTCGCGCTCAGCCTGAGCCGGGCCCTGCGCGCCGGCGCCGAGGCCGCCCGGCTCGGTCCCTCGGCGGTACGGCGGGCGGCCCGCGAGGTCATGGTCGAGGAGCCGCTGGCGCTCGTCGACTACCTCGTCCTCGTCCACCCCCACACCCTCCAGAGCGTGCCCGAGTGGTACCGCGGCGAGGCCCTGCTCGCGGTCGCCGCCAAGGTCGGCACGACCCGCCTCATCGACAACGCGCCGCTCCATCTCGGCCCCGACGGCGGGGCCATCGACGTCTTCTCCGACGTGCCGCACGCCCGGGCCGACGTCTGACCTCGATGACGACGCCCTCCGCCTCCGCCGCCCCGCCCCGCGTCCCCCGACGTCTCACCGCGTCCGAGCCGGGGTGGACGGCGACCGCCGACGTCGTCGTCGTCGGGTCGGGGATCGCCGGCCTCACCTGCGCGCTCCGGCTGCGCGAGACGGTCGACACGGTGCTGCTCGTGACGAAGACGGTGCTGTCGGCGGGCTCCACGCAGTGGGCCCAGGGCGGCATCGCCGCGGCCCTCGACCCCGAGGACACCCCCGAGGAGCACCTCCACGACACCCTCGTCGCCGGGGTCGGGCTCTGCGACGTCGACGCCGTGCGCGCCCTCGTCACCGAGGGGCCCGACCGGGTCCGCGAGCTCGTGGCGCTCGGGGCCGAGTTCGACCGGGACGCCGGCGGCGAGATCAAGCTGACCCGCGAGGGCGGCCACCACCGCGACCGGATCGCCCACGCCGGCGGCGACGCGACGGGCGCCGAGATCTCCCGGGCCCTCATCGCCGCGCTCGACCGGGTCCGCGACGATCCGGGCATCGAGGTCGTCGAGCACGCGCTCGTCGTCGACCTCCTCACCGCGGGCGACGGCGCCGTGTGCGGCGTGACGCTCCACGTCATCGGGGAGGGCCAGGTCGACGGGGTCGGTGCCGCGCACGCCCGCGCGGTCGTCCTCGCGACCGGGGGGCTCGGCCAGATCTACACCTCGACGACCAACCCTCCCGTCGCGACCGGTGACGGGATGGCGGCGGCGCTGCGGGCCGGGGCGCGGGTGACCGACCTCGAGTTCGTCCAGTTCCACCCGACGGTGCTCTTCCTCGGGGAGGGCTCGACCGGCCAGCAGCCGCTGATCTCCGAAGCCGTGCGCGGCGAGGGCGCCTTCCTCGTCGACGGCTCCGGCACGCGGATCATGCAGGGGCGCCACGCGCTGGCCGACCTCGCCCCGCGCGACGTCGTCGCCCGGGCCATCCTCGACGTCATGCGCGACCAGGAGGTCGACCACGTCTGGCTCGACGCGCGCCACCTCGGCTGCGACTTCCTCGAGGCGCGCTTCCCCTCGATCGTCGCGCGGTGCCGCGAGCTCGGGTTCGACCCCGCGACCGAGCTCCTTCCCGTCGCGCCGGCCCAGCACTACGCGTCGGGGGGCGTCGAGACCGACCTGCTCGGCCGGACCTCGGTCGACGGGCTCTACGCGTGCGGCGAGTGCTCGTGCACGGGGGTCCACGGCGCCAACCGGCTCGCGTCGAACTCGCTCCTCGAAGGTCTCGTCTTCGCCCACCGCATCGCCGACGACATCACCGGGCGCTTGTCGCGGGACGAGCTGCCCTCTCGCACACCGGTCGTCGACGGCGACACGGCCGTCCTCGACTCGTCCCGGCGCCTCGACCTCCAGCGCACGATGACGCGCGGCTCCGGTCCCGTGCGTTCCGGGGAGTCGACGGCAGCGGCACTGGTGGCGCTCGCCGACCTCGCGGCACTGCCGCCGTCGGGGGCCGAGCCCGGCCCGCGCACCTGGGAGACGACGAACCTCCTGCACCTGGGCCAGGCCCTCTCCCAGGTCGCCCACCTCCGCGTCGAGACCCGTGGGGGCCACGTGCGCTCCGACGCGCCCGAACGAGACGACGTCCGCTGGCTCACCCGCCTCACGACGACCCGCGCCCCCGACGGCTCGCTCGCCGTGACCGAGCACCGGGTCGACGGCCCCGCGAACGACCTCGCGGCCGACCTCGGGACCGACGCCAGTGCCGATGACGGCGCCGGGACGACTCCCGTCCCGGCCGACACCGGGGGGCCCTCATGACCGACCACGTCGCCGACCACGGCTTCCCGCTCGAGGACGCGCGCCTCCTCGTCGAGCGGGCGCTCGACGAGGACCTCGGTCCGGGCACCGACGTCACGACGATGGCGACGATCCCCGCCGAGCAGACCTCGGTGGCGCACCTCGTCGCCCGGGCCGACGGGGTCGTCGCCGGGCTGCCGGTCGTCGCGCTCGTCCTCGAGGCCGTGGCGGCCCGCCTCGGGACCGGCGCGGTCGTCCTCGAGCTGCACGTCGAGGACGGGGCCCGCGTCGAGCGCGGCGACCACCTCGCGACCCTCGCCGGGTCGACCCGCACGACGCTCGTCGCCGAGCGCACCGCCCTCAACGTCCTGTCCCGCACCTCCGGCGTCGCGACCCACACCCGTCGCTGGGCCGACGAGCTCGCGGGGTCGGGGGCCATGGTCCTCGACACCCGCAAGACCACACCCGGCATGCGCGCGCTCGAGAAGTACGCGGTCCGGTGCGGCGGCGGGACGAACAAGCGGATGGGGCTGTACGACTGCGCGATGGTCAAGGACAACCACAAGCTGGCCGCGGGGAGCCTCACCGCGGCCATCGCCGCGATCCGCGACCGGTTCCCCGACGTGCCGGTCCAGGTCGAGGTGACGACGACGGCGGAGGCCCTCGAGGCCGTCGGCGCCGGTGCGCGGTTCCTGTTGTGCGACAACATGTCCACCGACCACCTGCGCGCGACGGTCGCTGCCGTGCGCGACACCGGCGAGACCGTGGAGGTCGAGGCGACCGGCGGCCTGACCCTCGAGGTCGCCGCCGCGTACGCGGCGACGGGGGTCGACTACCTCTCCGTGGGCGGGCTGACCCACAGCTCACCGATCGTCGACATCGCCCTCGACCTCGACCCGAGCGACGCCTGACCGACTCCCGACCGGTTCCTGCCCAGGGACCTCGCCGACCCCCGACGAGGGGGCCGCGCCGTCAGCCCAGGAGGGCGAGGAGCCGCTGCACCTGGGGGCTGGCGCGGTAGTCGGCCTCGACGGACGGGCCGACGGTCACCGCACGCTCCTCCAGCCAGGTGCGCACCGCGGAGCGGAAGGACGCGGCCCGCGGGTCACCGACGGCGGTCAGGACGCGCAGGCAGTCGTGCCACACCGGTTCCGGGTGGGCGACGCCGAGGGGCGCCTCCGTGAGCGGGCTGCCGCTCGCCGTCCCACCGTCCGGGCGCAGCACGGCCGCGACGACGGGGTCGACGAGCTCGGCGGCGCGGTCCGGGTCGCCGAGCTCGAGCCGGCAGGCCGCCTCGCCCGCGGCCGCCTGCAGGTCGAGCCCGGCGATGCCGAGCTCGGTGAAGGTCCGATGGGCCGTCGCGAACGCGGCGGCCGCCTCGTCCGGCCGTCCGGCCGCCGCGAGGACCTGCCCCAGCACGTGCTGGACCGTCCCCAGGGCCCGGGGCTCCGGGCCGGCCTCCCCGGCCGCCACCGCCCGCCGGGCGAGCTCGACCGCGTCGTCGTGGCGACCCTCGTGCGAGACCGCCAGCGCCGCCATCGACAGGCCGTGCGTGCGCAGGGACTCGCGCGAGACGCTCGCGGCGAGCTCGGCCGACTCCAGCCCGTGGGCCTGCGCGGCGTCCAGCCGCCCCAGCAGCAGCTCGATCTCCGACAGGACCCCGGTGTTCGTCGCGACCGCCTCGACGTCCTGGAGCCGGCGGGTCGCGTCGATGGACTCGACGGCCCAGGTGAGGGCCGCCCCCAGCTCCCCCTGCCCGGCCGCGATCGTCGCGAGGTTGCCGAGGACGAGCGCCTCGCCGTAGCGGTAGCGCGACCGGGCGAAGGCCGGTCGCGCCCGTTCCAGCGACTGCCTCGACTCGCGCAGCAGCCCGAGGTTGTACTGCGTCGCCGAGACCTGGACGAGGACGCGTCCCTCGCCCTCGGCGTCGCCCGCCGCCGCGAACCGCGACTGCGCCCGGGCCAGGTGCCCGAGCGACGCGTCGTACTCGCCCTCGTTGCCCGCGATCATCCCGAGGTAGCGCAGCGACTCGGCCGCGACGCCGTCGAGCGCCACCTCGTCGGCGACCCCGATCGCCCGGTCGAGGGCGCCGCGCGCCCGCTCGGCGTCGTCGCTCCACGTGTACGCCTTGCCGGCGAGGAGGTGACCGCGCGCCGCGGCCGCCCGCAGGCCCGCCTGCTCCGCCTCGTCGACGGCGACGTCGGCCGCGGCGATGGCGTCGTCGTAGCGGCTCGTGTCGAAGGCCAGCCGCGCGGCCGCGAGGTGGAGGCGGACCCGGCGCCCGGGGTCCAGGCGGTCGAGCATGGCGCCCATCGCGTCGAGGTCCGCCTGCTGCGCGCTGCGTTCCCCCTGCCGGTCGAGGACGTCCTCGTGGGCGGCGAGGAGGTCGAAGCGCAGGAGGTCGTCGTCGCCGACGAGGGCGAGCCCGCGCTCGAGCAGCCGCCGCGCCTCCTCCGGTGCGTGCACCGAGGAGGCCCGGTCGGCCGCGCGCAGGTACCACCGCGGGGCGGCGGGGTCGCCGGCGAGGTCGGTGTGCTCGGCGACGAGGAACGCGTACTCGTCGGTGCGGCCGGACCGCTCACCCACCTCGACGAGCCAGGCCGCCGCGCGGGCGTGGTAGGTCCGGCGGTGGGCCCGCAGGATCCCGTCGTAGGCGACGTCGCGCAGGAGGGCGTGCTTGAAGAGGTACTCCTGCACCTCCTCGATGGTCGACCCCTGGCGCTGGAGGACGAGGTCGCGACCGCGCAGCCGGTCGAGGAGGACGGGCACCGGGTCGTCGCCGCCGCCTCCGAGGCGCCCCACCGCCGCGTCCCAGAAGACGCGGCCGACGACGGACGCGCGCTGGAGGACCTGTCGCTCGTCCGGCTCGAGCCCGTCGAGCCGGGCTTGGAGGACGCCGCGCAGGGTCGTCGGGACGCGGACGGCGCCCATCCGTTCCGTGCGCACCCGCCAGGTGTCGGCGCCCGGCTCGATGACCCCGGAGTCGACGAGCCAGGTCACGAGCTCCTCGAGGTAGAAGGGGTTGCCCTCGGCCCCCTCGACGACGAGCGACACGAGGTCGGCCGGGACGTCCTCGACCCGGGCGAGCAGCTGGTCGAGCAGCTGGCGGCTGTGCCGCCTCGACAGCGGAGCGAGCGGCAGCCGGCGGTGGTGCTCGAGCCCCTCGCCCCACCGGGGGTGCAGGTCCAGGAGCGTCGGTCGGGCCGTCGCGACGACGAGGACGGGCGCCTCCCGCAGCACCTCGTCGGCCGCCTCGAGCCACCGCAGGGTGGCGTCGTCGGCCCAGTGGACGTCCTCGAGGAGGAGGACGACCGGTGCCTGCCGGGCCAGGCGCGCGAGGTAGCCGGCGAGCAGCTCGCTCGCCTCGTCGCGCAGCGCCTGCGGGTCGCTCGGCAGCTCCTCCGGCGCGGCCTCTCCGACCTCGAAGCCGAGCCACCGCGCGACGAGGCGCGCGTCGCGCCGGGTCCGCTCGCTCGCGCCGAACGTGCGGCCGAAGGCCTCCTCGCACCGCGCGAGGACCGTCGACGGGTCGTCGGCGGGGGTGATGCCGAACCGCGTCGAGACGGCGTCGCGCAGGAGGTGGTGCGGTCGGTTCTGCTGCGAGGGCGACCCCCGGCCGCGCAGCCACCACACCGGGTCGGGTCGCTCGTCGAGCCAGGCGTGGAAGTCGGCGAGCAGCCGGGACTTGCCGACCCCCGCGTCGCCGACGACGGTCGTGATCCGCCAGGCACGGTCGTCGGCGACGTCGGCGAGGTGCTCCTGCAGGGCGAGCAGCTCGAGGTCGCGACCGACCGTCGTCGTCTCGACGCCGCCCACGCCCGCCGTGGGCTCGAGCTCCGACCCGAGGTCGCGCTCGCGTAGGACGACGTAGGCGTCGACCGGCTCGTCGATGCCCTTGAGGACGAGGCCGGGCCGTGGCTCGAGGGCGAACCGCCCGCGCACGAGCCGGAGCACCTCGTCGCTGACGAGGACCCCGTCGCGCGGCGCCTCACCCTGCAGCCGGCTGGCGCGGTTGACCGTCGGGCCGACGGCGACGAACGCCTGGCCCGAGCGCTCGCCGAGGGTGCTGACGACGACGTCGCCGGCGTCGACGCCGACCCGCATGTGCAGGCGCGTCCCGTGGGCCGCCTCCACCTCGTCCGCGACGGCGACGAGGGACTCGACCATGGCCATCCCGGCGCGGACGGCGCGGACGGCGTCGTCCTCCTGGGAGACGTGGAGCCCGAAGACCGCCATGACGGCATCGCCGATGAACTTCTCGACGACGCCACCGTGGGCCTCGATGACGCGCTGCCACCGGAGGAAGCAGTCGTTGACGACCTGCCGGGTGTCCTCGGCGTCGAGGCGCCGGGACAGCACGGTGAACCCCTCGAGGTCGGCGAACAGCACGGTGACGAGCCGCCGCTGCTCCCCGGCCAGCCCGGTGCGCAGCGCGTCGCGCCGCTCGAGGAGCGGGGCGAGGGCCGTCCGCACGACGACGTCGCCGAGGGCAGCGCGCTGCGCCTCGAGGGCGGCGATCGCCGTCTCCACCTCGAGGAGGGACTGCTCCGGGGAGGGCGCCGGTGGCTCCGGGTCCGGCATGGCCCGAGGATAGCCATGGAAAACCGCACGTGGGGAGGGGTGCGGGCCCCCTACGATGGTGGGCACTCCACGAGCAGGGGGTCAGCTGATGAGGGTCGAGTCGACGGTGACGACGATGTCGTGGATCCCGTCCGACATCATCCACGGGATGGTCAAGGCCGGCATGACCTTGGGGGTCACCCACGTCGACGAGCCGCCCCCCGACCGGATCGCCCCCGGCGACGTCGGCCGGCTCAGCGACGCCGACCGGTTCCGGTGGGGCAACGTCCTCACCGGGTGGGCCGAGGTCGAGGGCGGGCGCGTCGCACGGGCGGGCTACGGCACGCGCTCCGGGCTCGTCATCGGCGTCACCCGGGTGCGCCTGGGCCCGGTCTCGCTGTCGCTGCGGGCCGGGCGCCTGCCCACGCTGCAGCACGACCCGGTGCTCGGCGACGACGGCTCGGCGCGGCTCGTGCAGACCGTCGGCGGCCGCACCGGAGCACCCTTCCCGCGGCCGGTCCCGCACCGACCCTTCGCGCAGTGGCTGGCCCCGACCGTGTGGACCACGCTGGCGCTGACGCTCCGGCCCGACGGCACGAGCGAGGTCGAGCTCGTGGGAGCCAGCCCGTTCCCGCGGCACTGGGTGTACGACGGCTCGGGCCGGCTCGTCGCCAAGAGCGGGGTCACCGACCAGGACGGCTGGATCCGCCACGCCTTCGGCGAGCGCACGCCGTGGGGCGACCAGGACTCGCCGGCCGTCGTCGCCGAGGCGAGCAGCGACCTCGAGCGCCAGCTGAGCGACGACATCATGGGTGGGGCGCGGCCCGAGGTGCGCCGCCTCGCGGTCGGCGACGAGCTGACCCGTCAGGGCGACCCGGGGGACGAGCTCTACCTCGTCCTCGACGGGATGCTCGACGTCGACGTCGACGGCCGGGTCGTCGCACAGGTCGGTCCGGGCGCCGTCCTCGGCGAGCGCAGCCTGCTCGAGGGGGGCCGTCGCACCGCCTCGCTGCGGGCCGCCACCAAGGTGGCCGTCGCCGTCGCGCCGCGCGCGTCGGTCGACCTCGACCACCTCCGGCAGCTCGCGGCCGACCACCGCCGGGAGGACGCCTGAGCCGCCCTCGGGTGGGGCCGTGGGCGGACCTCCCGCCGCCCTACCACTGGCGGACGACGACGCAGACGGTGGTGCTGTCGAGGAGCGAGAACTCGCGCGCGCCCCAGGGCCGCGGCGTGATCCTCGGCAGGTTCGGGTGGAGGAGGTCGGGCCGGCGCGCCGAGACGTCGGCGAACAGGCCCTCGATGTCGTCGGTCTCGAGCCCGTACTCGGGCCGGTCCTTGGCCGCCCACTCGGCGTTCTCGACGATGTTGAGCTTGGCGCCCTCGCGCTCGACGACGGTGAGGTCGCCGTCCTGGTGGACCACCTCCATCCGCAGCCCGTCGACGAAGAGGTCGACCCCGACCGAGGCGTCGGCGTAGAAGACCGTGGGCACGAGTCGCAGCTGCATCGCCCCAGTGTCGGCCGTCGGTCAGGCCCGGCGCCAGCGGAGCGCGACGGCGTAGTCGACGACGAGGCCCTCGTGCTCGGCGAGGACGGCCTCCGCCGGGCCCGGGGGGAGCTCGATGCGCACGACGGCCTCGAGGTCGTCGCGGGTGTCGAAGGTCCAGTGGATCGTCAGGCGCTCGGTCGTGAAGCCCCGGCGGTCCCAGAAGCGCTGCACCGCAGCGGGATCGTACGCCGGGTAGGCCCGCCGGAACCACGAGCCGAAGGTCGAGCCGGTCGCGTCGTTGTCGACGAGGCAGGCGATGCCGCCGGGGCGCAGCACGCGCTCCACCTCGGCCAGGCCGGGCTCGCAGCCGGCGCCGAAGAAGTACGCCCAGCGGGCGTGGACGACGTCGACGGAGCGGTCAGCGACGGGGAGGTGCTCGGCATCCCCCGCGAGAACGGCTGCGCCGAGGCCGGATCCGGCGAGTCGGGCGCGGGCCCGGTCGACGAGGGGGAGGTGCGGCTCGAGCCCGACGACGCGCGCGCCCCGTGCCGCGAGCCGCGGGAGGTGGAACCCCGAGCCGCACCCGACGTCGAGGACGACGGCGCCCTCGAGCGGGTGGAGGGCGACGATCGTCGTGTCGACGACCCCGGCGCGGTCCGACGCGAGGTTCTCGACCTCGTAGACGTCGGGGGTGTCCCAGATGTTGGGGCTGCGGATCACGACGAGCGCGAGCCCTTGGTCCCCTTGGTCCCCTTGGCGCCCTTCGTCGGAGGGACGGGGTGGGCCGGCTCGTTGGCGCCCGGGACGCCCTCGGCCACGGCACCGCGGCGGCGCGGGACGCGCGGGCGGCGTCCTCCGACGGCATCGGCCTCGAGGGTCGCCGGGTGGACGAGCAGCGGCAGCAGGGTGCGCGCTCCGGCGGAGCGGGCCCGGCGCACGGTGTCGAGGTGGGCCTCGCAGCGCACCGCGAGGACGCCGTAGGCCTCCTCGCCCATGAGCGTCGTCAGCTCGGCGCGGTTGCTGCGGAAGACGGGCTCGGCGCCGACGTGCGCCTCGGGGTTGCTCGAGCAGTACCAGTCGAGGTCGTGACCGCCCGGGCCCCACCCGCGACGGTCGTACTCGGCGATCGTCACCTCGAGGTAGCTCGTGTCGTCGGGCTGCTCGACCGAGCGGTAGCTGCGCCGGACCGGGAGCTGCCAGCAGACGTCGGGCTTGGCCTCGTGGGGCGGGGTCCCCGCGAGGACGGCGTGCTGGTGCAGCGCGCACCCGGCGCCGGCGGGGAAGCCGGGGCGGTTGAGGAAGATGCACCCGCCGTCGACGACCTTGGTCTTGCGGGCGCCGTCCTCCTTCTCGGTCCACGCCGACAGGCGCGCGGGGTCCTTGTCGCCGCGCCTGCCGTGGCCGGGGTGGTGCTGCCACTCGTCCTCGCCGAGCTCGGCCACGACGGCGCGGACCCGCTCGACGTCCTCGTCGTCGGTGAAGTGCGCGCCGAGGGTGCAGCACCCGTCGTCGGGGCGGTCGGCGTAGATGCCCTTGCACCCGTTGCCGAAGATGCACGTCCAGCTCGAGGTCAGCCAGGTGAGGTCGACCCGGAAGCGCTGGCCGGCGTTCGACGGGTCGGTGAACTCGGCCCAGGTGCGGGGGATGTCGAGCGGCGTCTCGGGCACGCGCCCCAGCCTATGGGCGCCTCCATCCACGGACTACGTTGGGCGCATGCGCCTCGGGGTGATCGACGTCGGATCGAACACGGTCCACCTCCTCGTCGTCGACGCGCACCCCGGGGCCCAGCCGCTGCCGGCGAGCAAGCACAAGATCGACCTGCGGCTCTCCGAGCACGTCACCGACGACGGCTCGATCGCCGACGAGGGGCGCGACCGGCTCGCGGAGTTCGTGGCCGAGTGCACGCAGGTGGCCGAGGACCAGGGCGTCGAGGACGTCCGCGCCTTCGTCACGAGCGCCATCCGCGAGGCACCGAACGGCGAGGCCGTCCTCGCCCACGTCCGCGAGGCCACGGGGGTCCCGCTCGACGTCCTCAGCGGCGAGGAGGAGGCGCGCCTGACCTTCCTCGCCGCCCGGCGCTGGTTCGGGTGGTCGGCCGGGACGCTCCTCGTCACCGACATCGGCGGCGGCTCCCTCGAGCTGGCCCTCGGGATGGACGAGGACCCCGACGTCGCGCTGTCGCTCCCGCTCGGGGCGGGTCGGGTGACCCGCGACCTCCTCGCCGGCGACCCTCCCTCGGCCGAGGTCGTCCGCGAGGCGCGGCGCCAGGTGCGGGCGACGATCGCCGCCTCGCTGCGGCCGCTGGCCAAGGCCGGGGCGCCCGACCGCGCCGTCGGCACCTCGAAGACGATGCGCTCGCTGGCCCGGATCTGCGGCGCCGCGCCAAGCGGCGACGGGATGTACGCCGAGCGCCACCTCGACCGCGACGCGCTCGCGGCCCGGCTGCCCGAGATCGCCCGGATGACGTCGGCCGAGCGGGCCGCGCTGCCCGGGGTCTCGGCGTCGCGGTCGCGCCAGCTGCTCGCGGGGGCCGTCGTCGCCGAGGCCACGATGGACCTCCTCGGACTCGACCGGCTCGAGATCTGCCCGTGGGCGCTGCGGGAGGGCATCATCCTGCGCCACCTGGACAGGATGAGCTGAGCCGTGCCTCCCCGCCCTCGCCGCGGGACCGGCCGCGGTCGGCCGGTGGCGGTGCCGCGGGCGCGCATCGGGGTGTCCACCGCGTCGGTGTACCCCGAGAACTGCGCGACGGCGTTCGAGGTCGCGGCCCGGCTCGGGTACGACGGCGTGGAGGTCATGGTGTGGACCGACCCGGTGACCCGCGAGGCCGGGGCGCTGCGGGCCCTGTCCGGGATCCACGGGGTGCCCGTCCTGTCGGTCCACGCACCGACCCTGCTCATCACCCAGCGGGTGTGGGGGACCGACCCCTGGGGAAAGGTCGACCGCTCGATCGAGCTCGCGCTCGAGCTCGGTGCCGACACGGTCGTCCTCCACCCGCCGTTCCGCTGGCAGCGCGACTACGCCGCCGGCTTCGTCGACGGGGTGGCCCTGCGCGAGCACGACACCGGCATCCGGCTCGCCGTCGAGAACATGTACCCGTGGCGCGGGCCGCGCTCGCGCGAGGTCGAGGCGTACCTGCCGCACTGGGACCCCGTCCCGCAGCCGTACGACCACGTCACCCTCGACCTCTCGCACACGGCCACGGCCGGCTCCGACGCGATGCAGATGGTCCGGGACCTCGGCCCCCGGCTGGCCCACCTCCACCTCGCCGACGGGGTGGGCTCGCCGCGCGACGAGCACCTCGTGCCGGGGCGTGGGTCGCAGCCGTGCGGTGAGGTGCTCGAGACGGTTGCGGCACAGGGCTGGTCGGGCCACGTCATCGTCGAGGTCGCGACCCGTCGGGTGACCGAGGCGCAGCGCGAGCTCGACCTCGCCGAGTCGCTCGCCTTCGCCCGACTCCACCTCGCCGCCTCCACCTGACGCCGACGGCGGGAGGCGCGGTCAGGCGGGGGAGTCGCGGTTCGCCAGGCCGTCGAGGCGCAGGACGTTCGACTCGTCCCGGTGCACCCCAGTGGTCCCCACGTGGGTGTCGGCGATCCCCGGTCCGTTCTTCACGACGTGAACCATCGCCATCGCGTGGCCCTTGCCGAGGCCGTACGCCTCGGCGAGCCAGTCGACGATCTCGCCGGACCTCGTGTCCGCGCCGAAGCCCTTGGCGTGGGCCTCGTCGACGATCTCCTGGGGCGTCCTGCCCGTCTTCTTCTCGACGGCGTCGAGGTAGGCCTGGAACGACACGTCGTCCCCTCTCTGTCGGGCTCTCAGACCCAGTAGGTGTCGTGCTGGAGCATGAACTGGGCGCGCTCGTCGTCGGTGAGGGTGCCACCGCGGCCGAGCGCCGCCAGGGTCTCGAAGTAGTCCTCGCGCGGGCCACCGGGCGTGAACATCAGCAGCATCCGTGCCCCGCCGCGCCCACGGAACCCGTGGAGGCCGCCCTCGGGCACGTGGAGGAAGTCGCCGGAGGACGCGGTGACCCAGCCGGTGCCGTCGTAGAGCCGCACCTCGCCCTCGAGGACGTAGAACGACTCGGTGATCGCCCGGTGGAAGTGCGGGTCGGGGCCGGACTCGTGCTCCCCGAAGGTCCACCGGTACAGGCCGTAGAGCCCGCCCGTCCGGTCGCCGGTGGCGAGGTACTCGCACGAGCCACCGCGGGCGTACTCGATGTCGGGCGCCGTCGCGTCCGGGCGCAGCCACGCCGTGGCCTCGCCGCCCTCACCCGTGTACACGTCGTCGGGGTAGGGGCGGTGCAGCGCACGCAGGAGCGACATGCCCGGCACGCTACCCACGGCGCGTCGCGAGCGGGGGCCTTGCCGAGGCGTTCCCGCGGTGGGACGTTCGAGGCATGACGCAGCAGCCCGGCGGCAGGGACGCCGCCACCGACGTCGCCGACACCACCGACGCCGTCGTCGTCGAGCACCTCCGGGTCGTCCGGGGCGGGCGCGACGTGCTCCCCGACCTCACGGTCACCGTCCCCCGCGGCCAGGTCGTCGGCCTCCTCGGGCCGAGCGGCGGCGGCAAGTCGACCCTGATGCGCGCGGTCGTGGGGGTCCAGGTCGTCGAGGGCGGCACCGTCACCGTCCTCGGGGAGCCGGCGGGCTCACCCGGCCTGCGTCGGCGGGTCGCCTACGTCACCCAGGCGCCCAGCGTCTACGGCGACCTCACGGTCCGCGAGAACGCCCGCTACTTCGCCCGCGTCCTCGGGGTCGGCACCGAGGCGGCCGACCGTGCCGTCGAGACGGTCGACCTCGTCAGCCACGCCGACGCGCGCGTCGAGAACCTGTCGGGCGGGCAGCGCAGCCGCGTCAGCCTGGCCTGCGCCCTCGTCGGCGACCCCGAGGTCCTGGTCCTCGACGAGCCCACCGTCGGCCTCGACCCCGTCCTGCGCCGCGACCTGTGGGGGATGTTCCGGCACCTCGCCGAGGACGAGGGGCGCACCGTCTTCGTCTCGAGCCACGTCATGGACGAGGCCGTGCGCTGCGACCGGCTGCTCCTCCTGCGCGAGGGGCACGTCCTCAGCGACTCCACCCTCCCCGAGCTCCTCGAGCGCACCGGCACCTCCGACGCCGAGCAGGCCTTCCTCGCCCTCGTCGACGCCGAGGCGGGCCGGACGGCCGGCGGCCGCACCGCCGGCGGTGGGGGTGGGGGCGGCCCCGCCGGCGGCACCGGAGGGGAGGCCGCGTGACCCCCCGGATCACCCTCGCGACGGCCGGCCGCATCCTGCGCCAGCTGCGCGGCGACCACCGCACGGTCGGGCTCATGGTCGTCGTCCCCTGCGTCCTCCTCGGGCTCCTCGCCTGGGTCTACTCCGACACCCCGCAGGTCTTCGACCGGATCGGCCCGTCGCTCCTCGGGGTCTTCCCCTTCGTCGTCATGTTCATCGTCACGAGCATCGCGACCCTGCGCGAGCGCACGTCAGGCACCCTCGAGCGCCTCCTCACCACGCCCCTCGGCAAGGGCGACCTCATGATCGGCTACGCGCTGGCGTTCGGCGCGATGGCCGTCGTCCAGGCCCTCGTCGCCACCGCCTTCGCCGTGTGGGTCTGCGGGCTCGACATCGCCGGGCCCGTCTGGCTCCTCGTCGTCATCGCCCTCGCCGACGCGCTCCTCGGCACGGCCCTCGGGCTCCTCGCGAGCGGGTTCGCGCGCACCGAGTTCCAGGCCGTCCAGTTCATGCCGGCGTTCGTCCTCCCGCAGTTCCTCCTCTGCGGGCTGCTCCTGCCCCGCGACCGGATGCCACGGGTGCTCGAGCTCGTCTCCGACGTCCTGCCGCTGTCGTACGCCGTCGACGCGATGCAGGGCGTCACGGCACTCGCCGACCCGCTCGCCGAGGTCCTGCCGAGCCTCGGCGTCATCGTCGCGTGGATCGCGCTGGCCCTCGCGCTCGGCAGCCTCACCCTCCGGCGCCGCACCCCGTGAGGTCCCGGATAGCCTGAGGCGCGTGGACCCCCGTGACCTGCTCCGCGGAGCGATGCTGCAGATCTCCGACTCCGACCTCGTGCGCAAGGCGGTCACCACCGCCCCCGTGAGCCGCTCGGTCGTCTCGCGCTACGTCGCGGGGGAGAGCGTCCCCGAGGCCGTCGACGTCGTCGCGCAGCTGCGGACCACCAACCGCCTCGCGACCGTCGACTACCTGGGCGAGGACGTCACCGACCGCACCCAGGCCGAGCACACCCGCGACACCTACGTCGCGCTCCTCGACGCCCTCGCCGCCGCCGACCTCGCCGCGTACGGCGCCGCCGAGGTGAGCGTCAAGCTGAGCGCCGTCGGCCAGGCCATCCCCGGCGACGGCGACGCCATCGCCCTCGAGAACGCCCGGGCGATCTGCGAGGCCGCGGCCCGGGTCGGGACGACGGTCACCCTCGACATGGAGGACCACACGACGACCGACCGGACCCTCGAGGCGCTGGGCACGCTGCGCGAGGACTTCCCGTGGGTCGGCGCCGTCCTCCAGAGCTACCTGCGGCGCACCGAGTCCGACTGCCACGACCTCGCGACCGCCGGCAGCCGGGTCCGCCTGTGCAAGGGCGCCTACAAGGAGCCCGAGTCGGTGGCCTTCCAGGACGGCGACGACGTCGACCTGTCGTACGTGCGCTGCCTCAAGGTCCTCATGGCCGGCGAGGGCTACCCGATGGTCGCCAGCCACGACCCGCGCCTCGTCGACATCGCCGGCGCGCTCGCCTCGCACCACGGCCGGGCGCCCGACACCTACGAGTTCCAGATGCTCGCGGGCGTGCGGCCCGCGGAGCAGACCCGCATCGCCGACCGCGGGAACCAGATGCGCGTCTACGTCCCCTTCGGCGAGGACTGGTACGGCTACCTCGTGCGCCGGATGGCCGAGCGCCCCGCCAACCTCCAGTTCTTCCTGCGCTCCCTCGCCACCCGCGGCTGAAACCCGGGCGAGACCTTCCGGCCCGACCCGGCATACTCACGGCCATGGGTACGGTCGCGATCTTCGGTGCCGGTGTCATGGGCGAGACGCTCCTCTCGGGGCTGCTGCGGGCCGGGCGGCCGGCCGACGCCCTCGTCATCACCGAGCGGCGGGCCGACCGGGCCGCCGAGCTGACCGAGAAGTACGGCGTCCGGGTCCTCGACAACGCCGAGGCCGCGGCACTCGCCGACACCCTCGTCCTCGTCGTCAAGCCGCAGGACATGGGCGGCCTGCTGACCGAGATCGCCCCCCACGTCGCCGAGGGCAACCTCGTCGTCAGCCTCGCGGCCGGCATCACGACGGCCTTCCTCGAGTCGCACCTGCCGGAGGGCCGTGCCGTCGTGCGCGTCATGCCGAACACGCCGGCCCTCGTCGACCAGGGGATGGCCGCGATCAGCGCCGGGTCGCACTGCGACGGCACCCACCTCGCCGAGGCGGAGACGCTCCTCGCCGCGACCGGGAAGGTGCTCGAGGTCCCCGAGAAGCTCCAGGACGCCGTCACGGCGATCTCCGGCAGCGGGCCGGCGTACATCTTCTACGTCGTCGAGGCGATGATCGAGGCGGGCGTCGTCCTCGGGATGCCGCGCTCGACGGCCACCGAGCTCGTCGTCCAGACGCTCTACGGCGCCGCGACGATGATCAAGGAGACCGGCCAGCACCCCACGGTGCTGCGCGAGCAGGTCACCTCGCCCGGCGGCACGACGGCCGCCGCGCTGCGCGAGCTCGACGACCACAAGGTGCGCGCCGCCTTCATCACGGCGATGGAGGCCGCGGCCAAGCGCTCGGCCGAGCTGGCCGGTGGCTGAGCGGCCCGTCCCGGGCGGTGCCGAGGTCGAGGTCGTCCGGGTCACCGACGACCTCTGGGAGACCTACCGCGACGTGCGCCTCGCCGCGCTCATCGACAGCCCGCGCGCGTTCTGGACGACGTACGCCGAGGCCGCGGCGCGCGGCGAGGGGGAGTGGCGGCGCTACCCGGGCACCATCACCTCGTGGCTCGCGTTCGACGGCGACCGGCCCGCCGGCACCGTGGGCCTGTGGCGCGGGGAGGACCAGCCCGCCGACGAGGTCGTCCTCATCGGGATGTGGGTGCCCTCCTTCGCGCGCGGCACCGGGGTCGCGGACCGGCTGGTGGCCACCGCCCTCGACCACGCCCGCGGCGAGGGGTACCGCCGCGTCGTCCTCGACGTCGCCGACGAGAACGCCCGTGCCGCAGCGTTCTACGAGCGGCTCGGCTTCCGGGCGACGGGCGCCTCGGGTGCCATGCCCTGGGACCCGACCGTCACCGAGCGGGAGCTCGCACTCGACCTGACCACGCACTGACTGTTCACCCTCCCGGGTTGCCGTCACCCGCAGGGGTCGTGGGAGAGTGACCGGCATGAGTGAGATCGAGGTGCGCCCGCTGGGCGTCGACGAGTGGGAGCAGTACCGCTCCGTCCGTCTGACCGCCCTCCAGGAGTCACCCGACGCGTTCGTCGCGTCGCACGGCGACGAGGAGTCCGAACCCGAGGACTTCTGGCGCGCCCGGATGCAGCGCTCGGTCCGTCTGCTCGCCGAGCGCGACGGCACGCCGCTCGGCATCGCGAGCGTCGGCGTCGCCGGCGAGGACCAGCCCGACGCCGCGCAGCTCTTCGGCCTCTGGGTCAGCCCCGACGCCCGCGGCACCGGGGTCGCGACCGAGCTCGTGCGGGCGGGCGCCCGCACCGCCGCCGAGGCCGGCAAGCGCCACCTCCTCTACTGGGTCGGCACCGACAACGGCCGTGCCGTGGCGTTCGCGAGCGGCTTCGGCTTCCGTCCCACGGCCGAGCGCCGCCCGATGCGGGTGCGCTCCGAGGACGACGGCGAGGAGGAGGTCGCGATGACCCTCCCCCTCCTCGGCGACCGCGGCGGCGTCGCCCAGTTCTGACCCGAGCGGGCGAACCCGACGTGACCTATTGGTCGCGGTGGGTACGGGGCCTCCGTACCCAGGTCGACCAATAGGTCACTCCGGGTACGGCGGAATGGGTCAGGGGCGCGAGGCGAGGCGCTCGATGAGCGTCGTCGGCCCGCTGACGATGAGCGTGTCGTGGGCCGAGACCTTGGTCGAGGGCACCGCGTAGGTGAAGTCCTCGCCGGGCGCCTTGACCCCGACGATCGTCACGCCGTACTTGCTGCGGATCGCGCTCTGCTCGAGCGTGAACCCGATGGCCTCGGTCGGCGGGCGCATCTTGACGATGGCGAACCCGTCGTCGAACTCGATGTACTCCTGCATCCGCCCGCCGAGGAGGTGGGCGACGCGGCGTCCGGTGTCGGCCTCGGGGCGCACGATGTGGTGCACGCCGATCCGCTCGAGGATGCGCGCGTGCTCGGGGGAGAGGGCCTTGCCCCAGATGTCGGGGACGTTGGCGTCGGCGAGGTTGGCGCAGGCCAGGACCGAGGCCTCGACGGACGACCCGATGGCGACGACGGCCTTCTCGAAGCGGCCGGCCTTGGCGTCGCGGATCACCTGGACGTCGCTCGCGTCACCGTGGATGACGTGGCTGAGCCGGCCGAGGAACTTCTCGGCGAGGAAGCCGTCCTTCTCGATGGCGGTGACCTTGTGCCCCAGCCGCCGCAGCTCGAGGGCGGCCGCCGCCCCGAAGCGGCCGAGCCCGACGACGAGGACGTCGTCGTCGTGGGAGCTGTTCCAGCCCATCGTGCGTGCCTCCTCGGTGAGGTGTGGTGGACGCCCAGCCTGCCACGCCACGGGCCGACGAGTAGCGTGCAGGCATGGCCCCGCGGACGAGTGTCGTGTGGGACGAGGTCTTCTGTGCCTACGACTTCGGTCCCACGCACCCGATGGGGCCCGTCCGCCTCGACCTCACGACCCGCCTGGCGCAGGCCCTCGGCGTCCTCGACCACGTCGACGTCCTCGCCCCCGGCATCGCGTCCGACGAGGCGCTGGCCACGGTCCACGACCCGGCCTACATCGCCGCGGTCCGCCGCGCCTCGGCCGACCCCGAGGCCGCCGACCGCAACCACGGCCTCGGCACCGACGACGACCCCGCCTTCGCGGGGATGCACGACGCCTCGGCCCGCATCGTCCAGGGGACGCTCGACATCTGCCGGCGGGTCTGGACCGGCGAGGCCGAGCACGGCGTCAACTACTGCGGCGGGCTCCACCACGCGATGCGCACCCACGCCGCCGGCTTCTGCATCTACAACGACATCGCCGTCGGCATCCAGTGGCTGCTCGACCAGGGCGCCGAGCGGGTGGCCTACGTCGACATCGACGTCCACCACGGCGACGGCGTCGAGCGGATCTTCTGGAACGACCCGCGGGTCCTCACCATCTCGCTCCACGAGTCCGGGCGGCACCTCTTCCCCGGCACCGGCTGGCCGGGCGACATCGGCGGCCCCGACGCCCGGGGCTCGGTGGCCAACGTGGCCCTGCCTCCCGGCACGGGGGACTCGGCCTGGCTGCGCGCCCTCGACTCCGTCGTCCCGCAGCTCGTGCGGGCCTTCGCCCCCGACGTCCTCGTCTCCCAGCACGGCTGCGACACCCACGCCCACGACCCGCTGGCCCACCTCGCCATCACGGTCGACGCCCAGCGGCGGGCGCACGAGTCGCTCCACGACCTCGCGCACGAGGCGGCCGGCGGCAGGTGGGTCGCGCTCGGGGGCGGCGGCTACGAGCTCGTCGAGGTCGTCCCGAGGTCGTGGACGCACCTGACGGCCATCGCCGCGCACGCCCCGGTGCCGGTCGAGACCGAGGTCCCGGCCGAGTGGCTCGAGCACGTGCAGCGCACGTTCGGCCGCGGCGCCCCCGGGCTGATGGGCGACCTGCCACCCGAGCGGTTGCCGATCTGGGTGCAGCCGTGGAACATGGGCCACAACCCGGAGCACCCGGTAGACCGGGCCATCCTCGCGACGCGGCAGGCCGTCTTCGCGCACCACGGCCTCGACCCCTGGTTCGACTGATCCGGAGCCGTCCGGCGTGTCGGCTGGACAGCGGGGACCAATGTCGTCCGTTTCCTTCCCCAGATGTCACAACTGCCCCTATGGTTGCGCTTGCACGACCGCAGGTCGAAGGCCGGGAGTTCCGGCGCTGCGGAGGTGCAGAAGATCGAGGTCACGATGTCCACGGAGCGTCAGCTCGGCGAGGTGCGGTTCCTCACCGTCGCCGAGGTCGCCACGATCATGCGGGTCAGCAAGATGACCGTCTACCGCATGGTCCACGCCGGGGAGCTCCCGGCGATCCGCGTCGGTCGATCCTTCCGGGTCCCGGAGGACGAGGTGCACACCTACCTGCGCAGCTCGTTCGTCGACACCGCGTGATCCACCCGTCACGACGAACGTCCCGAGGGGCGGCCCTGGACCGGGCCGCCCCTCGTGTCGTTCCACCGCCTCCCCGGCCGCGGTTTGGGAGGCGAACCGCCTGCCGGTAGGGTGGGCAGCCGCACTCCACGTCCAAGGCACGAGGTTTCCTATGGGTTCTGTCATCAAGAAGCGCCGCAAGCGCATGGCGAAGAAGAAGCACCGCAAGCTCCTTCGCAAGACGCGCCACCAGCGTCGCAACAAGAAGTGACGCCTCCGCGCTCCTTCTGACACCTCAAAGGTCCCCGTTCACGGGGGCCTTTGTCGTGTCCGGGGCCGACCGTGGGCGCGGTGACCCTCCCCGCACCGGCCGGGCCCGCCTGTGCCCGCGCGCGAGCACTCGGTAGGGTCGGGGGTGACGGTTCCGGCGGGTGAGGAGCATGGTGTGGCGTCCGTAGTGCTCGTGACCGGGGTCTCCCGGTACCTGGGTGGACTCCTCGCGCGCCGGCTCGTCAAGGAGCCCGGGATCGCGCGCGTCGTCGGCGTCGACGTCATCCCGCCCGCCCAGGACATGAGCGGCGTCGAGTTCGTCCGCGCCGACATCCGCAACCCGATGATCGCGCGGGTCATCGAGAGCGCCGGCGTCGACACGGTCGTGCACATGAACGTCATCGCGACGCCCACCTTCGTCGGGGGACGCACTCCGCAGAAGGAGATCAACGTCATCGGGACGATGCAGCTGCTCGCGGCCTGCCAGAAGTCGAGCACCGTGCGGCGCCTCGTCGTCAAGTCGTCGGCGGCGGTCTACGGCTCGACGTCGCGCGACCCGGCGCTGTTCACCGAGGACATGGGCGCCAAGCGCTCGCCGTCCGGCGGGTTCGGCAAGGACAGCATCGAGGTCGAGGGCTACGTCCGCGGATTCGCCCGGCGCCGCCCCGACACCGAGATCCTCACCCTGCGCTTCGCCAACATCATCGGCCCGCGGATCCGGACCTCGATCACCGACTACTTCAACCTCCCGGTCATCCCCGCCCCGCTCGGCTTCGACGCGCGGATGCAGTTCATGCACGAGGACGACGCCATCGACGCGCTCGTCGTCGCCACCACGGGCGAGGCCACCGGGGTCGTCAACCTCGCCGGCGACGGCGTCATCACGGTCCTCCAGGCGGCGTCCATCGTCGGGCGCCCCGTGCTGCCCCTGCCGCTGCAGTCGGCGTCCTTCGTCGGCGGCGTCGCCAAGCGGCTGCGCCTCGCCGACTTCTCGGCCGACCAGATGTCCTTCCTCGCCTACGGCCGCGGCCTGGACACCACGCGGATGCACGAGCTGCTCGGGTTCTCGCCGCGCTGGACCTCCCGCGGTGCCTTCGAGGACTTCGCCCGCACCGTCGGTCCGGCCATCCCCGCCGCTGCCGTCGTCGGCGACGTCGTGAGCGGCGTGGCCGGGAGCGCGAGCCAGGCCGTCCTCCGGGCGCTCGGCACGGGGAGGGGTCTGTGATGGCGGCCCGTCCCGGAAGCCTCGCCGCGGGCGCCGCCCGTGCGTCGGGTGAGCGCGCGCGCCGCCGCTCGACGCCGCTCATCGGCGCCGACGCGGTCGAGGTCGCGCCCGAGAGCACCGCGCCGCCGGTGCGGTCCACCGGGCGGCGAGCGTCCGCGACGACGAAGGCGACGGCCACGACGGCGTCCGCCACGAAGGCGACCTCGAAGAAGGCGTCCGCTCCGAAGGCGACCTCGAAGAAGGCGTCCGCTCCGAAGGCGTCCGCTACAAAGGCGTCGGCCACGAAGGCGACCTCGACGAAGGCGTCCTCGAAGAAGGCGTCCGCCACGAAGGCTGCGGCCACGAAGGCAACCTCGAAGACGTCCGCCACTAAGGCGGCGGCGACGAAGAAGGCGACGTCCACCACGGCGACGGCAGCGAAGGCCGCGAAGGTCACCGCGCCGCCGACGGTGACTCCTCCCGCGCCGCCGGCAGGAGAGACGCCGGCACCGCTCGCGTCGCCCGCGGCCGCGCCCGTGCGCGAGGCGGCCTCGGTCACCCCGCTCCAGACGACCCCGGCCCGCCGCCCGCACCGCCCGGCGCCGAAGATCACCTCCGCGCCCTCGCGCGCGGCGTCGCGCCAGGCCGGCGAGCGCCGTGGTCGCCCGTCGGCAGCAGCCCGCCCGCCGGCCGGCGACCCCACCCCGACGGACGCCACCGCCGACGTCCCGGGCGGGACCACCGACCCCGGCGCCGCGTCCTCCGAGACCCCCGGCACCCGTCGCCCCCGCGTCGACCCCCGGACCAAGGCCGCGCGCGACGCCGCGCGGCCGCACCTGCGCATCGCCGAGCCGCCGCTCGACCCCACGGTCACCGAGGCGCCCTCGCGCACCGGCCTCCCGCTGCCCGACGTCGCCGACGTCCTCGAGGGCGTCGTGACGATGCTGCGCGTCGGCGCCGAGGCGGCGGGGATCTCCCCCGAGGACGTCGAGCGTCGCATCGCGCAGGTCCTCGCCTACATCCGGCGCCGGGTCGAGGGCGACTACGAGGTCGACGACTTCGGCTACGACGCCGACTTCACCGAGAACGTCTTCTACCCGATGCTGCGCCCGATCTACCGGAACTGGTTCCGGGTCGAGGTCCGCGGGATCGAGAACATCCCCGCCGAGGGCGGCGCCCTCGTCGTCTCGAACCACTCGGGCACCGTCGCCCTCGACTCGCTCATGGTCCAGCTCGCCATCCACGACGAGCACCCCCAGCACCGGGTCATGCGTGCCCTCGGGGCCGACCTCGTCTTCTCGACCCCCTTCCTCGGCACCGTCGCCCGGCGCTCGGGCTCGACCCTCGCCACGAACGAGGACGCCGAGCGGCTCTTCCACCGCGGCGAGCTCGTCGGCGTCTTCCCCGAGGGGTTCAAGGGTGTCGGCAAGCCGTTCCGCGAGCGCTACAAGCTCCAGCGGTTCGGGCGCGGGGGCTTCGTCGCCGCAGCGCTCGCCGCGCAGGTCCCGATCGTCCCGTGCTCGGTCGTCGGCGCCGAGGAGATCTTCCCGATCGTCGGCAACATGGGCACCGTCGCCCGGCTGTTCGGGCTGCCCTACGCGCCGATCACCCCCACCTTCCCGCTGCTCGGCCCGCTCGGCCTCATCCCGCTGCCGAGCAAGTGGATCATCGAGTTCGGCACGCCGATCCCCACCGACACCCACGGCCCCGGCGCCGAGGACGACCCGATGCTCGTCTTCGACCTCACCGACCAGGTGCGCGAGACCATCCAGCAGACCCTGTACACCCTGCTGATGCAGCGGCGGTCGGTGTTCTTCTGATGTCGGGCGACCTCGTGCCCGAGGGGGCCGACGCGCTGCGCCTCCCGGTGCGCGTCCTCCTCGTCGGCCGCGAGGGGTGCCACCTGTGCGACACCGCGCGGGCCGCCATCGAGAAGGTCACCGCCGAGCTGGGGGTCGGGTGGGAGGAGCGGTCGGTCGACGACGACGCCGACCTGCGCGAGGAGTACGCCGAGCAGATCCCCGTCACCTTCGTCGACGGCCGGCAGCACGACTACTGGCGGGTCGACGAGACCCGGCTGCGCGCCGCCCTCCTCGCCCCGCCGCCCGCCTCCTGACCACGACCGTCACCGAACCTCCGGTGTGCCACCCGACATCGGGCGACACACGGGAGGTTCGGTGACGTCAGGGCGTCCGGGACGCCCGCCGCGTACGGGCGGGCCGGGAACAGCGGGGCGTGCTCCGCGCTTGTAGCACACGGCGCCCGTGACCCTTCTCACGGGGTTCGACGCGACTTTGTGCATGGCTTCACAAGACCGTAGGCTGGGCGTTCTTGACCCGCGCGTCGTGCCGCTGGGCGCGACCGGCCGTGTCCACCACACGCGGCGCGGGCCCGCGAAAGGAGTCGGTGACCGCCTGTGTCCACCGCAGCGACAGCCCGCCGGGGCATCCCGGAGGCCTCCGTCGCCCGCCTGCCCGGGTACCTGCGCGCCCTCACCGCCCTGGCGCGCGACGACATCGCGTCGGTGAGCTCCGAGGAGCTCGCCGCGGCGGCCGGGGTCAGCTCGACCATGCTGCGCAAGGACCTCAGCCACCTCGGCTCCTACGGGGTGCGCGGCGTCGGCTACGACGTAGAGCGGCTCGCCTCCGAGATCGCGGCCGTCCTCGGGCTCACCCAGGACTGGCCGGTCGCCATCGTCGGGATGGGCAACCTCGGCCGCGCCCTCGCGGCCTACCGCGGGTTCGCCGAGCGCGGCTTCCGGGTCATCGCCCTCCTCGACCGCGACCCCGGTGTCGTCGGTGAGGAGGTCGCCGACCAGGTCGTGCGCCCGATGTCCGACCTCGGCCGGCTCGTCGAGGACGAGGGGCTGGCCATCGGCGTCATCGCCACCCCGCCGGAGGGAGCGCAGGAGGCGTGCGACGACCTCGTCGCCGCCGGGATCCGCTCGCTGCTCAACTTCGCCCCCGGCGTCCTCACCGTCCCGGACGGCGTGACCGTGCGCTCGGTCGACCTGTCCACCGAGCTGCAGATCCTCGCCTTCCACGGCCAGCGGGTCGCGGTCGCGGAGGTGGTCTCGTGAGCCTCGTCGTCCTCGGCCTGTCGCACCACGGCGCGCCGCTGTCGCTCCTCGAGTCCGTCGCCCTCACCCCCGAGGCGCGCACCGAGCTCGAGCGCGCGGTGCTGCGCTCCGAGCACGTGACCGAGGCCGTCGTCGTCTCCACGTGCAACCGCACCGAGGTCTACGCCGAGTGCCTCACCTTCCACGGGGCCCTCGCCGACGTCACGAGCGCGCTCGCCGCGGCGTGCTCCGTCGACCGCGGCGACCTCCAGCCGCACCTCTACGTCCACTACGAGGAGCGCGGCATCGCGCACGTGTTCTCCGTGGCCGCCGGGCTCGACTCGATGGCGGTCGGCGAGGCGCAGATCCTCGGCCAGGTCCGCCGCTCCCTGGCCCGCGCGCAGCGCCACGGCCACGTCGGCCCCGGGCTCAACGCGATCCTCCAGCAGGCGCTGCGCGTCGCGAAGCGGGTGCACTCCGAGACCGGCATCGACCTCGTGAGCGGCTCGCTCGTCCAGGCCGGCCTCGCCCGCGCCGAGGCGGCCATCGGCCCGGTCGCCGACCTCGCCGTCCTCGTCGTCGGCGCCGGCGGGATGGGCGCTCTCGCCGCCACGACCGTCGCTCGCGAGGGCGCCCGCACCGTCGTCGTCGCCAACCGCAACCACGACCGCGCGCGCTCGGTGGCCGAGCGCGTCGGTGGCACCGTCCGTCCCCTCACCGACCTCAGGGACGCGCTCGCCGACGCCGACGTCGTCGTCACGAGCACCGGCGCGCCGGGCCGCATCGTCGTCCTCGACGACGTCGCCGAGGCGATGGCCACCCGCGGCGGTCGCCCGCAGGTCTACATCGACCTCGCCCTGCCGCACGACGTCGACATCGCCGTCAGCGAGCTCGAGGGCGTGACCCGCGTCGGCCTCGGCGAGCTCGGCGAGGACCTCGCGGCCGCCGGGTCGGCACCCCAGGTCGCCGACGCCACCGACCTCGTCACGGCCGAGGTCGCCGCCTACCTCCTCGAGCGCTCCTCGGCGGCCGTCGCGCCGACCGTCACCGCGCTGCGGACCCGCGCCGGCGAGCTCGTCGACCTCGAGCTGGCCCGCCTCGAGCGCCGCACCCCCGACCTCAGCGACGCCGAGCGGGCCGAGGTCCGCCGTGCCGTCGAGCGCGTCGTCGACAAGCTGCTCCACACCCCGACCGTCCGGGTCAAGGAGCTCGCCCAGGACGGCCAGGGCGGCAGCTACGCCCGGGCGCTCTCCGAGCTGTTCGACCTCGACCCCCGCGACGTCTCGGTCGTCTCGGTCCCGCCGACGCTGCCGGGGGAGGACGCATGAGCACCCTGCGCCTCGGGACCCGCCGGTCGGCCCTTGCGACCACCCAGTCCCGCTGGGTGGCCGACCGCCTGCGCGCCCTCGGCCACGAGGTCGAGCTCGTCGAGGTGACGACCGAGGGCGACCGCGACCAGGCGACCCCGCTCGCCCAGCTCGGCGGCACCGGGGTCTTCGTCTCCGCCCTGCGGGTCGCCCTCGCCGACGGACGCGTCGACCTCGCCGTGCACTCCCTCAAGGACCTGCCGACCGCCACCGACGCCTCGGTGACCGTGGCCGCGGTGCCCGTGCGGGAGGACCCGCGCGACGCCCTCGTCGCCCGCGACGGCCTCACCCTCGGCGAGCTGCCCGCCGGGGCCCGCGTCGGCACCGGGTCGCCGCGCCGCCGGGCGCAGCTCGCCGCCCTCGGCCTCGGCCTCGAGATCACCGACCTGCGCGGCAACGTCGACACCCGCCTGGCCCACGTCGCCGACGGTCGCCTCGATGCCGTCGTCCTCGCCGCCGCGGGGCTGCGCCGCCTCGGCCGGGTCGGCGAGGTCACCGAGCTCCTCGACCCGATCCAGATGCTCCCGGCCCCGGGGCAGGGCGCCCTGGCCGTCGAGGTCCGGTCCGACGACGCCGCCACCGCCGCGGTCGTCGCCGCCCTCGACGACGCCGACACCCGTGCCTGCACCACGGCCGAGCGCGCCCTCCTCGCCGAGCTCGAGGCGGGGTGCTCCGCGCCCGTCGGCGCGCTCGCCGAGGTGGTCGAGGGGATGGAGGGGCCTGAGCTGTCGCTGCGGGCCGTCGTCACCACGACCGACGGCTCCGCCGACCTGCGCCGCTCCGTCGTCGGCGACGTCACCGACGCCGCCGACCTCGGCCGCCGCCTCGCGCGCCTGCTCCTCGAGGACGGCGCCGCCGACCTCATGCACGACCCCCCAGCCCCGCCGGACCCCTCGTCCGGCGCCCCCGACCAGCCGTCCACCGCCGACCCCATCGTCATGGAGCGTGCCCAGTGAGCCCCACGCGCTCGTCCACCCCGTCCACCACCCGCGTCCCCGCGCGCGTCGCCTTCGTCGGCGCCGGCCCGGGCGACCCCGGCCTCCTCACGGTCCGTGCCGGCGAGCTGCTCGCCGTCGCCGATGCCGTCGTCATCGACCAGGTCGCCCGCGAGGCCGTCGTCTCGCGCTGGTGCGCCGAGGGCGTCGACGTCGTCGACGCCGGCCACGGCGACCACGGGGAGCGCCTCACCCAGGCGTCCCGCGCCAAGCTCGTCGTCAAGGCCGCCAAGGCCCACCCCGGCGGTCTCGTCGTGCGCCTCATGGACGGCGACCCCGCCGTCTTCAACGGCCTGGCCGAGGAGGCGCAGGCCTGCGTCAAGGCCGGCATCGCCGTCGAGGTCGTCCCCGGTGTCAGCTCGGTCACGGCCGTGCCGTCGTACGCGGGGATCCCGCTGACCTCCGCCTCGTCCACGGGGATCCACGTCCTCGCCGCCGGCGGCAAGGTCGGCGACCTCGCCGCCGTCGTCGACCCGGGCGTCACGGTCGTCGTCATCGGCCAGCCCGACAAGGCGACCGTCACCCTCGAGGCGCTCGTCGCCGCGGGGCGCGACGCCTCGACCCCGGTCGCGGTCACCGAGCGCGGCACGAGCACCGAGCAGCGCACCACGGTGACGACGCTCGCCGAGGCCGCCGCGGTCATGTCCGACGGGCGCTTCCCCGTCCTGGCCGTCGTGGGGTCCACTGTCCCCATGCGCGAGACGCTGTCGTGGTTCGAGACCAAGCCGCTGTTCGGCTGGGAGGTCCTCGTGCCGCGGACCAAGGAGCAGTCGGGCTCGATGACGGCGCGCCTGGAGCAGCACGGTGCCACCGCCGCGGTCGTCCCGACGATCTCGGTCGAGCCGCCTCGTACCCCCCAGCAGCTCGAACGGGCCGTCAAGGGCATGGTCACCGGCCGCTACGAGTGGGTCGGGTTCACCTCGGTCAACGCCGTGCGCGCCATCCGCGAGAAGTTCGACGAGTTCGGCCTCGACGCGCGCTCGTTCGCCGGCCTCAAGGTCGCGGCGGTCGGTGGGGTCACGGCGCAGGCGTTGCGCGACTGGGGCATCCAGCCCGACCTCGTCCCCGACGAGGAGCAGTCCGCCAAGGGCCTGCTCGACGCGTGGCCTCCCTTCGACCACGACCTCGACCCCATCAACCGGGTGTTCCTCCCGCGGGCCGACATCGCGACCGAGACCCTCGTCGCCGGCCTGCAGGAGATCGGCTGGGAGGTCGACGACGTCACGGCGTACCGCACGGTCCGGGCCACCCCGCCGCCGGCGCCGGTGCGCGACGCCATCAAGTCGGGTGCCTTCGACGCCGTGCTGTTCACCTCGTCCTCCACGGTGCGCAACCTCGTCGGCATCGCCGGCAAGCCGCACCCCACGACGGTCGTGGCGTGCATCGGACCGGCCACGGCGAAGACCGCCGAGGAGCACGGCCTGCGGGTCGACGTCCTCGCCCCCGAGCCCACCGCCGAGGCCCTCGTCGACGCGCTCGCCGACCACGGACGCTCCCTCGCGCTCGCGGCCCAGGAGGCCGGTGAGGACGTCCTGCGTCCGAGCCAGCGTCGTCCCGGTTCGCGGCGCCGGGCCACCTGAGGCCGGGCCGGCCTCCCGTGGGCTACCCCGAGATCCGTCCGCGCCGCCTGCGCCGCACCCCGGCGCTGCGGCGGCTCGTCGCCGAGACGCGGCTGCACCCGGCCGAGCTCGTGCTGCCCGTCTTCGTCCGCGAGGGCATCGACGCGCCGCGTCCGATCGGGTCGATGCCGGGCGTCGTCCAGCACACCCTCGACTCGCTCGTCGAGGAGGGGCGGCGCTGCGTCGACGCCGGGCTCGGCGGGATCATGGTGTTCGGGGTGCCGTCGTCGAAGGACGCGCGGGGCTCGGGCGCCGACGACCCGGACGGCATCCTCAACGTCGCGCTCGCGCGGCTGCAGGACGCCGTCGGGGACGACCTCGTCGTGATGTCGGACCTCTGCCTCGACGAGTTCACCGACCACGGCCACTGCGGGGTCCTCGCCACCGACGGCTCGGTCGACAACGACGCGACCCTCGACCGGTACGCCTCGATGGCGCTCGCCCAGGCTGCGACCGGCGCGCCCGTCCTCGGGCTCTCGGGGATGATGGACGGCCAGGTCGGCTACGTGCGCGCCGCCCTCGACGCGGCCGGGCACACCGACACGGTGATCCTCGCGTACGCCGCGAAGTACACCTCGGGGCTCTACGGGCCGTTCCGCGAGGCCGTGAACTCCTCGCTCGTCGGCGACCGGTCCACCTACCAGCAGGACCCGGCGAACGCCACGGAGGCGCTGCGCGAGCTCGAGCTCGACATCGCCGAGGGCGCCGACATCGTCATGGTCAAGCCCGCCGGTCCGCACCTCGACGTCATCGCCGCGGCCGCCGCCATGTCGCCGGTTCCCGTTGCGGCGTACCAGATCTCGGGCGAGTACGCCCAGATCGAGGCCGCGGCCGAGCGCGGCTGGATCGACCGTGAGCGGGTCATGATGGAGTCGCTGCTCCACATCCGTCGGGCGGGCGCGCAGGTCGTCCTCAGCTACCACGCGCTCGAGGCCGCCGCCCGCCTCTGAGCAGGAAACCGCGTTGCCCGAGGGTCCAGTGGGCCCTAGCGTCGAGGCCGTGATCTCCGACCTGCGGCTCCTGACCGTCGACGCCCACGACCCCCTCGCCCTCGCCACCTTCTGGGGCGGCGTCCTCGAGCGCGAGATCGTCCCGGCGGACAGCGGGGGATGGTCGCTGGTCCCGAACCGGGAGAACGAGTTCCGCATCCACTTCCAGCCGAGCGAGGAGCCGAAGCGGGGGCCGAACCAGATGCACTTCGACCTCACGAGCGCGACCGACGCGGCGCAGGCCGGCACGGTCGAGCGGGTGCTCGCGCTGGGTGGGGCGCACCTCGACGTCGGCCAGGGTCCGGACGCCGACCACGTCGTCATGGCCGACCCCGAGGGCAACGAGCTCTGCGTCCTGCCGGCGGGCAACGACTTCACGGCGGGCTGCGGGCCGATCGGCTGCCTGTCGAGCGACGGCTCGCCGGACGTCGGACACTTCTGGAGCGACGCCCTCCGGTGGCCGCTCGTGTGGGACCAGGACGAGGAGACCGCCATCCAGTCGCCGCGCGGCGGGTCGAAGATCTCGTGGGGCGGTCCGCCCTACAACGACAGGCTCGGCAAGAACCGGCTCCACCTCGACCTCGTCCCGCAGGACGGCACCGACCTCGAGACCGAGGTCGAGCGGCCCGCCGCGCTCGGGGCGACGCGCGCCGACATCGGGCAGGGGGACGTCCCCTGGGTCGTCATGGCCGACCCCGACGGCAACGAGTTCTGCGTCCTCCCACCGTCGTTCGCCGCGCCTCCTCCATCCTGAAGGGACCCGGTCGGTCGCTCCTCAGCCGCCGCTCGCCGCCGCGTGCGCGGCGGTCACGACGCCCACGACCGTCTCGAGCTCGTCGGGCGTGCGCGGGCCGAAGAGCATGACGAAGCCGGCAGCCAGCCGGGTCCCGGCCCACGGGTGGGGGACGCCCCAGCCGCGGGCGACGAGGTCGGCCGCCTGGCCGGCGGGCAGCGCGAGGTGGAGCGAGCCGTCGTACCCGGGGTGGAGGTGCGCGAACTCGCGAGCGTCCGGGACGAGGAAGGCGTCGTCGGGGCCGGAGCCCTCGGGCAGCACGAAGGCGCGGGCGCCCGGGACCGAGATGAGGGAGTCGGCGCCCGTGACGCCGGGCAACGCGCTGACCCGCGCGAACAGGGCCTCCTGGAGGTCGGCAGGGGCGTGCTGCGACAGCTGCTGCTGCGGGATCGCCCACGACACGTCGGGTCGCGGGCCGACGCGGTCCGGCAGCGCGCCGCCGGGCAGCGTCGGCCAGCGGACGCCGGACGGCGCACCGACCGGTGCGGCCGGAGTCGCCCGGAGGTGGAGGAAGCGCTCCGCGACCCAACCGGCCAGCCGGTGGAGCGTGGCGGCGGTGATGCCGTGGCCCCCGGGGTCGCGGCGCCCGACGGTGGGCGCGCCGGACTCGGTGTGGAGGTAGCGCCACGTGCGGTCGAGCAGCTCGCGGGGGATGACGTGGTCGGCCTCGCCCTGCGCGACGAACACCGGCAGGTGCGACAGGCGGCTCGGCTCGACCGGGACGCCGGCGTCGAAGGGCAGCGTGCCGTGGAGGACGGCGGCGCCGGCGTACCGCGCCGGGTCGGCGAGGGCGAGCCCTCCGGCGAAGGCCGCACCCCCGCTGAACCCCACGAGGACGACCGGGCGGCCGGAGGGGGCGACGTCGTCGAGCCACGTGCGGAACCACGACATCGTCGCCTCGAGGGAGGAGGCCACCGGCCGCCCGATGCCGCGGTTGGCGAACCACGCGTAGCCGCCGCCCTCGGCGATCGGGGCCCGCACCGCCGCGTAAGCGACGCCGCCGGGCAGGTGCGGTGCGAGCGAGATGATCTCCTGCTCGTTCGAGCCACGACCGTGGAGGAGGACCACGAGCGGGGCCGCGGGGTCGTCGGACCCGTGGGTCGCCACGACCGGCGCACCGAACGTCGTCGGCGCCGCGCTCACGAGGCGTCCAGCGGCACGAGCTCGGCGGCGGTGCGGACTCCGGACCACCGGGCGACGTCGGCCGCGAGGTCGAGGCGCTCGACCGGTGCCGCGTCCTCGAACTCGCCCCAGCTGGCGCGGGGGAGCATCCACATGACCTCGAACTCGTTGCCGTCGGGGTCCTGGCCGTAGATGCTCTTCGTCGCGCCGTGGCTCGACTCACCGCCGTGGGCACCGAGGGCGAGCAGGGTGCGGCGGGCCTCGACGAGCTCGTCGATGGTGTCGAGCTGCCACGCGAGGTGGTAGAGCCCGAGCGCCCCGCGAGGACGGGGCGGCTGGGCGCCGACCCCGAACAGGCCGAGGTCGTGGTGGTTGCCCGAGCGGGGCAGCCGGAGGAAGGCGGCGCTCGCGCGGGGCTCGCGCGCCATGACCGTCATCCCGAAGGCCTGCTCGTAGAAGGTGATGCTGCGCTCGAGGTCGGCGACGAACAGCACGGCGTGGTTGAGGCGGACGGGGCTGACGGTCATGGCACGTGGCTCTCTGCTGTGGGTGGGTGGTGGGGAGGGGTCAGGCAGCGACGCCGAAACCGCCGGTCCAGGCGATCTTCTCGGCGGCCGCGAGGCTGATCTGGAGGAAGCCGACGGCCTCGAGCTCGCGGGCGCGACGCAGGGAACCGGCGTCGACGGCCTTGAGGCCGCCCGAGGTGACGATCCCGGCCAGGACCGCCTTGGCGTCGGCGTCGTCCCCGGCGATCAGGACGGTCGTCGTGAGGTCGCCGACGGTGCCGGAGGCGAGGGTGCTCGCGAAGTTGGTGTTGAACGCCTTGAGGACGCGCGAGTCGGGGAGGGCCGCCGCGATGCCCGCGGTGGCGGAGGCGTCGGTGGGGACGGTGAGCCCGTCGAACGTCTCGAAGTCGACCGGGTTGGTGATGTCGACGACGATCGTGCCGGCGAGGTGGGCACCGCGGGCCGCGATGACGTCGGCGACGGCGGCGTGGGGGACCGCGAGGACGACGACGTCGCCGAGCGGGGTGTCGGCGTCGTGCTGGCCGAGCAGCTGGACGGTGTGACCGCCGCGGCCGGCGAGGGCGGCGATCGCCTGACCCATGTTTCCGGTGCCGATGATCGAGATGGTGGCCATGGTGTGCTCCTTCGAGAGGTATTGGTTGTTGCTACAAGTAACGCTACCATCCTAAAGGTTGTTCCTTCAACTATTGACCGCGTACGCTGGGGGCATGGAGACGACGACCTGGCTGACCCCCGAGGAGCGCGCGGCGTGGCTGCGCCTCATCGCGGTCGTCGAGCTGCTGCCCGGTGTGCTCGACGCCCAGCTGCGGCGCGACGCGGGCGTCAGCCACTTCGAGTACTTCGTCCTCGCGATGCTCTCGGAGGCGCCCAAGCGCACCCTGCGGATGACCTCCCTCGCGCAGCGGACCAACGCCACGCTCCCTCGGCTCTCCCACGTCGTGCAGCGCCTCGAGGCCGCCGGCCTCGTCGAGCGCGTTCCCTGCCCCACCGACCGGAGGGCGACGAACGCCCTTCTCACGCAGGCGGGCTGGGACGCCGTGGTCGCCGCTGCGCCCGGCCACGTCGCGACGGTGCGCGAGCGCGTCATCGACCCCCTGACTCCGACCCAGGTCGCCCAGCTCGCCCGGATCGGCGACGCCGTCCTGACCCGTCTCGACCCGGAGGGCCGGATGAGCGGGCTCCTCGACCCGACCGCGGATCACACCTGAGGGGCGACACGCGTTCCACCGGCATGGAGCCGAGAACCGCCGTGACCCTCGTCCCGATCGACCCTGCCGAGCTGGAGGTCGTCCGACGCACCGGCCGCGACCTCCACGGGCACGAGGTCGAGCCGATCACCGACGCCGAGGGTGGTTCCCAGCTGCGGTGCTGCCTCGCCCGCAGCCGCGCCGGCGAGGGGCTCCTGCTCCTGTCGCACGCGCCCCTCGGGGTGGACCGGCCGTGGCGCGAGGTCGGGCCGGTGTTCGTCCACGCCCACCCGTGCCCGACCACGTACGAGGACGGGACCGTCCCGGTCTGGCTCGACGAGGGTCCGCGGGTGCTGCGCGCCTACGACGCGTCCGGCGCGATGCGGTACGGGGTCAACCGCATCGTCGCGGCGGGGGAGGGGGTGGAGGCTGCCCTGGCCGAGGTCCTCGCGGACCCCGACGTCGTCGAGGTGCACGTGCGCAACCTCCTCGCGCAGTGCTTCATCGCGAGGGCCGTGCGCGCCGGCCGGCCGTGACGAAGGCCGCCGCCCGCACCCGGTGGGGTGGGACGGCGGCCTCGTGGTGCTCCGACCGGAGGACCGGAGCGGGAGACGTGGCTCAGGCCTGGAGGGCGAGCTGCACGTCGAGCTTGAGCTTGATCTTCTCGGAGACGAGGACGCCGCCGGTCTCGAGGGCCGCGTTCCAGTTCAGGCCCCACTGGGTGCGGTCGATCTCGCCCTCGGCCTCGAAGGCGGCCTTGGTGTTGCCCCACGGGTCGGTCGCGACACCGTTGAAGTCGACGCCGAGGGTGACGGGCTTCGTGACGTCCTTGATCGTGAGGTCGCCGACGAGCTTGTCGCCGGTGAACGAGGTGCTGACGAAGCGCATCTCCGGGTAGGTCTCGACGTCGAAGAAGTCGGCGCTGCGGAGGTGGCCGTCACGGTCGGCGGTGCCGCTCGAGATCGAGGCGGTCTTGATGGTGACGTCGGCGACCGAGTCGAGGACGTCGTCCTTGACGGTCACGGTGCCGCCGACCTCGGTGAAGGAGCCGCGGACCTTGGTCACCATGAGGTGGCGGGCGACGAAGCCGACCTCGGAGTGGGTGGGGTCGAGGGCCCAGGTGCCGGCGGGGAGCTCGTTGATGTTCGCCATGGTGGTTCTCCTTCTGGAAGGTCGTGGTCACGTCGGACGCTTCCGACGTTAGTTGACTCTTCAACTAATCTCCACCCGGCACGCATTCCGTCGTCTCACATCCTGGGACGATTCGTGGTCACGAGTCGGTCACCTCACGGCGGGGGCCATGCCGGACAGTGGCACTGACGTGCCACGATGGGGCCCATGTCCGACGGCGAGGTCCGCTGGCTCAACGAGGGTGAGCAGGTGTCCTGGCGCGCCTTCCTCCGGGCCTCGCGCGAGCTCGACGTCGCCTTCGACCGCGACCTGCAGGCCGAGGGCATCAGCCTCTCCGAGTACGAGCTGCTCTCGATGCTGTCCGAGTCGCCGATGGGCCAGTTGCGGATGTCGACCCTCGCCGCCCTCATCGTCCAGTCGCGCAGCCGGGTCACCCACACCGCGGCGCGGCTCGAGCGACGGGGGTGGGTCGTGCGGACACCGGCACCCGACGACGGGCGCGGGGTCCTGCTCCGGCTCACCGACGACGGCCAGGGCGCCATCGAGCGCCTCGCGGTCGTCCACGTCGCGAGCGTGCGCCGCCACCTCGTCGACGTCCTGACGCCCGAGCAGTTCGCCGCGCTGGGCGAGGCGATGCAGGCGGTCCGCGACGCCTATGCGGCCGACCCGACGATGCCCGAGGCGGAGTGCTGAGCTCCCGAGCGCGATGATGGAGGGCGTGACCTCCTCGCAGCCCGGACCCACCGACCCCCAGAGCGGCCCGACCGACGCGCCGGCCTCCGCAGCCCTCCTCGCCCGTGCCCGGGCGGTGACACCGGGGGGCGTCAACTCCCCGGTGCGGGCCTTTCGCGCCGTCGGCGGCACCCCGCGCTTCATGATCAGTGGCGAGGGGGCGTGGCTCACCGACGCCGACGGGCGCTCCTACGTCGACCTCGTCTGCAGCTGGGGGCCGATGATCCTCGGCCACCGCCACCCCGAGGTCGTCGCGGCGGTCGAGTCGGCGACGGCGCGCGGGTACTCGTTCGGCACGCCGTCCGAGAACGAGGTCCTCCTCGCCGAGGAGATCGTCGCCCGGGTCGACCCGGTCGAGCAGGTCCGCCTCGTCTCCAGCGGCACCGAGGCGACGATGAGCGCCATCCGCCTCGCCCGCGGGTTCACCGGGCGCTCCCTCGTCGTGAAGTTCGCCGGGCACTACCACGGCCACGTCGACTCCCTCCTCGTCAGCGCCGGCTCCGGCGTCGCGACCCTGGCGCTGCCCGACTCGGCCGGGGTCCCGACCGAGACGGCCGCCGAGACCCTCGTCCTGCCGTACAACGACGTCGCGGCGCTCGAGGCCGTCTTCGCCGCCCGCGGTGCCGAGATCGCCTGCCTCGTCACCGAGGCCGCCGCCGGCAACATGGGCGTCGTCCCGCCCGAGCCGGGGTTCACCGAGGCCCTGCGGCGGGTCACGGCCGAGCACGGCGCCCTCCTCGTCTCCGACGAGGTGATGACGGGCTTCCGCGTCTCGCGCGCCGGATGGTGGGGCCACGAGGGGGTCGACGTCACCCCCGACCTGCTGACCTTCGGCAAGGTCATGGGCGGCGGCTTCCCCGCGGCCGCGTTCGGGGGACGCCGGGACGTCATGGCGATGCTCGCGCCGGAGGGGCCGGTCTACCAGGCGGGCACGCTGTCGGGGAACCCCGTCGCCACCGCCGCGGGGCTCGCGACGCTGCGCGCCTGCGACGACGACCTCTACGGCCACCTCGGCCGGGCGGCCCACGCGATCGCCGACGCGGCCTCCGCCGCCCTGGCCGCCGAGGGCGTCGCCCACCGCGTCCAGTGGGCCGGCTCGATGTTCTCGGTGTTCTTCCGCGAGGGCGAGGTCCGCACCTACGACGACGCCCGCGACCAGGACACGGCCGCCTTCGGGCGCTTCTTCCACGCGATGCTCTCGGCCGGCGTCTACCTCCCGCCGAGCGCGTACGAGTCGTGGTTCGTCTCCGGCGCGCACGACGACCGGGCGGTCGAGCACGTCCTCGCGGCGCTGCCCGGGGCGGCCCGCGCGGCTGCCTCCGGCTGAGGCCCGGACGCGGGCGGGGGGCCCGAGGCAACCGGACCTCCGGTGGGGCACCCCGACCTTCGCGGTGTCCCACCGAAGGTTGCGGCATCAGGCGGGAAAGCGGGGGCGCAGGGGGAGACCGGGCGGGGTCGGCGGCTCCCCGGGGGGTTTGCGACAATCAGTGGCATGACGACCCAGCCCGAGGCCGGCGGCGCCGTCGCCGACCCCGTGCGCACCGTCGTCCACCTCCTGCGCCACGGCGAGGTCCACAACCCGCACCGCATCCTCTACGGGCGCCTCGCGGGCTACCACCTCTCCGACCTCGGCCGGCGGATGGCCGACCTCGCCGCCGAGCACCTCGGCGACCACGACATCGTCCACGTCGTGTCGAGCCCGCTGGAGCGCGCCCGCGAGACGGCGGCACCGATCGCCGCCGACCACGACCTCGAGGTCGTCGTCGACGAGCGCGTCATCGAGGCGGGCAACGCCTTCGAGGGGCTCGACGTCGCCGGCGGCAAGGGCTTCCTGCGCCACCCGCGGATGATCCCGAAGATGCTCAACCCGTTCCGGCCCTCGTGGGGCGAGCCCTACGTCGAGATCGTCGAGCGGATGCGGGCGGCGGTCGTCGACGCCCGTGAGGTCGCCCGGGGGCACGAGGCCGTCATCGTCAGCCACCAGGCCCCGATCTGGATGATCCGCCTCGCCACCGAGGGCCGCTCCCTCGTGCACAACCCGGCGCGACGCGAGTGCTCCCTCGCGTCGCTGACGTCGCTGACCTTCATGGGCGACGAGCTGCTCTCGCTGTCGTACAGCGAGCCGGCCGCCTCACTCCTCCCGCAGGCCCAGCCCGGGGCGGGCGCATGACCCGACGGCCCACGACCCGGCTCGCCGGGGCGCTCGCCGCCACGGTGCTCGTGCTCGGAACGGCGGCCTGTTCCGAGGACCCGAACTCCATTGCCGCACAGGCGAAGGCGGGCGACCAGAAGGGCTACATCTCGGGTGACGGCGCCGTCGAGACGATCGCCGTCGCCGACCGCGGGGAGCCGGTGACCCTCGAGGGTGAGCTCGTCGGCGGTGGCACGTGGGCGAGCGCGTCGGCCCGTGGCACCGACGTCGTCGTCCTCAACGTCTGGGGGTCGTGGTGCGCGCCGTGCGTCGCCGAGGCCCCCGACCTCCAGAAGGTCTGGTCGGACCTCCAGGCCGAGGACGAGCCGGTGCAGTTCATGGGCATCGACTTCCGCGAGGGCCCGGCCAGCGGCGCCGCGTTCGCGAAGAAGGCCGGCATCACCTACCCGAGCCTCAGCGACAAGGCCGGCGTGCTCATCCTCGACCTCCAGGGCAAGGCCCCGACCGTCCCCACGACCCTCGTCCTCGACCTCGAGGGCCGCATCGCCGCCCGGGTCAACGGCCCGGTCAGCGCGTCCACCCTGCGCGGCCTCGTCGACGACGTCCTCGCCCAGTCGTGACCCCCGCCGTCGCCGCCCCCGCGGCCGTGCTCGCCGCGGGCGACACGGTGACGTCGGGGGCGCTGCCCCTCGCCGTCGCGGTCGCCGCCCTCGCCGGGCTGGTCTCGTTCGCCAGCCCGTGCGTCCTGCCCCTCGTCCCCGGCTTCCTCGGGTACGTCGGGGGCCTCACCGGCGAGGCCGAGCGGCGCCGCGGGCGCACCGTGCTCGGGGCCGTGCTCTTCGTCGCCGGCTTCACGGCGGTCTTCGTCCTCACCTCGGTGTTCGTCACCGGGGCCGGGCGGGCCCTCGTCGAGCACGGTGAGCTCCTCCTGCGGGTGGGCGGGGCCCTCGTCGTGCTCATGGGGCTCGTCTTCGTCGGCGTCGGCGCCCGCTTCGGCAGCCAGCGGGAGGCGAAGCTGCACTGGCGCCCGCGCGCCGGGCTGCTCGGGGCCCCGCTCCTCGGCGCCGTCTTCGGACTCGGCTGGGCGCCGTGCACCGGTCCCACGCTCGCCGCGGTGCTCGTCATGGCCAGCGCGAGCCAGGACCCCGAGGTCGCGCGCGGCGCTGGCCTGGCCGTCGCCTACGGCCTGGGCCTCGGGCTGCCCTTCGTCCTCGTCGCCGCCGGCCTCGACCGCGCCGGACGGGTGTCGCGCTGGCTGCGGCGGCACCAGCGCCGGATCCAGCTCGCCGGGGGCGTCGTCCTGGTCGTCGTCGGCCTGCTCATGCTCACCGGGGTCTGGGAGGACCTCAACCGCTGGCTGCAGACCGAGCTCGTCGACAGCTTCCGGGTGGCCCTGTGAGCACCGGGACGGCCCAGCGGCCCGACGTCGTCCAGCCGAGGCTCGGGCTCGTCGGCTGGCTGCGCTGGACGTGGCGCCAGCTGACGAGCATGCGCACCGCGCTGTTCCTCCTCCTGCTCCTCGCCGTCGGCGCCATCCCCGGGTCGACCTTCCCCCAGCGCTCCATCGACGCCCCCCGCACCGC
Source organism: Oryzobacter terrae (assembly GCF_042756445.1). GTDB lineage: Bacteria > Actinomycetota > Actinomycetes > Actinomycetales > Dermatophilaceae > Oryzobacter > Oryzobacter terrae. The sequence goes on from NZ_CP170578.1 coordinate 2,826,727, forward strand.
GCAGTACATCGCCGACAACCCGACCGCGGGGAAGGTCCTCGACGCCCTCGGGTTCTTCGAGGTCTACGCCTCGCCGTGGTTCGCCGCGATCTACCTGCTGCTCTTCGTCTCGCTCATCGGCTGCGTCCTGCCCCGCACGCGGATCCTCTGGCACCAGGTGTCGTCGACCCCGCCGAAGGCGCCGCGCCGCCTCGATCGCCTGGCGGCACACCGCAGCACCGAGCTCGACGGCGACCCCGACGAGGTCCGCGAGCGGCTGCGCGCCGCCCTGCGCCGGCGTCGGTACCGGGTCCACGCCCACGACGACACGACCCTGTCGGCCGAGAAGGGCTACGTCCGGGAGGCCGGCAACCTCGTCTTCCACGTGGCGCTCATCGGGATCCTCATCGGGGTCGGCTGGGGGCACCTCCTCGGCTGGAAGGGCGACGTCATCGTGCCCGAGGGAGAGACGCTCGCGAACACCCTGTCGCGCTACGACACCTTCAACCCCGGGCCGTGGGTCGACGTCAACGACCTCGAGCCCTGGACCCTCGCCCTCGAGCGGCTCGACGTGGAGTTCGAGACCGAGACCAAGGGCCGCGGCCAGTTCGGCGCCCCCCGCGACTTCGAGGCGACGACGACCTTCACCCCGGGCGACGGCGACCCCGAGCAGCGCGCCGTGCGGGTCAACGGCCCGCTCGAGACCGGCGACGGCACCGTCTTCCTCCTCGGCAACGGGTACGCCCCCCGGATCACGGTGCGCGACGCCCAGGGCACCGAGCTGTACTCCGAGCCCACCGTCTTCCTCCCGCAGGACGACAACTACACCTCGGTGGGAGCGGTCAAGGTGCCCGGGGCCAGCCCGAAGGGCCTGGGCTTCGCCGGCTTCTTCCTGCCGACCGGCGTCATCGACAGCACGTCCGGGCCGCACTCGATCTTCCCCGACACCCTCGACCCGCAGCTCGCCCTCACGGCGTTCGAGGGCGAGCTCCTCCCCGGTGGGCGGCCGCAGTCGGTCTACGCCCTCGACACCGAGGAGATGACCCCGATCGCCGGCGCGGACGGCACCGACCAGCTGCGGATCCTCCTCAAGCCGGGGCAGACCTTCGAGCTCCCGGGCGGCCGCGGATCGATCACGTTCGACGGCGTCGAGCGCTTCGCGGGCTTCTCGGTGCGCACCGACCCCGGCAAGCTGTTCACCCTCGTCTCCGCGATGGCTGCCCTGTTCGGGCTCGTCGCCTCGCTCGTCGTGCGCCGTCGAAGGCTCTTCGTGCGGGTTTCACCCGGCGGCTCGCCGGGTCGTACCGTGGTCTCCGTCGGCGGCCTGGCCAAGGACGACGACGAAGGGATGGGCGACGAGGTCGCCGCCGTCCTGGACGCCCTCGAAGGAGCTCGATGACCGACACGACGCTGGCCCAGCTCTCGAACCTGGCCATCTACTCGGCGATGGCCGTGCTGACCCTCGCGATGGTCGTGTACGCCGTGTACCTCGCCCGCTTGGCGCCCGCGCGCGCCCGGTCCGAGGTCTCCGAGCGCGAGCTCGTCGCCGCCGGGGGAGCGGACGCGCCGTCGTCACCAGAGCCCCCGGCCGTCGACGAGGCGGAGGTCGAGTCGACCGGGGCCCGCCGGGCCGCCGGCGTCGCCTGGACCCTCACCCTGCTCGGCACCCTGATGACGGTCGCGGGCGTGGTCCTGCGCGCCCTCGAGGTGCACCGGTGGCCGCTGGGGAACATGTACGAGTTCGCCATCGTCGGCTGCATGCTCACGCTCGTCGCGTACGCCGCGTGGTCCAGCCGCCGCGACCTGCGCTGGCTCGGCCTGTTCGTCGTCGGACCGGTGCTGCTGACCCTCGGGCTGGCCATCACCGTCTGGTACACCGACGCCTCCGAGCTCATGCCGTCGCTGCGCTCGATCTGGCTGGCCATCCACGTGTCCGTCGCGACCCTGTCGGTGGCCCTGTTCACCATCGGCTTCTCGCTCGGGATCCTCTACCTCGTCCAGGCCAGGCTCGAGGCGTCCGACCCGCGGCCCCCGTCGTTCATGGACCGGCTGCCCGACGCGCGCGCCCTCGAGCGGCTCACCTACGCCATCCACGTCGTCGCGTTCCCGCTGTGGTCCTTCACGCTCATCGCCGGCGCCATCTGGGCCCGCCAGGCGTGGGGCGCCTACTGGAGCTGGGACCCCAAGGAGGTGTGGACGTTCGTCATCTGGACCGTCTACGCCGCCTACCTGCACGCCCGGGCCACGACCGGCCTGCGCCGCCAGAGCGCGGCGTGGATCGCCCTCGCCGGCTTCGGCTGCATCATCATCAACTACGCCGTCGTCAACGTGTTCTTCGTCGGCCAGCACTCGTACTCGGGGCTCTGACCGTGCTGCGCTACACCCTCCTGCGGTTCCTCGTCTTCTTCGGCTGCCTCGCCGTGCTCTGGCTGGCCGGGCTGCGCGAGGAGGAGGAGATGCTCCTCCTCGTCGTCGGCGCCGCCCTGCTCTCGGCCGTGGTCTCGTTCGTCGTGCTGCGCCGCTTCCGCGAGGACTACTCGGCCCAGCTCGCGACGAGGCTGGAGGAGCGGGCGGCGGCGAAGCAGGCCGCCGTCCCCGACCGCCCCACCGACGAGGACGACGAGGACGCCGAGGTCGGCCGCACCCGTGAGGGCGACGGAGACTTCCGCTGAGCACCGCACCGGGAGGCAGCCCGTGATCGAGATCCTCAGCCCCACCGAGGTGGCGCGCGGGCGGGAGACCGGCGCCCTCGTCGCCGACATCCTCGCGTCGCTGCGCCGCCGGGTCGTCGTCGGCACCAACCTGCTCGACATCGACCGGTGGGCGAAGGCGATGATCGTCGAGGCCGGGGCGCTGTCCTGCTACGTCGACTACGCGCCGTCCTTCGGTCGTGGCCCCTTCGGCCACCACATCTGCACGTCGGTCAACGACGCCGTCCTCCACGGCCTGCCGCACGACGAGACCCTCGCCGACGGTGACCTCCTCTCGCTCGACCTCGCGGTCTCGCTCGGCGGCGTCGTGGCCGACTCGGCGATCAGCTTCGTCGTCGGCGACGCGCGGCCCACCGAGAGCGTCGCGATGATCGACGCGACCGAGCGCGCCCTGGCGGCGGGGATCGCCGCAGCCGTCCCGGGGGCCCACCTCGGCGACGTCTCGCACGCCATCGGCTCGACGCTCACCGGTGCCGGGTACTCGGTCAACACCGAGTTCGGCGGCCACGGCGTCGGCTCGACGATGCACCAGGACCCGCACGTGTCGAACACCGGGCGGCCGGGGCGGGGGTTCCGCCTGCGCCCCGGCCTGCTGCTCGCCCTCGAGCCGTGGGTCATGGCCGACACCGACCGCCTCGTCACCGATGCCGACGGGTGGACGCTGCGCAGCGCCACGGGCTGCCGCACCGCGCACAGCGAGCACACGATCGCCATCACCGAGGACGGCGCCGAGATCCTCACCCTGCCCACCTCCGCCTGACCGACGGTCCGGCAATCCGGTTGCCGCGCGGGCGAGCGTCCTGCGACGCTCGCCCGATGGAGCCCCGCACCGTCCAGCCGCCGTACGACCGCCTTCTCGCCACCGCCGAGGCGGTCGCGCAGGACCGGCCGGAGGTCGACCTCGACCTGGCGCGTGAGGTCTTCCTCGAGGCGGCGACCCTGCTCGACGACGGGCTCGCGCTCGACGGCCTCGACGACCACGACGCCGACGCCGTCATCGCCGGGCTGTGCGCCGACCTCGTCGACGCCGACCCCGCGGCCGCCGTCACGGCCCGGGCCGAGGCCGCCCTGGCCGCCCCGGGCGACCTCCACGACCCGGCCGGGGTCGCGGCGTCGCTGCGCGTCTCGGCCGTGATCCTCCAGCTCTGACGCCGGCCGCGGTCGGCCCACCGGGAGGGCGCCGCCGACCCGTGGTCACGGGACGGTCAGGCTGCCACACTGGTCGCGTGTCCACCGGTGACGCCGCGGTCCTGACCCGGCTGCTGGCCGCCTTCAACGCCCACGACCTCGACGAGATCATGGGCTTCTTCGCCGAGGACTGCGTGCTCGAGACGCCGCGCGGTGCGGACCCGTGGGGGACCCGCTTCGAGGGCCGCGAGGCCGTGCGCGAGGGGCTGGCCCAGCGCTTCCGCGGTCTGCCCGACGTCCACTACGGCGAGGACGAGCACTGGGTCGTCGGCAACCGGGGCGTCTCGCGCTGGCTGCTCACCGGGACGACGACCGACGGCGAGAGCGTGCGGGTGCGCGGCTGCGACCTCCTCGACCTCGACGACGCCGGGCTCGTGCGGCGCAAGGACTCCTACTGGAAGATCGTCCACCCCTGACGTTCGGAGGACCCCGTGTGGATGTGGCTGTGGATCGGGCTGTTCGTGGCGGTCGTCCTCGCGGCGGCGTTCTGGATCGACCGGCGACGCGGGGGCACGGGCGAGGCCCGCAAGCTCGACCTCCCGGGCACGAAGAGCGGACGACCCAGGCGGATCGACTCCGGCGGGGGTGGCGGGATGTGGGGCATGTGAGGCGCCCCCGGGCCGGGGCTGCCGCAACCGTTCAGGGACGGCGCCCGGCCGGCGTCAGCGCAGCGCGACGGCGACGACGACGCCGAGGGCGGTGAGCACCGCGTAGGCCACCTCGTAGAGGCCGGTGCCCGCGAGGACCGGGACGAGGTCGCGTCCCGCGGCGTCGCCGAGGACGGTCCGTACCGACCGGACGCCAAGCGGGAGCGCGAGGAGGCCGACGAGCGCCCACGGGGTGCTCAGCGCCATGCCGAGCAGGACGAGGACGGAGACCCCGACGAGGACGGCGTAGAGGATCCGGGTGCGGTGGTCGCCGAGGCGCACGGCCAGGGTCTGCTTGCCGTGGAGGGTGTCGGTCGGGATGTCGCGCAGGTTGTTCGCGACGAGGATGGCCGAGGCGACGGCGCCCACCCCGACGGCGCCGAGGACGCCGAACCACGAGACGGCGCCGGCCTGGGTGTACTGCGTGCCGAGCGTCGCCATCAGGCCGAAGAAGACGAAGACGTAGACCTCACCCAGGCCGCGGTAGCCGTAGGGGTTGTTCCCGCCGGTGTAGCGCCAGGCCGCGAGGACGGCCAGCGCGCCGAGGGGAAGGAGCAGCCAGGCCCGCGAGAGCGCGACGAGGGCCAGCCCCGCCAGCGCCCCGGCACCGAAGGCGAGGAAGGCCGCGACCTTGACGTTGCGCGGGTCGGCGAGGCGCTGGCCGACGAGGCGGACCGGACCCACCCGCGCCTCGTCGGTGCCGCGGATGCCGTCGGAGTAGTCGTTGGCGTAGTTGACCCCGACCTGGAGCGCGAGCGCGACGACGAGGGCGAGGATCGCGAGCGCGGCGTCGGCCCGTCCGAGGAGGTGGGCCGCGGCGGTGCCGAGGACGACGGGGGCGATGGCGGCCGGGAGCGTGCGCGGGCGCGCACCGGCGGCCCACTGGGACAGTGAGGCCATGGGTGGGGTCAGAGGTCCTTGAGGAAGTCGGGGTCGTCGTCGGGGCCGCGGGGCGGGCGCTGGTCGCGCCCGCGCCGGTGGTCGTCCCACCGCTGCTGCTGGCTGCGGCCGTCGGCCGCCGAGCGCTGGGGTCGGCCCGCGATGAGCCAGGCGGCCGGGCCGACGACCGGGAACAGGAGGATGAGCAGCAGCCAGCCGATCTTGGGCAGGTTGCGCACCGCGGGGTCCGGCGTCTGGATGGCGTCGACGACGCAGTAGATCGTCAGCGCGAGGCTGAGGACCACGGGCACGTAGCGGAGCACGACGTCATCATCCCACGGTGAACAGGGCCGCCACCGCACGCCGGTCGGGCTTGCCCGGACCGGCGAGGGGGACCCGGTCGGCGGTGCGCACCCGGACGGGGAGGGCGTGGTCGGGGAGGACGCCCCGCAGGAGCGCGCGCAGGTCGGCGACGCTCGGGTCGGGTCGCCGCACCACCGGATCCATGACGAGGAGGACGCTCACCGCCTCGCCCCACTCGGGGTGCGGCGTCCCGACGACGACGACCTCGCCGACCCCCGGGACGTGGGCGAGCACCGCCTCCTCGACGAGGCGTGGCGCGACCTTGACCCCGCCGGTGTTGACGAGGTCGTCGAGCCGGCCGTCGACGTGGAGGCGGGCGCGCTCGTCGGTGTGGCCGACGTCGTCGGTGCGGAACCAGCGGACGCCGTCCTCGTCGGTGCCGAACGCGGCCTGCGTGAGGTCGGGCCGGCCGAGGTAGCCGTGCGCGACGGTGGCCCCGCCGAGGTGGATCCGCCCGGTGTCGTCGAGCGCGACCTCGGTGCAGGACAGGGGCTGTCCGTCGTAGACGCAGCCGCCGGCCGTCTCGCTCATGCCGTACGTGGCGACGACCGTGACGCCGGCGCTCGAGGCCCGGCGGCGCAGCCGGGGAGGGAGGGCGGCACCGCCGACGAGGACGGCGTCGAGGCTGCGCAGGGCCGCCGGAGCGTCGGGGTCGTCGAGGAGGCGGAGCAGCTGGGTCGGGACGAGGCTCGTGTAGTGGCGCGTCCCGGGCTCGAGGCGGCTCGTGGCGGCGCGGAAGGCCCGCGGGGTGAACCCGCCGGTGAGGTCCATCGCCACCGGGGTCGTCCCGGCGTCGACCGAGCGCAGCAGCACCTGGAGACCGGCGACGTGGTGCGCCGGGAGGGGGAGCAGCCACTGCCCGGGGCCGCCGAGCCGCTCGTGGGTGGCGCGCGCGCTGGCCCGCAGGGCCCCCGTCGTGAGCAGGGCGCGCTTCGGGGTCCCCGTCGAGCCCGACGTCCCGACGACGACGGCGAGGTCGTCGGGGAGGTCGGCCGGCCCGTGGTCGGGCAGCGGGGGTGCGGGGCCCGAGGCGTGGTACGGCGCGACGGGCGCCCCACCGGCGAGGGCCTGCTCGAGCCGGGGCAGGAGGGCGAGCGCGTCCTCGCCGGCAGGGACGGCGAGCTCCTCGAGGACCAGGTCCCCCCGCGGGACCGGGCGGCCCGTCATCGGTGGATGTGCTCGAGCCAGTCCGTGGGGACCCGGCCGCGTGGACCGGGGGACGGCTGGTCGTCGGGGCGCGACGTGGGGGCGGCGAGCGCCGGGCCCGCGACGACGGCCTCGGCCTCGTAGTCCCAGAACCAGTCCTCGCCGGGCTCGTAGCTCTGGACGACGGGGTGCCCGGAGGCGTGGGCGTGGGCCGTGGCGTGCTGCCCGGGCGAGGTGTCGCAGCAGCCGACGTGCCCACAGGCCGCGCAGCGGCGCAGGTGCACCCACCACCCGGGAGGGTCGTGGGCGTCGCAGTCGGCGCAGCCCGGACCGCTCGGGGCGACCGTGGGGTCGATGCCGTCGTGCGCGTCGACCTCGTCGCTCATCGCGTGGACCTTCCTCGTCAGGGGCCGGGGGTCGACCCGGGGGCTCAGGTGGTGCCGGTGTGCTGCACGGGCAGGCGCACCCGCACCAGCGTGCCATCCTCGCCGGACTCGATGCCGATCTCCCCCGAGTGGCGCTCGACGACGATCCGCCGGGAGATGTCGAGGCCGAGGCCGGTCCCCTTGCCGACCTCCTTGGTCGTGTAGAAGGGCTCGAAGGCGCGGGCGGCGACCTCGGGGGTCATCCCGGAGCCGGTGTCGGCGACCTCGACGACCACCCAGCCGGCCGCGTCGGGGTCGGGGGCGGCGGTCACGGTGAGGGTTCCGGTGCCGCGCATCGCGTCGATCGCGTTGTCGACGAGGTTGGTCCACACCTGGTTGAGCTCGCCGGCCATCGCCTCCACCGTCGGGAGGTCGGGCGCGAACCGCCGCTCGACGCGCACCCCGGCCCCCAGCTTGTGGCCGAGCATGACGAGGGTGCTGTCGAGGCCCTCGGCGAGGTCGGTGACCTGGAGGGAGGCGCGGTCCATCTGCGAGTACGACTTCACGGCCGCGACGAGGGTGGAGATCCGGCCGGTGGCCTCCTTGACCTCGCCGAGCAGGCCGTTCATGAGCACCGACGCCGCGACCCACTCGACGGCCGGGGCCAGCGACCCGGCGGGCACGGCGGCAGCCAGCTCCTCGCACCACGCGACGTCGGCCCCGGCGCCCGCGAGGGTCGGCGCGAGGTCCCAGCCACGGGCGACGTCGTGGGCGCCGAGCCAGTCGCCGAGCTCGTCCTCGCGGTCGGCGAGGTCGAGGCCGGTCAGGCCGGCGTCGGTGTCGCTGATCCGGCGGCGCAGCCCGTCGACCGCGGTGAACTGTGACGCGGTGATGCCGCCGGAGGCCAGTCGCGCGAGGGTCTCGAGGCGCTGGTCCGAGGTCTCGCGCAGGGCGTCGACGGCCCGCGTCGCCGCGGCCGCGGGGTTGTTGAGCTCGTGGGCGAGCCCGGCCGACAGGGTGCCCAGGGCCACGAGCGCCTCACGCTGCCGGGCCGTCGACTCGATCCGGCGGACGGTGTTGACGAGCCCGTCGATGAAGTGCAGGCCGAAGGGGAACCACTGCTGCGACAGGCGCCGCAGCTCCGAGGACGGCAGCCGCATCACCCGGCTCTCCGCCTCGGCCCGGGCGGTCGCGAGGTAGTTGCCGTGCTCGTCCCACGCGGCGAACCCCCCGGCCCACTGGCCCGGGCTCGCCATCATCCCCATCGTCGTCTCCTCGTGCCCGACCCGTCGCGACAGGGCGACCGCTCCGTCGAGGAGGACCCACCACGTGTCGGCGGGGGTCGCCTCGAGGAAGAGGGTCTCCCCGGCCGTGGGCCGGTACTCCTCGGCGACGGCCAGGAGGTCGCCGAGCTGGTCGTCGGTGAGCCCGTCGAAGAGGCTGAGGGTCCGCAGCTCGGCGAGGTCCATCACACGGTCGCCAGGTAGCGGTGGACGAGGTAGACCGACATGGCGCCCTCCCCGACGGCGGACGCGACGCGCTTCATCGAGTCGAGCCGGACGTCACCAGCGGCGAAGACCCCCGGGACGCTCGTCTCGAGGGCGAACGGTGCCCGGGGGAGCGGCCACCGGCCGGCGTCGTCGGCGAGGTGGAGGTCCGGGCCGGTGACGACGAAGCCCTTGTCGTCGCGGGCGACGGCGTCGCCGAGCCAGTCGGTGCGGGGTAGCGCGCCGATGAAGACGAAGAGCCAGTTCGTCTCGAGCCGGCAGGTCTCGCCGGTGTCGCGGTCGACGAGGGTGACGCCCTCGAGGTGGTCGGTGCCGTGCGCGGCGGCGACCTCGCTGCGGAAGCGCACCTCGACGTTCTCGGCCGCGCGGATCCGCTCGACGAGGTACTCCGACATCGAGTCCTCGAGCCGGCCGGCCCGCACGACCATGACGACCCGGGCGGCGACCCTCGAGAAGTTGAGCACCGCCTGTCCGGCCGAGTTGGCGGCCCCGACGACGTAGACCGTGGCGCCCGCGGTCTGCGCCGCCTCGCTCGCCGAGGCTCCGTAGTACACGCCCCGCGACCCCAGCGACTCCACGCCCTCGGCCTCCAGCCGCCGGTAGGCGACACCGGTGGCGACGAGGACGGCCCGGCTCTCGACCTCGCCGCCGTCGGCGAAGCGCACCGCGTGCACGGGGCCGCGCTGCTCGAGCCCGACGACCTCGCGGGCGAGCACGGACTCGGCGCCGAACCGCGACGCCTGGGCGACCGCCCGCCGGGTGAGGTCGGCGCCGGAGACGCCCTTCGGGAAGCCGAGGTAGTTCTCGATCGCGGCGCTCTGGCCGGCCTGCCCGCCGGGGGCGTCGCGCTCGACGACGACGGTGCGCAGGCCCTCGGACGCGGCGTACACCGCAGCCGCCAGCCCGGCCGGGCCGCTGCCGACGATGCACAGGTCGTAGAGCGGCTGGCCCGCCCGGGTCGACAGGCCGACGGCCTCGGCCAGCTCGAGGATGCTCGGGCTGCGCAGCGTCTCGCCGTCGGGGACGAGGACGAGCGGGAGGTCGGCGGCCCCCGCCCCGGCGAGGTCGACGAGGCGGCGGGCGTCCTCGTCGCGCTCGACGTCGAGCCAGCGGTAGGGCACGTGGTTGCGGGCGAGGAACATCTTGACGTCGTGGCCCCGGTCGGACCACTGGTGCCCGACGACCCGGACGACGGCGTCGGTGTCGGGGTGGTCGCGGTGCCAGTCGTCGAGGAGGTCGTCGACGACGGGGTAGAGCTGGGTCTCCGGCGGCTCCCACGGCTTGACCATGTAGTGGTCGAGGCCGATCTCGTTGATGGCCCGGATGGCGACGTCGGTGTCGGCGTAGGCGGTGAGGAGGAGCAGGCGCGTGTCGGGCGAGGACGTACGGACGCTCGCCATCATCTCGATGCCCGTCATCCCCGGCATCCGCTGGTCGGAGACGACGAGGGCGACGGGCCGGTCGCGCAGGAGCAGCTCGGCGAGCACCTCGAGGGCCTCGGCGCCGGAGGTGGCCCGCACGATGCGGTGCCCCTCGCCGTAGCGGCCGCGCAGGTCCCGCACGATGGCGCGGACGACCTGGGGGTCGTCGTCGACGGCGAGGATGGTGGCGCGGGGCACGTCGGCGTCCTCCGGGGCCGGGAGTGGTGCTCCTCACCCTAGGGCCGGGCCGCCGTGCCCGGGAAGGGGATCCGAGGGACACCAGCCCTCGCGCCGAGGGGCCGCGTGGAGGACCATGGCGGGAGGCGAGGAGGTACGAGGATGGACGAGGCGTTCGCGACCTACCTCGAGCGGGTGCAGCGACACCGCGCCGAGCTCGGGGAGTCGATGGCGGCGCTCGACGCGGCGCTGGCGCTGCCGCTGGGCCAGGGCGTCGTGTGGCGGCGCCGGGTGCGCGCCGCGCTCACCGAGCTCGCCCACGACCTGCGCGACCACGTCGAGCTCACCGAGGGCGAGGGTGGTCTCTACGACGACCTGCGCCGCAGCTCGCCCCGGCTCTCCAGCCGGGTGGACCGGCAGGTCGCCGACCACGCCGTCGCGCTCGCCGAGGTGGAGCGGCTGCTCGGGGAGCGCGACGACGGGCTCGACGACGACGAGGCGGTCGCCGCGCACCGGGAGGCCGCGACGGCCCTCGTCGGCATGCTCGTCCGGCACCGCCAGCGGGGCTCGGACCTCGTCTACGAGGCGTACGCGGTCGACCTCGGCGGCTCCGGGTAGCGGGACGGGCGGTGGAGGGGCGGGTCAGGCGTGCACGAGGGAGCGGGCTCGGTCGGCCCCCGGTCCGGAGAGGTCGGGGTAGGCGGTGCGCCGGCCGGTCGAGAGCAGGAGGAGGGAGGTGACCGGGCCGCGGACCTCCTCGCCGCTCCCTCGGCTCCACGCGGTGTCGGTGGCGACGAGCCGCAGCCCCCGCAGCCGGCGCTGGGGGAGGAAGGGGAAGCCGAACGTGCGGGCCCACGCCCACTCGGCGGCGGTCGCGGCGGCCTCGACGTGGGTCGTCAGGGTGGCACCGAGCGGGTCGGCGATGTCGTGGCCGTGGACGAGCGCGTCGATGAGGGGGTCGCGCCACATCGTCCCGGGCGCGAGCCGGCGGACACCGACGATCCTGCGGAGGTTCGCGACGACCTCCGTGTCGTCGAGCCGGCGCGACCACGCGAGGGTTCCTTCGCGGATCCCGGCGTCGAAGCGGAACCCCTGTCGCGCAGCGCTGCCCACGACGAAGCCCAGCGGAGCCAGGGCCGCGAGGGACAGGTGGGCGCCGACGTCGCGGACCGTCCACGCCTCGCACAGGGACTGCTGCAGCCGCTGCTCGGGGGTGAGGCCCTCGAGGAGGTCGGCGACCTCGGCGCGGACCGCGTCGATGACGGCCCAGCTCGCGTCGCGGGTGATGGTCTCGCTCATCGTGGGCCTCCGCCATTGGTCAGAGTATCGAACCAAAAAGGTACGATACTCTGACGAAAGCGAGGCGGCAAGAGGTCGCTGCGACGACGTAGCGGAGGAGGTGGCGGGAGGTGTCCGGACCCGGCGTCGGCGTCCTGATGTTCGTCGCCCACCGGGCGATCGAGCAACGGATCCTCGTGGCCCTGCGCGAGGCCGGCTTCGACGACGCCACGATGGCGCAGGGTCGCCTGTTCGCCCGGATCGGCGAGGACGGCACCCGCCTCACCGACCTCGCCGAGATGGCCCAGGTGACCAAGCAGACCGCCTCGTTCCTCGTCGACCAGCTCGAGCGAGGCGGCTACGTGGAGCGGGTCGCCGACCCCCGCGACGCCCGGGCCCGCCTCGTCCGGATCGCGCCGAGGGGCCGGCAGGCGCAGGCGCTCGCGGCGGTGGCCGAGCGGGAGGTCTACGCCGAGTGGGAGGCCCACCTGGGGGCGCGTGACATGGCCCGGCTCCGAACCCTGATGGAGCGGCTGCGCGAGGTCACCGACCCCTGGGCCGCGCTGGACCCGACCGACTGAGCGTCTCGCGCCACGCCGCACGCGAGCGCCGTCACCGCGTGCCCTCGCACCTCGCCTTGAGCCCCTGCGCCTCACTCGCGAGGTAGCGGTCGGTGAGCCCGCGGTAGAAGCGACCCATCGTCGACCCCAGCCAGCCGGACTGCGTCACCGAGAGCCGCACGCGCGTCCCGCCGTCGGGCAGCGGCTCGGCGTCGTGGCGGGCCGTCGTGACGACGCCGGGGCCGGTCGCCACCCAGGTGAACGAGCGCCCGGGGTCGAGCGCGGTGACCTCGTACTCGGTCTCGGGGATGCGCGGCTGGTCGATGCGCGCCCGGCTCCCGACCCGCAGGTCGCCCTCGTCGAGCCGGCGCACCGACGTCACGGTCGACGTCCACTCCGACCAGCGCTCCACGTCGGTCAGCACCTCCCAGACGCGCTCGGGTGGTGCGGCGACCTCGACGGTGGTGCTCTGCTCCATCCGCCCATGGTGGCGCGGACGGCGCCCGTCGGCGAGGGCGGTCGGGCACCATGGTCGCCATGACGTCAGGACTGGACCGGTTCGTCGACGCCCAGGACCGTGAGGGCACCTACGCGGCCGCCCTGGCCGAGCTGAGGTCCGGTCGGAAGACGAGCCACTGGATGTGGTTCGTCTTCCCGCAGGTCGCCGGACTGGGCAGGAGCGCCACCTCGCGTCTCTACGCCGTCTCGGGCCTCGACGAGGCTCGCGCGTTCCTCGCCCACCCCGTCCTCGGGCCACGCCTCGTGGAGTGCACGCAGGCACTGCTCTCCCTTCCGGGCTGGGATCCGGTCGCCGTGATGGGAGGCACGGATGCCCAGAAGCTGCGCTCGTCGATGACGCTCTTCCTCCACGCCGCCGACGAGCCCGAGCGCGCGACGTTCCGGGCCGTGCTGGACCGGTACTTCGGGGGCGCCGAGGACGAGGACACCGTCAGCCGGCTCTGACGGCAGGGGGCCCTGCCGTCGGCGGCGGCCCGCTCGCCCCGGCCTCCTGTCACGGCGGCATCCCTTGCCCGTGCCACGATGGCGGGATGGCGAAGCGGCAGCGGCTCGACAAGGCGGTCTACGAGGCCGAGCTCTTCCGCCTGCAGGGCGAGCTGGTGCGGATGCAGGAGTGGGTGCGCCGGGAGGGCGAGCGGGTCGTCATCGTCTTCGAGGGCCGCGACGCCGCGGGCAAGGGCTCGACCATCAAACGGGTCACCGAGTACCTCAACCCCCGTCACGCGCGGACCGTCGCGCTGCCCGCCCCCACCGAGCGGGAACGCACCCAGTGGTACTTCCAGCGCTACGTCGAGCACCTCCCCGCCGCCGGTGAGATCGTCCTGTTCGACCGCAGCTGGTACAACCGCGCCGGGGTCGAGCACGTCCTGGGCTACTGCACGGCCGAGGAGCACCAGAGGTTCCTGCGCCAGTGCCCGATCTTCGAGCGGATGCTCGTCGAGGACGGCATCCGGCTGCACAAGTACTGGTTCTCGGTCAGCGACTCCGAGCAGCAGCGCCGCTTCGAGTCGCGCCTGACCGACCCCATGCGTCGCTGGAAGCTGTCGCCCACCGACCTCGAGTCGGTCGAGCGGTGGGAGGACTACTCGCGCGCCAAGGACGACATGATGGTCCACACCGACATCGCCGAGGCACGGTGGGACGTCGTCGAGAGCGACGACAAGCGGCGCTCGCGGGTCAACATGATCGCCCACCTCCTCAGCCAGGTCCCGTACGAGGCGGTCGAGGCGCCGTCCATCGTGCTCCCCGACCGGCCCGCACCGCGCGGGTACCGCCGGCCCGACCGCTCCCTCCAGCACGAGGTCCCCGACCACGCGGCGACGCTCGCGACCTGACCCCGGGTCAGAAGTACCAGGGGAAGGGCGACCAGTCGGGGTCGCGCTTCTCGAGGAACTGGTCGCGCCCCTCGACGGCCTCGTCGGTCATGTAGGCGAGCCGGGTGGCCTCGCCGGCGAAGACCTGCTGGCCCATGAGCCCGTCGTCGGCGAGGTTGAAGGCGAACTTGAGCATCCGCTGCGCCTGCGGGCTCTTGCCCATGACCTCGCGGGCGACTTGCAGCGCCGTCGCCTCGAGCTCGGCGTGGTCGGCGACGAGGTTGACGGCGCCCATCCGGTGCATGTCCTCGGCCGAGTAGGTGCGCCCGAGGAAGAAGATCTCGCGGGCGAACTTCTGCCCCACCATCGTCGCGAGGTAGGCGCTGCCGTAGCCGCCGTCGAAGGAGCCGACGTCGGCATCGGTCTGCTTGAAGGCGGCGTGCTCGCGGCTGGCGACGGTGAGGTCGCAGACGACGTGCAGGCTGTGCCCGCCGCCGGCGGCCCACCCGTTGACGACCGCCACGACGACCTTGGGCATCGTGCGGATGAGGCGCTGCACCTCGAGGATGTGCAGTCGCCCGCCCTCGGCCTTGACGCGCCGCTGGTCGACGGTGTCGGAGGTCTCGCCCTCGGCGTACTGGTAGCCCGAGCGCCCGCGGATGCGCTGGTCCCCGCCGCTGCAGAACGCCCACTTGCCGGCGCTGCCGGTGCCCTCGGGTCCGGGGCCGTTCCCCGTGAGGAGGACGACGCCGACGTCGGCGGAGCGGCGCGCGTGGTCGAGGACGCGGTACAGCTCGTCGACGGTGTGCGGGCGGAAGGCGTTGAGCACCTCCGGCCGGTCGAAGGCCACCCGCACCGCCCCGAGCCCCACCGCGCGGTGGTAGGTGAGGTCGGTGAGGTCCTCGAACCCGGGCACCTCCTGCCAGGCCTCGGCGTCGAAGGTCCCGCTCACTCCGCTGATCGCGCTCACGGGCGCAAGGCTAGGCGGTCGCGGACGGCCGGCGACGGCGAGGTGGCGAGTCGCGGCCGGCCGCGACGTCGGGGTCACGATGTCGGGGTGGCCGGGACGTCGGGGTCGCGATGTCGGGGGTCGCGCCTAGCGTGGCGCCATGGCACTTCGCTGGTACACCGTCGTCGTCGACAGCCACGACATCGCCGCGCAGTCGAGGTGGTGGGCCGAGACCCTCGGCTACGTCGTGGTCTGGGACAGCCCCGAGGGAGTGGCGATCGTGCCGCCCTGGGCGTCCACCACGCCGTTCGAGGACCCCGAGGAGTGGCGTCGCCAACCCCAGGGGATGGTCTTCGTCCCGGTCGAGGAGGGCAAGGAGGTCAAGAACCGCCTCCACCTCGACCTCGCACCGCACTCCACGGGCGACCGCGACGCCGAGATCGAGGCGCTGCTCGGCCGTGGAGCCACCCGTGCCGACGTCGGCCAGCCCGCCGACGCCGGGTTCACCGTGCTGCGCGACCCCGAGGGCAACGAGTTCTGCGTCCTCGGAGCCCGCTCGCTCTGAGGGCCCCGCATCGCGGTCGGTAGCGTCGGGTCCGTGCTGCCCGACCTCGACCTCCTCCTCGGCTCGCTGCGGGTCGTCGCCATCCCGATGCGGGTGCGCTTTCGCGGGGTGACGACGCGTGAGGTCGCGCTGGTCGAGGGCCCTGCCGGCTGGGGCGAGTTCGGTCCGTTCCCCGAGTACGAGCCGGCGGAGGCCGCGCGCTGGCTGGCCGCCGCGGTCGAGTCGGCGTGGTCGCCGTGGCCCGAGCCGGTGAGGTCGTCGGTGCCGGTCAACGCCACCGTCCCGGCCGTCGGCCCCGAGCGGGTGGCCGAGGTCCTCGGGCGCTTCCCGGGGTGCACGACCGCGAAGGTCAAGGTCGCCGAGCGGGGGCAGTCGGTCGACGACGACGTGGCCCGGGTCGCGGAGGTCCGCTCCGTCATGGGGCCGTCCGCCCGGGTGCGGGTCGACGCCAACGGGGTGTGGTCGGTGGAGGCCGCGCTGGCGGCGCTGGCCCGGCTGGCGCCCCTCGGCCTCGAGTACGCCGAGCAGCCGTGCGCCACCGTCGAGGAGCTGCGAGACCTGCGGATGGCCCTCGCCCGCAACGGGATCGACGTCCCCGTGGCGGCCGACGAGTCGATCCGTCGGGCGTCGGACCCGCTGAGGGTGCGCGACCTCGAGGCAGCCGACGTCGTCGTCGTCAAGGTCGCACCGCTCGGTGGCGTGAGGGCGGCGCTGCGCGTCGTGGAGGAGTGCGGGCTGCCCGCGGTGGTGTCGTCGGCGCTCGACACGAGCGTCGGCATCGCGGCCGGGGTGGCCCTCGCCGCGGCCCTGCCCCGGCTCGAGCACGCGTGCGGTCTCGGTACGGTCGCCCTGCTCGAGGGTGACGTCGCGGCCGTGCCGCTCGTCCCCGTCTCGGGGGCCCTCCCGGTGGGCCGCGTCGCGGCGGAGCACGACCTCCTCGAGCGGTGGGAGGCCGCGCCCGAACGCATCGCGTGGTGGCGTGATCGCGTGGCGGCCTGCCACGCTCGGCTCGTGGAGCCGGACGGGAGCGGGGAGGGGCCGCGGTGAGCGGGGCGAGCGGTGCGAGCGGTGCGAGCGGAGCGGTCCGAGGGGGCGGCGTGCGCTGGTCCTGGATCTTCCTCGACACCCCTGCCGCCGTGGCGCCGGCCGCATGGTCGTTCTGGGCCTCGGTCACGGGGTCCGCGCTGGCGCCGGTCCGCGGCGAGAAGGGCGAGTTCTCGACCCTGCTGCCCGCGCGCGGGGGCGCCTGGGTCAAGCTGCAGGCGGTGGCCGAGGGCCCCGGGGGCGTCCACCTCGACCTCGACGTCGACGACGTCCACATCGAGGCCGCCCGGGCCGAGTCGCTGGGCGCCGTGCGCCGCGGCGGCATCGGCGAGACGGTCGTCATCCTGTCCTCACCCGGCGGGTTCACCTTCTGCCTCACGACCGACGACGGCGAGACCGGGCCGGTCCGCGACGGGCTGGGCGTCGTCCTGGACCAGGTCTGCCTCGACGTGCCGCGCGCGGCGTGGGACGCCGAGTCGGCCTTCTGGGAGGCGCTGACCGGGTGGGAGCTGCGCGACTCCGACGAACCGGGCTTCGCGTACCTCGTGCGGCCCCGAGGGGTCCCGGTGCGCGTGCTGCTCCAGCGGGTCGACGAGGACGACGGGCCGGTTCGCGGTCACGTCGACCTCGCGTGCGCCGACCGCTCCGCCGAGACGGCCCGGCACCTGGCCGCGGGCGCGTCCGTCGTGCGAGAACGGCACTTCTGGACCGTGATGCGCGACCCCACCGGGCGCGTCTACTGCCTCACCGACCGCAGCCCCCAGCCGCCGCCGGGCCGCTGAGCCCCTGGCCCCGTCCCCGGATCGACCGAGAGGTCACGTCGGGTACGCCCGTCCCGTCCCCGGATCGACCGAGAGGTCACGTCGGGTACGCCCGTCCCGTCCCCGGATCGACCGAGAGGTCACGTCGGGTACGGGGCGCTCAGTCGTCGAGGGGGAGGCCGAGCAGCGCGTTCTCGACGACCTCGGCGAGGGCGGGGTGGATCCAGTACTGGCCGCGGGCGACCTCGGTCGCGTGCTGCCCGAACGACGCCGCCTGGATGAGCGGCTGGATGACGGTGGACGCGTGCGGACCGAGAGCGTGGGCGGCGAGGATCGTTCCGTCGGGGGAGGCGTGGACGGTGAGCAGGCCGGTCGTGTCCTCCAGCGCCCAGCCGTAGGCGACGTCGCCGAAGGCCTGGGTCTTGGTGACGAACCGGGTGCCGGCCTCGTCGAGCTGGGCGGCGGTGGGCCCGAACGAGGCGACCTGTGGGTGTCCGAAGACGGCGTGGGGGACGGGGCGGTCGTCGACGACGAGGGGAGCGGCCTCGAGGCGTCCGGTGTCGACGGCGAGGTTGTGGGCGACGATGCGCGCCTCGTGGTTGGCGACGTGCTTGAGCTGGTGGGTCGAGCAGATGTCGCCCAGTGCCCACACCCCCGGCGCGGTGGTGCGCAGCTGGTCGTCGACGACGAGGAGGTCGTCGTCGCTCGTCTCGAGACCACCGGCGGCGGGGTCGAGGAGGTCGGTGTTGGGGCGACGGCCGACGGCGAGGAGGACGACCTCGGCCTCGACGTGGGCGGGCCCTCCGGGGCCCTCGGTGGCGAGCCGCCAGACGCCCGCCGTGTGCTCCGCGGAGCTGACCGTGGTGTGCAGGCGCACGTCGTAGTGGTGGCGCGCGACCTCGGTGTAGCGCTGGGCGATCTCGGTCTCCTCGTGGGTCAGGAGCGTGGCCGATCGCTGGACCTGGGTGACGTGGACGCCGAGCGCCGAGAACACGTGCGCCATCTCGCACGCGACGAACCCCCCTCCGACGACGGCCATCCGCGCGGGGAGGGCGTCGAGCCGCATCACGGTGTCGGAGGTGTGGACGCCGCGGTCGGGGCCGGCCTGCCGCAGACCCTCGACGTCGAGGCCGTTGGGGCGTGACCCCGACGCGACGACGACGCGGTCGGCGGTGACCTCCTCACCGGTGTCGAGGGCGAGGCGGCGGTCCCCCGAGAAGCGGGCGCGGGTCCGGTAGAGGGTGACGTGCTCCTGGCTGTCGCGGTACGCCTCACCGCCGGCGGAGATGGGGTCGATGCGGCCGAAGATGCGGTCGCGGATCGCCGGCCAGTCGACGGTGGGCGGGGCGAAGGTGACCCCGAGGCGGTGGGCGTCGTGCGCCTCGAGGACGCGGTCGGCCGGGACGACGAACATCTTCGTGGGGATGCAGCCGACGTTGAGGCAGGTGCCGCCGAAGGTCCCCTTCTCCACGATGGCGACGTCGAGGCCGTCGAGCTCGGGCGTCAGCAGGGAGTTGCCCGAGCCGCTGCCGATGATGACGAGGTCGTGGTGCGGCATGGCGGCCAGCGTAGGCGGCGGGCGTCCACAGGCCCCTCGGCGGGGCGGGCCCGTCCACAGGTCGGCGGCCGTGGTCTCGGGGGTCGCCGCCGTGCGGTGGGGTGGGGTCGGGACGAGGCGAGCGCAGGAGCGGGGAGGAGGAGGACCGGTGCCGGGAGGGGGCGAGGTGGAGGCGGCCGGGCTCCGGCAGCTCGCGGGGCAGCTGAGGGCCGTGGCGGCCGGGGTCGAGGTGCGAAGGGCGTCGCTCGCGCCGGCGTCCCTCACCTGGTGGCAGGGCCCCGGTGCCGACGGGTACCGCGAGCGGATGGCGGCCCGGCGGGCGTCCCTGGCCGGGGTGGCCGACGACCTGCGGGAGGCGGCGCACGAGGCCGACGTGCTCGCCGACCGGCTCACCGCGCGGGGACCGTCGCCGTGAGGGTGGCCGTGCGGTCGGAGTCCCTCGTCGCGGCGGCGCTCGTCGTCGAGGCGGCGGCCGACCTCCTGCGGGCGGAGGCATCGAGGGTGGCCGGTGCCGTCGCCGCACTGGGTCCTCCTCCGCTCGGCCGGGGCGGCGCCGGGTGGGGTGGCGTCGGGTGGGGCGACATCGGATGGGGTGGCGTCGGCTCGGTCGGCGTCGGCTTCGGCGACCTGTGGGTCGCGTGGGTGCGTCTCGAGGGGCGGGTGGTCGCGCTCGTGGGTCCGGGCGGCCTCTGGGGGCAGGCCCTCCTCCTCGACGCGCTCGCCCTCGACCTGCGGGCGGCCGCCCGCGTCTACGCCGAGGTCGAGGCCGGCGTGGCGGCCGTCATCGCGGGGGTGGCCCGGGGTGCCGACGCGGCGGGGCGCGGGGGTTGGCTCGACGACGGACCCGGCCCAGCCCTCGTCCGACTCGTCGAGCCGACCCTGAGCGGGCCCGTGGCGGTCCGGTCGTCCTCGCTCACCGACCTCGTCGGCGCGGGCGACGGGCTCGGAGGTGGTCGGGTCCGGGTCCTCGAGACGGTGGCGCCCGGGGGAGGCTCGGCCTGGGTCGTCGTCGTCCCCGGGACCCAGGAGTGGTCACCGCGCGCCGGGTCCAACCCGTTCGACCTCACGACCGACGTCCGGGCCGTCACCGGCGACGCCACCGTCGCCGCGGCGGGCGTGGCGGCAGCCGTCGACCTCGCCCGCTCCCGGTCCACGCACTCGCGTGCAGGCGACCCCGTCCTCCTCGTCGGGCACAGCCAGGGGGGCATCCTCGCGGCGGCGCTCGCCGCCGATGCCGGGTTCGCCCGGCGGCACCGGGTGACCCACCTCGTGACCTCCGGTGCGCCGGTCGGGCTCTTCCCCGTGCCTGACGCGGTACGGGTCCTGTCGGTCCAGCACGCCGACGACCCCGTCCACCGGCTCGACCTCACGCCCAACCCGACGAGGTCCTCGTGGGTCACCCTCGAGGCGCCGCCGGCGGGCGTGCCGGTCGACGTGCGCCGGCACGCCCTCGAGTCGCACGTGCGGACCCTGCGCACGGTCGAGGAGGCACCCCGCGGGACCGTCGCGGGCCTCGACGCCTTCCGCGCGACGACAGGCGCCTTCGTCGCGGTGCCGGTGCGGTCGGTGACCGAGGTCGTCGTCTCACGCCCGCCCGGTGGGCCGGAGGGGGTGGTGGCAGACTCACCGCCGTGAACCCGTCCACGGCGCTCGCGAGCGTCCTCGTCGACGAGCTCGTGCGTGGCGGGGTGCGCGACGTCGTGCTCAGCCCCGGCTCGCGCTCGGCACCGCTCGCCTACGCCCTCCTCGCCGCCGAGCGGGACGGCCGTGTGCGGCTGCACGTCCGGGTCGACGAGCGCTCCGCCGGCTTCCTCGCCCTCGGTCTCGCGAAGGGGTCGGGCCGCCCCGTCCCCGTCGTCACGACGTCGGGGACCGCTGTCGCGAACCTCCACCCGGCGGTGCTCGAGGCCCACCACGCCGCGGTGCCCCTGCTCGTCCTCAGCGCGGACCGCCCGCACGAGCTCCGGGGCACCGGAGCGAACCAGACGACGCAGCAGCCGGGGATCTTCGGCGCCGCCGTGCGATGGTCCTTCGACCTTCCGGCCCCGGTCGCGCGCCCCGGCCTCGGACCGTTCTGGCGCAGCACGATCTGCCGCGCGCTCGCGGCGGCCACGGGCGCGGTCGGGCCGCAGCCGGGACCGGTCCACCTCGACGTCTGCTTCCGCGAGCCCCTCGTCCCCGACCCCGACGACACGGGGGCGCCGTGGCCCGACAGCCTCGACGGCCGCGCCGACGGTGCGCCGTGGGTCCGTGTCGACGCCACGGCGAGGACCTCGGTGACCCCGATCGAGGAGGTCGCCCGCACCCTCGTCGTCATCGGCAGCGCGAGCGACCCGTCGGTGGCGACCGACGCCGTGGGCTGGGCCCAGGAGCGGGGCCACCCCCTCATCGCCGAGCCCTTCGGCCTCGCCCGGGTCCGCGAGGCCGCGCTGCCCCACGGCCCCCTCCTCCTCACCGCCACCGACTGGGTCGACGCGCACGCCCCCGAGCGGGTCGTCGTCGTCGGCCGGATCACGCTCTCGCGGGCCGTCGGCGCGCTGCTGCGCCGTCCCGGCCTCCGGGTCGAGGTCGTCTCCGAGGGCGGGGCGTGGCCCGACCCGTCGCACGTCGTGTCCGCCGTCCATGCCGGCGACGCGCTGCGCGCCCCCGCCGACCACGCCTCCGTCGACCGGGCTGCGGGCAGCCGCTGGGCCGACGAGTGGGCCTCCGCCGCGTCGGCCCTCGCCGCCGCGCTCGAGGAGGCGCCGGCGGCGTGGCCGAGCGGGCTCGCCGTCGCCACCGCCCTCGGCGCGGCGCTGCCCGAGCTGGCCGTCCTCGTCGTCGGCTCCTCCAACCCGGTGCGCGACCTCGACCTCGCCGTCGCCACGTCGGTGGCGGCCGACGTCCTCGCCAACCGCGGGCTCGCCGGCATCGACGGGATCGTCTCGACCGCGGCCGGCGTCGCCCTCGCGAGGTCGGGCGAGCCGGTCTACGCGGTCATGGGCGACCTCACCTTCCTCCACGACGCGAACGGCCTCCTCGTCGGCCCCGAGGAGCCGCGTCCCGACCTCACGGTCGTCGTCGTCAACGACGACGGCGGCGGCATCTTCACCACCCTCGAGCCCGGGGCCCCCGAACGGGCCGACGGCTTCGAGCGCGTCTTCGGCACCCCGACGGGGACCGACCTCGCCGCCCTGTGTGCGGCGCACGGCGTCCCGCACGTCCTCGCCGGGTCGGCCGACGAGCTCGCCGCCGCGGTCGAGCTGCTCCCGGACGGGCTGCGCGTCGTCGAGGTCCGCGTCGACCGTGCCACCCACCGGCAGGCGCACGCCGACCTTCGCTCCCTCGCCGCGAGGACGCTCGCCCGCTGAGCGCAGGTTCGACGCGGGGGAGGGGCGATTTCGGGCGCGGTCACGGCGGTTGCGAGAATGCCGGGGTGACCCAGACCCCCACCCGCACCGACGTCCTCGTCGTCGGTGCCGGACCCTCCGGCGCCTCGGCCGCGGCCTGGGCGGCCCGCGCCGGCCGCGACGTCGTCCTCGCCGACGCGGCGACCTTCCCCCGCGACAAGACGTGCGGCGACGGCCTCACCCCGCGCGCCATCGCCGAGCTCGACCTCCTCGGGCTCGGGGAGTGGGTCCGGGGGCACGCCGTCAACCAGGGCCTGCGCGCCCACGGCTTCGGCCAGACCCTCCACCTGCCGTGGCCCGGCGGCACCCTGCCCGACCACGGCTCGGCCGTCGCGCGCACCGAGCTCGACGACCGCATCCGCACCACCGCGCTCGAGTCGGGGGCGCAGGGGGTCGAGGGCGCCAAGGCCGTCGACGCCACCGTCGAGAACGGCCGGGTCCGCTCCGTCACCTTCGCGCGTGGTGGCGAGACCTTCGAGATCGCCTGCGAGCGGCTCGTCGTCGCCGACGGGGTGCGCTCGGGCCTCGGCAAGGTCCTCGGCCGCGAGTGGCACCAGGACACCGTCTACGCCGTCGCGGGCCGCTGCTACGTTGACTCCGAGCGCTCCGACGACCCGTGGATCAGCAGCCACCTCGAGCTGCGGTCCGAGTCGGGGGAGGCGCTCCCCGGCTACGGGTGGATCTTCCCTCTCGGCGGTGGCCAGGTGAACGTCGGTGTCGGCGCCCTCGCCACGACCCGGCGTCCGGCCGACGTCGCCATCAAGCCGTTGATGAAGCGCTACACCGACGAGCGCCGCGCCGACTTCGCCCTCAGCGGCGAGCAGCGGATGCCGACGAGCGCACTCCTCCCGATGGGCGGCGCGGTCAGCCACGTCGCCGGGGCCAACTGGGCGCTCGTCGGCGACGCCGCCGCCTGCGTCAACCCGCTCAACGGCGAGGGCATCGACTACGGGCTCGAGACCGGCCGGCTCGTCGTCGACCACCTCGACGACGACCTGGCCGCCGTCTGGCCCGCCCTCCTGCGCGACCACTACGGCGAGGCGTTCTCCATCGCCCGCCGCCTCGCCGGCATCTTCACCGTCCCGAGGACGATGGCCGCCCTCGGTCCGGTCGGTATGCGCAGCGACTGGTTGATGACGCTCGCGCTGCGCTGGATGGGCAACCTCGTCACCGACGAGGACCGCGACCGCTCGGCGCGCATCTGGCGCTGGGCCGGCCGCCGCTCCATCGGCCTCGACGCCCGCCCGCCCTTCACCTGACCGACCCCGGGTCACCGTCGACCAAGAGGGCGATCTGTGTCCAGGGTGGGCGTACCTGAAGTGACCAATAGGACGATCTGCGTACGGGCCCATGTACCTGAAGTGACCAATAGGTCGATCTTGTCCCACGGTGCGTGATCGAGCGCGGGACAACTTCGACCAATAGGGCGATCTTGTCCCGGGACCGTGTACCTGTTGTGACCTATCGGTCGATCTGGGTACGGCGGGAGGCGTACCTGGTGTGACCTATGGGTCGACCGGGGTACGCGTCGGGTGGGCCACCTGGCCCGGGTGCCCGGTCAGGCGGGCGGGGAGGCGGTGAGGGCGTCGCGCATCGGCACGAACTTGGCCGAGCTCTCGGCGACCTCGGCCTCGGGGTCGGACCCCGCGACGATGCCGCAGCCGGCGAAGAGCCGGATCCGTGACGGGTCGTCCTGCGACACCACCCCGCAGCGCAGCGCGATGCCCCACTCGCCGTCGCCCGTGGCGTCGATCCAGCCGACGGGGCCGGCGTAGCGCCCGCGGTCCATGTGCTCGAGCTCGGCGATGACGGCGTCGGCGTCGGCGGTCGGGGTCCCGCACACCGCGGCGGACGGATGGAGCGACTCGGCCAGCGTCAGGGAGGACGCGTCGTCGACGAGCACCCCGGCGACGTCGGTGGCCAGGTGCATGACGTTCGAGAGGTGGAGGACGAAGGGCGCCTCAGGGACGTTCATCGACGAGCAGTGCGGGGCCAGCGCCTCGGCGACGGAGCGCACGGCGTACTCGTGCTCCTCGAGGTCCTTCGACGAGCGCGCGAGGGAGGCGGCGAGGGCGAGGTCGTGCTCGTCGTCGCCGGTGCGGCGGATCGTCCCGGCCAGCACCCGCGAGGTCACCAGGCCCTTCTCGCGGCGGACGAGCAGCTCGGGCGTCGCGCCCACGAGCCCGTCGACGGCGAAGACCCACGTCGTGTCGTAGCGCTCGGCGAGCCGATGCAGCAACCAGCGGACGTCGAGCCCGGAGGAGGCCGTCACCTCGAGGTCGCGCGCGAGGACGACCTTGTCGAGGGAGCCGGCCGTGATCCGCGAGACGGCCTCGGCGACGGCGCCGGCCCACTCGGCGGGGGAGAGCGCCCCGTCGGAGAACGCGACGTCGAGCGGCGCGGGCGGAGCCTCGTGCACCCGGACGTCGGGCGTCCCCGGGACGGCCGCCACGGCCGGAGCCGTTTCGACCCCCACGGTCGTCAGCCACGCCACGCCACCGCGCACGCCGACGACGACCTCGGGCACGACGAGCGTCGACCCGGCGTCGGAACCGGCCGCGTACGACACCGACCCGAAGGCCACGGGGCCCGTTCCCGGACGGTCGACCTCGTCACGGACCACGGCAGTGCCGACGAGGCCGGACCACCACGACTCGAGCTCGGCCATCCGGTCGGGGCCGGTCGTCGTCAGCGACGCGGCTCGGCCCCAGCCGACGAGCCCCTCGCCACGGCGGACCCAGGACACGACGTCGCGCGGGCCGCCGGGCGGCACGAGCGAGAGGAGCGCGGCACCCAGCTCCGGCGCGAGGTGCACGGTGCGGGACACGAGAGGGGCTGCGGTCGCCCCGATCGCGTCGGTCGGCCGGTCGCCCGCGGGCAGCGAGGTCATCACGCAGGAGGATACGACCCGCACCCGTGCGGGCCCGCATCGCCTCTGCCCGGTCGCGTGTGCCGAGGTGGCTGCTCCGGCGACCACCTGGGCACACGCGGCGTGGCTCACCGGTCGCGTGTGCTCACCCGGCTGCCCGGGCGACCACCTGGGCACACGCGGCGTGGCCCACCGGTCGCGTGTGCTCAGTCGGCTGCTCCGGCGACCGCCTGGGGCACACGCGGCGGGGCCCACCGGTCGCGTGTGCTCACCCGGCTGCCCGGGCGACCACCTGGGCACACGCGGCCGGGAGTGGGGCGGGCGGGCGGTCACGGCCGGGACGCCGCTCGGTGGGAGGATGGCGCCCATGAGCCGCGCCTCCCTCGACAAGGACCCCCGCGACGTCGCCGCGATGTTCGACGACGTCGCGAGCAAGTACGACGTGACGAACGACGTGCTGAGCCTCGGGCAGGACCGGCTGTGGCGGCGGGCCGTCGTCGCCGCGTGCGACGCCCACCCCGGCCAGGTCGTCCTCGACATCGCCGCGGGCACCGGCACGAGCAGCGAGCCGTTCGCCGACTCCGGCGTCGACGTCGTCCCCGCCGACTTCTCCCTCGGGATGCTGCGGGTCGGCCACCGCCGACGCTCCGACCTCGGCTTCACCGCCGCCGACGCGATGAGGCTCCCGTTCGCCGACGCCTCCTTCGACGTCGTGACGATGAGCTTCGGCCTGCGCAACGTCGCCGACCCCGATGCCGCGCTGCGCGAGTTCCTCCGCGTCACCAAGCCCGGAGGGCGCCTCGTCGTCTGCGAGTTCAGCCAGCCGACGAACGCCGCCCTCCGCACGGTGTACTCCCGCTACCTCATGCGCGCGCTGCCCCCGGTGGCCCGCAAGGTCAGCAGCAACCCCGACAGCTACGTCTACCTCGCCGAGTCGATCCAGGCCTGGCCCGACCAGAAAGCGTTGGCGCACAGGGTGTCCGGCGCCGGATGGTCCGAGGTGCAGTGGCGCAACCTCTCCGGCGGCATCGTCGCGCTGCACCGGGCGACCAAGCCGGCCTGACCCGCCGCACCCGCGCTCTGTCGCAGGTTAGGCATACCTGAGTGCGTGCCGTCCGGGGGGAGTCGTAGAGTGCTGCCGATCGTGAATCCATTCACAAGCACCCCGAGGCTCCGAGGCACCTGTGACGACGCACCGCCGCGCACCCGAGCGCACCGCTCCCGGGAGGACCACCTCCCCGGGTGTGCCGTACGTCACTCCCCCTAGGATGAACGAAACGCTGCCGCTCGACCCGGTGGCCTGCGCGGTCCGGACGCACACGAGCACCGAAAGGGGAGTTGTCACCCGATGAACAACCCCTACGTCCCGCTGCTGATCCTGCTGGCCCTGGGTGCCGGCTTCGCCGTCCTGTCGGTCGGCACCAGCCTCGTCGTCGGCCCCAAGCGCTACAACCGCGCGAAGATGGAGGCCTACGAGTGCGGCATCCAGCCGACGCCCCGCGCGGTCGGGGGCGGGCGCGTGCCGATCAAGTACTTCCTCACGGCGATGCTCTTCATCATCTTCGACATCGAGGCCGTGTTCCTCTACCCGTTCGCCGTCGCCTTCGACTCCCTCGGCCTGTTCGCGCTCGTCGAGATGGTCCTGTTCATCATCACGGTGTTCGTCGCCTACGCCTACGTGTGGAAGCGCGGGGGGCTCGAGTGGGACTGATGACGACCGCCCGCCCGGCACCGGTCGCGCACCGCGCGCCCCACGCACCCGAAGCACCCGCCACGAACGCCAAGGAGGCGTGATGGGACTCGAGGAGAAGCTGCCCGCAGGGTTCGTCCTCACGACGCTCGAGAACGTCGCCGGCTACATGCGCAAGGCGTCGATCTGGCCGGCCACCTTCGGGCTCGCCTGCTGCGCCATCGAGATGATGGCCGTCGGCACCCCCGACTACGACATCGCCCGCTTCGGCATGGAGCGCTTCAGCGCCACCCCGCGCCAGGCCGACCTCATGATCGTCGCCGGCCGCGTCAGCCAGAAGATGGCCCCCGTCGTGCGCCAGGTCTACGACCAGATGCCGAACCCCAAGTGGGTCATCTCGATGGGCGTGTGCGCGAGCTCGGGCGGGATGTTCAACAACTACGCGATCGTCCAGGGCGTCGACCACATCATCCCGGTCGACATCTACCTCCCCGGCTGTCCGCCCCGCCCCGAGATGCTCCTGAACGCGATCATCGAACTGCACGACCAGATCCAGAACAGCAAGCTCGGCGTCAACCGCATCGCCGCGGCCCGGGCCGCCGAGGAGGCCGCCCTGCGCGCCACCCCGACCTCGATGATGGCGCCCACCCACGACCACCTCGCGCACCTCGCGGCGCCGGCCGGGAAGAACCTCCTCGCATGAGCGAGCCGAAGAAGCCGGCCGGCGACGGTCCCGAGCTCGAGGACGCCGTGGTCCAGGCCGTCCCCGACCAGGAGATCGACTCGCCCGAGACCTCGACGATCGAGGACCCCGACGCCCTCAAGGAGGCGCACACCGCGAACGTCGCGATGTGGCAGCACCTCACCGAGGAGGACCGCGCGCCGGTGCAGGTCGGTGAGCGGCGTGGGATGTTCGGCCCCGCGAGCGGCCAGGACACCTCGGGCTACGGCGGGCTCGTCACCCCGACCCTCCTGCCCGGCGCCACCCCCCGGCCCTACGGCTCCTACTTCGACGAGGTCGCCGACGCCCTCGCCCAGGCGCTCGTCGCCGACGGCGGACCGGGCTCCGACGCCATCGAGAAGGTCGTCGTCGACCGCGGCGAGCTGACCCTCTTCGTCCGGCGCGAGGACCTCCTCGCCGTGGCACGCGCGCTGCGCGACACCCCGTCGCTGCGCTTCGAGATGTGCATGGGCGTCTCCGGCGTCCACTACCCCGGCGAGGAGGGCCGCGAGCTCCACGCGGTCTACCCGCTGCTGTCGATCACGCACGGCAGCCGCAGGGTCCGCCTCGAGGTCGTCGCCCCCGACGCCGACCCGCACATCCCCTCGGTCGTCAGCGTCTACCCCGGCAACGACTGGCACGAGCGCGAGACGTGGGACATGTTCGGGATCGTCTTCGACGGCCACCCCGCCCTCACCCGGATCCTCATGCCCGACGACTGGCCGGGCCACCCGCAGCGCAAGGACTACCCCCTCGGCGGCATCCCCGTCGAGTACAAGGGCGGCGTCGTGCCTCCGCCCGACGAGCGGAGGGCGTACAGCTGATGACGACCCACGACCAGGACACCGAGATCTTCGAGTCCGTCGACTCCGACGCGCCCGTCGTCGACCCGTACGGCGCCTCCTCCGACGACGACACCGACGGCGCCCCCGTCTTCACCGTCTCCGGCGGCGACTGGAACGACCTCGTCGACGAGGCCACCGCGCTCCACGAGGAGCGGATCGTCGTCAACATGGGCCCGCAGCACCCGTCGACGCACGGCGTGCTCCGCCTCATCCTCGAGCTCGACGGCGAGACCGTCACCGAGGCCCGGGCCGGCATCGGCTACCTCCACACCGGCATCGAGAAGAACATGGAGTTCCGCACCTGGGTGCAGGGCGTCACGTTCTGCACCCGGATGGACTACCTCACGCCGATGTTCCAGGAGACGGCCTACTGCCTGGCCATCGAGAAGCTCCTCGGCATCACCGACCGCGTCCCCGAGCGGGCCTCGGTCATCCGCGTGCTGATGATGGAGCTGACCCGGATCAGCTCGCACCTGATCTGCCTGGGGACCGGCGGCATGGAGATGGGCGCGACGACGGTCATGACCGTCGGCTTCCGCGAGCGCGAGCGCATCCTGCGGGTGTTCGAGGCGGTGACCGGCCTGCGGATGAACAACGCCTACATCCGCCCCGGTGGCGTCGCCCAGGACGTCCCCCACGGCGCCGTCGACATGGTCCGCGAGGTCGTCACCGAGCTGCGCGGCGGCCTGCGCGAGCTCGAGCTGCTCCTCAACGAGAACCCGCTGCTCAAGGGCCGCACCGTCGGGATCGGCTACCTCGACCTCACCGGCTGCATCGCCCTCGGCGTCACCGGCCCCGTGCTGCGCTCCACCGGCCTACCGCACGACCTGCGCAAGTCGGCCCCGTACTGCGGCTACGAGACCTACGACTTCGAGGTCAAGACCCGCACGGGTGCCGACGCCTACGACCGCCTGCGCATCCGCATCGACGAGATGTACGAGTCCCTGAAGATCGTCGAGCAGACGCTCGATCGGCTCCAGCGCACCGAGGGCCAGCCGGTCATGGTCGAGGACAAGAAGATCGCCTGGCCGGCCCAGCTGGCCATCGGCGGCGACGGCCAGGGCAACAGCCTCGACCACATCCGCGAGATCATGGGCTCCTCGATGGAGTCGCTCATCCACCACTTCAAGCTCGTCACCGAGGGGTTCCGGGTCCCGCCGGGCCAGGCCTACGCCGCGGTCGAGTCCGCGAAGGGCGAGCTCGGCTGCCACGCCGTCTCCGACGGCGGCACCCGGCCCTTCCGCGCGCACTTCCGCGACCCGAGCTTCAACAACCTCCAGGCCGTGGCCGCGATGTGCGAGGGCGCGCAGGTCGCCGACGTCATCGTCGCCGTGGCCTCCATCGACCCCGTCATGGGAGGAGTCGACCGCTGATGGCCCACGACTTCGGCCTCCAGACCGCGTCCGGTCACCTCACCGTCAGTGAGGAGTCCAAGGCGCCCTACCCCGACGACGTCGAGGCGCAGTTCCGCGCCGACGCCGCCGAGGTCGTGGCCCGCTACCCCGAGAAGCGCTCGGCCCTGCTGCCGCTGCTCCACCTCGTGCAGTCGGTCGACGGCTACGTCACCGGCCGCGGTATCGACCTGTGCGCCGACATCCTCGACCTCACGACCGCCGAGGTCTCGGGCGTCGCGACGTTCTACACCCAGTACAAGCGCCACCCCAACGGCGAGTACACCGTCGGCGTCTGCACCAACACCCTGTGCGCCGTCATGGGCGGCGACGAGATCTGGGAGGCGGTCTCCGAGCACCTCGGGGTCGGCCACGACGAGACGACCGACGACGGCAAGATCACCCTCGAGCGCGTCGAGTGCAACGCGGCGTGCGACTACGCGCCCGTCGTCATGGCGAACTGGGAGTTCTTCGACAACCAGACCCCCGCCTCGACCATCGAGCTCGTCGACGGGCTGCGGTCCGGCGCCGACGTGCGCCCGACCCGCGGGCCGAACTCGGTGTGCACCTTCAAGCAGGTCAGCCGGGTCCTCGCGGGCTTCCACGACGGCCTCGCCGACGAGGGCGTCGGCGCCGGCCCCGCCTCGCTCGTCGGCCTCAGGGTGGCCAGGGAGAACGGCTGGACCGCCCCCGAGGGCGCCACCGCCTCCTCCGGTGCCACGAGCGCCCCCACGACCCCCGGCAACACCGAGGTCACCCCGGCGAGCGACGAGGCGAAGGCCCCGAAGGCCGCGTCCGCCGCCGTCAAGGACGGCGCCGACGACACCCCGGGCGAGGACGACGCCGAGGCCACGACGCCGGCGAAGGCGAAGCGCACCACCGCCAGGAAGAAGGACTCGTGATGGCGACCACCCTCACCCCCATCCTCAGCGCCTTCTGGGACGACGAGCGGTCGTGGACCCTCGAGACCTACACGGCCAACCGCGGCTACGAGGCCCTCGACAAGGCCCTGGGCATGGAGCCCGCCGCGATCATCCAGGCCGTCAAGGACTCCTCGCTGCGCGGCCGTGGCGGCGCGGGCTTCCCCACCGGCATGAAGTGGTCGTTCATGGCGCCGCCCGACGGCGGCGCGCGCTACCTCGTCGTCAACGCCGACGAGTCCGAGCCGGGCACCTGCAAGGACATCCCGCTCATGATGGCCAACCCGCACGTCCTCATCGAGGGCGTCGCGATCTCCTCCTTCGCCATCGGCTGCGAGCACGCCTTCATCTACCTGCGCGGTGAGGTCGTCCACGTCTACCGCCGCCTGCTGCGCGCGGTCGAGGAGGCCTACGCCGCGGGGCACCTCGGCACGGACGTCCACGGCACCGGCGTCACCCTCGACATCACCGTGCACGCCGGCGCCGGCGCCTACATCTGCGGCGAGGAGACCGCGCTCCTCGACAGCCTCGAGGGACGCCGCGGCCAGCCCCGCAGCAAGCCGCCGTTCCCCGGCGCCGCGGGCCTGTACGCCCGCCCCACCTCGGTCAACAACGTCGAGTCGATCGCCTCGGTCCCCGGGATCATCCTCGAGGGCGTCGACTGGTTCACCGGCATGGGCACCGAGAAGTCCGCGGGCTTCGGCATCTTCAGCCTCTCGGGCCACGTGAAGAACCCCGGCCAGTTCGAGGCGCCGCTCGGCATCACGCTGCGCGAGCTGCTCGAGATGGCCGGCGGGATGCGCGACCCCGACAAGGCCCTGAAGTTCTGGACCCCCGGTGGCAGCTCGACCCCGCTGTTCACCGCCGAGCACCTCGACGTCCCGCTCGACTTCGAGTCGGTCGGCGCGGCCGGCTCGATGCTCGGCACGCGCGCGCTGCAGATCTTCGACGAGACGACGTGCGTCGTGCGCGCCGTCGACCGCTGGACCGACTTCTACAAGCACGAGTCCTGCGGCAAGTGCACCCCGTGCCGCGAGGGCACCTGGTGGCTCAAGCAGATCCTCGGCCGGCTCGAGCAGGGCGAGGGGAGCGAGGAGGACCTCGACAAGCTCCTCGACATCTGCGACAACATCCTCGGTCGCAGCTTCTGCGCGCTCGGCGACGGCGCGACGAGCCCCATCACGAGCTCGATCCAGTACTTCCGCGACGAGTACGTCGCCCACCTCACCCACGGCGGCTGCCCGTTCGACCGGCACGCCTCGACGCTGTTCGCCAAGGACGAGAAGGAAAGCGTGACCGCATGACGACCACGCCCGAGAAGACCGTCGCTCCCGCGGCGGCCGACCTGGTCTCCCTGACCATCGACGACGTCGAGGTGTCGGTGCCGAAGGGGACCCTCATCATCCGCGCCGCCGAGCAGGTCGGCATCGAGATCCCGCGGTTCTGCGACCACCCGGGCCTCGACCCCGTCGGTGCCTGCCGCCAGTGCCTCGTCGAGGTGTGGATGCCCGGCCCGCCCGGACCCGACGGCACCCCGAGCGAGCCGCGCCAGATGCAGGGCCCTCCCGGCCGGATGAAGCCGCAGGCCTCGTGCACGATGACCGTCGCCCCGGGCATGGTCGTCAAGACGCAGTACACGTCCGAGGGCGCCGACAAGGCGCAGCAGGGCGTCATGGAGCTCCTCCTCATCAACCACCCGCTCGACTGCCCGGTCTGCGACAAGGGCGGCGAGTGCCCCCTGCAGAACCAGGCGATGAGCAACGGCCGCTCGACCTCGCGCTTCGAGGACGTCAAGCGGACCTACCCCAAGCCGGTCAAGATCTCCTCGCAGGTCCTCCTCGACCGCGAGCGCTGCGTCCTGTGCGCCCGCTGCACCCGCTTCTCCGAGCAGATCGCCGGCGACCCGTTCATCGCGCTCGTCGAGCGCGGTGCGCTCCAGCAGGTCGGCATCTACGAGGAGAAGCCGTTCGAGAGCTACTTCTCGGGCAACACCGTCCAGATCTGCCCGGTCGGCGCCCTCACCGGCTCGGCCTACCGCTTCCGCAGCCGCCCCTTCGACCTCGTGTCGACCCCCAGCGTCTGCGAGCACTGCGCGAGCGGCTGCGCGCAGCGCACCGACCACCGCCGCGGCACGGTCCTGCGCCGGCTGGCCCAGAACGACCCGGCGGTCAACGAGGAGTGGAACTGCGACAAGGGCCGCTGGGCCTTCGCGTACACCACCGTCGGCGACCGCCTCGAGCTGCCGCAGGTGCGCGGTGCCGACGGCGAGCTGCACGTCGCCTCGTGGCGCGAGGCCCTCGAGGCCGCCGCCACCGGCCTGCGCGCCGCCACCGCCCCCGCCGTCCTCACCGGCGGCCGGGTCAGCGCCGAGGACGCCTACGCCTACGGCAAGTTCGCCCGCACGGTGCTCGGGACCAACGACGTCGACTTCCGCGCCCGGCCGCACTCGGCCGAGGAGGCCGACTTCCTCGCCTCCCACGTCGTCGCCACCGGACCGGGGCTCGACGGAACGGAGGGCGGTGCGGTCACCTACGCCGACCTCGAGGCCGCCACGGCCGTCGTCCTCGTCGGGTTCGAGCCCGAGGACGAGAGCCCCATCGTCTTCCTCCGGCTGCGCAAGGCGTTCCGCCGGAACCGCACCCGCGTCTTCGCCGTCGCGCCGGTCGCCACCCGTGGCCTCGCGAAGATGGGTGGCACGCTCATCCCCACGGCGCCCGGCACCGAGCCCGAGGTGCTGCGCGCCCTCGGCGAGGCGTCCGGCACCGACGCCGTCACCGCCGCGGGCCAGGCGCTGCGCGAGGGCGCCGTCGTCCTCGTCGGCGAGCGGCTCGCCACCGTCCCCGGTGCACTGAGCGCCGCCGCCGCCCTCGCCGAGACCACCGGCGCCCGCCTCGCGTGGGTCCCCCGCCGGGCCGGTGAGCGCGGTGCCCTCGAGGCCGGCGCCCTGCCGGGCCTGCTGCCGGGTGGCCGCCCCCTCGCCGACGCCGGCGCCCGGGCCGAGGTCGCCGCCGCGTGGGGCGTCCCGACGCTCCCCGAGGCACCCGGTCGCGACACCGCGGGCATCGTCGCCGCGGCCGTCGCCGGTGACGTCGACGCCCTCGTCGTCGGTGGGGTCGACCCGGCCGACCTCGGCCTGGCCGGTGCCGTCGAGGCCCTCGCCTCGACCTTCGTCGTCTCCCTCGAGATCCGCCCGTCGGCCGTCACCGAGGTCGCCGACGTCGTCCTGCCCGTCGCGGCGCACGCCGAGAAGGGGGGCTCGTTCGTCGACTGGGAGGGCCGGGTCCGCCACTTCGAGGCCGCCCTCGACACCGGGTTCGTCAGCGACTACCGCGCCCTCGACATGATCGCCGACGAGCTCGGCGAGTTCCTCGGCACGCGCACCCTGCGCGAGGTCCGCGCCGAGATGGCCGAGCTCGGCCCGTGGTCCGGCGCCCGCGCCGCGGCTCCCACGGTCGAGGCCGGAGAGGTCCCGAGCCTCGAGCCCGGCACCCTCGTCCTCGCGACGTGGCGCCACCTGCTCGACCACGGCACCCTCCAGGACGGCGAGCCCTTCCTCGCGGGGACCGCGCCCCGCCCGGTGGCGCGCGTCTCGGCCGCCACCGCCCGGGCGGTCGGCGTCGTCGACGGCGACGAGCTCACCGTGACCGCCGGGGACACGAGCGTCACCGCGCCCGTCGTCGTCTCCGAGATGGCCGACCACGTCGTGTGGCTGCCCACGAACTCGACCGGCTCCGACCTGCGGGCCGCCCTCGAGGGCGCCCCCGGTGCCCTCGTCTCCGTCTCGAAGGAGGGTCAGTCATGAGCACCACGCTCGCCGCCCTGCCGGAGGTCGTCGCGCTCGCCACGGCGGGCACCGACAACCCCAGGGCCGACTTCAGCGACACCCCGCTGTGGCTCTCGGTCGTCAAGGCCCTCGTCATCTTCGTCTACCTGCTCATCTCGACGCTGCTCGTCATCTGGTTCGAGCGCCGCGTCATCGGCCGGATGCAGCAGCGCCCGGGCCCGAACCGCAACGGCCCCTTCGGCCTGCTCCAGACGCTCGCCGACGGCATGAAGTCGATGCTCAAGGAGGACGTGCGCCCCAAGGCGGCCGACGTCTTCGTCTTCACCCTCGCGCCCCTCATCACCGCGACGATGGCCTTCGTCTCGTTCTCGATCATGCCGCTCGGCGGGACCGTGAGCATGTTCGGCCACCGCACGCCGCTCCAGCTCACCGACACCCCGGTCGCCGTCCTCGTCGTCCTCGCGGTCGCCGGCGTCGGGATCTACGGCGTCGTCCTCGCCGGGTGGAGCTCGGGGTCGACCTACCCGCTCATCGGTGGCCTGCGCAGCTCGGCGCAGATGATCTCCTACGAGATCGCGATGGGCCTCTCGCTCGTCGGCGTCTTCCTCTACGCGGGCTCGATGTCGACCTCGCAGATCGTCGCCGCCCAGGCCGACCTCTGGTTCGTCATCCCCGCGTTCTTCAGCTTCTTCGTCTACGTCATCACGATGGTCGGCGAGACCAACCGCCTGCCCTTCGACCTCGCCGAGGGCGAGGGCGAGCTCACCGGTGGGTTCCACACCGAGTACGGCTCGATGCGCTTCGCGATGTTCTTCCTCGGCGAGTACATCAACATGTTCACCGTCGCGGCCCTGGCCACGACGATGTTCCTCGGCGGGTGGGCGGCCCCTCCCGGCGTCGCGCTCATCGCCGACGGCATGTTCGCCACCGGGTGGTGGGGCATCTTCTGGTTCACCGCCAAGCTGTGGATGTTCATGTTCGTCTTCGTCTGGCTGCGCGGCTCCCTGCCGCGCGTGCGCTACGACCAGTTCATGCGCTTCGGCTGGAAGTTCCTCATCCCGGCCACCCTGTCGTGGGTCGTCCTCATCGCGTTCTTCCGCGCCGGCCAGAACGGCTGGATCGGGGGCAGCGTCGACCTCGCCGGCCGGCGCTTCCCGGTGACCTCGCTCTTCCTCGTCGGCGTCATCGCCGTGCTCGCCCTCGTCGCCGGCTGGTACTGGGACCGGCGGGCCGAGC
Organism: Oryzobacter terrae; assembly: GCF_042756445.1. Classification (GTDB taxonomy): domain Bacteria; phylum Actinomycetota; class Actinomycetes; order Actinomycetales; family Dermatophilaceae; genus Oryzobacter; species Oryzobacter terrae. Next base: position 2,862,503 of record NZ_CP170578.1, read on the forward strand.
GCAAGGAGGCCGCGCTGCACCCCACCGTCCCCGAGGAGATCGACCCCTACGCCGGGGGCTTCCCGGTGCCGCCCCTGCCGGGGCAGCGCCTGCGCGAGCCCTCGCTGACCGCCCCGGCCCTGACGCCGGGAAGCGACACCAAGGAGGCCACTCGTGGCTGACGACCAGAAGAAGTCCGGCTTCTTCTCCGACCTGTTCGCCCCCGTCGGTGGCTTCGGGGTCACCTTCTCGACGATGTTCCGCAAGGTCGTCACCGAGGAGTACCCCGAGGAGAAGCGCCCCACCCAGCCGCGCTTCCACGGCCGCCACCAGCTCAACCGGCACCCCGACGGCCTCGAGAAGTGCGTCGGCTGCGAGCTGTGCGCCTGGGCCTGCCCGGCCGACGCGATCCTCGTCGAGGGCGCCGACAACGACGACCGCGAGGGCGGCGAGGGGCGCTTCAGCCCCGGCGAGCGCTACGGCCGCGTCTACCAGATCAACTACCTGCGCTGCATCTTCTGCGGCCTGTGCATCGAGGCCTGCCCCACCCGCGCGCTGACGATGACCAACCAGTACGAGCTCGCCGACAACAACCGCGCCGACCTGATCTTCACCAAGGACCAGCTCCTCGCGCCGGTGCAGCCCGGCATGCTCACCCCGCCGTTCCCCATGGCCGACGGCCTCGAGGAGCGCGACTACTACCTCGGGAAGGTCTCGGCGGCCACCGACGCCCAGCGCGAGTTCGTCGACGCCCACACCCGCTCCGACGACGCGGAGGTGTCCTCGTGACCGGCAGCGGTGAGGCCGTGCTGTTCTGGGTCCTGGGGCCCCTGGCCGTCATCGGCGCGCTCGGCCTGGTGTTCGCCCGCAAGGCGGTCCACGCGGCGCTCGGCATGGCGATGACGATGATCATCCTCGGCGTCTTCTACATCACCCAGGGTGCGGACTTCCTCGGCGTCATCCAGATCTTCGTCTACACCGGCGCGGTCATGATGCTCTTCCTCTTCGTCCTCATGCTCGTCGGCGTCGACTCCTCCGACAGCCTCGTCGAGACGCTCACCGGCCAGCGCTGGGCCACCGTGGTGCTCTGCCTCGGGCTCGGCGGCCTGCTCGGTGCGGCCGTCGGCCGGGTCACCCTCCCCGAGACGGTCGGGGTCGCGGCCATCAACGCGCAGACCGGCAACGTCTCGGCCGTCGCGCAGCTGATCTTCGGCCGCTACGTGTGGGTCTTCGAGATGACGAGCGCCCTCCTCATCACCGCGGCCCTCGGCGCCATGGTCCTCGCCCACCGCGAGCGCCTCGGCAGGGGTCCGGACCAGAAGGAGATGAGCCGGCGGCGCTTCCGCGGCGGCGAGAACCTCGCCGGCCTGCCGGCCCCCGGTGTCTATGCGCGCCACAACGCCGTCGACACCCCGGCCCTGCTGCCCGACGGCACACCCTCCGAGCTGTCGGTCTCGCGGGTGCTCACCGCTCGCGACCAGAACCTCACGACCGACCAGCACCTCGAGACCCGCGCCGACGTCCTGCGCGAGCTCGACGAGGGGAGCGAGCGATGAGCCTCGTCAACTACGTCTACCTGGCGACGATCCTGTTCGTCATCGGAGGCGCCGTCGTGCTCACCCGGCGCAACGCGATCATCGTCTTCATGGGCGTCGAGCTGATGCTCAACGCCTCCAACCTCGTCCTCGTGACCTTCGCCCGGATGCACGGCAACCTCGACGGGCAGGTCCTCGCCCTGTTCGTCATGGTCGTGGCCGCTGCCGAGGTCGTCGTCGGCCTCGCCATCATCATGGCGATCTTCCGGTCCCGCCGGTCGGCCTCGGTCGACGACGCGAACCTGCTGAAGCTGTAAGGAGCACCAGTGACGTCTCTCATCACCGCCGACAGCGGGCTGACCGCGGTCGACGCGAGCGGAGCCGCCGGGGTCGCCTGGCTGCTCATCGCGCTGCCCCTGCTGGGGGCGGCCGTGCTCCTCCTCGGCGGACGCCGCACCGACGGGTTCGGGCCGCTCCTCGCGACCGGCCTGTCGTGGGGCTCGTTCGTCGTCGGCCTCGTCGTCCTGCTCCAGCTCACCGACCTCGGCACCGAGGAGCGGGCCCAGCACATCGGCCTGTGGAGCTGGGTGCCGGCCGGCGCGTTCCAGCTCGACGTCGGGCTGCTCGTCGACCCCCTGTCGATGGCGTTCGTCATGCTCATCACGTTCGTCGGGTCGCTGATCCACGTGTACTCGATCGGGTACATGGAGCACGACCCCGACAAGCGCCGCTTCTTCGCCTACCTCAACCTCTTCGTCGCGTCGATGCTGCTCCTCGTCCTCGCCGACTCCTACCTCCTGCTCTTCGTCGGCTGGGAGGGCGTCGGCCTGGCCTCGTACCTGCTCATCGGGTTCTGGAACCACAACCCCGCGTACGCGACCGCCGCGAACAAGGCGTTCTTCGTCAACCGCGTCGGCGACCTCGGCCTGTCCATCGCGATCATGCTGATGTTCGTCACCTTCGGCGGCGTCGACTACGCCACGGTCAACGAGGGCGTCGCGACGGCCAACCAGGGGGCGCTCACCGCGATCGGCCTGCTGCTGCTCGTCGGCGCCTGCGGGAAGTCGGCGCAGTTCCCGCTCCAGTCCTGGCTCGGTGACGCCATGGCCGGCCCGACACCGGTCTCGGCGCTCATCCACGCGGCGACGATGGTCACCGCCGGCGTCTACCTCGTGGTGCGCTCCAACGTCATCTACACCGCGGCGCCCGACGCCCAGCTGGCGGTCGCGCTCGTCGGGGCCGTGACCCTGCTCTTCGGAGCGGTCGTCGGCTGCGCCAAGGACGACATCAAGAAGGCCCTCGCGGCCTCGACGATGAGCCAGATCGGCTACATGATGCTCGCCGCCGGGCTCGGCCCGGTCGGGTACGCGTTCGCGATCTTCCACCTCATCACCCACGGCTTCTTCAAGGCCGGGATGTTCCTCGGGGCCGGCTCGGTCATGCACGGCATGAAGGACGAGGTGAACATGCGCCGCTTCGGCGGGCTGTCGGTGTTCATGAAGGTCACCTGGGTGACCTTCGGCCTCGGCTGGCTCGCCATCCTCGGTGTCCCGCCCTTCTCCGGCTTCTGGTCCAAGGACAAGGTCATCGAGGCCGCGTTCATCGGCGAGGGCTGGCGCCCGTGGGTCCTCGGTGGTGCCGCCCTCATCGGCGCGGGCATCACGGCGTTCTACATGTCGCGCCTGTTCTTCATGACCTTCCACGGCGAGAAGCGCTGGGACGACGACGAGTACCACCCGCACGAGTCGCCGCTGACGATGACCGTGCCGATGATGGTGCTCGCGTTCGGCTCGGCCTTCCTCGGCCTGATCCTCGGCCCGACCAACGTGTTCACCCACTGGCTCGAGCCGGTCGTCGGCGAGCACGGCGAGGAGCACCCGGTGCTGCCGGTGGTGGTGATCATGGTGCTGACCCTCGCCCTCGTCGCCGCCGGCGCCGCCCTCGCGTGGATGCGCTACGGCCGCGACGTCGTGCCGGAGGTCGCACCCAAGGCCTCGGTGCTCACCCGGGCCGCCCGCCAGGACCTGTACCAGGACGCCATCAACGAGGGGCTGTTTATGCGACCCGGCATCCACCTGACCCGAGGGCTCGTCTTCGCCGACGCCCGCGGCGTCGACGGCGCCGCCGGAGGCCTCGCGGCGCTCGTCGGCGGTCTCTCCTCGAGGCTGCGACGCGTCCAGACCGGTTACGCCCGGTCGTATGCCCTGACGATGCTCACCGGTGTCGTCGCCGTCCTCGGTGCTCTGTGGGTGATCCAGTGAACTCCCTGCCCCTGCTGACCCTCATGATGGTCGTGCCGCTCGTCGGCGCGCTCGTCGTGGCCGCGCTGCCGGGTGACTCCGCGCGGCAGGCCAAGCCGGTCGCCCTCGGGTTCTCCCTCGTGACGCTGCTCCTGGCGGTCCTCGCCTGGGTCCGCTTCGACAACGGCGGCAGCGAGCAGTTCCAGCTCGCCGAGGTCCACTCGTGGATCCCGCAGTTCGGTGTCTCCTACGCCCTCGGCGTCGACGGCATCGCGCTCTCGCTCATCGTCATGGCGACGATCCTCACGCCGGTCTGCCTGCTCGCCGCCTGGCGCGACCTCGACGAGGAGGAGCTGGGCCGCACGAAGCGCTACTTCGCGCTCATGCTCGTCCTCGAGGCGTTCATGGTCGGCGTCTTCGCCGCCACCGACGTCTTCCTCTTCTACGTCTTCTTCGAGGCGATGCTCATCCCGGTGTACTTCCTCATCGGGCTGTTCGGCGGTCCGCGCCGGCAGTACGCCGCGGTGAAGTTCCTCCTGTTCTCCCTCGCCGGCGGGCTCGTCATGCTCGTCGCGGTCATCGCCGTGTACGTCGCGGGCCCGGGCGGCGAGCAGGGCTTCCTCGTCGAGTCGCTCACCGGCAACCTCGACGCCAGCACCGGGGCGCTGCGCTGGATGTTCGTCGGCTTCTTCATCGCGTTCGCCGTCAAGGCGCCGATGTGGCCGGTGCACACCTGGCTGCCCGACGCCGCGGCCGAGTCGCGGCCGGCGACCGCCGTGCTCCTCGTCGGCGTCCTCGACAAGGTCGGCACCTACGGGATGATCCGCTTCTGCCTCCAGCTGTTCCCGGAGGCCTCGCAGTGGGCGACCCCGGTCGTCATCACGCTCGCGGTCATCTCGGTCGTCTACGGCGCGCTGCTCGCCATCGGCCAGACCGACATGATGCGGCTCATCGCCTTCACCTCGATCAGCCACTTCGGCTTCATCGTCCTCGGCATCTTCGCGCTGACGAGCGTCGGTGGCGCCGGGTCGACCCTGTACATGGTCAACCACGGCTTCTCCACGGCCGGGCTCTTCCTCCTCGCCGGGTTCCTCGTGTCCCGCCGGGGGAGCCGCCGGATCCCCGACTACGGGGGCTGGCAGCGGGTCACCCCGGTCCTCGCCGGCACGTTCCTCGTCGTCGGCCTGTCGAGCCTGGCCCTGCCCGGGCTGTCCTCGTTCGTCTCCGAGTTCCTCGTCCTCCAGGGCACCTTCATGCGCTACCGCTGGGCGGCGGTCATCGCGGCGGTCGGCATCGTCCTGGCCGCGCTCTACATCCTGCTCATGTACCAGCGCGTCATGACCGGCCCGAAGCCGACCTTCGCCGAGGGCGAGGCGCCGCGCGACCTGTCCCTGCGCGAGAAGCTCGTCGTCGCGCCGATCATCGCCTCGTTCGTCCTGCTCGGCTTCTACCCCAAGCCGGTGCTCGACCTCGTCAACCCGGCCGTGGACCGGACGCTGCAGTTCGTCGGCGTCTCCGACCCCGCGCCGGCCAACGCCCCCGGGAGTGCCCAGTGAACGAGTTCCAGGCCGTCGACGTCGCGTACGCGGCCGTCCTGCCGATGCTCATCGTGGCGGGCGGGGCCATCGTCGGGGTCCTCGTCGAGGCGTTCGCGCCGCGGCGGCAGCGGCACGGCATCCAGGTGTGGCTGACGACGGGTGTGCTCGTCCTCGCCCTCGTCGCACTGCTCGTGTTCTCGTGGGACGCGCAGACCGTCACCCTCGGCGGCTCGGTCGCCATCGACGGCGTCGCGCTCTTCCTCCAGGGCTCACTGCTCGTCCTGTCGGCCACCTCCGTCCTCATCATGGCCGAGCGCTTCGGCGGGGTCGGGGCCGACGCGTTCACCCCGATGGGCGCCTCGACCCCCGGCTCGACCCAGGAGGACGTCGCCACCCGCGCCGGGTACGCCACCTCCGAGGTCTTCCCGCTGACCCTCTTCGCCGTCCTCGGGATGATGGTCTTCGTCAGCGCCAACGACCTCATCACGATGTTCGTCGGCCTCGAGGTCCTCTCGCTCCCGCTCTACGTCATGACCGGCCTGTCCCGGCGGCGCCGCCTGCTCTCGCAGGAGGCCGCGCTGAAGTACTTCCTGCTCGGGGCGTTCTCGAGCGCGTTCTTCCTCTTCGGCGCCGCGCTGCTCTACGGCTACGCCGGCTCGAGCGACCTCAAGACCATCGCCTCGACCATCTCCACGGCCTCCGGCGACCTCGAGGGCCTGCTGCTCCCGGGCGTCGTCCTCACCCTCATCGGCCTGCTCTTCAAGGTCGGCGCCGTCCCGTTCCACTCGTGGACCCCCGACGCCTACCAGGGCGCCCCCACCCCGGTCACCGGGTTCATGGCGGCCTGCACCAAGCTCGCGGCCTTCGGTGCCATCCTGCGCCTCACCTACGTCGGCGTCGGCGCCAACCGCTGGGACTGGGAGCTCGGCGTCGCGGCCATCGCGGCCCTGACGATGGTCGTCGGCGCGGTCCTGTCGGTCACCCAGACCGACGTCAAGCGCCTCCTCGCCTACAGCTCGGTCGCCCACGCCGGCTTCATCCTCGTCGGCGTCCTCGCCTTCTCCGAGGCCGCGATCGGTGGGGTGCTGTTCTACCTCGTCGCCTACGGCTTCGCGACGGTCGCCGCCTTCGGCATCATCGCCATGGTGCGCCAGGGCGGCTCCGAGGCCTCGCACCTCTCCCAGTGGGCCGGCCTGGGCCGTCGCCACCCCGTCGTCGCGGGCGTCTTCTCGTTCCTGCTCCTCGCGTTCGCGGGCATCCCGCTGACGTCGGGCTTCACCGCGAAGTACGCGGCGTTCGCCCCGGCCGTCGCCTCCGGCACCTCGGGCGTCGTCCTCGTCGTCATCGGCGTGCTCGCCTCGGCGGTCACGGCCTTCGTCTACGTCCGGCTCATCGTCCTCATGTACTTCACCGAGTCGCCCGACGACGACGTCGTCGCCCTCACCCCGTCGATCCCGTCGACGATCGCCATCACGGTCGGCGTCCTCGCCACCGTCCTCGCCGGTGTCCTGCCGGGCCTGGCCCTCGAGGCCGCGAGCTCGGCGTCGCACTTCCTCCTGTGACGGAGCTCTCCGCGGGCCCGGCGCAGCGCGGCACCCCCTCGGTGCTCGAGCTGCCCGGCGCCTCCGAGGACCTCCGGGTCCGCCTCGGCGACGGGCTCACGGCCGTCAACGCCCTCATCGAGGCCCGCGTCGACCACGACGACCCGTTCATCGCCGAGGCCGGCTCGCACCTCACCGCGGCGGGGGGCAAGCGGTTCCGCCCGCTGCTGACCCTGCTCGCCGCCGAGCTCGGGTCCGGGGCCGACGAGCGCGTCGTCGCCGCGGCCGCCGGGGTCGAGCTGACCCACCTGGCCTCGCTGTACCACGACGACGTCATGGACGAGGCCGACGTGCGCCGCGGCGCTCCCTCGGCGAACGCGCTCTACGGCAACTCCACGGCGATCCTCGTCGGCGACCTCCTCTTCGGCACGGCGTCCGACATCGTCGCCGACCTCGGTCCCGAGGCCGTGAAGATCCAGGCGCAGACGTTCGTGCGGCTGTGCTCGGGCCAGATCCGGGACGACCGGCCGGCGCCCGAGGGGGTCGACCCGCTCGAGTACCACCTCGGTGTGCTCGCCGACAAGACCGGCGTCCTCATCGCCACCGCCGCGCGCTACGGCGCGATGTTCGGCGGCTGCGACGCGACGACCGTCGAGGTGATGCGCGAGTACGGTGAGCGCCTCGGGATGGCCTTCCAGCTCGCCGACGACCTCATCGACATCGGGTCCGATGCCGACGAGTCCGGCAAGACGCCCGGCACCGACCTGCGCGAGGGCAAGCGGACCCTGCCGGTCCTCCACGTCCTCGCGTCGGGCGACCCGGCCGACGCGCGGCTGCAGGAGCTGCTGACCGGCGACCTGACGTCCGACGAGGCCCTGGCCGAGGCGCTCACCCTCCTGCGCGCCCACCCCGGGATGGAGCGGGCCCGGGCGTACACCGAGTCGGTCGCCCGCGGGGCGCAGGACGTCCTCGACGGGCTGCCGCCGAGCGACGCCAAGGACGCCCTGCACGCGCTCGCCACCGGGGTCGTCACGCGCGTCGGCTGACCTCCCGCACGGACATCGACCGATAGGTCACGCGGGGTCCACCCCCCTCCCGTACGGAGATCGACCGAAAGGTCACGTGGGGTACGCGGGGGTGTCGACGTCGGCGGGCGGCCGCCGGGGGATCGACAGCGCGATCGCGACCGCCGCGAAGCACAGGACCGCGGCGAACAGCCACGCCCAGTGGTAGTCGCCCTGGCTCGTGCGCACCCACCCGGCGACGCTGGCTCCCACGCCCGCCCCGACCATGTGCGAGGCGAACACCCAGCCGAAGACCACCCCGGAGTCCTGGAGCCCGAAGTGCGTGCGGCACAGGGCGACCGTCGGGGGGACGGTGGCGACCCAGTCGAGGCCGTAGAAGACGATGAAGACCCACATGGCGGGCTCCACCCCGGGAGCGAGGACGGCGTCGAGGGCGAGCAGGCTCAGCCCGCGACCGCCGTAGTAGCCGACGAGGAGCAGCCGCGGGTCGACCTTGTCGGTGAGCCACCCGGAGCCGATGGTGCCGGCGATGTCGAAGATCCCGACGACGGCGAGCAGCCCCGCGGCGGTCGTGGCCGGCATCCCGTGGTCGTGCGCCGCCGGGATGAAGTGCGTCTGGATGATGCCGTTCGTCGACCAGCCGCAGACCCAGAAGGTGAGGACGAGCGCCCAGAAGGTCCACGTCCGGCCGGCCCGGCGCAGCACCCGGACCGCGACGACGGCGGGGGAGACCGTGCTGGGCGTGCGGGTGGTCGTCGCCTCGGTCGAGCCGGGGTCCAGCCCGTAGGGGAGCAGCCCGTGGTCCTCGGGCCGGTCGCGCAGGAGGAGCGCGACGAGGACGGCGACGACGAGCGCGAGCCCGGACACGATGAGGGCGGCCGCCCGCCAGCCGGCGTCCTCCGCGGTGCGCGCGATGACCGGGAGGAAGACGAGCTGACCGGTGGCGTTCGCGGCCGAGAAGATCCCCGTGACGAGGCCGCGGTGGGTGTGGAACCACCGGTTGGCGACGATCGCGCCGAGGACGAGGGCCATCGCGCCCGTCCCGATGCCGATGAGCAGGCCCCAGAGCAGCCACAGCTGCCACGGCGCGGTCATGACGGTCGTCAGGCCGCTCGCGACGCCGACGACGACGAGCGAGGTCGCCACCGTGCGCCGCACCCCCCACCGCTCCATGACCGCGGCGGCGAACGGCGCGGCGAGGCCGTAGAGGACGAGGTTGAGGCTCACCGCGCCGGAGGTCGTCGCACGGGACCAGCCGAACTCCGACTCGACCGGCTCGAGGAGGACGCCGGTGGAGGAGCGAAAGGCCGCCGCGGCGACGAGGGCGCCGAGCGTCACGGCGGCGACGAGCCAGGCCCGGTGCCATCGCGTGCGCGGTCGGTCTCCGACGTAGGTGTCGAGGTCCTCGGTCACCGCGTCAGTGTCGCACTAGGGTCGGCGTGTGAACCCCTGGGACCGCGCGACGTCCGCCCTGCGGGCACCCCTCGTCGCCGTCGACCTCGAGGCGTTCGACGCCAACGCCGACGACCTCGTCCGCCGGGCCGGCGGGCTCCCCGTCCGGGTGGCGTCCAAGTCGGTCCGCTGCCGGGCCCTGCTCGACCGGGTGCTCGAGCGACCGGGGTTCGCCGGGGTCATGGCGTACGCCGTGCCGGAGGCCGTGTGGCTGGCGTCGAACGGGGTGCGCGACGTCTTCGTCGCCTACCCGTCGGTCGACGTCGAGGCGCTGCGCGAGGTGGCGACCTCCGCGGACCTGCGACGCGAGGTGACCGTCACCGTCGACTCGGTCGAGCACGTCCGCTTCCTGCGCGACGCCCTGGGGGAGGCGGTCGCGGGGGTGGGCGTCGCCCTCGACGTCGACGCCTCGCTGCGCATCGGGCGGCTGCACCTCGGGGTCCGGCGCTCGCCGACGCGGACTCCGGCCGACGCCCTCGCCGTGGTCCGCGCCGCCCTCGGGGTGGGGCTCGAGGTGCGCGGCGTGATGTTCTACGACGCCCAGGTCGCCGGCCTGCCCGACGCAGGGCCGCACGTGCGCCTCCTCAAGTCGCGTTCGCTGCGCGACCTCGCCGCGCGGCGGGTGGCCGTCGTCGACGCCGTGCGCGCCGAGTCCGACCTGCGCTTCGTCAACGCCGGCGGCACGGGGAGCCTGCACCGGTTCGTCGGAGACCCGGTCGTCACCGAGCTCGCCGCCGGGTCGGGCCTGTACGCCCCGACGCTCTTCGACGGCTACGACCACTTCAGCCCGCGGCCCTCGATGGCCTATGCCCTGCCGGTCGTCCGGCGGCCGGCCCCCGGCGTCGTGACGGCCTTCGGCGGCGGCTACGTCGCGAGCGGGGATCCGGGCTGGTCCCGGGTGCCCTCACCGGTGGGCCGGGCGCTCTCCCTCGTGCGCACCGAGGCGGTGGGCGAGGTCCAGACGCCGCTCACCGGCCCCGGGGCCAACCGGCTCGCCCTCGGCGACCGGGTCTGGATGCGGGGCGCCAAGGCGGGGGAGCTGCTGGAGAGGTTCGACACCGTCCACCTCGTCCGGGGTGGGGAGCTCGTCGGCTCGGTGCCCTCGTACCGTGGGGAGGGGCGGAACTTTGGCTGAGGTGCGCGTGGGTGAGGGGACGGGACGTCGGATGACGTGGACGAACTGGGCGGGCAACGTCACGGCCACCCCGGCGGAGGTCGTGCGCGCCGTGACCGTCGACGACGTCCGGGCCGCCGTGGGTCGGGCCGCAGCCGGTCGGGCCGCGGGCGGCGGTGCCGGCCTGCGCGTCGGGGGGACGGGCCACTCGTTCACGCCGCTCGTCGCCACCGAGGGGGTCCTGCTGACCCTCGACGGGTTGCGGGGCATCACCGGTGTCGACCCGGAGTCGCGCCGGGTCCGCGTGGCCGCGGGCACCCCCTTCCACGAGCTCAACCCCGCTCTCCAGGACCTCGGCCTCGCCCTGCCCAACCTCGGCGACATCGACCGCCAGACCCTGGCCGGCGCCATCGCCACCGGGACGCACGGCACCGGCAGCCGGCGCCGGGGCATCGCCGCGGCGGTGTGCGGGCTCACCCTCGTCCTCGCCGACGGCTCGCTCGTCACCTGCTCGGCCGACGCCGAGCCAGATCTGTTCGAGGCCGCGCGCGTGGGCCTCGGCGCGCTCGGGGTGGTCGTCGAGGTCGAGCTCCAGTGCGTCCCCGCGTTCCGGTTGCACGCCAAGGAGGGCACCGTCCGGCTGTCCCGGCTGCTGACCGGCCTGCAGGCCGAGGCCGACGCGCACGACCACCTCGACGTGCACTGGTTCCCGCACACCGACCGGGTGATGATCAAGCGGAACAACCGCGTCGCGCCCGGCGAGGGACCCCCGCCCCTGCCTCCGTGGCGGCACCGCCTCGACGACGACCTCCTCGCCAACCGGGTGTACGAGCGGCTCAACCGGGCCGTGGCGCGACGGCCCGGGGCGGCGCGGGCGGCGAACCGGTTGGCGTCGAGCATCCTCGGCAGCCGCGAGTACGCCGACGACTCCTGGAAGGTCTTCTCCTCGCCGCGCGACGTGCGCTTCGTCGAGATGGAGTACGCCGTCCCCCGCTCGTCGGTGGAGGCCGTCGTCACCGAGCTGCGCTCCTGGTTCGACCGGACCCGCGAACCGGTGACGTTCCCCGTCGAGCTGCGCTTCACCGGGGGCGACGACGTGTGGTTCTCGACGGCCTACCAGCGCGACAACGCCTACGTCGCCGTGCACCAGTACCACCGGATGGACCCGCGGCCCATGTTCGCGGCGTTCGAGGCCATCGCCGCCGAGCACCAGGGACGCCCGCACTGGGGCAAGGTCCACACCCTCGGCGCCGAGCGGCTGCACGGGCTGTACCCGCGCTTCGACGCGTTCCGTGAGGTCCGCGACCGGGTCGACCCGCAGCGCCTCTTCACCAACGACCACGTCCGCCACCTCCTCGGCGACTGACCCCCCGCGCCGGGCACGCCTCGGCCCCTTCACGGCGGCGTCCGCTCGGGTCTAGGGTCGGGCCGAGTGGAGGAGGTCCGATGGCGGGCGAGCAGGTGCGGGCCCCTCGCCTCCCCCCGCGGTGGGTCGTCACCGGGGCGTGGCACCTCCACCGCGGCCTCTACCGCGTGACGCGTGGGCGGGTCGGCCTGTGGCGCCCCCGGCCCGGCCGCTGGGGCACCCTGCGGCTCACGACGACCGGGCGCCGGACGGGACAGCCGCGCGCCGTCATCCTCGGGTACGTCGAGGACGGTCCGAACCTCGTCACCCTCGCCATGAACGGGTGGGGTGAGGGCGAGCCCGCGTGGTGGCTCAACCTGCTGGCGCACCCGGAGGCCGAGGCGGTCACGGTGGGCGGGACCACGCACGTCCACGGCCGGGCAGCGGCGGGCGACGAGCGCGAGCGGCTCTGGCAGCGGTGGCGCGAGATCGACGGCGACCTCGACGCGTTGGCCGCGCGCCGCTCGGGCGAGACGGCCGTGGTCGTCCTCGAACCGGCTCGTCCGCGCGACGACTGACCGGGCTGCGGGTCACCCTCGCCCCGTGCTGCGACCCCCGTCGACGGTCAGGGGCAGGGCTCGGGCGCCTCGGGGTCCTCGGGCCGCAGCCCGCGCCGGTTCGTGCGCGCCGTGCGCAGCGAGTCGATGCTGAGGAGGACGAGCGCGACCCACACGATGCCGAATCCGACCCAGAGCCGCCCGCTCACGTGCTCGCCGAGGACCGTGACCCCGACGATGAGCTGGAGCACGGGGGTGATGAACTGGATGAGCCCGACGGTGACGAGGGGGATCCGGCGCGCGGCGGCCGCGAAGAGGAGCAGCGGCACGGCGGTGACGATCCCCGACAGCACGAGCAGCGAGGTGTGCCCGGCGCCGTGCCCGGTGAAGGTCGTCTCGTCCCGAGCGGCGAGGACGAGGAGGACGACGACGGCGACGGGCGCGAGCAGTGCCGTCTCGGCCGCGAGCGAGTGCATCGCCTCGAGGCTCGCGCCGACCTTCTTCTTCGTCAGCCCGTACAGCCCGAAGGAGAACGCGAGGACGAGCGGGATCCACGGCACGACGCCGCCGGCGACGGCGAGGTAGACCGACGCCACCGCCCCCACCGCGACCGCCGCCCACTGGAGGCGCCGCAGCCGCTCGCCGAGGACGAGCACCCCGAGCCCCACGGTGACGATCGGGTTGAGGAAGTAGCCGAGCGCGGCCTCGTAGGTGCGCTCGGTGAGGACGGCCAGGACGTAGATGACCCAGTTCGCCGAGATGAGGACCGCGGCGACGGCGATGCCCGCGAGCAGCCGCCGGTTGGCGAGGAGGGGCCGCACCCACGACAGGTCGCGCACGGCGAGGAGGACGACGACGCACACCGCGAGGGTCCACAGGATCCGGTGGGCGAGGACCTCGAAGGCGCCCGAGGGGGCGAGCGCCGCGAAGTACAGCGGGAACAGGCCCCAGAGGCCGTACGCGAGGAAGCCGAAGATCGTCCCCCGCCGCAGCTCGCCACCGTCGTCGCCCACCGTGCTGCTGACCGGTGTGCGCGTCGTGGTCACTCGACGGTCCAGGTGTCGCGCCCGCGCAGGAGGTCGGTGAGGTCGTCGTCGGTCGCGGGGCCGCCTGCCGTGTCGACGGCGCTCCCGACCTGGGCGCGCACCAGGTCGTCGTAGGTGGGCCGCTCGACCGAGCGGAAGATCCCCATGGGGACGTGGGTCATCTCCGGGCTGTCGAGCCGCGAGAGCTGGAACGCCTGCGACGGGTCGTCGAGCGCGGGGTCGTGGACGACGACCGCACCGGACTCGCCGCTGGCGGCCTCGGCCTCGGGGATGAACTTCATCGTCCCGGACCCCTTGCGCACGAGGACCTTCCGGTCACCCTCGGCGCCGACGGTGACCGACTCGCCAGCCCGGAGGCGGACGATGCGTGCCTCCTGCTGGCTGCGGTCCTTGAGGACCTCGAAGGCGCCGTCGTTGAAGATCGGGCAGTTCTGGTAGATCTCGACCAGCGCGGTGCCGCGGTGCTCGGCGGCCGCCCTGAGGATGGTCGTCAGCTCGGCGCGGTCGGACTCCATGGCCCGCGCGACGAAGGTCGCCTCGGCCCCGAGCGCCAGCGACACCGGGTTGAACGGGCTGTCGACGGACCCGAGCGGGCTCGACTTGGTCACCTGCCCGACCTTCGACGTCGGGGAGTACTGGCCCTTGGTCAGCCCGTAGATCTGGTTGTTGAACAACAGGATCGTCATGTTGACGTTGCGGCGCAGCGCGTGGATCAGGTGGTTGCCCCCGATGGAGAGCGCGTCGCCGTCACCGGTGACGACCCACACCGACAGGTCGGGCCGGCTCGTGGCCAGGCCCGTGGCGATGGCCGGCGCCCGTCCGTGGATCGAGTGCATCCCGTAGGTGTCGAGGTAGTAGGGGAAGCGGCTCGAGCAGCCGATGCCGGAGACGAAGACGATGTTCTCGCGCCGCAGGCCGAGCTCGGGCAGGAAGGACTGGACCGCCGCGAGGATGACGTAGTCGCCGCAGCCCGGGCACCAGCGGACCTCCTGGTCGGAGGTGAAGTCGCGCTTGGTCTGCCTCGTGGCGTCGTCGGGGAGGTGCGGGACGTGCTGGAGCCCGGTCGTGGGCATCCCCAGCTCGGTGGCGGTCACGGGAGGTCCTCCAGGGTGGACGAGATGACGTCGGCGAGCTCGACCGTGGAGAACGGCAGGCCGCGGACCGAGGTGTGCGAGCGGACGTCGACGAGGAAGACGCCGCGCAGGAGCAGGGCCAGCTGGCCGAGGTTCATCTCCGGGACGATGACGCGGTCGTAGGCGCGCAGCACCTCGCCGAGGTTGCCCGGGAACGGGTTGAGGTTGGTGAGGTGGGCCCGGGCCACGGCGCGGCCGGCATTGCGGACCACCCGGACGGCGGCGGCGATCGGGCCGTACGTGGACCCCCAGCCGAGGACGAGGACGCGGGCGTCGCCGGTGGGGTCGTCGACCTCGAGGTCGGGGACGGTGATGCCGTCGACCTTGGCCTGGCGCAGGCGCGTCATCCTGTCGTGGTTGTCGGGGTCGTAGCTGATGTTGCCCGTGACGTCGGCCTTCTCGATGCCGCCGATCCGGTGCTCGAGCCCGGGGGTGCCGGGGACGGCCCACGGACGGGCGAGGGTCTCCTCGTCGCGCAGGAACGGGTGGAAGACGTCCTTGCCCTTGGCGTCGGTGCCGTTGGGGGCGCTCGCGAACTCGACACCGAGGTCGGGCAGGTCGGCGACCTCAGGGACGCTCCACGGCTCGGACCCGTTGGCGAGGTAGCCGTCGGAGAGGAGGAAGACCGGCGTGCGGTAGGTCGTCGCGATGCGCACGGCGTCCATCGCGGCCCGGAAGCAGTCGGCCGGCGTCCTCGGCGCCACGATCGGCACCGGGCTCTCGCCGTTGCGCCCGAACATCGCCTGGAGGAGGTCGGCCTGCTCGGTCTTCGTCGGCAGGCCGGTCGAGGGGCCGCCGCGCTGGACGTCGACGATGAGCAGCGGCAGCTCGAGCGAGACGGCCAGGCCGATCGTCTCGGACTTCAGCGCCACCCCGGGGCCGCTCGTCGTCGTGACGCCGATGGCTCCGCCGAAGGCCGCCCCGAGGGCGATGCCGATGCCGGCGATCTCGTCCTCGGCCTGCAGCGTCGTGACGCCGTGGCGCTTGAGGGCGGCGAGCGCGTGGAGGATGTCGGAGGCCGGGGTGATCGGGTACGACCCGAGGACGAGCGGCAGGTGCGCGCGGTGGGCCGCGGCGACGAGGCCGAGGGCGAGCGCGGTGTTGCCGGTGACGTTGCGGTAGGTGCCCGGCGGCATCTTCGCCGGCGCGACGACGAAGGACGAGGCGAAGTCCTCGGTCGTCTCGCCGTAGTTCCAGCCGGCCCGCAGCGCCGCGAGGTTGGCGTCGAGGATCTCCTGACGGGCGCCGAACTTCCTCTTGAGGAAGGACTCGGTGCCGGCGGTCGGCCGCGTGTACATCCACGACAGCAGGCCCAGGGCGAACATGTTCTTCGCCCGCTCCTTCTCCTTGCGGCTGAGGCCGTCGAACGCCGCGAGGGCCTCGACGGTGATGCTCGTCAGGGCCACGGGGTGGACGTGGAAGGACTCGAGCGTGCCGTCGTCGACCGGGTTGGTGGCGTAGCCGACCTTGGCGAGGTTGCGGGTGGTGAACTCGTCGGTGTTGACGATGATCGTCGCGCCGCGGGGGACGTCGTCGAGGTTGGCCTTGAGCGCCGCCGGGTTCATCGCGACGAGGACGTCGGGGGCGTCCCCGGGCGTGAGGACGTCGTGGTCGGCGAAGTGGAGCTGGAAGCTGCTGACCCCGGGGAGGGTGCCCTGCGGCGCGCGGATCTCGGCCGGGAAGTTCGGCAGCGTCGACAGGTCGTTGCCCAGGGCGGCCGTCTCGGAGGTGAACCGGTCGCCGGTCAGCTGCATCCCGTCACCGGAGTCCCCGGCGAAGCGGATGACCACCCGGTCGAGGGTCTGGACGGACTTGCTGCTCACAGTGGGTCACCCTGGTCAGGTCGAGAGGTTCGAGGGTGCGCCGTGGGGACAGGGCCGGAGCCGGTCGGGCCCGTGGGCGCAACGCCGTCCATCGTACGTCGCGGCCGCGGGGCGTTCACGGCTGTCCACGCTTCCCGTGGCTCGGGGTTCGGGTGCGGCTCGTGGACGGCTCGCACGGGGCTCGTGTGGGGCCTCGTCCGGGGCGTCGCGCGGTGGCTCTCGGGGGAGTGCTCCCCATTGTCGGACCGGGGCCGCACGAGCACAGTGGGACCACGGCCGGGCTCCGGGGAGGAACCGTCCGGGCGTCGCCTGAGGGGAGCGGCGCCCGGACCGCCCGTCCGGGGCCCGGCTGCCATCACCCGCCACCGCCCCGCCGGTTGAGGTACTTCACCGGTGTGCCGCACGGCCCGAGCGCCTCGAACCACTGGTGGGTGGGCGACGCCGATCGGTTCGAGGTGGTACCCGACGCCATGGTGCTCGGGTATCACCTCGACCCGTGCCGGAGGAGGGGTGGCTAGGGTGGCCCGCATGGAGGGCTACGCCGCGGCAGCAGGGGTCGTCCTCGCGGGCGTGCTCCTCGTGACGGCCGCGATGGTCGCCCGCAGGCTCATCGCCCCGCGCGCCGTGACCCCGGCCGGCCGCACCACCTACGAGTCCGGCGTCGACCCGGTCGGCACCGGCTGGGCGCAGAGCCAGATCCGCTACGTCGCGTTCGCCTTCCTCTACGTCGTCTTCGCCGTCGACGCCGTCTACCTGTTCCCCTGGGCCCTCGTCATCCGCGACCCCGACCTCGGGGTCGCCTCCCTCGTCGAGGTCGTCGTCTTCGTCGGGGTCATCCTCGTCGGGCTGCTCCACGCCGCCCGGCGCGGCCTGCTCCGGTGGGACCTCTCGTGAGCGCCGTCGACCTCCCGATGCCGCGGGTCGGGCCGCTCGCCGAGCACGCGCCGAAGCCGATCCGCGTCGTCCTCAACTGGGGCCGCCGGTACAGCCTGTGGGTGTTCAACTTCGGGCTCGCCTGCTGCGCGATCGAGTTCATCGCGACCTCGATGGGCCGACACGACTTCATCCGGCTCGGCGTCATCCCCTTCGCGCCCGGTCCGCGGCAGGCCGACCTCATGGTCGTCAGCGGGACGGTCACCGACAAGATGGCGCCCGCGATCCGCCGCCTCTACGACCAGATGCCCGAGCCGAAGTACGTCATCAGCTTCGGCGCCTGCTCGAACTCCGGTGGCCCGTACTGGGACTCGTACTCGGTGACCAAGGGCGTCGACCAGCTGATCCCCGTCGACGTCTACGTCCCGGGATGCCCGCCGCGTCCGGAGGCCCTGCTCCAGGGGATCATCCGGCTGCAGGAGAAGATCGCCGCCGAGAGGGTCAGCGGTGCGGCCATCGCCGACCGTCAGCCCGGCCGTCCGGCGCGCTTCGCCGGACACCGCACGGCCTCCGCGGCCGACGTCACCCGGGACCTCGTGGCCAAGCCGTGACGAGACCGAGCCTGGCCCTGCTCGCCCTCACCGCCTTCCTCGTCGAGCTCGCCCTCTTCCTCGGGGTGGGGGTCGTCGCCCACGAGGTGGCGGACGGCGGGCTCGCGGGCGCCGTCGCCGCCGTGGGCGCGGTCGTCGTCGTCCTCGCCGTCTGGGGGCTGTTCATCGCTCCCAAGGCGCGGCTGAGGCTCGCGACGGTGCCGCGGGCGGTCGTCTCGGTGCTCCTGTGCCTCGGCACCGGCTGGGGTCTCGTCGCCACCGGGCACCAGCGGTGGGGCTGGGTCGTCGCGCTGGCCGGCGTCGTCATCGTGGCGGCGCAGGTCGTCCTCCCGCAGGCCGAGGACGACGCGTCCTGACCGCGGGTTGGCCGGCTGGTCGCCCAAGCATCACCTGACGTTCTCCTCCGTGTCCCCCTCCGGTCCCGGGCCGCGACCTAGCGTCGCGGAGCGAGGCCGGCCGCTCCCGTCGAGCCGGCGTCCCGCCCGCCCGCCCCTCCCCACGGACCCGGAGAGCCCCAGTGACGATCGCCCCCGACAACCGCCCCCTGCTCCGCGTCGCACCGCACGCCCGCGGCAAGCGCAGCCCCATCACCTGCCTCCTCAAGTGCGGTGACCAGTGCGCCCGCGCCGCGCCCAACACCACCGACAACGAGTACTTCCCCGACGTCGCCACCCGCGCACTGAGCCGTCGTGGCGTCCTCGCCGGTGCGGGTGCCGGCGCCCTCGCACTGGCCATCTCGCCGGCGGCGAGCAGCCAGGCCGCCGCGGCCACCCTCTCGGGGAGCCGCGGTCGTGGCCGGGGCCTGCGGTTCAGCCCGATCGCCCCGGTGCCCGCCACCGTCGACGCCGTGACCGTGCCCGAGGGCTGGACGTGGAACCCCGTCATCCGCTGGGGTGATCCGCTGTTCGACGACTCGCCCGAGTTCGACCCGGCGCACCAGACCGCCGAGAGCCAGGCGGCGCAGTTCGGCTACAACTGCGACTACCTCGACATCATCCCCGTCGACGGGAAGCGGGGCCGCCGCGCCCTCGGCGTCGTCAACCACGAGTACACGAACGAGAACATCATGTTCCCGCCGACGACCGACCCGGCGAGACTCGAGGAGAACAAGCGCGTCGCGATGGCGGCGCACGGCCTCACCGTCGTCGAGCTGCGCCGTGCGGCCCCCGGCCTCCCGTGGGAGTACGTGCGCGGGGCGAGGCGGAACCGGCGGATCACCGTCCAGACCCCGTTCGCCGTCGACGGGCCCGCCGCCGGTCACCCGCTCCTGCGGACCAAGGACGACCCGGTCGGCCGCACCGTCCTCGGCACCCAGAACAACTGCGCCGGCGGCACGACGCCGTGGGGCACGGTCCTGTCGGGCGAGGAGAACTTCCACCAGTACTTCGTGGCCGGCGCCACCCCGGAGAACGCGCGCTACGGCATCCCGACGACCGTGAGCGCGAGCGGTCGCAACTGGTGGACGGTCGACCCGCGCTTCGACGCCCGCCAGCCCGGCTACGAGAACGAGGTCAACCGCTTCGGCTGGGTGGTCGAGATCGACCCCGAGGACCCCGACTCGACGCCGGTCAAGCACACCGCGCTCGGCCGCTTCAAGCACGAGGGCGCCCACGTGCGGATCGCGCGCAGCGGTCACGTCGTCGCGTACTCCGGCGACGACGAGCGCTTCGAGTACGTCTACAAGTTCGTCTCGCGCCGGAAGTACCGCACGGACGAGGGTCGCGGTGCGCGGGCCCACAACAAGACGCTGCTGTCGGAGGGCGACCTGTACGTCGCGAAGTTCACCGGCGACAGCCCGGCCACCGAGATCGACGGCACCGGGACGCTCCCCGCCGACGGGGCCTTCGACGGAGGCGGCGTGTGGCTGCCGCTCGTCGTCGACGGGCGGTCCCGGGTCGCCGGGATGAGCGTCGCCGAGGTCCTCGTCTTCACCCGGCGCGCGGCCGACAGGGTCGGCGCCACGAAGATGGACCGCCCCGAGGACGTCGAGCCCAACCCCGTCACGGGCAAGGTCTACGTCGCCCTGACGAACAACACGAGCCGGGGCACCGGCACGAACGCCCCGGCCGACGAGGCCAACCCGCGGATCACCAACCGCGACGGGCACGTCCTCGAGCTCACCGAGACGGGGAACGACCCGACGGCCACGACCTTCGGCTGGACCCTGCTCCTCGTCTGCGGCACCCCCGGCCGGACCGGGACGTACTTCGGCGGCTACACCGGACCGGTCAGCCCGATCTCCTGTCCCGACAACGTCGCCTTCGACTCGACCGGCGCGCTGTGGATCTCCACCGACGGGCAGCCGGGCACCATCGGCCTCGACGACGCCCTCCACCGCGTCACCCTCGAGGGCCCCGACCGCGGCAGGGTCGAGCAGTTCCTCGCCGTGCCGCGCGAGGCGGAGACCTGCGGCCCGGTGATCCACGACCAGGACGGCTCGGTCTTCGTCTGCGTCCAGCACCCGGGCGAGAACGGGACGTTCGAGGCGCAGCGGTCCTTCTTCCCCGACTACGTCGCCCCCGGCACGCTCGCCGACGGCGCCTGGGGTGGGCCGCGGCCGAGCGTCGTGCAGGTCTACCGGAAGCGCTGACCCCCCTCCAGGACGGCAACACGCCGACGACCCGCCGCGGCCGTCGGCGTGTTGCCGTCCTGGAGTCGAGGCGGGGAGCGTCCGGACCGGCCGACCTCGCGATCGGGCGGCGACGAGGGCGCGCGGGCGCCGTCGTCCGGACGCGTCCTCGCTAGGCTGCCGGACGTGGCGGACGAGACGAGAGAGGTCGAGCCCCACGGCTGGCGCGCCGCCGTGGCCGCCGCCCGCGACGAGGGCTTCTCGTTCTTCGACTGGCTCAGCGCCGTCGACCGCTCCCACGACGAGGACGCCCCCGGCCTCGACGTCGTCTGCCACCTCTACGACACCGCCGAGCAGGGCGCCCTCCGAGGCCTCCTGCTCGTGACCCGCGTCCCCGACGGCGAGCCCGTCGCCTCGGTCACCGAGGTCTTCGCCGGCGCCGCCTGGCACGAGCGCGAGACCGCCGAGATGTTCGGCCTCACCTTCGAGGGCTTCGACGACGGCACCGGGCAGGGCATCCGGCCGCTGCTGCTCCCCGACGGCTTCGAGGGGACACCGCTGCGCAAGTCCTTCCAGCTCGCCGCCCGCGCGAGCAAGCCGTGGCCCGGGGGCAAGGAACCGGGGGAGGGCCACGAGTCGGCCCGCAGCCCGAGCCGCCGGCGGGTCCAGGCGCCCGGTGTCCCGCCGCCCGAGTGGGGTCCGCGATGACGCTCCTCGAGGTCGTCGTCCGGGCCGCCAGCGTGCTCGCGGCCTTCCTCGTCCTGCCGCTGCTCGTCGGGCAGGCCGAGCACAAGGTCATGGCGCACATGCAGGGGCGGCTCGGCCCGATGT
The DNA here is from genome assembly GCF_042756445.1 of Oryzobacter terrae. Classification (GTDB taxonomy): domain Bacteria; phylum Actinomycetota; class Actinomycetes; order Actinomycetales; family Dermatophilaceae; genus Oryzobacter; species Oryzobacter terrae. The sequence goes on from NZ_CP170578.1 coordinate 2,883,715, forward strand.
ACGCCGGCGGCTTCCACGGGTGGGCCCAGCTCGTCGCCGACGGGGTGAAGTTCGTCCAGAAGGAGGACATCACCCCGAAGGCCGCGGACCGCTGGGTGTTCCGCCTCGCGCCCGGGGTCGCCCTCGTGCCGTACCTCCTCGCGCTCGCCGTCGTCCCCGTGCACCCCGGCGTGGCGGCCGTCGACGTTCCCGGGTCGGTCGTCCTCGTCCTCGCGGCGACGTCGGTCGGGGCGCTCGGCACCCTCATGGCCGGCTGGGCGAGCGCGAACAAGTACGCCCTCCTCGGCGGCCTGCGCGCCGCGGCCCAGCTCGTCTCCTACGAGCTGCCGATCGTCCTGTCCGTCGCGTCGGTGGCGCTCGCGGGGGGCTCCCTCTCGCTCGCGACGCTCACCGACCGCTGGGAGCCGCTCTGGCTCGTCTGGCAGCTCGTCGGGGGCGTCGTCTTCCTCGTCGCCGCCGTCGCCGAGCTCCAGCGGCCGCCGTTCGACATGCCCGTCGCCGACGCCGAGCTCGTCATGGGCGCGTGGACCGAGTACACCGGCCTGCGCTTCGCCTTCTTCCTCCTCGCCGAGTACGCCGGGATCGTCGTGATGTCGCTGCTCTTCGCCGCGCTCTGGCTCGGGGGCTGGCACGGTCCGTTTGAGGGTGTCCTCGGCTGGGTCTGGCTGCTGCTCAAGGGCTTCGCCGTGGCGCTCGTCGTCATCTGGCTGCGTGTCGCCTGGCCCCGCCTCCGCGAGGACCAGCTCCAACGGCTGGCGTGGGTGTGGCTCGTGCCGCTCGCGCTGCTCCAGCTGCTGCTCACGGGCGTCGGGGTGGTGATGGGCTGGTGAGCATGGTTCCCGGACTCCTCAAGGGGCTGATCACGACGGCCCGCACGGCGCTGCGCCCCACGCACACCGCCGAGTACCCCGACGTCGCCCCCGCCCTCCCCCCGCGCAGCCGCGGCGTCATCGCGCTGCTCGAGGAGAACTGCACCTCGTGCATGCTCTGCGCCCGCGAGTGCCCCGACTGGTGCATCTACATCGACTCCCACAAGGAGACGATCCCGGCGACGACGGAGGGCGGGCGCGACCGCCAGCGCAACGTCCTCGACCGCTTCGCCATCGACTTCTCGCTGTGCATGTACTGCGGCATCTGCATCGAGGTGTGCCCGTTCGACGCCCTGCACTGGAGCCCGCAGTTCGAGTACGCCGAGGTGTCGATCCTCGACCTGCTCCACGAGAAGGGTCGCCTCGGCGACTGGATGGCGACGGTCCCGCCACCGCCCGCCCTCGACGAGCGCGCCGCCGAGCCCGCGGAGGTCGCCGCCGCGAACAAGCCCGCGCGCGGCACCGGCCTCGTCGGCGGCGGAGGCGGCCCGGGGCCGCGGGCGCCGCGCACGGTCCGACCGCGGGTCGCCACCGCACCGACCCCCGAGGCCGAGCCCACGGCGTCGCCCGGGCCCGCGCCTGCCCCCGGGGCCGAGCACGCCGCCGCGCCGCCCGCTCCCGACGGGGACGACGTATGACCGCACTCGACACGGCGTTCGCGGCCACCGCGGTGCTCGCCGTGGTCGGCGGCCTCCTCGCCGTCACGACGCGCCACGTCGTCCACGCCGCGCTGTGGCTCGTCGTCGCCCTCCTCGGGGTGGCGGGCTCGCTGCTCGTCCTCGGCGCCGAGCTCGTCGCGCTCGTGCTGGTCCTCGTCTACGTCGGGGCGGTCGTCGTCCTCGTCCTGTTCGCCCTCATGCTGACCCGCGCCCCGATCGGCCCCGACCTCGCCCACCGTCCGGGGGTCTGGCGCACCCTGGGCGCGGCCGTCCTCGGGGCCGCCGTCGCGACCCTCCTCGGCTCGGTCCTCGTGCCGCTCGCCGAGCCGGTCGACCGCGCCGAGGTCACGACGACCCAGGTCGCGGGGCAGCTGTTCGGCACGTGGGTGTGGCCCTTCGAGCTGCTCTCCCTGCTCCTCCTCGTCGCGCTCGTCGCGGCGCTCGCCGTCTCGCGCATCCCGCGTGAGGAGGCCTCGACGTGATCCACCTCGCCGGGCCCTACCTGCTGGCGTCGGTCCTCGTCGGGCTCGGCGTCTTCGGGATCACGGTGCGCCGCAACGCCGTCCTGCTCCTCGTCGGTGTCGAGCTCGTCCTCAGCGGCGGGCTCGTCCTCCTCGTCGCCACCCAGGCCGCGGCCGCCGACCGATGGGCCGCCGGCAGCGTGCTGCCGCTCTTCGTCATCACCATCGCGGCGGCCGAGGTCGTCGTCGCGCTCGCCGTCGTCCTCACCGCCTTCCGGCACCGGGCGAGCATCGACCTGGCGCAGCGCAGCGGGGAGGCGCCGTGAACCCGTGGCTCGTCCTCGCGATGCCGGTGGCCGCGGCGCTCGTCGGCCTCGTCGTCTGCCGTGACGCCGCGCTCTCTCGGGCCGTCGCGGTGTGCGGCGGCGCGCTGACCCTCCTCGCGGGGGTGTTCGGGTGGGTCGCGGTGACGGTCGCCTACGCCCAGCCGGGGCCGGGGCTCGACGCCGGCGGCCTCGAGATCCCCCTCGACCTCGTCGGCGACCCCACCCGGTGGGCGCTCGTCACGGTCGTCGCGCTCGTCGCGCTCGCGGTCCAGGTGCACGCCGCCTGGTACCTCGCCGACGACGACCGCTACGGCACGTTCGCCGCGACGGTCTCGCTGTTCACCGCGGCGATGCTCCTCGTCGTCGTCTCGGGGGACCTCCTCCTCACCGTCGTCGGCTGGGAGGTCATGGGCTGGTGCTCCTACCTCCTCATCGGCCACTGGTCGCGCCGCCCCCGAGCCCGTCGCGCGGCCCACAAGGCGTTCATCGTCACCCGGGTCGCCGACATCGGCTTCGTCCTCGGCGTCGTGGGGCTCGCGGCCGGTGCCGGCTCGACCCGGCTCGCCGACGTCGTCTCGGCCTGGGCCCGCCCCACCGAGTGCATCGACGGCCAGGTGGCCCTCGGCGCCTCCCTCGGCGAGGCCCTGACGACCTGCGGCGCCCCCGATGCCCGCGCCCGCGCCGTCCTCCTCACGCTGCTCGTCATCGGGGTGCTCGGCAAGTCGGCCCAGGTGCCCTTCCAGGACTGGCTCGCCGACGCGATGGAGGGCCCCACCCCCGCGAGCGCCCTCATCCACGCCGCGACGATGGTCGCCGCCGGCACCGTCGTCCTCGCGAGCGTCTTCCCCCTGCTGTCGGTGAGCCAGACCCCGCGGTGGGTCCTCGGCCTGTCGGTCTCGGTGACGATGCTGCTCGCCGCGGTGCTCGCGTTCGCCCAGAGCGACCTCAAGCGGCTCCTCGCGTGGTCGACGGTCAGCCAGGTCGGGGTCATGCTCTCGGCCCTCGCGGCGGCTCCGCCCGAGGCGGGTCCGGGCGCCGGCCTGTTCCACCTCTTCTCGCACGCGCTGTTCAAGGCGCTGCTCTTCCTCGCGATCGGCTGGGCCGGGATCGTCGCCGGCGGCACGGCCGCGACCGCCCTGCGCGGCAGCGCCGCGGCGGCCCCGCTCCTACGGGTGTCCTTCGTCGTCGGTCTCGTCTCGCTCGCCGGGGTGCCGCTCGTCGTCGGCGGGGTCTCGAAGGAGCACGTCCTCGCCGTCGCGTGGGAGGGCGCCGTCGAGGGCGGGCCGGGTGTCGTCGTCCTCCTCTCGCTCCTGGCCACCGCCGCGGTGACCGCCGCGTACTGCACGAGGGCCTACCTCATCGTCACGGCGCACGCCCGGCCCGGGCCGGAGCGATCGAGGATCCCGGCCACGGTGTCGGTCGCGCTGGGGACCCTGTCGGCCCTCACCGTCGTCGGCGGCCTCGTCCTCGTCCTCACCGACGCCTTCCCCGTCGACGCGGCCTCGCTGCTGTGGGTCGTGCTCACCGTGCTCCTCGTCGCCGTCGGTGTCGTCGCCGCCCTGCGCGGAGGGCTCGACCGCGACCCGGCCGAGGTGCTGGCCCGTCGTCTCGTCCCCCACGCCGACCGGGGGCTGGGGGCCGACGCGCTCTACCACCGCCTCGTCGCCGACCCCGTCGTCCGGCTCGCCCGGGTCGTCGCCTTCCTCGACACCGAGGTCGTCGACGCCTACGCCCGCAGCACGGCCGTCGCGACCCGCGTCGCCGGCTGGGCGGGGACGCGCGCCCACCGCGGCGAGCGGCCGGCCTCGGCCGTCGGCCTCGTCGTCGGGGCGGTCGTCGTCCTCGGCGTCACGGGGGTGCTCCTGTGGTCGTGAGCCTGCTCCTCGCCGTCCCCGCCGCCGTCGGCCTCTGGCTCGTCACCGCGGGACGGGCCCTTCCCGTGGGACGCGCGCGCGCCACCGCCGCGGTCGGCGCGGTCCTCGCCCTCGTCCTCGCCGTGGCCACCGCGCTCACCGCCCCCTCGGTCGACCGGCCGTGGCTGCCCGAGCTCGACGTACGGTTCTCCTTCGGGGTCGACGGGATCGCCGTCCCGCTCGTCCTCCTCACCGCCGTCATCGGGGTCCTCGTCGTCGCCCACGCGTGGGTCGACGTGCCCGAGGGGGGCACCCCGGCGACCTTCCTCGGCTGCCTCCTCCTCGTCGAGGCCGGGGCGCTCGCGACGTTCACGGCCCGGGACGCCGTGATGTTCTTCCTCGCCTTCGAGCTCGTCCTCGTGCCGATGTGGGTGCTCATCAGCCGCTACGGCGACCGCCACGACCCGCGCGCCCGGACCGACGCCGGGCACCGGTTCATCCTCTACACGGCGGTCGGCTCGACCCTGATGCTCGTCGGCATCCTCGCGCTGGTGGCCTCGGCCGGGACCTCCGACCTGCGCGAGCTCGCCGACGGGGCGGGGGCGGCCCTCCCTCCGGGGCGACAGCTGCTCGTCGCGATCCTGCTGACCCTCGGCCTGGCCGTGAAGGTGCCGGTCTTCCCGCTCCACACCTGGCTGCCGCCCGCCCACACGACGGCGCCCACCGCGGGGTCGGTCCTCCTCGCCGCGGTCCTGCTGAAGATGGGGACCTACGGCCTGGTCCGCCTGCCGGTCGCGACCGTGCCCGACGGGTTCGCCGCGATCAGCCCCGCCCTCGCGGTCGCGGGGGTCGTGGGAATCCTCTGGGGAGGGCTCGTCTGCCTCGTCGAGCGCGACCTCAAGCGCCTCATCGCGTACTCGTCGGTCGCGCACATGGGCTTCGTCGTCCTCGCCCTCGCCGCGGGCACCGAGACCGGGCTGCAGGCCGCCCTTTTCGCGAACATCGCGCACGGCGTGGTGTCGGCCCTGCTCTTCGTCCTCGTCGGCGGCCTCAAGCAGCGATGGGGCAGCGCCGACCTCGCCGTCGTCCGTCCGGCCCTGCGCGAGACGAGCCCCCGACTCGGGTTCGTCCTCGTGACCGGCCTCGCCGCGACCCTGGGCCTCCCCGGGCTCGCCGGGTTCTGGGGCGAGGTGCTCGCGGTGTACGCCGCCTGGGACCCCGCGCCCGACCGGCCGCGCGTGGTGTTCGTCGCGTGTGCCGTGGGAGCCGCCATCGGGGCGGCGCTCGCGGCGGCCTACGCGCTGCGGGTGGCGCGGCTCGTGTGGGTCGGCGACGAGCCCGACCCCGAGGGCGAGAACCCCACGCCCGACGCCGTCGGCGTCGAGGCCGGGGTCCTCGGTGCCCTCGCGGCGGCCGTCGTCCTCCTCGGGGTGCTCCCCGGACCGCTGCTCGCCGTGACGGCCGCGGCGTCGGCGGCGATCGGGGGCGCCCCGTGACCGCCTCCCTCGTGACGGTCGACCTCGTGGCGCTCCTGCCCGCCCTCCTCCCGGCGCTGGGCGTGGTCCTCGTCCTCGTCGGCGACGCCCTGCTGCCGCGTCGCCGGCTGTGGCCGCTCGTCGGGGTCGTCCTGCTCGGCGCCGGCGCGGGGGCCGCGCTGCTCGGGGTGCTCGCCCCTGGTGCGGGGGTGGTCCGGACGCTCTGCCTCCCCGCCCCCGACGGCGCCTGCCTCTGGACGTCCGCGGGCCCCACCGGCGCCCTGCAGGCGGGCATCCTCCTGTCCGCGGCGGCCGCCCTCGCGATGCTCCACGACGGAGGGCGCGGCCCCCGCGACCCCGCCGTGACGAGCGCGCTCGTCCTCGCCGCCGCGACCGGGGGAGCCGGGGTCGCCGCAGCCCGCGACCTCGGGTCGTGGCTCGTCACCCTCGAGCTCGCCACCGTGCCGCTCGTCGCCCTCGTCGCGCTGCGGGGGACCCGGGCCGCGAGCCACGGCGCCCTCACCCTCCTCGTGACCTCACTGACCTCGTTCGCCCTCCTCGTCCTCGGCTCGGCCCTGTGGCTCACGGCCACCGGCGACGCCGCCTTCGCCGCCGACACCGTGGCCACCGCGTGGGCCGACCCGCAGCGACGGGCCGTCCTCCTCCTCGGGGTGGTCGTCCTGCTCGCCGGGCTGGGGTTCAAGCTCTCGCTCGTGCCCTTCCACGCCTGGACCCCGCAGGCGTACTCCACCGCCGACCTCGGGACGACCGTGGCGCTCGCGGCGGCCTCGAAGCTGTCGGCGCTGGCGGCCCTGCTCGTCGTCGTGCGGGCCCTCGCCGGGCCGGTCGTCGACGCCCGCGGGATCACGGTCGTCGTCGGGGTGCTCGCCGTGGCCTCCATGCTCCTCGGCAACGTCATGGCGCTGCGTCAGGACGAGGTCACCCGGCTCCTCGCCTGGTCGACCGTCGCACAGGCCGGGTGGGTCGTCCTCCCGGTCGCCGCCCTCACCGATGACGGCGCGCGCGCGGCCGCCGCGTACGTCCTCGTCTACGCCGTCGCGACCGTCGTCGCGTTCGCCGCCGTGGCCCTCGTCGGAGCGGGCCCGCTGGCCCGTTTCCGGGGGCTGCTGCGCACCGACCGCCTCACCGGGGGAGCCCTCGCGCTCGCCCTGCTCGTCCTCGCCGGGCTGCCGCCCGGCGTCATCGGTCTCGTCGCGAAGGTCGTGGCCCTCAAGCCGGCGGTCGACGCCGGCCTGTGGCCGCTCGTCGTCGTCGCGGTCCTCGCGGTCGTCGTCGGCATCGCCGTCTACCTGCGCTGGTTCGCCGTCCTGCTCAGCGAGCCCGGCGACACCGGCCCGCTCGCGGCCTCGCAGGTCGTCCCGACCGCGCCCGCCGTCCCGCGCGGGGCCGCCCGGGTCGTCCTCGTGGCGGGCACGACCGTTCTTGTGCTCCTCAGCGCCCTTCCCGCCCTGCTCCTCGGGCTGCTGCGCTGACCCGACGGCCGCGCGCCGTCAGTGGCGCGCGGTCCCGCCGCCGACGAGCATCTCGCACGGGCCGACGAAGCCGGTCGGTCCCTCGAACGCCCGCAGCGCCTCGGTGACCTCGAGCCACACGTCCTCCCGCTCTACGGGGTCGAGCCCGCGCATCATCTGGTGCAGCGCCCCGAAGGACTCCTTCTGGAACCTGACGCACTCCTCGGCCGTCGCGAGCCGGACCGGCGAGGGCACGGCGCGCACCTCGACGTCCTCGAACCCGGCGGTGGTGAGGGCCTCGGCGAGGACCCCGGGGCCCCCGAGCGAGAACGGTCCCGGCAGGCCGGGGCCCGGCGCCGGAAGCCCTGCCCTGGCGCGGATGATGCGCACGGGCACCGAGAAGAACCCGTTGGCCTCGGGGGTGGAGTACACGACCGCGGCGAAGCGCCCGTCCTCGCGCAGCGCCGCGTGGATGCCGCGCAGCGCCCCGGCCCGGTCGGGGAAGTAGATGAGGCCGACGCGCGACAGCGCGGCGTCGAAGGCCCCCCGGGGCAGCGTCCCCGAGGACTCCCCGTCGAGCTCGAGGACCTCGACCTGGGTGAGGCCCTCGCGGGCGGCGTCCCGGGCGCAGCGCTCGAGGAGCCCGGGGGCGATGTCGGTGGCGAGGACCCGGCCCGTCGGACCGACCCGGCGGGCCGCCCGCAGGCTCTGCTCGCCGGCGCCGGCCGCGACGTCGAGCACGTGGCTCCCGGGTGCGAGGCCGGCGAGGTCGAACATCGTCTCGGTCGCGTCGTGCAGCCAGTCGCCGACGAAGCCGCCCCAGCGGTGCCACGCCTCGGCGGCGTCCTGCCACTGCTCGCGGGTCGTCGACTTGAACGCCACGGGGTCGAAGGTCGTCGTCGTCACGGTGCTCTCCTGTCGTTCGCGGACCACGGCCGGCCCGTCCGCACCGATGGTGGGCCCGCTCGCGGGGGCCGACTAGTCCTCGTCGTGTACTAGCCGCGGCCCAGCCGCCTGCCTACCGTGGGGGAGGTGATCGACTACGGCCAGTTCTGCACGGTGGCCCGCGGAGCCGAGGTGCTGTGCGACCGGTGGACCCCGCTCGTGCTGCGCGAGCTCCTCTGCGGGAGCACGCACTTCAACGAGATCCGGCGCGGCGTGCCGCGGATGTCCCCGACCCTGCTCGCCAAGCGGCTGCGCACCCTCGAGGAGTTCGGCGTCGTCCGCAGGCACGGCGGCGGGCGGGCCACGTCCTACGATCTGACCGAGGCCGGCGAGGAGCTGCGCCCGGTGGTCCTGGCCCTCGGGCACTGGGGCGCCCGGTGGATCGGCAGCCGGCTGACCCCGAACCAGCTCGACGCGGGCTTCCTCATGTGGGACATCCGCCGGTTCGCGCGGGTGGCCGAGTTCCCGCAGGACCGGCGGGTCGTCGTGCAGTTCCAGCTCCCCGACGCCCCCGACCGCGAGCGCGAGTGGTGGCTCGTCGTCGAGGACGGCGTGGCCGACCTCTGCCGCGACGACCCCGGCCACGACCTCGACGTCGTCGTGCGGTCGAGCGTCCTCGCCCTCACCGAGGTGTGGACCGGCGACCGGACGCCGGACCAGGTCGTGCGGACCGGGGAGGTGCGCCTCGACGGCGCGCCGACCGACGTCCGGCGGGTGTGGACCTGGCTCGGGACGAGCGGTTTCGCCCCCACCCGGGCCGCGGTGCTGGGGCGTCCCGTCCCCGCCTGACGCGGTGGCGGAGGCCACTCGCGGGGCACGGAACGCGGCGGGCGCCGACGGCGTTGGAGCAGACATGCAGCACAACCACTTCAACGGGCTGAAGACCGCCGCGCTGTTCGGTGGGATGTGGGCCATCCTCCTCGCCATCGGCTGGGCGGTCGCCCAGTACACCGGCAGCAGCATCTTCCTGCTCGTCTTCGCCCTCATCGGTGTCGGCACGACCGTCTACGGCTACTGGAACTCCGACAAGCTCGCGATCCGCGCCATGCACGCGCACCCGGTGAGCGAGGCCGAGGCGCCGGCGATGTACCGCATCGTCCGCGAGCTCTCCACCGCCGCAGGCAAGCCGATGCCGCGCCTGTACATCTCGCCGACGCAGGCTCCGAACGCGTTCGCCACGGGGCGCAACCCCGAGAACGCCGCCGTCTGCTGCACCGAGGGCATCCTCGGGCTGCTCGACGAGCGCGAGCTGCGCGGCGTCCTCGGCCACGAGCTCATGCACGTCTACAACCGCGACATCCTCACGGGGTCGGTCGCCGCGGCCATCGCCGGCATCATCGCCACGATCGGCCAGTTCCTCTCCTTCGGGATGATCTTCGGCGGCGGTGGCAACGACGAGGACCGCAACCCCGTGGCCGGCCTGGCCCTGGCGATCCTCGCGCCGTTCGCGGCGATGGTCGTCCAGCTCGCCATCTCGCGCACCCGCGAGTACGACGCCGACGAGGACGGGGCCCGCCTGACGGGCGACCCGCTGGCCCTCGCCTCGGCTCTCCGCAAGCTCGAGGTCGGAGTGGCCCGGGCCCCGCTGGCCCCGACCCAGAAGGTCGTCAACGCGAGCCACATGATGATCGCGAACCCGTTCCGCGCCCAGGACGTCTCCCGCCTGATGTCGACCCACCCGCCCATGGCGGAGCGGATCGCGCGGCTCGAGCAGATGGCGTACGGGCACCGGATCAACCCCTGACCGCTGACTCCTCCCTCGGGTCAGGTCACGCCCCTGACGCGGAGATCCCCCGATGACGCGAGAACACGAGCGTCAACGGGGGACCTGCGCGTCATCGCCGTGGCGGGTGTGAGGCCACGGAGGCGCTACCGGGTGAGGACGGCGTCGGCCCGCACCGGCGCCATCCCCTCGTCCCGTGCGGCCCGCCGGGCGACGAGCGTGCCGAGGCCCGTCCCCACGAGGACCCCTCCGAGCGCGAGGGCCGCGGCGAGCAGCCACGGGACGCCGGCCGGCGAGGTCGACGTCGAGCTGACGGTGTCGGTCGCCGCGTCCGGCGCGAGGGCCCCCGTCGCGCCCGTCGCCCCCGTCGCGCCCGTCGACCCGCCGGTGTCGGCCGTTCCCGCCCCGAGGACGCCCAGCCCGGTGAGGGTCGCGACGAGGTCGTCACCACGGCTCGGCCGGTGCCACGTCGGAGTCCCCGCGTAGGGGTCGGAGCCCGAGACGTCGACGTAGCTCTCGACCCACACGTCCTTCCCGACGAGGTGGACGTTGTCGATGCGCCACGGGCTCACGTCGTGGATCAGCCACACGAGGCGGACCGCCGCGTCCGACGCCGTGACGCTCGCGGGCGGTGTGGCCTTCGCGGGCAGGTTCTCGTCGCCGAGGACGGCCTGCAGCTCGGAGTAGGCGGCGCTGCCGTTGAGCGCGGCGGCGGAGCGGCCGGTCCCGTAGTTGGCGAGGAGGACCGAGGTCGGGCCTCCGGCGCTCGCGGACGGGACGCCGAGGACGAGGACGCCCGCGACGAGGGCCAGGGTGACGGACAGGAACCTGCGCATGTCGTGCCTCCGGGGAGAGTGGGGTGCTGCGGGGGATACACCGCCCGCGCCCCCTCGGTTCACCATCGGACGTCAGGGGACGGACTCCGCGACGGCCGTCGCGGCGGCGAGCGTCTCCGGCCCCTCGAGGCGGTAGGTGATCTCGCGCCCGGCGTTGCCACGGTCGACCCAGACGAGGGTGGGCCCGGCGACGCGTGGCTCGCTCGTCACGGTCGCGCCGGAGCGGTCGGTCCACTCGATGAGGTGCGGCGCGGCGAACCAGACCGCCTCCTTCCCGGCCACGTCCGTGGGCGTGACGGCCTCCCAGACGCTCTTGAGGTAGCCGAACGACAGGCTCCCGTCGAAGACGTCCAGCCGGGTCGACCCGGATCCGGTGCCCCAGGTGAGCTCGACGACGCGCCCACCGCGGGTCACCGCCACGGTCGTCGGGGTGCCGAGGGCCGGTGGAGGCGCGATGTCGAAGCCCACCCGCCCCGACGCCTCCGCGAGCGAGCCGACCACGACACCGTCCGACGAGGTCGGCACGGGGCGCTCGGACGCCGTGGTCGGCGACCCGCCGGGAGGTGACGGCACCTCGCGAACCGTGACGCCCCCGATGCGGAGGAGGTCGAGGACGGCGGCGCGCACCGGCGGGACGAGGACGACCACGAGCAGGGCCGCGACCGCGGCGGCGAGGGCGCGCCGTCGGGGCGCGCCGAGGCGGCTGCGCCAGATGGGAACCCGCTCGCGCTCCGACCGTTCGTCCGCCGCGATGCGCGCCAGCACCCGGTCGGCGAGGTCGGCGGGTGGTGGGTCGACGACGAGGGTGCGGCAGAGCGCGAGGAGCTCGACCTCGAGCGGTTCGAGGTGTCGGGGCGACGAGCCGTGCTCAGACATCGGGGAGCTCCTCTCGGAGTCGGGCCAGGCCGCGGTGGAGCCTGGACTTCACGGTGCCGGGCGGGATGCCGAGCGATGCCGCGGACTCGGCCTCGGAGAGCTCGAGCAGGTAGCGGCAGGTCACGACCTCCCGAAGGTCCTCGGGCAGGCTCCGGACGGCGGCGAGCAGCGCCTCGCGTCGTTCCCCGCCGACGGCGGCCTCCGCTGGGTCCGACCCGGTAACCAGCCGGGCGTCCTCACGCACGACCCGCAGCTCCCGGTCGGACCGTCGGGACCGCCCGCGGTGGAGGTTGCGGCTCTCGTTGACGACGATCCGCAGCAGCCAGGGCCGGAACTCGGCACCGTCCCGGAAGGACGAGAGCGAACGGTACGCCTTGACGAACGCCTCCTGGACGACGTCGTCGGCGTCGGCGCCCGCCCCCGAGAGGACCGCGAGCCGCCGGGCCATCGGGGCGTGCCTCGTCACCAGCTCCGCGTACGCGGCCGTCTCACCGGCACGGACGCGGGCCAGCACCATCGCCTCGTCAGCCGTCTCGATCGGTCCTCCCCTCGCCGCGGGTGTCGTCGTCCACCAGTCCTACACCGCCGACGCCACCGGGGTTCCCGACTCGGGCCGCACGGTGGTCCGGGGCGCCTCAGCGGCGTCGCGACGTGACGGCGGCGGTGAGGGCCAGCAGCACGAGGAGCGCGGTCCCACCGCCGCCGACCAGGAGGACGAGCCCGACCACCCACAGCCCGCTCTCGTCGCTCGAGGCGGCGTCGACGGCCCACGGCACGGCGACACCGAGGACCGCGGCGCCCGCCAGCACGACGACGGCCCACGCGCCGGGGGCACGGAGGAAGGCGAGCACCGCCGCTGCCCCCACGCACACCGCGCAGCCGACGACCTGCCAGGCCCGGTAGGGGCCCTGGGCGACCCCGTCGACGAGGTGGTACTCGTCGTCCCACCCCAGCCAGGCGAACCACAGGGCCGCCGCGACGACCGCGAGCACGAGAGCTGTCACGGCAAGGCGCCCGGTGCCGGAGGGAGTGCTGCTCGCGGGGTCTGCACGCTGGTCGGGGCTCACCGCCCGAGTCTGGCGGCCGTGGGCCGTCGGCGCGTCCGTCCGGGTACTCAGGGCGATGGCGTGTTCGTCCGGGCGTGCGCGGGGGCCCGACGGGGTACACAGGAGGCAGCGGGTCCACCGGGTGCCCACCAGCCAGAAGGAGCATCACATGACGCAGACGCCGCAGCAGCCCACGGTCTCCCTCACCGACGACGAGCAGAAGGTCGTGCGGTCCGCAGCCCTCAGGGCCGGTGCCCTCGTCGCCCAGGCGGAGCCCGGGTTCTTCGACACGTTCAAGGAGTCCTTCGCCGCCAGCAAGGCGGTCAAGGCCGCCTCGCCGGAGGTCCAGCAGCTCCTCGTCGGAGGCCTCCCGGAGATGCCCAGCGGCAGCAAGGACGAGATCGCCGCACGCTCCCTCGAGCTCCTCCGCAACGCCGTCGGCATCCTGCGGCAGAAGGCGCCCCAGCTCATCGACGAGTACCAGCGGGTCGTCCTCCAGTCGGCCAAGGACGTCGCGGCCGCCGCCGACGACACGTCGCAGCGCGAGACCGCCGTCATCGCCGACATCGAGCGCGCCCTCGCCGGCTGACCGGACCCGCGCTCCCTCCCTCCGCCGGCGACGGTGGCCGCCATCACGAGTCGGCAGCGACCTCAGCGCTCGGTGAGTCCTGCGGCGGCGTCGTCGTAGTACTGGCGGTTGCGGAGGGCAGCCGCGGCGGCCTCGTCGAGGCACACGACGGTGTCACGGTGCCACTGGAGGACCGACGCCGGTACCGATGCCATCAGCGGTCCCTCGAGAGCCGCGGCGACGGCATCGGCCTTCGCGTCGCCGGTGGCGACGAGGACGAGGCGGCGCGCGTCGAGGATGGTCCCGAGCCCCTGGGTGACGCAGTGGGTCGGCACGTCCTCGAGGCCCTGGAAGAAGCGGGCGTTGTCGCGGCGGGTGCGGTCGGAGAGCCGCTTGACCCGGGTCCGGGAGGCGAGGGCCGAGCCGGGCTCGTTGAAGCCGAGGTGGCCGTTCGCACCGATGCCGAGCACCTGGACGTCGACCCCGCCGAGCTCGCGGATCCGGTCCTCGTAGGCGCGGGCCGCGGCCATGAGGGTGGGCACGTCGTCGCCGGAGCCGTCCGGGACCGACAGCCGCTCGGGCGGCAGGCCGATGACGGCGCACACCTCCCGCAGCAGCACCTCGCGGTACCCCTCGGGGTGGCCCGGGGGGAGGCCGACGTACTCGTCGAGGGCGAAGCCGTGCGTGCGGGAGAAGTCGACCCGGCCCTCGGCCACCGCCCTCCCGAGCTCCTGGTACAGCCCGAGCGGCGAGGACCCGGTGGCCAGCCCGAGGACGGGGTCACGACCACCGTCGCGCGGCAGCCCGGCGAGGACGGCCTCGGCGGCGCGGCCGGCGGCGTCCTCCGGCGTGGGCGAGACGACGACCTCCATCAGACCACCGCCTCGACCGGCTGGGTGCGGCCCGGGAGGAGGGCGGCGCCGATGGCCGCCACCGGGACGTCGCCGTCGAGGACTCGGGTGCGTGACACGAGGTCCAGCCTACGGAGGAAGGGGGACGCGGCGGCGCGGGCCGTGACGTCGGCGGCGAGGGCCGCCTCGAGGGCAGCCCGGTCGCGGGCGACCCCGCCGCCGATGACGACGAGCTCGGCCCCGGTGACGACGAGCACCTGCACGGCGACGGCGATGCCCCGGGCCAGGGTCGCCACGACCTCACCGGCCAGCCGGTCGCCGGCCGCGGCCGCGGGGAAGAGGTCTCCCGCCGGGCGCGGCCACATCCGGTGCAGGGCGGTGCCGGAGGCGACGGTCTCCAGGCACCCCTCCTGGCCGCAGGTGCACGTGATGCCCGAGCCGACCGGGAGGTGGCCGATCTCCCCGGCGGCGCCGCCGGCTCCCCGGACCACCTCGCCGCGGTGGACGATCGCCGCCGCGAGGCCGGTGCCGACGTTGAGGTAGGCGGTGGTGCCGGTGGCGGCGTCGGGACCGAGGGAGTGGTGCGCGCCAAGGGCGGCGGCCTTGACGTCGTTGTCGACGTGGGGGCGACGGCCGGTGGCGGCCTCGAGCCCGCCCGCGAGGTCGAGGGACCCGACCCCGAGGTGCACGGCGTGCCGGGCCCACCCGGTCGTGGGGTCGACGAGGCCGGGCATGCAGGCGCCGAGGTGCGTCACCGACGTCCACCCCCCGACGGCCGCCGCAGCCCGGTCGGCGACGTCGACCGCCGTGGCGAGGACCTGCGTCGCGCCGCGGCCGGACGGCGCGGACACGTGCCCCACCGTGGCGCCGGTGTCGTCGAGGACGAGGGCGGCGGTCTTCGTCCCGCCGATGTCGATGCCGATCCTCACGGGGCCACCTCGCCGCGCAGGACCGCGAGGAGGGCGCGGGAGACGGCGGGTGACCCGCCGAACACCTCGAGGTCGGCACCGCCGCGCGGCCACCCGCACTCGACGAGGACCACCTCGTGGCCCGCGGCGCGGAGCCGGTCCGCGGTGGCGTGAGCGGGGTGGTCGGGACCCAGGGCGCGGCCGACGACCGCGACCCGGGCGCCGTCGGGAACGGCGTCCTCGGAGACGGCCTCGCCGAGCCCCGCCGGTCCCCACGAGACGTCGCCGACCGCGAGGTTGGCGACGGAGCCGACCTGGACGACGGTCACCGGCCCGTCGCCCGCCAGCCACCGGACGGCCCTGTCGGACAGCCGGAACGCCCGCGCGATCACCGCGGTGTCGAGCACAGGTCCGACCGGTGGTGACGGCACTGGTGGGCACGCGACGTCGGCCGCCAGGGCGCGCACCCGCGCCGCTGCCTCGGCGACGCGCCGCCGCGGCAGGCGCCCCGAGCGGACGGCGTCGGTGACGGCGTCGTGGATCGCGGCCCAGCGCAGCTCCCCGGTGTTCGACCCGAGGCAGAGGAGGTCGACGCCCGCGAGCAGCGCGCGCACGGCGGCCTCGGGGATGCCCGTCTCGGCACTGGCGCCGGCCATGTCGAGGGCGTCGCTGACGACGACGCCCTCGAAGCCGAGCTCGTCGCGCAGGAGGCGGATCGCGCTGGGCGAGAACGTCGCCGGCCGTTCGGCGTCGAGGGCGGAGACGATGACGTGCGAGGTCATCACGGTCCTGACCCCAGCTGCGACGGCGGCCCGGAAGGGCTCGAGCTCCCGCTCGCGCAGGACGTCGCGGGGCACGTCGACCCGGGGGAGGCCGTGGTGCGAGTCGACGACCGTGTCGCCGTGGCCGGGGAAGTGCTTCGCGCAGGCGGCGACGCCGGTCGACTGGAGGCCCTCGACGAAGGCGCTCGAGTGGCGCGCGACGAGGGCGGGGTCGGCGCCGAAGCTGCGGACGCCGATCACCGGGTTGCCCGGCGAGGAGTTGACGTCGACGCTCGGCGCGAGGTCGAGCCCGATCCCGAGGGCGGCCAGCTCGGACCCGATCGAGGCGGCGACGGCCCGGGTCAGGTCCGCGTCGTCGAGCCGCCCGAGGACGGCGTTGCCCGGCGCCGTCGACCCGGCGGGGTAGTGGATCCGCGTGACGTCGCCGCCCTCCTCGTCGGTCGCGAGCAGGACACCGGGGAGGCGCGAGTGGAGGTCGGCGCACAGCGTGGCCAGCCCACCGCCGGCATCGACGTTGTCGCCGTACAGGCAGACCGACACCAGCCCACCGGCGTGGGCACGCTCGAGCCACGCGGGCACGACCGACCCGGAGAAGCCGGGCTGGAGCGTCGCGGCGACGTCGGCCGCGAGACCGTCGCGTCCGTCGCTCTCGTCGCGCCCGTCGGGTCCGTCGGGCCCGTCGGGGGCCGGGCTCATCCCTTCACCGCCCCGCCGACGAGACCACTGCTCATCCGGCCCTGGACGACGAGGAAGAAGACGATGACCGGCAGGGCGACGAGCGTCGACGCGGCCATGACCTGGCCCCAGTCGGTCTCGCGGCTCGCGCTCGCCTGGACGAAGCCGCGCAGCCACAGCGGCAGGGTGCGCGACTGCTCCTCGGTCATGATGACCAGCGCGACGGTGAACTCGTTCCACGCCTGGAGGAAGGCGTAGACCCCGGAGGCGACGAGGCCCGGGGCGAGCAGCGGGAAGGTGATCCGCAGGAACGCCTTGGTCCGCGAGAGGCCGTCGACCATCGCCGCCTCCTCGAGCTCCGCCGGGACGCCGGCGACGAAGCCGCGCAGCATCCAGATCGTGAAGGGCACGACCGCCGCGGTGTAGAGGACCGCGAGGGCGAGCGAGCGGTTGAGCAGGCCGAGCTCGCTCATCATCTTGTACTGGGCGATGAACAGGCCCTCGGCGGGCAGCATCTGGATGAGCAGCAGGGCGAGGACGAACGAGGTGCGCCCGCGGAAGTGGAACCGGCTGATGGCCAGTGCCCCGAGGAAGGCGATGCACAGCGCCGCGACGACCGTCGTCAGGGTCACGACGAGGGAGATGACGAGCGCCCGGCCGAAGGCGGGGTCGCCGACGACGGTGCGGAAGTTGTCGAGCGAGCCCCCGAAGGGGAGGAACGTCGGGGTCGTCGACTGGAGGACGACGTTCGGCAGGAACGCCGAGTTGAGCATCCAGTAGACGGGGAAGGCCCACACGAGGGCCACGGCGAGGGCGAGGACCGTGAGCAGGACCCGCGAGGTGCGGGAGCGGCGCATCAGGACTCCTCCTTGATGAGGGAGCGGACGTAGGGCCAGCTGAGCGCGAGGGTGAGGACGAGCATGAGGACGGAGACGGCGCTCGCGGTGCCGAAGTCACCCTTGCCGGTGCCGAGCTGGTAGACGAAGGTGCCGAGGAGGTTGGTCTCGTTGGCGACCGACCCGGCGTCCTGGAGCAGCTTGACCTGGGTGAACACCCGCAGGTTCCAGATGAGCTGGAGCAGGAAGACGATCGAGAGCACCGGGCGCACGAGCGGGGCGATGATGTGCCGCAGCTTCTGCCAGCCGCTCGCGCCGTCGATGGTCGCGGCCTCGAGCACCTCGGTGCTCACCTGGGTCAGGTCCGCGTAGATCGACAGCGCGACGAACGGCACGCTCATCCACACGACGACCGCGCACGCGACCGCGAAGAAGGACAAGGGCTCCGAGAGCCAGTTGTGGCCCTGCGCGTCGGCGTCGCCGAGGCGCACGAGCAGCCAGTTGAGCAGGCCGCGACGCCAGTCGACGATCCAGATCCACACGGTCATCGACGCGACGACCGGCATCGCCCACGCCAGCAGCAGCGAGACCTGGAGGACGAGGCGCGCCCACCGGTCGAGGGCGTTCATGAGCACGGCCAGGCCGCCACCGATCGCCACCGTCACCAGCGAGGTCACGAGGCAGAAGGCGACCGACCGCAGGACGACCGACCACAGCGCCGGGTCGGTGACGAGGGCGGCGTAGTTGTCGAGGCCGACCCACTCGGCGGGCGCCCCGAACTGCTGCATCAGCCCGAAGCGGCGCAGGCTGGTCAGCAGCTGCCACCCGACGGGGTAGCCCAGGGCCGCGACGAGCAGGACGAGGGTCGGGACGACGAGGAGGAGGGGGAGCCGGCGGCCGGGGCGGCGGGGCCGGCGACCGGGCGGCTCGGGGGCCGTCGGTGACGGCGCGGGGGGTGCGCTCGTCGCGGTGGTCATGGCGTCATCCTCGCGCTCGGGTGGTGGCCCCGGCGGCCGGTCGTGGAGGTCGACCGGCCGCCGGGGTGGTGCTCACTTGAGGTTGAGCATCGGCGTGATCTTGGCGTCGTACTCCTTCGCGAGGGCCGCGAGGTCGGACGCACCACGGATCTTGCCGAAGAACTCCTCCATGACCATCGAGGACTCGACCGCGGCCCAGCCCGGCGCGGCCGGGGTGAGCTTGCTGTTCGACGCGGAGTCCACGAGGGCCGTGGCGAACTCGTCGTCACCGAGCGAGGAGACGTAGTCGCTGTTGGCCGGGCCCAGGCCGGCCCCACCGAGCTTCTGCTGGTACTCGGGGGAGAAGACGATCTTCATCAGCTCCTTGGCCAGGGCCGGGTTCTTCGACTTCGCCGAGATCGCGATGTTCGAGCCGCCCGCGAACACCGGGGCCGGCTTGCCGTCGGTGCCGGGCAGGACGAAGGTCTCGAACTTCTTCGGGTCCCACGTGCGGACGTCCTTGCCGTCCTTCTTCTCGAGGTTGCCGATCGACCAGTGCGCCCAGCCCGGGGCCATGATCGTCGCGGCCGAGAGCGCGGTCTTGCCGGTGGCCTTGCCGTCGGCGTCGGTGATGACGTCGCTGTCGTTGATGTAGAGCCACGGCGTCTGGTCCTTGGCGTCGGCCGGGGCCTTGCTCGCGGACCGGTAGATCTCCTGGAGCTGGCCCAGGCCCTTGAGGGTGTTCGGGTCGCTGAGCGTCGAGACCCACTGCCCGTTCTCCTTCTTCGCGAGGTCGCCGCCGTTGGCGAAGACCCACGAGATGCCGTTGCGCCAGTCCTGGCCGCCGATGAAGAAGCCCGAGAAGTTCTTGATGCCGCGCGGGTTCTTCTGCGCGATGGTCGTCACCGCGGTGTTGAACTCCTCGAGCGTCGTCGGCTTGGCGACGCCCGCCTCCTTCCACACGTCGGTGCGCGCGAAGACGTAGCGCGAGCCGAAGTAGTAGGGGAGGGCGAACCTCTTGCCGTCGACCGACCCGGCCTCGACGAAGCTGGGGAGGAGCTTGGCGCCGCCGAGCTCGTCGTACATGTCGGAGATGTCGAGGAAGGCGCCGACGTTGGTGAACGTGGGGCTCTGGGTGTTGCCGAGCTCGACGACGTCGGGGCTGTTGGCGGGGTCCGGGAGCGAGGTCGTCAGCTTGGTGACGAGGTCACCCCACGACTGCTCCTCGATGGTCAGCGTCGCGCCGGTTGTGGTCTTGAAGGTGTCGGCGAGGTAGGTGCGCAGCTCGTCGCTGGTGTCGCCCCCGGCGAGCCAGAGGGTGACGGTCTTGCCCGCGTTGGCCGACGGGTCGGTCGCGGCCGGCGACTCGGTGGCGGTGCCACCGCCGCTCGAGCACGCGGAGAGGACGAGCGCCGCGCTGGTCAGCGCGACGAGGGAGAGGCGCCGATTCATGTCGGTCTTCCTTTCGGGCGGTGGGGCGTCGGTGCCCCGGTCGGTGCTGCGAGGTGGTGCCGGATGAGGGGTGGGGTGGTGCGGTGGTGCGGTGTTCTGGTGCTGCGGTCCTGCCGTGTTCCGGTGCTGCGGTGGTGCGTTCGGGGTCAGACGACCCCGAGCCGGTCCCAGAGGACCAGCGCCGCTGCGCCCCGCAGGACGATGTCCTGCGGGCGTCCGGCGAGCCGGACGGACAGCGGGTGCTCGGGGTCCTCGAGGAGGCGCGCCGACAGCGTGCGCTCGAGGACGGGGACGACCGGCGCGAGGAGCTCCTCGGGACCGGCGAGGACGACCTCGGAGAGGTCGAGGGCGGCGACGAGCGGGGCGAGGGCGACGCCGAGGCGCTCGCCCCCCGCCTCGACGACGAGGGCGCCCTCGGCCGGGTCGTCGGTCTGGAGGGCGGCGCGCAGCCGGGGGACGGACAGCCACGTCTCGAGGCAGCCGCGCTTGCCGCACGGGCACTGCTCCCCGCCGTCGGTGCCGACGGTGACGTGGCCGATCTCCCCGGCCGCGTGGTGGGCGCCGGCGACGCGACGTCCTCCGGTGACGATGCCGCAGCCGACACCGCGCCCGACGTGGACGAGGACCATGTCCTCGCTGCCGGGGGAGGCGGAGAGCTCGGCCTGGGTCGCGGCGTCGGAGTCGTTGCAGACGAGGACGGGCAGGCCGGTCGCCTCGGCGACGAGCTCGCGCAGCGGGACGTCGGTCCAGCCGAGGTTGGGGGCGGTGCGCACGGAGCCGTGCCGGTCGACGAGCCCGGGGGTCCCGATGCCGATGCCGAGGACGGGTCCCGGGGAGCGCGCGATCGTCGTGCGGACGAGGTCGAGGACGACGGCGACGTCGAGGCCGCGGCCGGACTCGGCGTCGACGGCGGCGGCGCGCTCCTCGCGGACGACGAGCTCGCCGGTGATGTCGAGCACGGCGGCCTGGAGCCGGGCCGGGACCGAGAGGTCGACGGCGAGGGTGAGCAGGCGGGCCGGGTCGAGGTCGACGAGGGTGCCGCGGCGCCCGGCCCCGGCGGCCTCGGCCGGGCCGATGTCGCGGACGTGGCCCTCGTCCATCAGCTGGGTCACCAGGTCGGACATCGTCACCTTGGTGACCCCGACCTCGCGGGCGAGCTGGGCGCGCGACGTCGGCCCGAGGCGGCGCAGGGTCTGCAGGACGAGCGAGAGGTTCTGCCGCCGGCCGTCCGTCGGGAGGACGGCCGACGAGGTCCGGACGCGGCGAGGGGTGCTGCTCATGGACCGTTAGTAAACTTTACTAACTTATTCTCGTCAACCCTTCCCGCCCCGCCATTACGGCGACCCCACCCGTCGCGTGTGCTCAGGTGGTCGCCGGGGCAGCCGGCTGGGCACACGCGACGGGAAGGGCGGGGCGCGTGTGCTCAGGTGGTTGTGGGAGCAGCCGGCTGGGCACACGCGGCGGGGAGTTCTGGTTGGGTGGGGCCATGCCGTCCCTGACCCGCGCCGAGGCCGTCGCCCGAGCCGCCCTGCTCACCGTCGACGCGATGGAGGTCGACCTCGACCTCGACCGCGGGACCGAGGTGTTCGGGTCCCGCACGACGATCCGGTTCACCTGCCACCAGCCCGGGGCACCGGCCACCGTCGACCTGCGCCCGCGCGAGCTGCACGCCGTGTCCCTCAACGGGCAGCCGCTCGACGTCGGCGCCCTCGCGGACGGCCGGCTCGTCCTGCCCGACCTGGCCGGGTCCAACGTCCTCGAGGTCGACGCGACGATGGCCTACAGCCACGACGGCCAGGGGCTGCACCGCAGCACCGACCCCGCCGACGACGAGGACTACGTCTACGGCCACCTCTTCCTCGATGCCGCACCCACGGTCTTCGCGTGCTTCGACCAGCCCGACCTCAAGGCGCCCTACTCGGTCTCCGTGACCCACCCCGAGCACTGGAGCATCGTCGGCAACGGCGGTGCGACACAGCAGGGTCCGGGCCGGACCACCCTCGCGACGACCCCGCCGCTCGCGACGTACTTCGTCACGGTGTGCGCAGGGCCCTGGGCGTCGGTGACGGGGGAGCACGACGGCATCCCGCTCGGGGTCCACGCCCGCCGCTCCCTCGAGCCGTACCTGACCGCGCAGGCCGACCACCTGCTCGCGACGACCCGGACCTGCTTCGACCACTACCACCGGCTCTTCGGCATCCGGTACCCGTTCGGCGAGTACCACCAGGTCTTCGTCCCCGAGTTCAACGCCGGGGCGATGGAGAACCCGGGGTGCGTGACCTTCCGCGACACCTACGTCTTCCGCGGCGCGGTCACCCCCGACCAGCTCTTCATCCGCGACAACACCATCGCCCACGAGATGGCCCACATGTGGTTCGGCGACCTCGTGACGATGCGCTGGTGGGACGACCTGTGGCTCAACGAGTCGTTCGCCGAGTACATGGCCTACCGGACGATGGTCGACGCGGCCGGCGCCGACGAGGCGTGGGTCGAGTTCGGCATCATGCGCAAGCTGTGGGGGTACGCCGCCGAGCGGTCGCCGAGCACCCACCCGGTGGCCGGCTCCCCGGCCCCGGACGCGCTGTCGGCCCTGGCGAACTTCGACGGCATCTCGTACGCCAAGGGCGCCTCGGTGCTGCGCCAGCTCATCGCCCACGTCGGCGACGAGGCCTTCCTCGCCGGAGTCACCGACCACCTGCGCTCCCACGCCTTCGGCAACGGCGAGCTCGCGCAGTTCCTCGACGCGATGGGCCGTGCGGCCGGGGCACCCCTCGACGACTGGGCGCGCGCCTGGCTGCAGACCGCCGGAGCCGACCGCGTCGCACTGGGGCGTGACGGCGCGCTGACCCGCACGGTGCCCGCCGAGAGCCCTGCCGACCGCCCGCACACCCTCGACGTCGCCGCCTTCGACGACGGAGGCCGCGAGGTGCTGCGCGAGCAGGTCGTCCTGCGGGGCGAACCCGTGTCCGTCGACGGCGTGGCCGCGCTGCCCGGCTCGACCCTCCTCGTCCCCAACGCCTCGGACCTCACGTGGGCCGAGGTCGCCCTCGACGACGCCACCCTGGCCGCCCTGCCGTCCTCCCTCGCCGGCATCGGTGACGCCCTCGCCCGCCAGGTCGTCTGGACCGCCGTGCTCGGGGGCGTGCACCGCGCCGAGGTCGACCCGCGGCTCGTCGTCGACCTCCTCGAGCACGCCTGGCCGCACGAGGACGACGCCGCCGTCCTGTCGAGGGTGACCCGGGCCGCCCTCGACGACGTCGTCCCGCGCTTCCTCCCGCCCGAGGAGCAGGAGGGTGCCCGCGCCCGGTTCGCCGCGGCCGCCGACGCGCTGGCGGCGCGGGCCCTCGCCGTCGGCGGTGGGCACGGGGACGCCCTGACCGTCGCCGCGGCCCGCGCCTGGGCGCAGAGCGGGTCCGACGTCGAGCGCCTGCGCGGCTGGGCGTCCGGCGACGACCTGCCCGACGCCCTCGTCGGGGACGACGACTTCCGCTGGATCGTGCTGCGCCGGCTCGCCGTGCTCGGCCGGCTCACCGAGGACGACGTCGCGCAGGCGGCGGAGGCCGACCGGTCGATGGCCGGGCAGACCGCCGCCCTCGGGGTCCGGGCCGCCCTGCCGACCGCGGAGGCCAAGGCCTGGGCGTGGCGCACCCTCCACGACGACGCCTCGCTGTCCAACTACGGCGCGCTCGCCGTGGCCGGCTCGTTCTGGTCCGCCTCCGACCTCGACCTCGTGCGGCCCTACGTCTCGCGGGTCGGGGACCTCGTCGTCGAGATGTCCCGGCGGATGGGCGACGACGCCCTCGAACGGGTGGCCACCTCCCTCCACCCGGCCTCGCTCGTCGAGGACGCGTCGCTCGAGGCGTCGACGGCCATCCTCGCGCGCGACGACCTCACCCCCGGTGTCCGGCGCTCGGTCGTCGACGCCGACCACGTCCTGCGCGAGGCGCTGGCGAGCCGACGCCGCTTCGGCTGACGCGCCCGCGGACCCCCGACGGCAGCGTCCGACGCGGACGACGACCTTGCCGAGGGCGCGCCCCTCGCCGACGTGGGCGAGGGCCTGCGGCACCTCGTCGAGGGGGACCGTGCGGTCGACGTGGACGCGCACCGCGCCGGCGAGGACCTTCTCGGCCAGCGGGGTGAAGTGGTCCGGCCCCATCCGCACGGGCAGGACCCCGATCCGCCGGCCGGAGGTGCGCCCCAGGACGGTGCCGACCGTGACGAGCCGCAGGAGGGTGCGCGCGCTGCCCCCCACGCAGCGGTACACGCCACCGGGGCGCAGCGCCCGACGGTAGGCGAACACGGAGCGGTGGGCCACGAGGTCGAGGACGACGTCGAAGGGCTCCCGCCGGGTCCAGTCGTCGGCGCGGAAGTCGACGACGTCGTCGGCGCCGAGCGACCGCATGAAGGCGAGCTTGGAGGCGTTGTCGACCCCGGTGACGTGGGCACCCGCGGCCCGGGCCAGCTGGACGGCGAAGGAGCCCGACCCGCCGCCGGCCCCGTTGACGAGGACCCGGGTCCCGGGCGCCGCCCCGGCCGTCCCCTGGAGCGCGATCACCCCGGCCTGGGGGAGGCACGACGCGTCGTCGAACGACAGGCCGGACGGCTTGGGCGCGAGGGCCGACGCCGGCGCCACGACGAGCTGCGCGAAGCCGCCGAGGAGCGCGAGGTTGTCGCCGTAGACCTCGTTCCCCACGGCGAACGCGGAGACGCCGGGGCCGACCGCCTGGACGACGCCGGCGACGTCGGAGCCGAGCACGTGCCGACGAGGGCGTCGCAGCCCGCCGAGCCGGGCGTACGCAGGGCTGCCGGTGAGGGCCTCCCAGTCGGAGAGGTTGACCGACGTCGCGACGACCCGGACCAGGACCTGTCCCGGCCCGGCGACGGGGTCGGCGACGTCCTCGACCCGCAGCACCTCGGGTCCTCCGTAGCGGTCGTACACGACGGCCCGCACGGCGGGCCTCAGCCGGCCCAGAAGCCGCGACCACCGAAAAGGTCACGGTAGGAGCCGCCGTACTCGGAACCGGCAGAACGGGATCCGAGGTACGAGCCGACGACGGCAGCGCCGAGGTCGCCGAGCTCGGGAGCGACGACCTTGCCCCCGGCGCGCTTGGCCATCGAGTCGACGAAGCGCGCGAGCCCGGGGTCCTCGCCGAGCCGGAAGAAGGTGGTCTGGGCACCGAGGCGGGCCGCGCCGTCGAGCTCGCGGACGGCGAGGGCGATGGTGCGCGGGTGCGGCGGGTAGTCGAAGAACACCTCGCCCCCGGGCTCGAGGTGGGAGGTCGGCTCACCGTCGGTGACGACGAGCAGCACCGGCTGCTCGTGCGGGTGCCGCCGGAAGTGCCGGTTGGCCAGGAGCAGCGCGTGGTGGAGGTTGGTTCCCTTCTCCCACATGGCATCCAGGGCGGTCAGCTGCTCGATCTCCATGACCTCGGCGTGCCGCCCGAAGCCGATGAGCTCGAGGTGGTCGCCCCGGAACCGGGAGCGGATCAGCTGGTGGAGGGCCAGGGCCGTGCGCTTCATCGGGACCCACCGGCCGTCCATCGCCATCGAGAACGAGGTGTCGACGAGGAGGGCCACCGCGGCCCGGGTGCGCGCCTCGGTCTCGACGACCTCGACGTCGCGGATGTCGAGGTGGATCCCGTCGCCGGGGGCCTCGGCCGCCGTGCGGGTCAGGGCGTTGGTCATCGTGCGGGTGACGTCCCACGGCTCGGTGTCACCGAACTCCCACGGCCGGGTGGCGCCGCTCTGCTCGCCCGCGGCACCGGCGGCCCGCACGTCGCGGGCACCCTGCCGGGTCGACAGGCGGCCCGCGACGTCGCGCAGGAGGGAGCGGCCCAGCTCGCGCATCGCCCGGGGCGACAGGCGCAACGTGCCGTCGGCCGCCCGGGTCAGGTAGCCGCTGTCGCGCAGGGCCCTCTCGAGCTCGGCCAGGGCGCGCGCGTCGACCGCCGCCTCGTCGCCGAGCTGGCGGGCGAGGGCGTCGAGGTCGACGTCGTCCACCCGCGCCCCCGGGTGGGCCTGCGCGAGCTGGTCGGACAGGGCGTCGAGCTGCGCGACGTCCTGGAGGACGCCCGTGCCGTCGCCGAGCCCGAGCCCCTGCTCCCCGGAGAACCGCTCCGAGCCGTCCCAGTCCTCACCGGGCCGCACCCCGCGCAGGAGGTCGTCGAGCCGATCGAGCCCGTCCATGAGCCCGGGGGAGCCGAACGCCTGGGCCGAGAGCTCGGCGAGCTCGGCGCGCTGCTCGGGCGTCATCGACGCGAGCATCCGCTGCGCCGCCGCTGCGCGGGCGGCGAGGGCGTCGACGAGCTCGTCGACGGACTGCGGGTTCTCCGGGAAGAACTCGCCGTGCTCGGCCATGAACCGCTCGAACTGCTCGGTGGTGTCGTCACCGCGGGCGTGCGCGGCGAGGAGGTCGGTGAGGTCGCGCACCATCGCCTCGACCCGCTCGCGGTCCTCGGGCGTCGCGTTCTCGAGCGCCTGCTTCATCCCCGCGAAGCGCTGGTCGAGCAGCTCGCGGCCGAGGAGGTCCTTGATCTGCTCGTACTTCTGGCGGGCGTCGCCGCTGCGCCAGTCGTAGTCGGCGAGCTCGCTGACCGCCTGGGCGGGCGAGGGCGGCAGGTTCTCCATCCGGACCTCGGCGAAGCGGGCGTCGTCGTCGAGGTCGCGGGCGAGCTGCTTGCGCTCGGCGAGCACGGCCTCGTCGAGGAGGCGGCGGACCTCCTCGAGGGTGCCGCCGAGGGAGTGCTTCGCCAGCAGCTCGCGCCGGCGCTCGGCGACCCGGCGCGCCAGCTCGTCGAGGCCGACCCGGCTCCGGGTGCCCTGGCGCAGGAGCTCGCGCAGCGCCCGCTCCGGGGACGTCCCGGCCATGACGTCCTCGCCGATGGCGTCGAGGGCCTCGCGCAGGTCGACGGGCGGGGCGAGGGGGTCGCCGCCCTCGTACCTGCGGTACCGGCTCACGACGCCCGCCGGGTGCTCGGGTCAGCCATAGACGGTCTCGCCGTCGACGCTGTCCTTGCCGATCCGCCGGGCCAGGTAGAGGCCCTCGAGGGCCAGCTCGACCGCGCTCGCGCGCTCGCCGGCCGAGGTCGCCCCGACCTTGGCGGCCAGCCGCTCGTAGACGTCGGACTCCCCGAGCACGGGGAGGCCGTCGAGGAGGTCGCGCGCCGAGACGCGCTCGCCGGTCGTGACGAGCGCGCCGTCCTCGATCGCCTCGACGAGGAGGCCGAGGTCGACGCCGCCGAGGCGCGAGCGGCAGGCCTCGGCCGTCGCGGTGCGCAGGAGGTGGGCGAGGACCTCGCGCTCGCGGCCCTCCTCGCCCGACTCGAACTCGACCTTGCCGCGCAGGACGTCGAGGGCTGCCTCGAGGTCGACGACGCGGGCGACGGCCTCGTCCTCCCCGAGGACCGTGGCCCGGTGCAGCGCTGCCGCGGCGACGGTCTCGGCCGCCGCGATGGCGAAGCGCGCCGAGACGCCGGAGCGCTGGTCGACGGCGGGGGAGGCGCGCAGCGCACGGGTGAACCGGGCGACGACCTCGAGGAGGGCGTCGGGCACCTGCGCGACGAGCCCGGCCTCCTGGCGCACGACGGCCATCTCGTCGTCGAGCTCGTGCGGGTAGTGGGTGCGGATCTCGGCGCCGAAGCGGTCCTTGAGCGGGGTGATGATCCGCCCCCGGTTCGTGTAGTCCTCGGGGTTGGCGCTCGCGACGACGAGGACGTCGAGCGGCAGCCGCAGGACGTACCCGCGGATCTGGATGTCGCGCTCCTCCATGACGTTGAGCATCGCGACCTGGATGCGCTCGGCGAGGTCGGGCAGCTCGTTGATGGCGACGATGCCGCGGTGGCTGCGGGGGATGAGGCCGAAGTGGATCGTCTCGGGGTCGCCGAGGCGCCGTCCCTCGGCGACGCGCATCGGGTCGACGTCGCCGATGAGGTCGGCGACGCTGGTGTCGGGCGTGGCCAGCTTCTCGGAGTAGCGCTCGTCGCGGTGCCGCCACTCCACGGGCAGGTCGTCGCCGAGCTCCGCTGCGCGGCCCCGGGACTCGACCGTGATGGGCTCGAACGGGTGCTCGCCGAGCTCGGACCCCGCGATGACCGGCGACCACTCGTCCATCAGCCCGACGAGGCTGCGCAGGAGACGGGTCTTGCCCTGCCCCCGCTCGCCGAGGAGGACGACGTCGTGCCCGGCGATGAGCGCCCGTTCGAGCTGCGGGACGACCGTGGTGCCGAAGCCGTGCAGGCCGGGCCACGGGTCGTGCCCGGCCGCGAGGGCGGCGAGGAGGTTGGCGCGGATCTCGGCACGCACGGATCGGGCGTCGTGCCCGGTGGCGCGCAGCTCGCCGACGGTGGTGGCGGTGGGGCGCTCGCTCATCGCCTCACGCTACGTCAGCCCTCCGCGCTGCGACAGGCCCGTCCGGCGAGGAGTCCGGCGAGGGCCACGGTGCCGACGGTGAGGGCCAGGGACCGGACGAGGTTGGCCGACAGGAGGCTGTCGATCGTCGCGGCGTCCTGGCCGAGGCGGTCGAGGCGGTCGTGCATGGGGATCGCCCAGGCGACGGTGGACGCGAGGGAGACCGCACCCGCGGCGGCGACGAGTCCCGCCACCCGGGGCGGGACCCACGCCGGCCGGGTCCACGGGAGGGCGATGCCGGCGAGGAAGGACACGAACCCGGGGACGATGACGACGACGGGGATCGCCCCGTTGTACTGCGCGTGGTAGGCGAGGAAGTCCTCGGCGGCGACCGCGCGGTAGAGCGGGTACGAGACGAGCTGGGCCTGCCAGCCGACGGCGGTGGAGTACGCCGTGAGGACGGCGAGCCCGACGAGGGCGCGCTCGCGTCGTCGCGCGCCGACGGGGGCGGCGCGCAGGCCGGTGGCAGGGACGGGGGAACGGTCGAGGGATGGAAGGATCACGAGGGTCTCCACGGGGGACGGGGTCGAATTGGATGGATCCATAGTAAAATGATTTGAGCATGAGTCAAGCGAAAAAGTCCGCCACGCGCTCCTACACCAGTGCCGTGCGCTCCGAGCAGGCCGACGCCACGCGCAGCCGGGTGGTGGCGGTCGCCGACGCCCTGTTCCGGGCCGACGGCTACGCGGCGACCTCGGTGGCGGCGGTGGCTCGTGCGGCCGGGGTCAGCAGCCAGACGGTCTACAACGTCTTCGGCACCAAGGCGGCGCTGCTCAAGGCCGCCTACGACGTCGCGGTGGTCGGTGACGACGAGCCCGTGCCCCTGGCCGAGCGCCCCGACGTGCGGGCGCTGTACGCCGAGCCCGACGCGGCGGTCTTCCTCCGGGGGTACGCGGCGTTCGGGCGGCACGTGGCCGAGCGGGTCGGTCCGTTGGCCCTGCAGATCTCGGCCGGGGCGGCCTCCGGCGACGCGGACCTGCTCCGGCTGCGCGACACGACGAACGCCGAACGGCTCGTCGGCGCGGGCATGGTGGCCCAGCGGGTGGCCGACCTGGGAGCCCTGGCGCCCGGCCTCGGCGTCGACGGGGCGCGCGACCGGATCTGGACCCTCAACAGCATCGAGGTGTGGCACCTGCTCACCGCGCTGCGCGGCTGGAGCGGCGACGAGTACGCCGCCTGGGTCGGTGACGCGATGGTGGCCGCCGCCCTCGCGCCGGGCTGACGCGGACGGCGGCGGCCGCCCGTCAGCGGTAGTTGGTGTAGGTCAGCGCGACGTCGAGGTCGGCGTCCTTGAGGAGCCGCTGGACGGCCTGGAGGTCGTCGCGCGACTTGCTCGTGACCCGGACCTCCTCGCCCTGGATCTGGGTCTTGACGCTCTTCGGGAACTCCTCGCGGATCAGCTTGGTGATCTTCTTGGCGTTCTCCGAGGAGATGCCCTCCTTGAGCGGGCAGTCGAGCTTGTACTCCTTGCCCGACAGGCGGGGGCCGGCCTCCGGGACGTCGAGGTGCTTGAGGGAGACGTGGCGCTTGATGAGCCAGGTCTCGACGACGTCGAGGACGGCCTTGCAGCGGTCCTCGGTGTTCGCCTCCATCTTGATGACCTCGCCGACGAGCTCGACCTTGGCGCCGACGTTCTTGAAGTCGTAGCGGTTGGCGATCTCCTTCGCGGCGGCGTTGACCGCGTTGGCCACCTCCTGCTTGTCGTAGGTGCTCGCGATGTCGAAGCTGCTGTCCGCCACGGGTCCTCCAGGTCGATTCGGTCTGCCGGTTTCGGCTTGCTATCCTTCCATGCGCACCAGGCAGGTTGCCCGAGCGGCCAATGGGAACGGACTGTAAATCCGTCGCGAAAGCTTCGAAGGTTCGAATCCTTCACCTGCCACCAGTGCCACGAGGGGCCCCGGTCCGGCGAGAGCCGGGTCGGGGCCGTCCTCGTCACCGGGGCGCGGCCCCGCCCCTAGGCTCGGGCGCATGGACCCGAGCCCCGCCGCCGCCCCCGCGAGTGACGCCACCGTCGAGGCGCTGCCGGGGCGGTCCGACTCGCGTCGCGTCTGGGCCGTCGTCGGCGTGCTCCTCGTCGTCGCGGTCGGGTGGTTCGTCCTCACCCGCGGCAGCCAGACGGTGTTCTACGTCGTCATGAGCTGGTTCGCCGCGCTCGCGATGGAGCCGGTCGTCAGCCGGCTCTCGCGCCGCATGCCCCGGGCCGCGGCGACCGCGGTCGTCATGCTCACCGCCCTCGTGGCCGTCGTCGCCTTCCTCTGGGCCTTCGGCAGCCTCCTCGTGGCCCAGCTGACCGCCCTCGTCCAGGCCGTGCCCGACATCGCGACCGAGGTCCTGGACCGGGTCAACGAGACGACGGGCTCGCAGTACACGTTCGACAACCTCCTCGAGTCGACCGGCCTCGACCCGACCGACCTCACGGGGTACGCGCAGACCGTGGCCTTCGGCGTCCTCGGGGTGCTCAGCGCCCTGCTGTCCGGGGTGTTCGGCCTGTTCGTCGTCGCCTTCTTCGTCTTCTACATCTCCGTCGGGATGCCGACGCTGCGGGCGTGGATCGGCCGGCGAGTCCCGCCGCGCTACCAGGTGCCGTTCCTCACCGCGTGGGACCTCACCCGGGTCAAGGTCGGCGGCTACATCGCGGCGCGCGTCGTCCTCGCGTCGATCAACGCCGTCGCGAGCGGGGTCGCCTTCTACGTCCTCGACCTGCCGTACTGGCTGCCGCTCGCCCTGTGGACCGGCATCGTCGCCCAGTTCATCCCGAACGTCGGGACCTACATCTCCATCGCGCTGCCGGTCGTCGTCGGCGTGACGTCGGGCGACCCGCTGCTCGGCGTGTGGGTGCTCGTCTGGGGCATCGCGTACCAGCAGGTCGAGAACCTCACGCTCGAGCCGCGGATCTCGGCCAGGGCGGTCGACGTGCACCCCGCGGTGTCCTTCGGCGCGGCGCTGCTCGGGGCCCAGCTCTTCGGGCTGTCCGGCGCGCTGCTCGGTGTCCCCGTCGCGGCGACCGTGATGGCGATGCTCGAGATCTACCAGCGGCGATACGACCTGACGCCCGAGACCGAGGCGACGGTCGCGGCGCTCGTCGAGCCCCGGGTCGAGGACGACGAGGACGACGACGACGACCGAGGCGAGGGCGAGCGCGAGGGGGTGGCCGGGACCGAGGCCGTCGCGGGCGGCGACCGGGCCTGACGGCGGGCGGCGCGACGGCACGCCCCGCCCCGCTCATTACTCGCGCGTCACCGCGAGATGGTGACAGGCTCGGGACGCGGCGGGCCCACCCGCCGCGGCCGAACCGGTAGCCGACCCCTGGAGGACCACGGATGTTCACGCGGATCGCCATCGTCAACCGCGGTGAGGCCGCGATGCGGCTCGTCCACGCCGTGCGCGACATCAACGCGCAGGCGGGTCCGGGCGGCCACCGCATCGAGGTCGTGGCCCTGCACACCGAGGCCGAGCGCTCGGCGATGTTCGTCCGCGAGTCCGACGTCGCCTACGACCTCGGCCCCGCGTCGGCGCGGCCCTACCTCGACCACGCGGTCCTGGAGAAGGCGCTCCTCGAGACCCGCGCCGACGCCGCGTGGGTCGGCTGGGGCTTCGTCGCCGAGGACCCCGCCTTCGCCGAGGTCTGCGAGCGGATCGGGGTCACCTTCATCGGCCCGAGCGCCGAGGCGATGCGCCGGCTCGGCGACAAGATCGGCTCCAAGCTCATCGCCGAGGAGGTCGGGGTCCCCGTCGCGCCGTGGAGCCGCGGTGGGGTCGACACCCTCGAGGACGCCGTCGCGTCGGCCGCCGAGATCGGCTACCCGCTCATGCTCAAGGCGACCGCCGGAGGTGGCGGGCGGGGCATCCGCAAGGTGGCCTCCGACGCCGAGCTGGCCGACGCCTACGAGCGCACCCGCGACGAGGCGCAGCGGGCCTTCGGGTCGGGCGTGGTCTTCCTCGAGAAGCTCGTCACCGGGGCCCGTCACGTCGAGGTGCAGGTCATCGCCGACGGCCAGGGCACGGCCTGGGCCATCGGGGTGCGCGACTGCTCCGTGCAGCGCCGCAACCAGAAGGTCATCGAGGAGTCGTCGTCGCCGGTGCTCGACGAGGCCCAGGTGCTCGAGCTCAAGGGAGCGGCCGAGCGGCTGGCCGTCGCCGTCGGCTACGCCGGCGCCGGGACGGTCGAGTTCCTATACCACCCGGGCGACCGCTTCTTCGCCTTCCTCGAGGTCAACACCCGGCTCCAGGTCGAGCACCCCATCACCGAGGTCGTCACGGGCACCGACCTCGTCCGGCTGCAGATCCACGTCGCGTCGGGCGGCCGGCTCGAGGGCGAGCGACCGGGCGAGCTCGGCCACGCCGTCGAGGCGCGGCTCAACGCCGAGGACCCCGACCGCGACTTCGCCCCCGCTCCCGGGCGCATCGCCCACCTCGAGCTCCCCGCGGGGCCGGGCATCCGGGTCGACACCGGTGTCGCCGAGGGCGACTCGATCCCCGCCGACTTCGACTCGATGATCGCGAAGATCATCGCGAGCGGCCGCGACCGTGACGAGGCGCTGGCGCGCCTGCGCCGCGCCATGCGCGAGACGACGGTCGTCATCGAGGGCGGCGCGACGAACAAGTCGTTCATCCTCGACCTCCTCGACCAGCCCGAGGTCGTCGACGGCTCCGCCGACACCGGCTGGATCGACCGGGTCCGGTCCGAGGGCCGCCTCGTCGCCTCCGAGCACAGCGGCGTCGCCCTCGTCGTCGCCGGCATCGAGGCCTACGAGGAGGCGGAGGAGATCGAGCGGACCCGCCTGCTCGAGACCGCCCGCGGCGGCCGTCCCCAGGTGCAGCACGACGTCGGCCGGGCCGTCGACCTCAAGCTGCGCGGCACCGCCTACAAGGTCACCGTCTTCCGCACCGGTCCCGCCCGGTTCCGCGTCTCCGTCGCCGACCCCACGGGCGAGGCCCACACCGTCGACGCCGACCTCGAGCGCACCGGTCCGTACGCCTCCCGGGTGCGCGTCGGAGGGCGCAGCCACCGTCTCGTCACGGCCTCTCACGGCCCCGTCCAGCTCGTCGAGGTCGACGGCGTCACCCACCGCGTCAGCCGCGACGAGGGTGGCGTGCTGCGTTCTCCCGCACCGGCACTCGTCGTCGCCACGCCGCTCAAGGTCGGCGACGAGGTCGCCGCCGGGGCCCCCGTGCTCGTCCTCGAGTCGATGAAGATGGAGACCGTCCTCCCGGCGCCGTTCGCCGGTCGGGTCAAGGAGCTCCTCGTCTCCACCGGCAGCCAGGTCGAGACCGGGGCCGCGCTCGTGCGGCTCGAGCCGACGGGGGACGCGTCCGAGGCCGCGGCCGAGGCGGCGGGTGAGGCGGTCGACCTCGACCTGCCGGACGACGTCGACGACGGCGACGCCGCCGAGCGGGCGTCGCGGGGGCGCGCCGACCTGTCGGCGATGCTCCTCGGCTACGACCTCGACCCCGGCCACGAGAGCCGCACCGTCAGCCGCTACCTCACCGCGCGCGACGAGCTCGCCGCCGAGGGCCGCTCGCCGGTGGCCGACGAGATGTCGCTGCTCGCCTGCTTCGCCGACTTCGCCGAGCTGAGCCGCAACCGGCCGGTCGGCGAGGAGGCGCACGTCGAGAACCGGGTCCACAGCCCGCGCGAGCACTTCCACACCTACCTCCAGACCCTCGACCCCGAGCGCGGCGGCCTCCCGGCCGACTTCGTCGGTCGCCTCGAGCGCGTCCTCGGGCACTACGGCGTCGACGGCGTCGAGCGCGGCCCCGGCCTCGAGCGGGCCGTCTTCCGGATCTTCCTCGCGCAGCAGCGGTCCGCGCCCGAGGTGGCGCTCGCGACCTCGGTGCTCCAGCGCTGGCTCACCGAGCCCGCCCCCTCGGCGCCCGACGACGTCGCGGCCCGCGAGCTGCTCGACCGCCTCGTGGCCGCGACCCAGCTCCGCTTCCCGATCGTCGGCGACCTCGCGCGCAGCGTGCGCTTCCGCTGGTTCGACCAGCCGCTCGTCGACGCCGACCGGGCCTCGGTGCTCGGGTCGGTCGGCGGTGAGCTCGACGACATCGACGCCCTGCCCGACGGTCCCGACCGCACCGCGCGCATCGACGCCCTCGCCGCGATCCCCGAGCGGATCGTGCGCTTCCTCGGCGAGCGGCTGCGGCGCGGGACCCCGGCCCGCGAGCCGATGCTCGCCGTCCTCATCAAGCGGCACTACCGCGAGTACGCGCTGCGCGACCTCGAGGAGTCCACGCTCGGCGAGCGCGCCGTCGCGACGGCCGACTACCGGCTCGACGACACGGCCTCGCACCTCGTGAGCACCGTCGGTGTCGCCGACGAGCTCGTCCCCGACGGCGAGCTCTCGCGTCTGCTGTCCGACCTCGTCGCGCGGCGCCCCGAGGGGTCCGAGGCCGTCGTCGACCTCTACCTCCACTGGCCCGACCTCCCCACGGACCGCGAGGTCGCGTCCGCCGACCTGGCGCTGCGGCTCGCGGCGATGCCGTTCGCCGCCGAGGTGCGGCGGGTGGCCGTCGGCGTCGTGCCCGACGACGGCCGCGAGGTCGGCTACTTCACCTTCCGGCCGCGGGCCGACGGCACGGTCGAGGAGGACCGGCCCGTCCGCGACGTCCACCCGATGGTCGGCCGGCGGCTGAACCTCTGGCGGCTGCGCGACTTCGACCTCACCCGGCTCGACGCCCCCGAGGACGTGCTCCTCCTCCACGCCGTCGCCCGCGACAACGCGCAGGACCAGCGGCTCGTCGCCCTCGCCCAGGTCCGCCAGCTCGTCGTCGTGCGCGACGAGAGCGGCAAGGTCACGGCGCTGCCGCACGTCGAGCGGGCGCTGGCCAACTGCCTCGAGGCCGTCCGCCGGGCGCGCACGACCCTCGGCGGCGGGGCGCGCCTCGACACCAACCACGTCTGGCTGCACATCTGGCCGCAGGTCGAGGCCGACCTCGACCAGCTGACGGCCCTGCAGGGCAAGGTCGCCCCGATGACGGCCGGCGCCGGCATCGAGGAGGTCCGGGTCCAGGGCGAGATCGCCGGCGAGAACGGCCACGCCGTGCCGATCTGCGCGCGCTTCAGCTACCAGCCGGGCTCAGGCGTGACCTTCACCGTCGAGCAGCCGCCCACCGATCGCGTCGCCCCGCTCGACGAGTACGCCGAGAAGGTCGTGCGCGCCCGTCGCCGCGGTCTGGTGTACCCCTACGAGCTCGTCTCGATGGTCGCCGGCGCCGGCGGTTCCGTCGTCGAGCACGACCTCGACGCCGACGGCCGGCTCGTCCCGGTCGACCGCCCCTACGGGCAGAACACGGCCGGGCTCATCTGCGGCGTCGTGACGACGCCCACCGACCTGCACCCCGAGGGCGTCACCCGCGTCCTGCTCTGCGGCGACCCGCTGCGGGCCCTCGGCGCGGTCGCCGAGCCCGAGTGCGCCCGGGTCATCGCGGCGCTCGACCTCGCCGAGGAGAGGGGGCTGCCCGTCGAGTGGTTCGCCCTGTCCGCCGGCGCGCGCATCTCGATGGACTCCGGGACCGAGAACATGGACTGGGTCGCCAAGGCCCTCAAGCGGATCATCGAGTTCACCCAAGCCGGGGGCGAGGTCAACGTCGTCGTCGCCGGCATCAACGTCGGGGCGCAGCCGTACTGGAACGCCGAGGCGACGATGCTCATGCACACCAAGGGCATCCTCGTCATGACACCCGACTCGGCGATGGTCCTCACCGGCAAGCAGTCGCTCGACTTCTCCGGCGGGGTCTCGGCCGAGGACAACTTCGGCATCGGCGGCTACGACCGCGTCATGGGCCCCAACGGCCAGGCGCAGTACTGGGCCAAGGACCTCGTCGACGCCTACGGCATCCTCCTCCAGCACTACGAGAACACCTGGGTCGCACCGGGGGAGGGCGGCCCCCGCCGCGCCGCGACCACCGACCCGCACGACCGCGACGTCACCTCGTTCCCGCACTCGCTCGCGGGCAGCGACTTCACGACGGTCGGCGACATCTTCTCGTCGGCGACCAACCCCGACCGCAAGAAGCCGTTCGACATCCGCACCCTGATGAAGGCCGTCGCCGACCAGGACCACGGCACGCTCGAGCGCTGGGCGGGCATGGCCGACGCCGAGACGGCCGTGGTGTTCGACGCCCGGGTCGGCGGGATCCCGGTGTGCCTGTTGGGGATCGAGTCGAAGAACGTGGCTCGCCGCGGCGTGCCCCCCACCGACGGTCCCGATGTCTACACCGCCGGGACGCTGTTCCCGCGGTCGTCGAAGAAGGCGGCCCGCGCCATCAACGCGGCGAGCGGCAACCGCCCCCTCGTCGTCCTCGCGAACCTGTCCGGGTTCGACGGCTCGCCCGACTCGATGCGCGCCCTCCAGCTCGAGTACGGCGCCGAGATCGGCCGCGCGGTCGTCAACTTCGACGGTCCGATCGTCTTCGTCGTCGTGTCCCGGTACCACGGTGGCGCGTTCGTCGTCTTCTCCAAGGCGCTCAACCCCCGGATGACGACGCTCGCGGTCGAGGGGTCGTTCGCCTCGGTGCTCGGTGGGGCCCCGGCGGCGGCGGTCGTCTTCGCTCGCGACGTCGACGCCCGCACGGCGAGCGACCCGCGGGTCGCCGACCTCCAGGCCTCGCTCGCCGACCTCAGCGGTGCCGAGCGGGCCCGGGTGGCCACCGAGCTCGCCGCGGTCCGCACGGCCGTGCGCTCGGAGATGCTCGGGAAGGTGGCCGCGGAGTTCGACGCCGTCCACAACATCCACCGGGCGGTCGAGGTCGGGTCGGTCGACGCCGTCATCTCCGCCGACGAGCTGCGCCCGCGGATCATCGCCGCCATCGAGGCGACGCTGGCCTGACGCTCAGCGCACGACCTTGAGGTTGAACTGCGCGGTCCCGAGGGCTCCCATGAGCCGCAGCCACACCGGCAGGAGCATCTCGGTGCCCCGCGCCGTCTCGAGGCCTCCGAGGTCGATGACGTCGTCGTGACCGAAGGACGTCAGCAGCTCGACCACCCGCGCCTTGGCCTGCGCGTCGTCCCCGGAGACGAAGACGGTCGTGCTCCGGCCCAGGGACTCCGGGTGGACCATGAGCTCGGCCGTGAGGGTGTTGAGCGACTTGACGACGCGGGCCTGCGGGAAGGCCCGCTGCAGCTGCTCGGCGAGGGAGTCGGTGTCCTTGACGAAGAGGGTGGGCGGGAACCCGGCGGAGAAGTCCAGCGGGTTGGAGATGTCGAGGAGGGGCTTGCCCGCGAGGTTCGCCGCGCCGGCCAGTCCCAGGACCTCGAGGGCGGCGACGCCGGACGAGGCGTTGACGACGAGGTCGGCCGCGGCCGCGGCGTCCGCGAAGGTCGCGAGGGCGACCCCCGGGTGGAGCTCGCGCCAGGCGGAGAACGGCGTGGCGCCCGTGCCGTCGGGCGTGCTGCGCGCCAGGGTCGCGGCGGGGTCACGGGTGCCGACGACGACGTCGTGGCCGAGCTCGTCGAGGCGGCCGGCGAGCGCGCGTCCGACCGCTCCGGTGCCGAGGACTGCGATGGTCATGGGAGCTCCTGGTGAGGGGGTCGGGATCACGAGGTAGACAGGTCGGTCTACCGTCCGGCTGGACGCTAGCAGACAGATCTGTCTACCATCAACCCCATGCCCCCGCCGAGTGCTCGTGACCGCATCCTCGAGACCGCGTTCCGCCTCTTCTACGCGCGCGGCTTCCGGGCGGTCGGGATCGACCTGATCATCGCGGAGTCCGGCGTGGCCAAGGCGACCTTCTACCGGCACTTCCCCGCCAAGGACGACCTCGCCCTCGCCTACCTCGAGCGGGTCGACGCCATCTGGAGCGGGCAGCTGCACGAGGCCGCCGCGGCGGCGGGGCCCGCGGCCGCCGACCGGCTCGTCGGCCTGTTCGACGCCCTCGCCACCGCCTGCCGGCGCGACGGGTACCGGGGCTGCGCGTTCATCAACGCCGCGGCCGAGTCGGTGCCGGGCACCGCGGTGCACGAGCGCACGGTCGCGCACAAGGCGGCGGTCCTCGCCTGGGTCACCGACCTCGCGACCGACGCCGGTGCGCCCGACCCCCGCGGACTGGCCCGCTCGCTGACCCTCCTCCTCGACGGCGGTCTCGCCAGCGGGGCCCTGGACGCCGACCCCGACGCCGCGGCCCGGGCTGCTGCCTCCGCACGCGTCCTCGTCGACGCCGCCCTCGCCGCGGGCCGCGGCTGACGTCGAGCGCCCGTGGGAGGGTGGGTGACGTGACCAGCACCGCCGGCCTCGTCCTCGCCGCCGGTGCCGGGCGCCGGATGGGGGGACCCAAGGCCCTCCTCCGGCCGTCGGCCGAGGGCCCGACGCTCCTCGAGAGCGCCGTCGAGCGGGTCCGCGCGGCCGGCTGCGACGACGTGCTCGTCGTCGTCGGTGCCGCTGCGGACGAGGTCGCCGCGCTGGCGGCCGCCGCCGGGGCGGCCGTCGTCCGCGCCGCCGACTGGGACGAGGGGATGGGGGCCTCGCTGCGGGCCGGGCTGGCCGCCCTGGCCGGTCGGCCCAGCGCACCCGAGCGGGTCCTCGTGACGCTCGTCGACCTCCCCGACGTCGGGGCCGACGTCATGGCGCGGGTGCTCGCCGCGGCCGGCGGGCCCGGCGCCCTCGCGCGGGCCGCCTACGGGGGCGTCCCGGGTCACCCGGTCGTCCTCGGGCGCGACCACTGGGAGGCGGTGTCCGGCACCGCGATCGGCGACCGCGGGGCCCGCGACCACCTGCGGGCCACCGCGCACGTCCTCGTCGAGTGCGGCGACCTCGCGACGGGCCGCGACGTCGACACCGTCGACGACCTCGCGTGACCCGTCCTTCGACGCGCGTGCACCGCCCGCTTCCGGACGCCCCCGCCATCAGGGATGCTGGCGCCATGGACCCGAGGACGACGTTCGCGACGACGCACGACCTCACGAGCGCGCTCGGGGAGACCGGCTACCTCGCCGACGACGCCCTGGGGACCATCGCCTGGCTCGGGCTCCGGCTGGCCCGACCGCTGCTCCTGGAGGGCGAGCCCGGCACCGGCAAGACCGCCCTCGCCGAGGCGCTCGCCGAGGCGATGGACCTGCCGCTCATCCGGCTCCAGTGCTACGAGGGCATCGACGCGACCCAGGCCCTCTACGACTGGGACTTCCCGCGCCAGATCCTCCACGTGCGGGCCCTCGAGGCCGTCGAGGGCGCGGCCCGCGACGTCCGCGAGGTCGAGGAGGGGCTGTTCGACGAGCGCTTCCTCCTCGCCCGTCCGGTGCTGCGGGCGCTGCGCGACGCCCCGGCCGTCCTCCTCGTCGACGAGGTCGACCGGGCCGACGACGAGTTCGAGGCCTTCCTCCTCGAGGTGCTGTCCACCTGGCAGGTGACGATCCCCGAGCTCGGCACGGTGACCGCGGCCGTCCCCCCGGTCGTCGTCCTCACGAGCAACCGGACCCGCGAGCTCCACGACGCCCTCAAGCGCCGCTGCCTCTACCACTGGCTCGAGCACCCCGGCATCGAGCGCGAGCTGGCCATCCTGCGCAGCCGTGCTCCCGAGGTGCCCGAGGCGCTCGCCGCCCAGGTCGCCCGTGCCGTCCACGCCATCCGCGCCGACCGCGAGCTCGTCAAGCCGCCCGGCGTGGCCGAGACCCTCGACTGGGCCCGCGCCCTCCACGAGCTCGGGACCCGCGAGCTCGACACCGAGGTCGCGGCCGCCACCCTCGGGGTGGCCGTGAAGTACCGCGAGGACGCCGAGCGGGTGAAGCGGGCGCTCGACACGATGCTCGCCCGATGACCGAGCCCCGCGAGCCCGGGGGGCCCATCGAGCCGGCCGAGGCCGGCGAGCCGCTCGACCTGCTCCACCCGCCCGAGGAGGTCCTCCTCGGCTTCGCCCGGGCGCTGCGTGCGGCCGGGGTCAACGTCACCGCCGACCGCGAGCGGACCTACCTCGAGGGCGTCGCTGCCGTCGGGCTCGAGGACCAGCCGGCGGTCTACCACGTGGGCCGGGCCACGCTCTGCGGGTCGCCCGCCGACCTCGAGCGCTACGACCACGTCTACGCCGCCTGGTTCAGCGGCACCCGGGCCGGCTCGAAGGACGGGGCGCCGCTGCCCCGGATGGTGTCCCAGGCGGGGCTCACCGCGTCGGACGAGCAGACCGGCCAGGGCGCCGAGGGCCCGGATGCCGTTCGCGCCCGGGCCAGCTCGGCCGAGGTGCTGCGCCACCGCGACCTCGCCTCCCTCGACCGCCGCGACCGCGAGGAGCTCGCCCGGCTCTTCGCCGCGCTCCGCCCGCGGGCCCCGCGCCGACGGGCCCACCGCTACGCCACCTCGTCGCGCGGCGCGGTCGACGCCCGGGCCACCCTGCGCTCGACGCTGCGCCGGATGGGGGAGCCGGGCGAGGTGCGCTGGCGCCGCCGCACGACACGCGCGCGGCGCGTCGTCCTGCTCGTCGACGTCTCGGGCTCGATGAGCGCGTACGCCGACGCCCTCGTGCGGCTGGCCCACACGTACTGCGCGGCCGGCGTCCCCACCGAGGTCTTCACCCTCGGGACCCGGCTCACCCACATCACCCGTCCGCTGCGCCACCGCGACCCCGACCGGGCCATCGTCGCGGCCGGAGGCGTCATCCCCGACTGGTCCGGCGGCACGAGGCTGGCCGAGGGCGTCAAGGTCTTCCTCGACCGGTGGGGCCGTCGGGGGATGGCGCGCGGCGCGGTCGTCGTCGTCTTCTCCGACGGGTGGGAGCGCGACCACCCCGAGGCGCTCGGGGAGCAGGTCCGACGGCTGCGCGCCGTCGCCCACCGGGTGGTCTGGGTCAACCCGCACCGGGGCCGACCGGGCTACGAGCCCGTCCAGGGAGGCATCATGGCGGTGCTGCCCCACGTCGACGACTTCGTCGCGGGGCACTCGCTGGCGGCGTTCGAGGAGCTGACGGAGGTGGTCGCGCGTGCGTGACGTCCTGCCCGACCTCCTGCGCTGGTGGCGCGCCGGCGAGACCGTCGGCGTCGGCACCGTCGTCGCGACCTTCCGCTCCGCCCCCCGTCCCGCCGGTGCCTCGATGCTCGTCGGCCCCGGCGGGGAGGCCGTCGGGTCGGTGTCCGGCGGCTGCGTCGAGGGCGCGGTCTACGAGCTCGGCCAGGAGGTCGTGGAGTCGGGGGAGCCGGTCCTCCAGCGGTACGGCGTCTCCGACGACGACGCGTACGCCGTCGGCCTGACCTGCGGCGGCATCCTCGACGTCTTCGTCGAGCGGATCTCGCCCGAGACCTTCCCCGAGCTCGGCGCCGTCGCCGACGACGTCGAGGCCGGCCGGCCCGTCGCCGTCGCCACCGTCATCGAGCACCCCGACCCCGCCTGGCTCGGCCGCCGGCTCGTCGTGCGCCCCGAGGGCGCCGACCGCCCCGCGAGCGCCGACCGTCCCGAGGGCGCCGCCTCCCTCGGCAGCCCCCGCGCCGACGCCGCGGTCACCGACGACGCCCGCGGCCTGCTCGCCGCGGGCCGCACCGAGACCCTCACCTACGGCCCCGACGGCGAGCGCCGGGGCGAGGGGATGCGCGTCTTCGTGTCGGCGTTCGCCCCCCGCCCGCGGATGCTCGTCTTCGGCGCCATCGACTTCGCCGCCGCGGTCGCCCACGTCGGCACCTTCCTCGGCTACCGCGTCACCGTCTGCGACGCGCGCCCCGTGTTCGCGACGACGAGCCGGTTCCCCGCCGCCGACGAGGTCGTCGTCGAGTGGCCGCACCGCTACCTCGAGACCGAGGTCGAGGAGGGACGGGTCGACGGCCGCACCGTCGTGTGCGTCCTCACCCACGACCCCAAGTTCGACGTCCCCCTCCTCGAGGTGGCCCTGCGGATGCCCGAGGTCGCCTACGTCGGCGCGATGGGCTCGCGGCGCACCCACGACGACCGGGTCGAGCGGCTGCGCGAGGCGGGCCTCGGCGACGACGAGCTCGCCCGCCTGTCGAGCCCCATCGGCCTCGACCTCGGGGCCCGCACGCCCGAGGAGACGGCCGTCTCGATCGCCGCGGAGATCATCGCCCTCCAGTGGGGCGGGGCCGGTCGGCGGCTGCACGAGGTCACCGGGCCGATCCACCACGGCAGCGCCTGACCGACCGGGTTGCCTCCCGGGAAAGGCCGGTTCCGCATCGTGGGCCCGGATGTCGTTCGACACCCCTTGTGATGCGGCTCACTTCGGGTGAGGATCACGAGCACGACACGGTCCCCCAGGCGAATGGAGTCAACGATGACTCGGGTCAACGTCACGGTCGACGGAGTGCAGTGCTCCGACGACGTCGAACCCCGCATGCTGCTCGTCCACTACCTGCGAGAAGTCGTCGGGAAGGTGGGGACCGTCGTCGGCTGCGACACGAGCAACTGCGGCGCGTGCACCGTCCACCTCGACGGCCGGAGCGTGAAGTCGTGCAACGTGCTGGCCGTGCAGGCCGACGGCCACGAGGTCACGACGATCGAGGGCATCGCCCCGCACGGTGAGCTGCACCCGATGCAGCAGTCCTTCCACGACAACCACGCGCTCCAGTGCGGCTACTGCACGCCGGGGATGATCATGCAGGCCATCGACCTGCTCAAGGAGAACCCGAACCCCACCGAGGACGAGATCCGGGTCGGGCTCGAGGGCAACCTGTGCCGCTGCACCGGCTACCACAACATCGTCAAGGCTGTCGCGGCCTGCTCGAGCGCCGCGGTGCCCGAGCGCGAGGGGAGCGAGGCCCGATGACCGCCGTCGACGACCGCCCGGCCCAGGAGGTCGGTTCCTCCCGCAAGCGCAAGGAGGACCGGCGCCTCATCACCGGCCGCACCCGCTGGACCGACAACATCGTCCTGCCCGGGATGCTCCACCTCGTCATGGTCCGCAGCCCGTTCGCCCACGCGCGGATCACCAACGTCGACACCTCGGCGGCCAAGGAGAGCCCCGGCGTCGTCGCGGTCCTCAGCGGCGCCGACGTCGCCGACGCCCAGGGGGCGCTGCCCTGCGCCTGGCCCATCACCCCCGACCAGAAGGCGCCCGACCACCCGTCGATCGCCGTCGACCGGGTCGCCTTCGCCGGAGAGATCGTCGCGGTCGTCGCGGCCCGCTCGGTCGCCGCCGCCCGCGACGCCGCCGAGCTCGTCGACGTCGACTACGAGGAGCTCCCCGCGGCGCTCGACCTGCGGAGGTCGGCCGCCGACGAGACGCTGGCCCACCCCGACCTCGGGACGAACAAGA
This sequence comes from Oryzobacter terrae, assembly GCF_042756445.1. Classification (GTDB taxonomy): domain Bacteria; phylum Actinomycetota; class Actinomycetes; order Actinomycetales; family Dermatophilaceae; genus Oryzobacter; species Oryzobacter terrae. The sequence goes on from NZ_CP170578.1 coordinate 2,926,867, forward strand.
GCGCCTTCTGGCAGTTCGACTCCGCCGGCGCCGGCACCGGAGGCGCCGTCGACGAGGCCATCGAGGCGGCGCGCGCCGACGGCATCGTCATCGAGCGCGAGTACCGCCAGCAGCGCCTCATCCCGGCCTTCATGGAGCCCCGCTCCGTCGTCTGCGACCCCACCGGCGAGCAGACGACCATCTGGTCGGCCACCCAGGTGCCGCACTTCGTGCGCATCTTCACGGCGGCCGTCCTCGGCATCCCCGAGTCGAAGGTGCGCGTCATCGCGCCCGACGTCGGCGGCGGCTTCGGCGGCAAGCTCCAGTACACGCCCGAGGAGAACATCACCACCCTCGTGGCGACCCGCCTCGGCAAGCCGTGCAAGTGGACCGAGACCCGCAGCGAGTCGCTCCTGTCGGCGCACCACGGCCGCGACCAGTGGCAGAAGCTGACCCTCTCGGCGACCAAGGACGGCACGGTCACCGGCCTCAAGGTCGACCTCCTCGCCGACATGGGCGCCTACCTCGGCCTCGTCACGCCGGGCGTGCCGATCCTCGGCGCCTTCATGTTCAACGCGATCTACAAGTTCCCCGCGTACCAGTTCAACTGCACCAACGTCTTCACGAACAAGACGTGGACCGACGCCTACCGCGGCGCCGGGCGCCCGGAGGCGACGTACGCCATCGAGCGGCTCATGGACGAGCTCGCGGTGGAGGTCGGCGTCGACCCCCTCGAGATCCGCGAGAAGAACTGGATCAAGCACGAGGAGTTCCCGTTCACCAGCGTGTGCGGGCTCGAGTACGACTCGGGCAACTACGAGGCCGCCACCGAGAAGGCCAAGGAGATGTTCGACTACGACGGCCTGCGCGCCGAGCAGAAGCGGCGCCGCGAGTCCGGCGACACCGTCCAGCTCGGCATCGGGATCTCGACGTTCACCGAGATGTGCGGCCTCGCGCCGAGCCGGGTCCTCGGCAGCCTGTCGTACGCGGCCGGCGGCTGGGAGCACGCGGCGGTGCGGATGCTGCCCACGGGCAAGGTCGAGGTCGTCACCGGATCCAGCGCCCACGGCCAGGGCCACGAGACGGCGTGGAGCCAGATCGTCGCCGACCGGCTCGGGGTGCCGTTCGACGACGTCGAGGTCCTCCACGGCGACACGCAGGTCGCTCCCAAGGGACTCGACACCTACGGCAGCCGCTCGCTCGTCGTCGGCGGCGAGGCGCTCGTGCGGGCCGTCGACAAGGTCATCGAGAAGGCGAGGCCGATCGCCGCGCACATGCTCGAGGCGAGCGTCGACGACATCGAGTTCAAGGACGGCACCTTCACGGTGCGCGGCACCGACAACGGCAAGGCGATGGCCGAGGTCGTCTGGGCGACCTTCGCTGGCCACGACCTGCCCGACGGCACCGAGCCGAGCCTGGACGCCGACGCCACCTACGACCCGGTCAACTTCTCGTTCCCGCACGGGACCCACCTGTGCGCGGCCGAGGTCGACACCGAGACGGGCAAGGTGACCCTGCGCTCGTACGTCTCGGTCGACGACATCGGGAACATCGTCAACCCGCTCATCGTCGAGGGCCAGGTGCACGGCGGCATCGTCCAGGGCATCGCCCAGGCGCTGTGGGAGGAGGCCGTGCACGACGAGTCGGGCACGCTCGTCAGCGGCTCCTTCGTCGACTACACGCTGCCGACGTCCGCCGACACCATCTCGATGAACACGGCGAACACCGTCTCCCCGTCGACGACGAACACCCTGGGCACCAAGGGGGTGGGCGAGGCCGGCTGCATCGCCTCGACGCCCGCGGTCGTCAACGCCATCGTCGACGCCGTGCGCCACTTCGGCGTCAACGACATCCAGATGCCGTGCACGCCCGAGCGGGTGTGGAAGGCCATCCAGGGCGGCGGCTCGGGAGGGGCGACGACCGACGAGGCGCAGCCGCACTTCGCGCAGGACGCGCCCAACCAGGATCCCAGCGCAGGCGCGACGGACGGAGCAGCACAGTGATCCCCGCGGCATTCGAGTACCTGGCCCCCACGAGCGTCGACGAGGCCCTCGCGGCCCTCGCCGAGGCCGGCGACGACGCGAAGGTCATGGCCGGCGGCCAGTCGCTGCTGCCCATCCTGCGGATGCGGCTCAACGCCCCGGAGAAGGTCGTCGACCTCGGCCGGATCGAGGAGCTGCGCGGCATCCGCGAGGAGGGCGACGCGGTCGTCATCGGGGCGATGGCCCCCTACAGCGAGGTCGTCAAGGACCCGCTCGTCCGGCTCCACGCGGCGCTGCTCGCGCAGGCCGTCGAGGAGGTGGCCGACCCGCAGATCCGCCACCGCGGCACCGTGGGCGGTGCCCTGGTCCACGCCGACCCGGCGGGGGACGTGGGGGCGCCGGTCCTCGCGCTCGACGCCGAGCTCGTCATCCGGGGCCAGGGCGGCGAGCGGACCGTCGCGGCGGCCGACTTCTTCCGGGACCTGTTCGAGACGGCGGTCGGTGAGGGCGAGCTGCTCACCGCCATCCGGATCCCCAAGCACACCGACTGGGTGTCGCACTACGAGAAGTTCGTCCGGGTGTCCCACCAGTGGTCGATCGTCGGGGTCGCCGCGGCCCTGCGGGTCGAGGGAGGGACGATCGCCGAGGCGCGCGTCGGCCTGACGAACATGGGCTCGACGCCGCTGCGGGCGCGCTCGGTGGAGGAGGCGCTCGTCGGCCGGTCGGCCTCCGACCTCGGCGACGCCTGCGACACGGCCGCCGACGGCACCAACCCGCCGAGCGACCTCAACGGCGACGCCGACTACCGGCGCCACCTCGCCCGGGTCCTGACCCGGCGGGCCGTCACGACCGCGCTCGGCGGCTGAGGCGCCCATGGAGCTGGCGCACTCGTTCACCGTCCCGGCCGATGTCGACACCACCTGGGCGACCTTCATGGACCTCGACCTCGTGGGCTCGTGCTTCCCCGGGGCCACGGTGACCGAGGCCTCGGCCGACGGCTTCGCGGGCACCGTCAAGGTCAAGCTCGGGCCCATCGCCCTGCAGTACGCGGGCACCGGGACCTTCGTCGAGCGCGACGACGCCGCACACCGGGCCGTCATCGAGGCCAAGGGCAAGGACAAGCGGGGCAACGGCACCGCCGGGGCCACCGTGAGCATCCAGCTCGCCCCGAGCGGCACCGGGACCGCGGTCGACGTCACGACCGACCTCCAGGTCACCGGGAAGCCGGCCCAGTTCGGTCGCGGCGTCATGCAGGACGTCTCCGACAAGCTGCTCCAGCAGTTCGTCGGGTGCATCGAGGGCAAGCTCGGCCCGGCCGAGGCCGAGGCGGTCGAGAACGAGGCCGCGGCGGCCGAGGAGGCGGGCGGGGCTCCCGCGGCCGTGGGGCCACCGGCACCGGCGACGGGGGCGGCGACCGCCGCGGTCCCCGCCCCCGTGCCGGCCGCCCGCCCGAGGCCGACGGCCGTCCCGTCACCGCGGGCGGTGCCGGAGGACGACTCCATCGACCTCGGGGCGACGGTCCTGCCGGTCCTCGCCCGCACCTACGGCGGCTACGTCGCCGCCGGCCTCGTGGGGCTCGTCGTCGGCTGGCTCATCGGGCGTGGTGGGTCCTGACCGTCCGGACCCCGTGCGACCTCGACGGCTCCCGGCGCCTCACGGCGACGGGGGCCGTCGTCGTGGCGGTCGCCGGCTCCTCGGCCGCGCGGGCGCGCAGCTCGTCGCGCACCCGGCGGGTGTCGGCGTCGCGCCGGTCGGTGCCGCGACCGTCGGTGTAGCGGGAGATGCGGCCGCCGTTGTCGAGGGACATCCGGCGGTGGGTGCGCTCCATGAGCGCGACGACGGGGGCGAGCAGCGCCCCGGCAGCAGCGGCGGTGAGGACCGTCTCGAGGATCTCGGTGGTGAACATGGCACAAGTTTGTCGTTCGGGCACAACCTGCCACCAGTGGCAGTATTGACACTGATGCACAAGTTCCTGCCATACTGGTCGGCATGCCCCTCCGCTCCGTCGCCGTCGTCCTCCAGGAGCCCGTCGCGCTATTCGAGTACGGCGTCCTCGCCGAGGTCTTCGGCCTCGACCGCACCGACGAGGGCGTCCCCGCCTTCGACTACCGCGTGTGCTCGGAGGAGGACCGCCCGCTCGACGCGCGCAACGGCACGACGGTGAGCGCGGCCCACGGCCTCGACGCGACCCTCGACGCCGACCTCGTCGCGATCCCCGCCTCGAACGCGGCCTGGAACCCGAGCCCGGCGGTCGTCGAGGCGCTGCAGGCCGCCCACGCCCGCGGCGCGTGGATCATGTCGGTCTGCTCCGGGGTCTTCAGCCTGGGGGCGGCCGGCATCCTCGACGGGCGCTCGTGCACGACCCACTGGCGGCACGCCGCCGAGCTCGCCGCGCTGTACCCGAAGGCCCACGTCGACCCCGACGTCCTCTACGTGCGCGACGGCAACGTCATCTCCAGCGCCGGCACCGCCGCCGGCATCGACGCCGCCCTCCACCTCGTCCGCACCGAGCTCGGCGCCCAGGTCGCCGCGACGATCTCGCGCCGGATGGTCGTGCCCCCCCACCGCGACGGCGGCCAGCGCCAGTACGTCGAGCGCCCGGTGCCGTCGTGCGAGGCCGAGAGCCTGGGCCCGCTGCTCCAGTGGATGGTCGCGAACCTCGACCAGGCCTTCACCGTCGACGACCTCGCCCGCCGCGCGACGATGTCGCCGCGCACCTTCGCCCGTCGGTTCGTCGCCGAGACCGGGACCACGCCGCACCAGTGGGTCACCGACCAGCGGGTCCTGCGCGCCCGCCAGCTGCTGGAGGAGACCGACCTGTCGGTCGAGGAGGTCGCGCGCGACGCCGGCTTCGGCTCGGCGGCGCTGCTGCGACACCACTTCTCGCGCTGCACCGGGATCAGCCCCACGGCCTTCCGGACCCAGCACCGCGTCTCGGCCTGACGGCGCTGGGGCGACCTTCACACGATCTCCACACGGTGCCCCCGCGGGCTGCACCCCCTGCGTCCTACGCTCGCAGCATGACCGAGGGGAGAGCCGACGCCACCGTGACGGTGCTCGTCGTCGAGGACGAGCCGACGATCAACCAGGCCGTCACCAACCGCCTGCGCGCCGAGGGCTTCGGCACGGTCCAGGCCCACGACGGCCCCGGCGCGGTCGCCGCCTTCGATAAGCACCACCCCGACCTCGTCGTCCTCGACGTCATGCTCCCGGGGTTCGACGGCCTCGAGGTGTGCCGCCGCATCCAGGCGCTCCGGCCCGTCCCCGTCCTCATGCTCACCGCGCGTGACGACGAGACCGACCTCCTCGTCGGGCTGGGCGTCGGCGCCGACGACTACGTCACCAAGCCGTTCTCGATGCGCGAGGTCGTCGCCCGGGTCCGCGCCCTGCTGCGCCGGGTCGAGCGGGCCGAGGCGCTCGCGGCCTCCGACGTGCCCGCCCACCTCGACGCCGCCGGCCTCGTCATCGACGTCCGGACCCGCCGCGTCGCGGTCGCCGGAGAGGTCGTCCACCTGACGCCGCTCGAGTTCGACCTGCTCTGCGCGCTCGCGACCGAGCCGGGCACGGTCCGCACGCGCGAGGTGCTGATGCGCGAGGTGTGGGGCTGGGGCGACGCCTCGGGCACCCGCACGCTCGACAGCCACGTCAAGGCGCTGCGGGCCAAGATCGGCCCCGACCGGGTGCGCACCGTCCACGGGGTCGGCTACGCGCTGGAGGTCGGCCCGTGAACACCGACCGCCCCCTCGACGGCATCGCCTCGATCAAGGTCAAGCTCGGCGTCCTCGTCGGCGTCAGCGTCCTCGTCGCGGTGACCATCGCGGAGGTCGCCGACGGCGGCCGGGTGCCGCTGTGGTTCAGCGTCCCCGTCACCGTCGTCGGGGCCCTGGCGGTGACCCAGTGGCTGGCCCGGGGCATGACCTCGCCCCTGCGCGAGATGACCGAGGCGGCCCGGGCCATGGCCGCCGGCGACTACGGCCAGCGGGTGCGGGCCACCTCCACCGACGAGGTGGGCGAGCTCGGGCGCGCCTTCAACGCGATGGCCGCCGACCTCGCCTCCGCCGACCAGCAGCGCCGCCAGCTCGTCGCCACCGTCTCGCACGAGCTGAGGACGCCGCTCACGGCGCAGCGCGCCCTGCTGGAGAACCTCGTCGACGGCGTGGTCCTCCCCGACGACGCGGCGCTGCGCGGCGCCCTCCAGCAGTCCGAGCGGCTCAGCGCCCTCGTCACCGACCTGCTCGACCTGTCCCGCATCGATGCCGGCGCCGCACCGCTGCGGGTCGGCGAGGTCGAGGTCGCGAGCCTGCTGCGCGACGCCGTCGCCGAGGCCTCGGTCGACGGGCGACCGGTCCGGGTGCGCGACACCGTGGAGCCGGCCGACCTCGTCGTCCACGCGGACGGCGCCCGACTGGCCCAGCTCGTGGCCAACCTCGTCGACAACGCCGTGCGGCACAGCCCGGCCGGGGGTCAGGTCCACCTGTCCGCCCGCGGGCTCGACGCCGAGCGCTGGGTGCTCGAGGTCCGCGACGAGGGCCCCGGCATCCCCGCCGACCGGGCCGAGCGCGTCTTCGAGCGCTTCGGCTCGGGCGACGACGCCTCCGGCGGCACCGGCCTCGGCCTGGCGATCGCCCGCTGGGTCGCCGAGCTCCACGGCGGCGAGGTCGCCGCGGTCCCGACCCCCCCTGACGCCACCGGTGCCCTGCTGCGCGCCGTCCTTCCCCGACGGGCGCGCGCCATGCGGCCCACCCACCTCCAGGAGGAGCGACCGATGGCCGCCGTGACCCCCACCCCGACACCTCCGGCGCCCGCGACGGCGGCCGTCCCCGCGACCCCCGCACCGCCGCTCGCCGGCGAGCCGGTGCCGGTCGACCCGTACGCCCGCGTCCCCGGGGCCGGCGGTGACGGCCCGTTCGGGCCCTCGACCGTGTGGCCCGAGCGCGACGGCTCGCCGCGCCCCGCCGTCGTCCTCGCCGCCCTCGGCCTCGGGGCCTGGGCCGCGATCACCTGGCCGGAGCGCAACGTCGGCATCGCCGTCGCGCTGACGATGCTCGGCGCCGGCGTCCTCATGTGGCGGGTCGCCCGCTTCCGGCGCGATGCCTTCACGACCGCCTGCGCGGCCGTCGCGGCCCTGCTCGTCTCGGTGACCGCCCTGCGGGACGCCGGGGGAGTGGTCGTCCTCGCGGTCCTCGTCGCCGTCGTCGTCGCCGCGGCAGGGCTCACCCGGGCCCGGACCGTCCTCGCCGTCCCGCTCGCCGTCATCGCCTGGCCGCTGGCGGCCCTGCGGGGGCTGCCCCTCCTCGGGCGCACCATCACGGCGACGAGCCGGATGCGCGTCCTCTGGCCGATCCTGCGGACCCTCGCGTTCTCCCTCGTCGTCCTCGCGGTCTTCGGCGGCCTCTTCGCCTCGGGCGACGCCGTGTTCGGCCGGTGGGCGGAGGCCGTCGTGCCCGACCTCGGCTGGGACACCATCGTCCAGCGCACGTTCGTGCTCTTCCTCGTCGCCGGGGTGGTCCTCACCGGCGCCTACCTCGCCCTCAACCCGCCGGCCACCGCCGATGCCGCCCTGCCCGCCTCGCGCCGCACGACCCGTCCGTGGGAGTGGGCCGTGCCCGTGGGGGTCGTCGTCGCGATGTTCCTCGGCTTCCTCGTCGCCCAGGCCGCGGCGATGTGGGGCGGCCACGAGTACCTGCGCGAGACGACCGGGCTCAGCTACGCCGAGTACGTCCACCAGGGGTTCGGGCAGCTGACCGCCGCGACCTTCCTCACCGTCGTCGTCGTCGCCCTGACGATGCGCGTCGCCCCGCGTGAGGCGCCGCGCGACGCCGTGCTGCTGCGGGTCCTCCTCGGCGTCCTCTGCGTCCTCACCCTCGCCGTCGTGGCGAGCGCGCTCTACCGGATGTCGCTCTACCAGGAGGCCTACGGGTACACCGTGCTGCGCGTGTTCGTCGACGGCTTCGAGCTGTGGCTCGGCCTCGTCGTCGCCTTCCTCCTCGCCGGGGTGGTGCGGCTGAGGGGCTCGTGGATCCCGCGTGCCGTCCTCGTCTCGGCGGCCGTGTTCGCCCTCGGGTTCGCGGCGATGAACCCTGACGGCTGGGTGGCCGGGCGCAACATCGACCGCTTCGAGGCGGGCCGGCCGCTCGACACGACGTACCTGTCGACGCTGAGCGCCGACGCCACGCCCGTCATCCACGAGCGGCTGCCCCGTGAGGTCGCGCTGTGCGTCACCGACGGCTGGGGCGGGCCGCACGTCTTCGAGGACGACCTCCTGTCGTGGAACCTCGGCCGGGCCCGTGCCCAGTCCGCCCTCGACCGCGACGGCCGCCCCCTCGCGCCCGCCGGCTGCTCCGACGTCCTCGAGGAGGAGTACCGCGGCTGAAACCCCTCGGACCTGCCGCCCGCCGCACGGCATACTCGCGGCATGGACGACCGCACGGTCCTCGTGCTCAACGGACCCAACCTCAACCTGCTCGGTGAGCGCGAGCCCGAGGTCTACGGCACCTCGACCCTCGCCGACGTCGAGGCGCTGTGCGTCGAGGTCGCCACCCGGCACGGCCTCGTCGTCGACTTCCGGCAGACCAACCACGAGGGCACCCTCGTCGACTGGGTCCAGGAGGGCCGCGCCGACAGCGCGGGCATCGTCGTCAACGCCGCGGGGTACACCCACACCTCGATCGCCCTGCGCGACGCGCTCTCGGCCTGCCGGGTCCCGCGGGTCGAGGTCCACATCAGCGACATCCACGCGCGCGAGGAGTTCCGGCGCCACAGCCACCTCACCGACGTGTGCGACCACCACGTCATCGGGCGTGGGGTGGCGGGCTACGGCGAGGCCGTCGACTGGCTCGCGGCTCGGCGCTCCCGTGCATGACCTGCCCGCCCTCTGGGCGAGCCAGGAGTGGCGCGACGATCTCCAGGGGTGGCTCTTCCCGGCCCTCGAGGCAGCGGGCCGCCGGGTGACCGGTCCGCTCGTGCAGGAGCGGATCCGGTTCTGGGCCACCGTGCTCCACGTCGAGACCGACGCCGGCCGCGTGTGGGTGAAGGAGAACGCCCCGAGCCAGGCCTTCGAGGCCCGGCTCGTCGCGGCCGTCGACCGGCTCGCCCCCGGGACCGTCGCCCCGGTCGTCGCGGTCGAGGAGGGACGCGGGTGGCTCGCGACCGCCGACCTCGGGCTGCCGATGTGGCACGACGAGGAACCCCCGCCGGTCGACGACTGGGTCGCCGTCGTCGCCCACTACACCCGGGCACAGCGCCACCTCACCGACCACGAGGACGAGCTGCTGGCCACGGGGGTCCCGCGCTTCCCGGGCCGGCCCGACGACGTCGTCGCCTGGGTCGAGGACCTCCTCGCCGAGCTCGACGCGCTGCCCGCGGCGGACCCCCGCCGGCTCACCCCCGAGGAGGAGGCCGGCGTGCGCGACGGCCTCGGCCGCCTCCACGCCGCCGCCGACGTCCTCGCCGGCAGCGACCTCCCCGACGGCCTCCAGCACAACGACCTCCACCTCGCCAACGCCTTCCGCCGCCCCGGGGGAGCGGCCTACATCGACCTCGGCGACGCCGTGTGGGCCCACCCGCTGACGACGTTGCGGATCCCGCTGTGGATCATGCGCAACCGCTTCTCCCTCGGCGCCGACGACCCCGACGTCCAGCGGCTCGTCGACGCGGCGCTCACGCCGTGGACCGACCTCGCCGACCGCGAGGCGCTGGTCGCCCTGCTCCCGGCCGCCGACCGGCTCTCCTGCCTGCACCGGGCCGAGTCGTGGCGTCGCCTCCAGGCCGACGTGCCCCCGTCGTGCGTCGCCGAGCACTTCGCGCGCTCGGTGCCCGAGTGGCTCGTCGACGCCACCGCACCGGACCCCTACGCCTCCGCCGTCGCCCGGTGACTTCCCGGTAACTACTAGGACGTCCTACTATCTCGGGAGACGCCACCCGAAGGGACCCCACCGATGGCAGCGCAGCCGACCCGACCCGACCTCCACGTGCCCGAGCACCCCGTCCGCATCGTCTCGGCCTCGGCCCTGTTCGACGGGCACGACGCGTCGATCAACATCATGCGCCGGATCATGCAGAGCCAGGGGGCCGAGGTCATCCACCTCGGGCACAACCGCTCGGTCCAGGAGGTCGTCGACGCGGCCGTCGAGGAGGACGCCCAGGGCGTCGCCGTGTCGTCGTACCAGGGCGGCCACGTCGAGTACTTCGAGTACCTCGTCGAGCTGCTCCGCGAGGCCGGCGCGGGCCACGTGCAGGTCGTCGGCGGCGGTGGCGGCGTCATCGTCCCGGCCGAGATCTCGCGGCTGCGCGAGGCCGGGGTCACGATCTTCAGCCCCGAGGACGGCCAGCGCCTCGGCCTGCCCGGGATGGTCAACCAGGTCGTCGCCGCCTGCGACCGCGACCTGTGGCAGGAGCGCCCGACGACCGTCGCGGCCGTCCTCACGGGGGAGCGCGCCGCCGTCGCGCGGGCCATCACCGCGGCCGAGACCGGGCACCTCACCGACGACCTGCGGGCCGAGCTCGAGCGGGCCGCCGCCGCGCGGTCCGTCCCGGTCCTCGGGATCACCGGTACGGGCGGCTCGGGCAAGTCGAGCCTCACCGACGAGCTCGTCCGCCGCCTGCGGGTCGACCAGCAGGACAAGCTGCGGATCGCGTGCATCGCCATCGACCCCACCCGTCGCCGTGGCGGCGGCGCCCTGCTCGGCGACCGGATCCGGATGAACAGCCTCGACGGCGACCGGGTGTACTTCCGCTCGCTCGCCACCCGCGGCGGTCGCGAGGTGCCCGAGGCCCTGCCCGACATCATCACGATCCTCAAGGCCGCCGGGTTCGACCTCGTCGTCGTCGAGACCCCGGGCATCGGCCAGGGCGACGCCGCGATCACGAGCTACGCCGACGTCAACCTCTACGTCATGACGCCGGAGTTCGGGGCGGCCAGCCAGCTCGAGAAGATCGACATGCTCGACTTCGCCGACGTCGTCGCGATCAACAAGTTCGAGCGCCGTGGCGCCATGGACGCGCTACGCGACGTCGGCCGCCAGATGGTGCGCAACCGCGAGGCCTTCGGGAAGAGGCCCGAGGACATGCCGGTGTTCGGCACCTCGGCCGCGACGTTCAACGACGACGGTGTCACCGCGCTCTACCAGGAGCTCGCGACCCTGCTCTCCGCCGCCGGCCTGTCCCTCTCGGAGGGCACCCTCGCGCGGGTGTCGGTGCGGCACTCCTCGGTGCTGCGCCAGGTCGTGCCGCCGTCGCGGGTGCGCTACCTGTCCGAGATCTCCGAGGCCGTGCGGGCCTTCCACGGCGACACCGAGCGCTGGGCCGACGCCGCGCGCCGCGTCCAGCGCCTCTCCGAGGTCGGGGCGGCGCTCGCGCGCGCCGGCAAGGACCGCTCCGACGTCGACGCCCTCCTCGACGAGGCCCGGGCCGACCTGCCCCTCGAGGTCGCCCGCCAGCTCGCCGGCTGGTCCTCGGTCGTCGAGGCCTACTCGGGCGACGAGCAGGTCGTCACCGTGCGCGACAAGGAGATCCACACCTCGCTGGTGCGAGAGTCACTGTCCGGCAACCGGATCCGCCGCGTCTCGCTGCCCCGCTACAACGACGACGGCGACCTCGTGTCGTTCCTGCGCCGCGAGAACCTCCCGGGCTACTTCCCCTTCACCGCCGGGGTGTTCCCCTTCAAGCGCGACAACGAGGACCCGGCCCGGATGTTCGCCGGCGAGGGCGACCCGTTCCGCACGAACCGCCGCTTCAAGCTCGTGTCCGAGGGCCAGCCGGCCACGCGGCTGTCGACGGCCTTCGACTCGGTGACCCTCTACGGCCGCGACCCCGACCGGCGCCCCGACATCTACGGCAAGGTCGGCACGTCGGGCGTCTCCGTCGCCACGCTCGACGACATGAAGGAGCTCTACGCGGGCTTCGACCTCACGGCACCGACGACGAGCGTCTCGATGACGATCAACGGCCCCGCGCCGACCATCCTCGCGTTCTTCCTCAACACCGTCATGGACCGCGCCGTCGAGGCGTGGGCCGAGGCCAACGAGCGGCAGCCGTCGGAGGAGGAGGCGGCGCAGGTCCGCGCGACGGCGCTCCAGGTCGTGCGCGGCACGGTGCAGGCCGACATCCTCAAGGAGGACCAGGGCCAGAACACCTGCCTGTTCTCCACCGAGTTCTCGCTGCGGATGATGGCCGACATCCAGGAGTGGTTCATCGAGCAGGGGGTGCGCAACTTCTACTCGGTGTCGATCAGCGGCTACCACATCGCCGAGGCCGGGGCGAACCCCATCAGCCAGCTCGCGTTCACCCTCGCCAACGGGTTCACCTACGTCGAGGCCTACCTCGCGCGCGGCATGGCCATCGACGACTTCGCCCCGAACCTGTCCTTCTTCTTCTCCAACGGGATGGACCCGGAGTACACGGTCATCGGCCGCGTCGCCCGCCGGATCTGGGCCGTGGCGATGAAGGAGAAGTACGGGGCCAACGAGCGCAGCCAGAAGCTGAAGTACCACGTGCAGACCTCGGGCCGCTCCCTGCACGCACAGGAGATGGACTTCAACGACATCCGCACGACGCTGCAGGCGCTCGTCGCGATCTACGACAACGCCAACAGCCTGCACACCAACGCCTACGACGAGGCCGTCACGACCCCCGGCGAGGAGTCGGTGCGCCGGGCGCTGGCCATCCAGATGATCATCAACAAGGAGTGGGGCCTGGCGATGAACGAGAACCCGCTCCAGGGCTCCTTCGTCGTCGACGAGCTGACCGACCTCGTCGAGGCCGCGGTCCTCGCCGAGTTCGACCGGATCTCCGAGCGCGGCGGCGTCCTCGGCGCGATGGAGACCGGCTACCAGCGTGGTCGCATCCAGGACGAGTCGATGCTCTACGAGCACCGCAAGCACGACGGGTCGCTGCCGATCATCGGCGTCAACACCTTCCGCAACCCGCGGGCCGACGAGGAGCCCAAGGAGGTCGTCCTCGCCCGGGCCTCCGAGGCCGAGAAGGAGAGCCAGCTCGAGCGGGTCACGACCTACCGCGAGGTCCACCGCGAGGAGGCCGAGCAGGCACTGGCCCGCCTCAAGGAGGCCGCGACCTCGGGCGCCAACGTCTTCGCCGTCCTCATGGAGGCGTCGCGGGTGTGCTCGCTCCAGCAGGTCACCGAGGCGTTCTTCGAGGTGGGCGGGCAGTACCGGCGCAACGTCTGAGCTCCGCCCGCGGTCGCGTCCCGGGCGGGTGCCTCAGGACGGCGCGCCGAGCCGGTGCCGCACCACCCGACGGCGCAGGGTCGGCGAGGCGACGACCTCGTACCCGGCCTCGAGGAAGACGTGCAACAGGCCGACCGACGCCTCGTCCCAGATGACCGTCCTCCCGGGTTCCGGCTCGGTGGGGTAGCCCTCGAGGAGGCGCGCGCCGACCTGCCGGCCGTGCTCGACGGTGGCCGCGGCCAGCTCGTACATCAGCCCCTGGCGGCGGAAGCCCGTGCGGACGACGAAGCAGGTGACCGACCAGACCCCCTCGAGCTCGGGGTCCTGCCGCATCCAGGCCTTCTGCCGGGCCCAGATCCGCGGGTAGTCCTCCCGCGGCTCCACGGCGACCCAGCCGGCCGGCTCGCCGTCGACGTACCCGACGAGGCCGGAGGTCGGCCCGCCGGTGCCGCACGCGGCCTGCTCGAGCAGCGCCGCGTCGCGCTCGTCCTGCGTGGTGTCGCGCCAGATCCAGCCCGGGACCTTCAGCGCCTGGCAGCGGCACTTCCGGGCGCCCCCGGACTCGAAGACCGCCTCGACCTCGTCAGCAGTGGCGGCACTGGCCGGTCGCCAGGTGAAGTCGGGCACGAGGCGACCCTAGTGGTGGGCCCCGACGGGCGGGCGAGGGCGGAAACCCGGGTGCCGGGCGTCGGTGCCGCGACGTAGGTTCGTCGGTGATGGCGACGACGACCGCACCGCCCCCGCCGACCTCGACCCCCACCCCTCCGGCCGGCCCTCCGGCGACCCCGCCGGGGCGCCGCCTCGACCTCGGCCGGCTGCGCGGCTGGCCCACCGGCATCGCGCTGACCTTCTCCGGCGTCGGAGCCGTCGGGCGCACCCTGGGCACGGTCGTGGCGGGACTGCTCGCCGCCGAGCCGTCCACCCGCCTCGTCGGGCTCCTCGCCCTGTGCGTCGTCGGAGCGGCCGTCCTCGACACCGCCGGCCGCACGGTGTGGGCGGCGGTCGTCGACCGTGCCGAGGGGCGCCTGCGCGAGGACCTCCTCGACGCCGCGCTCCACCAGCCGCTGGCGGCGCTCGGCGAGCAGGCCGTCGGCGAGGTCCTCGACCGGGTCGACGACGACACCCACGACGTCGGCTCGATGCTGCGGCGCCAGGTCTGGGACGCGCTGCGCACCGTCTTCGCGGCCGTCCCCATGTGGGTCGTGGCCGGCCTGACGTGGTGGCCCGCCTGGATCCTCTTCCCCGTGGCCGGCGTCGCCGCCTTCGCCGTCGTCCGGCGCCTCCTCCCGACGATCTCCGAGCTCAAGGTCTCCGAGGAGATGGCCTGGACCGACCACGCCGCCGCCCTCGAGGAGGCGGTCACCGCGCGCGACGACCTGCGCACGAGCCTGGGCCAGGCCCACGTCGTCCGCCGCCTCAGCGGCCTGTCGGCCGTGGTGCACCGGCGGTTCGACGACGTCCTGGCCCTCCAGTGCCGGGTCACCCGCCGGACGGGCCTGCTGCTCTACGGGCTCCTCGCCGGGACGAGCGTCGCGGGCGTGGCCATGGTGGTGTCCGACGACCTGTCGGTCGCCCGGCTCGTCACCCTCTTCCTCGTCACGAGCACGTTCGTCGGCCAGGTCGACCAGATGGCGCGGCACCTGCCCGAGCTGCAGGCCGGGCTCGGGGCGGTCACCCGGCTGCGTCAGCTGCTCGGCACCGAGCCCGAGCCCGAGGGTGGGCTCCCCGTGCCGTCGGGGTCGCTCGGCCTCGAGTTCCGCGACCTGCGCTTCGCCTACCCCGAGGGCGACTTCGCGCTGAGCGGGGTCAGCCTCCACGTTCCCGGCGGGCGCACCTGCGCCCTCGTCGGGCGCACGGGGTCGGGGAAGTCCACGCTCGCCTCGCTCGTGTCGCGCGCCGTCGAGCCGCCGCGCGGCTCGGTCCTCCTCGGCGGGGTCGACGTCCTCGACCTCGACCTCCAGGCGCTGCGGGCGGCCGTCGGGGTCGTCACCCAGCGCACCGAGATCCTCGCGGGCACGCTCGCCGAGAACATCACCCTCTTCGGCGACCTCCCCCGCGCGCGCGTCCGGGCCGCCGTCACCCAGCTGGCGCTCGACGACTGGGTCGGCGGGCTCCCCGAGGGGCTGGACACCGTCCTCGGGCCCGGCGGGACGCCGCTCTCGGCGGGGGAGGAGCAGCTCGTCGCGTTCGTCCGGCTGCTCGTGCGCGACGTCGCCGTCGTCGTCCTCGACGAGGCCACCGCCCGGATGGACCCGGTCACCGAGGCGCTCGTCGTGCGGGCCGCCGACCGGCTCCTCACCGGCCGCACCGGCATCCTCGTCGCCCACCGGCTGTCCACCACGGCACGGGCCGACCTCGTCGCCGTCCTCGACCACGGCCGGGTCGTCGAGCACGGACCCCGGTCCGAGGTCGCCGCGGCGGTCGGGCCGTTCCGCCGCCTCCTCGAGGCCAGCGGCGACGGCGCGCTCGGGGTGCCTGCCGGCGCGCCCACCGACGAGCGCTCGACCGGTGGCGAGGGAGCCGCCGCCACCGCCCCGTCCGCCGACGGCGTCGTCGGCGGGGCCCGGCGCACCGGCCCGCCACCGGTCGTCCCCGACCCCGGCGACGGTCCGTCGCTCGCCCGCGGCATCCTGTCGGCGCTGCTCGTCCGGCCGCTCTGGGGCATCTGGCCGGCCGTGCTCTTCCTCGTCTCGGCCCTCGGCGGGTCGTTCGGCGCGGCGACGGGCTACGTCTGGGGCCGGGTCGTCGAGCACCTCGGCACCGGGGCGGGCTGGGACACCCGGACCATCGTCCTCACCTCGCTCACGGCGTTCTTCGTCCTCACCTCGCCGCTCATCCTCACCTCCGCCATCCGCCGCTACCCGCGCTGGTGGATCGAGGTCATGCTCCGGGTGCGGATGACCGTCCTCACCGGGCAGACCCGCCAGCACCGCCTCGAGCGCACCCCGCCCGGCGAGGTCGTCGCCCGGTCGATGGACGCCGACCGCTACGCCCTCTACGCCGACCGCTGGGTCGACTTCCTCAACGGGCTCGCGATCGTCGCCGTCACCGCCGCCCTCGGTGGGAGCCTGCTCGCCGGTGGGGTGCTGCTCGTCGTGCTCGTCGGGGCCGCCCTCGCGTCGGCGGTCGGTCGGCCGATCGCGGGCCGGTCGGCCACCGAGTCCTCCGCGGCCCGCGCCCGGTTCGGGCGCTCCCTCGTGTCGGTCCTCGAGTCGGCCCGCACCGTCAAGCTCGCCGCGGCCACCCCGGCCGCGCACCGCCACCTCCGGTCGGTCGACGCCGGCCGCGTCGACGCCGCGGTCTTCGAGCACCGCGTGCAGGCCGTCCTCGACGGCGTCCCCGTCGTCATGGTCCAGGTGGGCGTCGTCGCCGCGTGGGGCACCTACGCCCTGGGCCACTGGGACCTCGCGACGGCCATCCTCGTCGCCGGCGCCGTCAACGGCTTCGACTGGTTCGGCCGGGTGGCCGGCGCCGTCGTCACCGAGGCCCCCGGGACCCGCTCGTGGCAGAAGGCGACGAGCCGGCTCGCGGGCGGGGTCGACCTCGTCACGCTGCCGCCGGGCGTCGACCTCGTCACCGGCGCCGCGCCGGCAGCCGAGGTCCCGGGCCAGGTGCCGCTGCGCGAGCTGCGCCTCACGGGGGTCGGCGCCGTCCACGACGACGGGACCCGCGGCGTCGAGGGCGTCGACCTCACCGTCGGAGCGGGCGAGCTCGTCCTGCTCCTCGGGCAGGTCGGGTCGGGGAAGTCCAGCCTGCTGCGGGCGCTGTCGGGCCTGGTCGACCACACCGGGTCGATCACCTGGAACGGCGTCGAGGTCCAGGACGCCCAGGAGTTCCTCCGCCCCGGCCAGGTCTCGCACGTCTCCCAGGTCCCGCGCGTGCTCTCGGGCACCTTCGCCGACAACGTCGTCCTCGGGCACGGCCGGGCCCTCGACCGGGCGATCACCGACGCCCGGCTGCGCGACGACGTCGACGCGGCCGGCGGGCACGACGCCGTCGTCGGCCACCGCGGCGTGCGGCTGTCGGGCGGGCAGGTCCAGAGACTCGCGCTCGCCCGCGCGCTCGCCGCCGAGACCGAGCTGCTCCTCGCCGACGACGTGTCGAGCGCCCTCGACGCCACGACCGAGGTCGAGCTGTGGGCGGCGCTGCGCGCTCGCGGCGCCACCGTCATCGGCGCGACGTCGAAGCGCGCGGCCCTCGAGCAGGCCGACCGGGTCGTCGTCCTCGTCGACGGGCGCGTCGCCGCCCTCGGCCCGTGGCGCGACCTCGCCGGCCGTTGGGGTCACCTCGCCGGCTGAGCCCCGGCCCCCCTGACGAGCGCGGCCACCCGCCCCGTCGCGAGGGTCGCGTCCCACCCGGCTGGTGGCGCCGTGACCCCGACCGCCTCCTCGGCCCGCGCGACGAGGGCCTCGAGGGCAGGAGGGAGCTCCTGCCCGACCTCGGCGAGCAGGAGGCGTCCGAGGCCGAGGAGCTCGGCCGCCCCGGAGCCGCCCAGGGCGGCGAGGGTGGCGCCCGCGCCGAGGGCCGCCTCCCCGACCGTCGGTGCGGCCGTGGCGGTCTGGGTGCCCGTCAGCGAGTCGCGGAACCACCCGAGGGCGGCGGTCGGGTCGTCGACGGACAGGGCGGCCCAGCCGGCGTTGAGCGTCGTCGTGTTCGTCGGCCGGATGCCGAAGCGGGCGTCGGCGTCGCGGGCCGCGGAGGTCAGGAGGTCGAGGGCCTCACGGGCGTGGCCGGCCTCGAGGAGGGCGAGGGCGGCCTTGGGCACCACGCTCACGAGGTGCACGGCCGAGACCGGTGACCCGAGGCGCGCGAGGGCGTCGCGGGCGCCCGTGATCGCGGCCGCGGCGTCGCCCTCGGTGGCGTCGAAGACGGCGGCGGCGGCGACGACCTCGGGCAGGAGGTGCGGCGCGCGCACCGTGGCGGCCAGCGCGTCCTCGATGTGGTGGCGTGCCGTCGCGGGGTCGCCCGAGACGTAGGCGGTGATGGCGCTGACGAGCCCCAGCAGGCCCGACCACTCGGGGTCGTCGGCGAGGTCGGCCCGCAGCCGCCCGTGCTCGGCGTCGTCCCAGTCGGCGCCCTGGAGGAAGCCGGCCCGGGCGACGCGCAGCCGGGCGCGCTGGACCCGCGTGGTGCCGGGCCGCCCGAGGAGGCGCGTGGTCCAGCGCAGGCCGGTCGTGCTCGCCTCGACGAACTGCCACCGGCGGCTGAGGGCCAGGGCGATGTCGGCGGCGGCGACGTCGTCGTCGTGCTCGAGGGCGTCGACGAGGGCCTCGACGTGGTCGTCGTGTGTGCGGCCGACGTGCTCGACGAGGTCGTCGGACAGGGGGGCGTCGCGCCACACGCCGGCGAACCAGCGCCGGTGGCGCTCGCGGGTGGCGTCGACCTCGCCCGCCGCGGCCAGCTCGTCGAGGGCGAGGTCGCGCACGACCCGCAGCATCCGGAAGGACAGGGTCGTCGAGGTGCGCTCGACCCGCAGGAGGTGGTGGCGGGCGAGCTCGCGCACGGCGCGCTCGACGTCGAGTCCGGGGTCGCCGGGCCCGACGACGGCCCGGGCGGCGGCGGTCGTGAACGGTCCGACGAAGACGCCGAGCCGGCGCAGGACGACGCGGGCGCCGGGACCGAGCCGCCCCACCCCCCACGACAGGGCGTCGCGCAGCGACCGGTGGCGGTCGTCGCGGCCGTGCTCGGCGCCGGCGAGGTCGAGGGGCTGGCGGGCGACGTCGAGGAGGTCGGCGAGCGGGGTTCGGGCTCCGGCGCCGGCGACGAGCTCGAGGGCCAGCGGCAACCCGTCGACCCGGCGGGCCACCTCGCCGAGGACGCGCAGGTCTGCCTCGCCCCAGGCGCTCGGGTCGGTGGGGCCGGCGCCGTGGTCGGCGAGGCGCTCGGCGAGCATCCGGACCGCGGGTGAGGCGCAGACCTCGGCGGCGGACGCGTCGGGACCCGGCGTCGGCAGCGGCTCGAGGACGACGACCCGCTCGCCGACGACCGAGAGCGGGACGCGCGAGGTGATGACGACCCGCAGGCCCGGGCACCCGGCGAGCAGGGTCGAGGTGAGCTCGGCCGCCGACCCGAGCACCCACTCGGCCTCGTCGGCGAGGACGGTGGCCGTGGAGGTCCGCAGCGCCGCGACGAGGCCGGCGACGGGGTCGTCTCCGGAGAGGGGGACACCTGTCGCGAGGGCGACGCTGGCCGCGAGCTCGTCGACCGGCAGGGCCGCGTGCGCGCCGAGGGCGACGTGGACGACCTCGCCGTGTGGCTGGAGCGCGGCCCCGACGTCGGCGAGCAGCCGCGTCTTGCCGACCCCGCCGGGGCCGGTCACCGTGACGAGCCGCCGCCCCTCGGCGAGGGCGCCGAGCACCACCGCGACGTCGTCGTCGCGGCCCACCGTGGGCGAGGCCGGCACGGGGACGAGCCGCCCCGGGTGGAGCGCGACGGGGGGAGGCTCGGGGGTCGCCCCCGGCCGCGTGGTGGCCGGGTCGGCGTCGCGGTCGCGGTCGCGGGCGCCGGTCGGGGGGCCGTCGAGGGTGGGGTCGTGGGCGAGGACGCGGGCGTGCAGCTCGCGGACCGCGCGGCCGGGGGCGACGCCCAGCTCGTCGCGCAGCGTGCGGCGCAGGGTGTCGTGCACCTCGAGGGCCGCACCCTGTCGGTGGGCGCGGTAGGCCGCGCGCATCGCGAGGACGGCGGCGCCCTCGTCGAGCGGGTCGTCGGCGAGGAGGGTCCGCGCGAGGGCCAGGGCCTCGAGCGCCTCGGCCTCGCCGGCGGTGTCGAGGAGGACGGCCGCGAGGTCGGCGCGGGCGCGGCGGTGGAGGTCGGCGAGACGGGTCCGCTCGGCGAGGACGAGGTCGTCGCGCACGCCCTCGTACGCCGTGTCCCCGACCCAGAGGTCGAGGGCCTCGCGCAGCCGGCTGGCGCTGCCGTCGGCGCCCGACCCGACGAGCCCGGCGAACCGGTCGGCGTCGGTGGCGACGTCGTGCGGGACGAGGTACCCGGCGTCGGTGGTGCGCACGAGGTCGCCCCCGAGGTGGCGGCGCAGTCGCGCGACGACGGTGTGGACCGTCGTCGCGGTCAGCCGGCGGGCGTCGTCGCCCCACACGAGGTCGAGGAGGACCTCGGCCGGCACCGCGCGACCGCGGCGCGCCAGGAGCACCGCCAGGAGGTCGCGCGGACGGGCCCCCCGGGGGACGGCGGCCCGGGAGTCGACCTCGACCCGGAGGGGTCCGAGCACCCGGACCAGCACGGGCTCATGCAACCACACGGGTCGGACACCACCGGGGGGACGAGGGACAGGCGGAAGGGTTCGTCGGGCCCGCTCGGGGGCCGGGCACCGAGCCGCCGCAGCCACGCGGCGACGAGAGCGTTGTCACCGTGGACGTGGGCGACGAGCTCGCGGGCACCCGCCCGGCGGGCCGCGTCGCTCACCGCCGCGAGGAGGCGGCCGCCGATGCCCCGCCCCTGCGCGGCATCGGCGACCTCGACGGCGACCTCGACCGCACCGGAGCACGAGGGGTCCGTGACCCATCGGCCGAGCCCCACCGGTCGCCCGTCGAGGACGGCGACGACCGCCTCGTGGCGACCCGGCACCACGGCCGCGAGGTGACGCGCCATGCCCGGGGTCAGCCGGGGCAGGCCGGTGTGGAAGCGCAGCCACGCCGACCGCGGCGACAGCTGCGCGAACACCTCGTGCACCGTCGCCGTGTCGCCCGGGCGCAGCGGGAGGAGCGCCAGCCCGGAGGCGGTGAGGGACCCGTTCCGGGCCGCGGGTGCGGTGGTCGTCGTCATCCGGCCACGCTGTCGCGGGCGGGTGGCGCCGACCTGTCACCGACCTGTCACGGCACCGGAGGGGGCGGCCGCCCCGCCTCGCGGCGCGGAGCCGCTAGTCGCCCAGGCGCTCGCGCAGCCAGGCGATGTCGGCGCCCTGCCCCTCGACGCCACCGGGCGTCTCGACGACGACGGGGGCGCCGGCGTCGCGGACGAGGTCGGCGAGGTCGGAGCCGGCGATGTGGCCGGAGCCGAGGTTGGTGTGGCGGTCGGCGCCGGAGTCGAACTCGTCACGGCTGTCGTTGCAGTGGACGAGGTCGATGCGGCCGGTGACCGCCCGGACCTTGTCGACGACGCTGCCGAGGTCGTTGCCCCCGGCATGGGCGTGGCAGGTGTCGAGGCAGAAGCCGACGGTGTCGCCACCCTCCGCCCGGCCGACGGCCTCCCACAGCCGCTCGATCGCCTCGAGCCGCCGCGCCATCGCGTTGTCGCCGCCGGCGGTGTTCTCGATGAGGAGCGGCACCGGCATGTCGAGGCCGTCGACGCACTTGCGCCAGTTGTCGAAGCCGACCGTGGCGTCCTCGTCCTTGCCGAGGTGCCCGCCGTGGACGATGACGCCCTTCGCGCCGATCTCGGCCGCGGCCGTGAGGTGCTGCTGGAGGAGCTTGCGGCCCGGGATGCGGATCCGGTTGTTCGTCGACGCGACGTTGATCGGATAGGGCGCGTGGACGTAGAGGTCGACCCCCGCGGCCTCGGCCGCCGCCTTGAGGGCGGCCGCCCCGCCGGCGTACTGGACGACCGGGCCCTTGTAGCTCTGGGGGTCGCCGAGGAAGAACTGGCTGAGGGTGGCGCCACGGGCGCTCGCCTCCGCCACCGGGTCGGCCTGGTCGACGTGTCCTCCGATGCGCAGTGCCATGCCCCCACCGTAGGACCCCGCACCGACGCGCGGGTCGGTCGTCAGGGCAGGATGGCGGGCATGCAGATCGCGAACACCACCGCCATCGTCACCGGGGGGGCCTCGGGCCTCGGTGCCGCCACCGCGGCCGCCCTCGCCGCCGGGGGAGCCCGGGTCCTCGCCCTCGACCTCCCCGCCGCCTGCGCGGCCGCACCCGCCGTCGAGGGCGTCGAGTACGCCCCCACCGACGTCACCTCGGAGGACGACGTGCGCGCCGCCGTCGCCCGCGCCGCCGCCGACCCCGCCCGCCCGCTGCGGGTCGTCGTCAACTGCGCGGGGATCGGGCCCTCGGCCCGCATCCTCGGCCGCAAGGGCGTCCACGACCTCGGGCTCTACCGCAAGGTCGTCGAGATCAACCTCATCGGCTCGTTCACGGTGCTCGCCCTCGCGGCCGAGGCGATCGCCGCGACCGAGCCCGACGCCGACGGCCAGCGCGGGGTCGTCGTCAACACGGCGAGCATCGCCGCCTTCGACGGACAGGTCGGGCAGGCGGCCTACGCGTCGTCGAAGGGCGCCATCGTCGGACTCACCCTGCCGGCCGCGCGAGACCTCGCCCAGTACGGCATCCGGGTGATGACCATCGCGCCCGGGATCGTCGAGACGCCGATGCTCGCGACGGTGTCCGACGAGTTCCGGGCCGGCCTCGCCGCCGGGGTGCCCTTCCCCCAGCGACTCGCCCGGCCCGAGGAGTACGCGAGCCTCGCGCTCGCGATCATCGAGCACGACTACCTCAACGGCGAGGTCATCCGGATGGACGGCGCGCTCCGGATGGCGCCGCGCTGACCCCGGTGACGTCGGCGTGCTGGGCGTCCTCGGCGACCTCGGCGACCTCGGGGGCACCCACGTGACCCTCCACGACGACCTCGGCGCACCGGTCCCCCTCGTGGGGCCGGCGCGCCGCGTCGTCTCCCTCGTGCCCTCCCTCACCGAGGCGCTCGGCGTGTCCTGCCCCGACGTCCTCGTGGGCGCCACCGACTGGTGCACCCACCCCGCCGACCTCGACGCCCGAGGGGTCGCCCGGGTGCGCGGGACGAAGAACCCCGACCTCGCGGCGGTCGCGGCGCTGCGCCCCGACCTCGTCGTGGCGAACAAGGAGGAGAACCGCGAGCTCGACGTCCGCCGGCTGCGCGAGCGCGGTGTGCCCGTGTGGGTCACCGACATCGAGACGGTCCCGCAGGCGGTGGCCTCGATGCGCCGGCTGCTGCGCGAGGCGGTCGGGCTCCCCGGCGACCCCGACTGGCTGGTCGCGGCGGAGGACGCGTGGTGCGGACCGGTTCCGGCGCCGCGTCGCCGGGCGGTCGTGCCCGTCTGGCGTGACCCGTGGATGGTCGTGGGGCGCCCGACGTTCACCGCCGACCTCCTCGCCCGCTCGGGGTTCGAGGTCGTCACGGCGGGGGTGGAAGGGCGCTACCCCGCGGTGCCGCTGGAGGCCCTGGACGACGCCTCCGGGGCCGACGTCGTCCTGCTCCCCGACGAGCCCTACGTCTTCACGCAGGACGACGGACCGGAGGCGTTCGCGCACGTCCCGACGGCTCTGGTGTCCGGGCGTCTGCTCACCTGGTACGGGCCCGCGCTCGTCGATTCGGCGATTTCGCTGGACCGATCCTGAGCGTGTAATGTCTCCGTCGCGCCCGGGGTCTCGACGCCGGTGCGCACGCCCCCTTAGCTCAGTCGGCAGAGCGTTTCCATGGTAAGGAAAAGGTCGTCGGTTCGATTCCGACAGGGGGCTCAGGTCGGGCCGGGACCGGTCGAGAGGCTGGTCCGGACCGCACCCCTGGCGGGGTAGCTCAGCTGGTTAGAGCGCACGACTCATAATCGTGAGGTCGCGGGATCGAGCCCCGCTCCCGCTACCAGGCCGCGATTTCGGGGAATGCCCGGACCCGCGTACCCTGTTGTGCTGGTGTCGCGCGTGCCCTCGTGCGCCGGTGCGACACCCCGAGATCGAATCACTTCCCGAGAGCAGGTTGCCCCCATGGCCAAGGCCACCGACGTCCGCCCCAAGATCACTC
The DNA here is from genome assembly GCF_042756445.1 of Oryzobacter terrae. Lineage (GTDB taxonomy): Bacteria > Actinomycetota > Actinomycetes > Actinomycetales > Dermatophilaceae > Oryzobacter > Oryzobacter terrae. Next base: position 2,950,733 of record NZ_CP170578.1, read on the forward strand.
TGGCGTGCACGGAGTGCAAGGAGCGCAACTACATCACGAAGAAGAACCGTCGGAACGACCCCGACCGGCTCGACCTCATGAAGTTCTGCTCCCGCTGCAAGAAGCACACGACGCACCGCGAGACCCGCTGACCCCAGCGCTCTCCCCGAGGCCGCCCGCACCCCTGGTGCCGGCGGCCTCGCGCATGTCCGGCCTCACTACAGTGGTCGCCATGGCCGTGAACCCAGACTTCGTCGGCAGGACGTACCCGGCGGACGGACCGCACGCCGTCGACGCCGCCCTCATCGCCGCGTTCGCCGCGGCCGTCGGCGCCACCGACCCGGTGCACACCGACCCCGAGGCCGCCCGTGCCGCCGGGTACGCCGACGTCATCGCGCCGCCGACGATGGCCGTGCGCTTCTCGCAGGCTGCCGAGCGGGCCTACGTCACCGACCCCGAGGCGGGCATCGACTTCAGCCGGGTCGTCCACGGCGAGCAGCGCTTCGTCCACCACCGCCCGATCACCGCGGGGGACGAGGTGGTCGGCACCACGACCGTCGACGCCGTCCGGTCGGCCGGTGGTCACGCGATGGTGACGACGCGCACCGAGCTCGCGACGACCGCCGGCGACGCGCTCGCGACGTCGAGCTCGACCATCGTCGTGCGCGGCGGGGAGGAGTGAGGATGACCGTCCGCCAGCTCTCGGAGGTCGCTGTCGGCGACGTCATCGGCCCCGTCACCGTGCCGGTCACCCGCGACACGCTCGTCGCCTACGCCAACGCCTCGGGCGACCAGAACCCGATCCACCAGGACGAGTCCTTCGCCCGCTCGGTCGGCCTGCCCGACGTCATCGCCCACGGGATGTGGACGATGGGCGCGTCCGGCACCGTCGTCGCCGACTGGGCCGGGGACGCCGGGCGGGTCGTCGAGTTCGGGACCCGGTTCACCAAGCCCGTCGTCGTGCCGGCGTCGGGGTCCGAGGTCGTCGTCCAGGGGGTCGTCAAGGCCGTCGACGCCGAGACCGGCCGGGTGACCGTCGACCTCGCGACGACGTGTGGGGGCGAGAAGGTCCTCGGCCGCTGCATCGCGGTCGTGGCGCTCACCTGATGCGAGAGCTCTCCGACGAGCCGGTCGCCGGGCACACGACGATGCGGGTCGGGGGACCGGCCGCGCGCCTCGTCGTCGTGTCGACGAGCGACGAGCTCGTCGACGCCGTCCGCGAGGTCGACGACGCCGACGAGCCGCTGCTCGTCCTCGGCGGCGGCTCGAACCTCGTCCTCGCCGACGAGGGGTTCGCCGGGACGGTCGTCAAGATCGAGACGACCGGGGTCGAGGTCGACTCGGCCGACCTCTGCGGCGGCGCGAACGTCACCGTCGCCGCCGGCGAGGACTGGGACGGCGTCGTCGCGCGGGCCGTCGCCGAGGGCTGGTCCGGGGTCGAGGCGCTGTCGGGCATCCCCGGGTCCACCGGCGCGACGCCCGTGCAGAACGTCGGCGCGTACGGCCAGGAGGTGTCCCAGACGATCGCGCGGGTGCGGGTGTGGGACCGCCTCCAGCAGCAGGTCCGCACCCTCATGACGATGGACTGCCGGTTCGGCTACCGGCACTCGCTGTTCAAGGGCACGGACCGTTACGTCGTCATCGACGTGATGTTCCAGCTGGTCCTTCAGTCCCTCTCGCAGCCCGTCCGCTACGCCGACCTCGCGACCCAGCTCGGCGTCGCCGTCGGCGACCGGGTTCCCCTGGAGGACGCCCGCGAGGCGGTGCTCGCCCAGCGGCGGCGCCGCGGGATGGTCCTCGACGCTGCCGACCACGACACGTGGAGCTGCGGCTCCTTCTTCACCAACCCGATCCTGTCCGAGGAGCAGTTCGCGGACCTGCGCGAGCGGGTCGCCGCGCGGCTCGGGGCCGACGCCCCCGCCCCGCCGGCCTTCCCCGACGGCGCGGGGTCGGTGAAGTCGAGCGCCGCCTGGCTCATCGAGCGCGCCGGCTTCACCAAGGGCTTCGGCCTCCCCGGCCCCGCTGCGCTGTCCACCAAGCACACCCTCGCCGTGACCAACCGCGGCTCGGCGACGACCGCCGACGTCCTCGCGCTCGCGCGCACCGTCCGCGACGGGGTGCAGGAGGCCTTCGGGGTCACCCTCGTCAACGAGCCGGTCCTCGTCGGCGACACCCTCTGACCGGCTCGACCCCGCCGCGTGGTGCCGGGGCAGCCGCCGTCCGGAGCCTTGTCCCGGTCGTTGCCGTCGACCACGGACAGCTCGTCCTGGGACGTCCGGATGGATCGCCCCGTGAGCCACTCGTGCCCTGACTCGCACCCGGTGCGGCAGGGTGCCCCGCCCCATCAGGTGAACCAACCGAGCAGTTGGATCACGGGGTGAGCCACCGACCCGTGTGGCTCCGGCGCAGACACCGCTGAGTCAGCCCGGCTCACGATCGTCCCGCCGCCCCCGGGTCCGGGCTCTCTGGCGCATCTCTGGGCTGGGGCTCGCCTGGGCAGCTCCGGACTCGGGTCCCCGGACAGCTTCGGGTCGGGCCGTCGTGGCAGCTTCGGGTCGGGCTCCCTGGGCGCCTTGGGTCGGGCAGCCGGGGACAGCTCGGGGCTCGGGTTCCTAGGCGGCTTCGGGTCGGGCTCCCTGGGCGGCTTCGGGTCGAGCTGTCGGGGGCAGCTCCGGGCGGGGCTGCCTGGGCGCCTTCGGGTCGGACTGCCGGGGGCAGCTCGGGTTCGTGTTCCCTAGGCGGCTCCGGGCTCGGGCTGGTTCTCGTCGTCGGTCTGCGACTCCCGGGGCGAGCGACCGGCGGAGTCCGTCGACCCCAGGCCCGTGGTCGAGACCGGGTCGTCCACCGTCGACGGCCCGGCAGGAGGTCGGCGGGACCGGGGAAAGGGGAGATCGTCGGGGTCCACGACGGGGGCGTACCACTGCGGCGGGTTCGACGGGTCGGTGAAGAACTCCTGGATCCACCACCAGGTCGGCGGGTTCACGACGTGCCTGGTGCGCCGGTGGGCCGGAAACCGTCTGGACCCGCCACGGACGCGCGCCACGAGCTCGGTCCCGCGCCACACCTCGGGCGGGATCGGCCGCCAGCTCCGTGGCGCCTCGCCAGCCGCGCGCGGTCGAGGCGGCGGGACCCGGAGGGCGATGGCGTCGACCGGCGGAGGGGTGGCGGGGTCGTCGGCGAACCCCACGAACAGGGCGAATCCGGTTCCCTCGAGTGCCTCCAGGACGGCGGCCAGCGGCATGGTGGTCTCCCCGGCCTCGAGACGAGCCAGCATCGACCGGCTGAGGCCACGCCAGGACGCGTAGGAGCGCTGGCTCAGCCTCACGTGCCTTCGGTGCGACCGCAGCGCCAGCCCGATCTCGTCGGGCACGGTCAACCGGTCCCTCGCCCACCTCAGCTGGTCGCCGAACGTCAGGGGCACGCCTCGCAGGTCGCTCATTCCTCGACGATGCAACCCGGCATCCACGTGCTGGCGACCGTCGTCGAACCTGTGGACGGGTGCCGCCGTCCGACCCCGCTGTGGACGGGCCGTGACTCACCCGGTGATCCATCCGGACCTCCCTGAACAGCGGCCCTGCCACCGGCGATCCACCCTCGGCCCACATGGCCGCGACCACGCACCCCGCGCAGTGCCGGTCGCCAGGCCGCGAGTCAGGCCAGCCAGGCGTCGATGTCGCGCTCGACGGCCGCCCGGACGTCGGAGGGCGCCCGGCTCGCGGCGAGCGAGGCACGGGCCAGGTCGGCCAGGGTCGCATCGGAGAAGCCGTGGTCGGCGCGCGCGGAGGCGTACTGGTCGGCCAGCCGGGACCCGAAGATCAGCGGGTCGTCGGCGCCCAGGGCGACCTGCGCCCCCGCCTCGACGAGCCGCCCGATGGGGACGTCGCCCGCCGCGTCGAAGACACCGAGCGCCACGTTCGACAACGGGCACACCTCCAGCGCCACACCCTCGCGCACGACGCGGTCGAGGACGGCCGCGTCCTCCGCCGCACGCACGCCGTGGCCCAGACGCTCGGGCGCCATCGCGTCGAGCGTCGCCGTCACCGCCTCGGGCCCGAGCAGCTCCCCGGCGTGGGGGACGAGGGCCAGCCCTGCGTGCCGCGCGATCCGGAACGCCGCGCCGAACTCGGCCGTGTCGCCGCGCCGCTCGTCGTTGGACAGCCCGAACCCCACGACCGATCCGGGACCGGACCCCGCATGAGAAGCCGCGAGCCGGGCCAGGGTTCGCGCCTCGAGCGGGTGCCGCATCCGGCTCGCCGCGACGATGACGCCCACCTGCGCCGCCCCCGGCTCCGACGACACCGACCGGGCCTCGTCGAGGACGATCTCGAGCGCCGGCGTGATCCCGCCGACGAACGGCGCGTACGACGTCGGGTCGACCTGGATCTCGAGCCAACGCGACCCCTCCGCCCCGTCGTCGAGGGCCGCCTCGCGCACGATCCGGCGCATGTCGGCCTCGCCGCGCACGGTGGCGCGGGCCGCGTCGTAGAGCTTCTGGAAGCGGAACCAGCCGCGGGCGTCCACCGCGTCGAAGCGCGGCGGCCACTCGGTCGTCAGGGACGACGGCAGCCGGATGCCGTGGGCCGCGGCGAGGTCACGCACGGTGCCGACCCGCATGGAGCCGGTGAAGTGGAGGTGGAGATGGGCCTTCGGCAGGTCGGTGACCGACCGCGAAGGGGAGGAGTCCGGGCTCGTCACCCGGCGTCGAGGTCCTCGTCCGCGTCCGCGATGACGTGGACCGCGGCCTCCTCGGCCGACGCCCCCGCGCCGTCGATGCCGACGTCCTCGCCGACCAGGTCCTTCTCGTCGTCGGACCCGAGGCCCTCGTCGGGGGCCACCAGGCGACCGGCGCGCACGTCGCCGACCTGGTCGTCGCCGAGCCAGTCCTCGGACGCCGAGATCGCGTCGGGGTCGTCGCCGCCGAGGCGCTCCTCGTCGAGCCCGCTCTCGTTGTCGGGGGCGCCGTAGGCCGAGTCGGGGTCGGGCACCTCCTGCCGGATGCGTTCCTCGATCGTCTCGTCGCGCCCCTGCTCCTCGGCCGTCACGCCGTGGGCGAGGGAGCCGTGGAGGCGGTCCGGCGGCGAGTAGCCGCGGTCGAGGACGTCCTCGACGTCCTCCTGGTCGAGGGTGTCCTCCGGCTGGAGCTGGTCCTCGGCGTCGACGCTGTAGCTGCCGAGGTCGTCGGTCACGTCATCAGGCTGGTCTGACATGACCTCACCCTACGCGTGGGCCAGGTGCTCCGCCGTGGCCAGCGCGACGCAGGTCGCGACCCCCGCCATCGCCGTCTCGACCTCGGCGAGGACCGGGAACGAGGGCGCGAGACGGATGTTGCGGTCGCGGGGGTCCTTGCCGAGGGGGAACGAGGCGCCGGCCGGCGTGAGGGCGATGCCCGCCTCCTTCGCGAGCTGCACCACCCGCGTGGCACACCCGTCGAGGACGTCGAGGCTGACGAAGTAGCCACCCGCCGGGCGCGTCCACTCGGCCACCCCGAGGCCGTCGAGCTCGGCCCGCAGCGCCGCGTCGACCGCCGCGAACTTCGGCGCCAGGATCGCGCGGTGCGCGCGCATGTGCTCGCGGACCCCGTCGGCCGAGCCGAAGAACTGCACGTGCCGCAGGTGGTTGACCTTGTCCGGGCCGATCGAGGCGTACTGCTGGTGGGCCAGGTACGCCTTCACGGTCTCGCGGGACGCGGCGAGGAAGGCCACCCCGGCGCCGGCGAAGGTGATCTTGCTCGTCGACGCGAACATGACCGGCCGGTGCGGGTGACCCGCCGCCGAGGCCAGCGAGAGGATGTCGGCCGACTTGGCCTCGTCCTCGGTGAGGTGGTGGAAGGCGTACGCGTTGTCCCAGAAGATCCGGAAGTCGGGGGCGGCCGTCGGCATCGACGCGAGCCTGCTGGCGACCTCCTGGGTGACGACCGAGCCCGCGGGGTTGGCGTAGGTCGGCACGATCCAGATGCCCTTGACGGACGGGTCGTCCTTGACGAGCGCCTCGACGGCGGCGACGTCGGGCCCGTCCTCGCGCATCGGGACGGTGACCATCTCGATCCCGTACGACGCGAGCATCGTGAAGTGGCGGTCGTAGCCGGGCACCGGGCAGACGAAGGTGACCTTGTCCTCGTCCTTCCACGGTCGGGGCGAGTCGAGCCCTCCGTGCAGGAGGTGCTGGACGAGGACGTCGTGCATCATCGTCAGGCTCGACGACCCGCCGGCGACGACCTGGTCCGGGTCGACCCACAGCAGCTCGGCGAACATCTCGCGCAGCTCGCGCAGGCCGTTCAGGCCCCCGTAGTTGCGCACGTCGGTGCCGTCGGCGTCGACGTGCCCGCGCGGGAGCGAGAGCAGCTCCTCGGACAGGTCGAGCTGCTCGGCACTCGGCTTGCCGCGGGTGAGGTCGAGCCGCAGCCCGCGCTCCCTGAGCGCGGCGTACGCCGCCTGCTGCTCCTCGAGGAAGGCGGCGAGCTCCTCCGGTGAGCGCTCGGACAGGGGAGTGGCGGTCGTCTGCTCGGTCACCGGCCCATCGTCCCAGACCCGCGGACGAGCGGGGGAGGGCTCCCCATGGCGTGGGACGGCCGCCGTTGCGAGGGTGGAGGACGTCGGGGGGCCGAGCAGCGGTCCCCCACGTCACCCATCCGGGGGGAACCACATGACCAGCACGAGAACCCGCCCACTCCTCGCCGCCGCGGCCGCCGTCGCGGTGGCGCTCACCGGGGCCGTCACCACCGTCGCCGCCGCCCCGTCGGCCGAAGCGGCACCGAGCACCGTCCGCGTCATCAGCCACAACCTCGAGAAGAAGACGAGCGCCCTGAACAAGGTGCTCGACCTGGCGGACAGCGACACGGTGCCCGGCAAGGAGATCCTGCTCCTCCAGGAGGTCTGCGGAGACATGCTCCCGGCACTGCGGAAGCTCGGGGCGACGTCGTTCAACCCACGGCGGACCGGCAAGTGCTCCGGCGAGGACACGCGGCTCGGCGAGGCAGCGGTCTGGACGGGCTCCGGAGCCACGGCGCTGGAACCGCAGCCGCTCCTCACCAAGGGGGAGCACGCCTACGGCCTCGCCTGCGTCGACCTGAAGAAGGACGGGAGGAGCATCCGCGCCTGCTCGACGCACCTCGTCGCGGGAGGAAAGGACGAGACGGAGTTCCGTGGGCGGCTGACCCGCAAGATCCGGTCGGTGACCAACGACTGGATCTCTCCCAGCCGGACCGTGATCGTCGGTGGCGACTTCAACGCGCGGCCGGGCTTCGAGGCGATGGACGCGATGTACGCCGACGGCAAGGGGGCGCAGGGGAAGTTCCGCGAGATCGCCCAGACGGCAGGAGCCGGGAACGACGCCCAGAGCGGCCGGTGGACCTGCGGCCGCCTCACGGACGGGCGGGACACGCGCCGCAAGATCGACTACGTCTTCGTGTCCAAGAGCGGCTCGCGAGACGGTGGAGGCTCCGAGCGGACCATGGCCTCGCCCTCGAACCACCGGATCCTCTTCGGGGCGCTGCCGCTGGGCTGACTCGCGGGCGTGGCGCCCCGGTCCGGCCGAGTTCGCGGTCGGACCGGGGCGTCACGTATGCTGTCCGTTCGGTGTGCCCGATGCTTCACCCTGCCCCGGCAGGTGGGGGAGCGGACGCACCAGCGGAGCGCCAACCAACCGTGGCACTCCGTAGGGCAGTGGCTCAATTGGTAGAGCACCGGTCTCCAAAACCGGCGGTTGGGGGTTCGAGTCCCTCCTGCCCTGCGTCGCACGTGTGGTACGTCCACGACTGCTCCCCGCCTCCGCGGCCGGGGTGCCTTCGCGGTCGTGCCGCGCCGAGGCACCCGACATCGAAGAACGACGTGAAGAGGCACCGTGACTGACGTGGGTCAGACCAGGACTCCCTCCCGCCCCGCCAAGGGCCGGGAGCGCGGCGGCAACCCCATCTCCCGGTGGTTCAAGGCGCTCGGCCTCTTCGTCAGCCAGATCCTCGACGAGCTCCGCAAGGTCGTGCGCCCCACGCGCAGCGAGCTGTGGAACTACACGCTCGTCGTCATCGTGTTCGTCACGGTGATGATGGCGCTCGTGTCCGGGGTCGACTTCGGCTTCAGCAAGCTCGTCGGGCTGGTGTTCGGCTCGGACTGACGCCCGCGCCCACCCGGCGCCGTCAGCACCAGCCCGCCCAGCCACCCCCGCAACCAGGAAGAGGTCACCCGTGTCCGACCAGTGGACCGACAACCCCGACGTGGCGTCGCCCGACGCCCCCGAGGTGCTGCCCGACACCCTGACGGAGGCCTCCCGCGAGGCCGACTCGGTGAGTGAGGGCTACGACGCGGCCATCGGCACCGAGACCGTCGAGCAGGACGCCGCCGAGGCCTCCGCCCCCGTCGAGGACGACGCGAAGGCCCCCGCCCAGGTCGAGACCGACACCGCGCCCCTCGAGGCCGTCGACCCGTCCGAGGACGCCGACGCGTCCGACGACGCCCCCGCTGACGCCGGCGAGTCCGACGCCGCCCCGACCGAGGACGAGGACGGCGACCTCCTCCCCGAGGGCGCCGACGCCGTCGCGGCCTTCAAGGCCGACCTCGCGAGCAGGGTCGGCGACTGGTACGTCGTGCACTCCTACGCCGGCTACGAGAACCGGGTCAAGGCCAACCTCGAGACCCGGATCACCTCCCTCAACATGGAGGACTACATCTTCGAGATCCAGGTCCCGATGGAGGAGGTCACCGAGATCAAGGGCGGTCAGCGCAAGCTGGTCCGCCGGGTCCGGATGCCCGGCTACGTCGTGGTCCGCATGGACCTCACCGACGAGTCGTGGGGCGCCGTGCGCCACACCCCCGGCGTCACCGGGTTCGTCGGCAACGCCCACCAGCCGGTGCCGCTGACGCTCGACGAGGTCTACGGGATGATCAAGCCCGCCGACCTCGAGGCCGCCGCCGCCACGGCCGCCGGTGGCCAGGCCTCCGCGTCCGGCTCCGGCCGCGAGGCCGCCGTCGTCGACTTCGAGGTCGGCGAGTCGGTCACCGTCATGGACGGTCCGTTCGAGACCCTCCCCGCGACGATCTCCGAGATCAACCCCGACACCCAGAAGCTCAAGGTGCTCGTCTCCATCTTCGGCCGGGAGACCCCGGTCGAGCTCTCCTTCAGCCAGGTCTCCAAGATCTGACCGCAGGAGCCCCGCCCCGGGGTCCCGGGGCTGCAAAGGGGTCATCGCCCACGGCGTCGGCCCACCACACCAGAACAAGGACAGACATGCCTCCCAAGAGCAAGAAGGTCTCCGGCTACATCAACCTGCAGATCCAGGCAGGTGCCGCGACCCCCGCGCCCCCCGTCGGCCCCGCGCTGGGTCAGCACGGCGTCAACATCATGGAGTTCGTCAAGGCGTACAACGCGGCGACCGAGCACCAGCGCGGCAGCATCATCCCCGTCGTCATCACGGTCTTCGAGGACCGCTCGTTCACCTTCATCACCAAGACGCCCCCGGCGTCGGAGCTGATCAAGAAGGCCGCGGGCGTCCAGAAGGGCTCCGGCGAGCCGCACAAGGTCAAGGCCGGCAAGCTGAGCAAGGACCAGGTCCGCGAGATCGCCGAGGCGAAGATGCCCGACCTCAACGCCAACGACATCGACGCCGCGATGAAGATCATCGCCGGCACCGCCCGCCAGATGGGCATCGACACCGAGCTCTGAGCTCGACCCCCAACCGGCCCGCCACGACGGCGGGCCGGGGTGGGGCACCACCCCGGTGTCCCACCAGTGGCAGGGCCGGCGCTGGCCCGACGACCACGACTCCACACCGGATCCACCAGGAGCAGCACATGAAGCGCAGCAAGGCCTACCGCGCCGCCACCGACAAGATCGACGCGGACACCCTGTACGCCCCGCTCGACGCCGTCCGCATCGCGAAGCAGACCGCGTCGGCGAAGTACGACGAGACCGTCGAGGTCGCCATGCGCCTCGGCGTCGACCCCCGCAAGGCCGACCAGATGGTCCGCGGCACGGTCAACCTCCCCCACGGCACGGGCAAGACCGCCCGCGTCCTCGTCTTCGCCAACGGCGACAAGGCCGAGGCCGCCAAGGCCGCCGGCGCCGACTTCGTCGGCTCCGACGACCTGCTCGAGAAGGTCGCCGGCGGGTGGCTCGACTTCGACGCCGTCGTCGCCACCCCCGACCTCATGGGCAAGGTCGGCCGTCTCGGCAAGGTCCTCGGTCCCCGCGGCCTCATGCCGAACCCGAAGACCGGCACCGTCACGATGGACACCGCCAAGGCCGTCACCGACATCAAGGGCGGCAAGATCGAGTTCCGCGTCGACAAGCACGCGAACCTCCACTTCATCATCGGCAAGGCGTCCTTCGACGAGAAGTCGCTCGTCGAGAACTACGCCACCGCGCTCGAGGAGATCCTCCGCCTCAAGCCGGCCGCCTCGAAGGGCCGCTACATCACCAAGGCCACGCTGGCCACGACGATGGGCCCCGGCATCCCGCTGGACTTCACCAAGACCCGCAACCTCCTCCAGGAGGACGGCGCCGACGCCTGAGCGCGTCCTCGCACCGACGGAGCCCGTCGCCCTTCATGGGGCGACGGGCTCCGTCGTGTCCCCCCGGCCCCGGTGCCCGTGCTCGCCCGGGAGCCGATTTGGGGCAGGGGCGCCGACCCCGTACCCTTGAGCACGACCGAAGACCGCCGGTTGTCGCGTGCACCCGCACGAGACCGAAGGTCCCGCCACCTGGTGGGGCACCAGCGCAGGCCACGACGTCCACGAGACGCCCACCGCGAAGCACTGCTCCGCGCGCAGCGATCATGACGAGCCCCGTGCCCTGTGCCGGGGCTCTCTCCATGTGCAGGCCCTTCACCGTCGGTCCACACGACGGAAGGAGGCGCCCATGTCTCGTGCCGACAAGGCCGCGGCGATCGCCGAGCTCAGCGAGAAGTTCAAGAGCTCGAACGCCGCCGTTCTCACGGAGTACCGCGGGCTCTCGGTGAAGCAGATCACCGACCTGCGCAACTCCCTTCGGGGCAACGCGACCTACGCCGTGGTCAAGAACACGCTGACCGAGCTCGCCGCCAAGGACGCCGGGGTGACCGCGTTCGACGGTCAGCTCGTCGGCCCGTCCGCGATCGCCTTCGTCGAGGGCGACCCCGTGGAGGCAGCCAAGGGTCTGCGTGACTTCGCCAAGGCGAATCCCCTCCTCGTGATCAAGGGTGGTGTGCTGGACGGCAAGTCGCTCAGCCCCGCCGAGATCACGAAGCTCGCGGACCTCGAGTCCCGCGAGGTCCTCCTCGCCAAGCTGGCCGGCGCCATGAACGCCTCGCTCAGCAAGGCGGTCTTCCTCTTCGCCGCACCGCTCAGCAAGGCCGCTCGCACGGTCGACGCGCTGCGCGCGAAGGTCGAGTCGGAGGGGCCGGTCTCCGGCGCCGCCGCCCCGGCCGTCGAGGAGACCACTGCCGAGGCCCCCGCGGCCGAGGCCACCGACGTCGCCGAGGGTGGCGACGAGAGCTGACCCCCGGGTCGGCTCACCACGTAAACGCCACTCACGGCACCACGCATAGAGAAAGGACGGTCAGACATGGCCAAGCTCAGCACCGACGAGCTCCTTGACGCCTTCAAGGAGATGACCCTCATCGAGCTCTCCGAGTTCGTGAAGGAGTTCGAGGACACCTTCGGCGTCACCGCCGCCGCTCCCGTCGCGGTCGCCGCCGCGGGCGCCCCGGCCGCTGGTGGCGGCGACGCCGCCGCCGCCGAGGAGCAGGACGAGTTCGACGTCGTCCTCGAGGCCGCCGGCGACAAGAAGATCGCCGTCATCAAGGAGGTCCGCGCGCTGACCTCCCTCGGTCTCAAGGAGGCCAAGGACCTCGTGGACGGCGCCCCCAAGCCCGTCCTCGAGAAGGTCGACAAGGCCTCGGCCGAGAAGGCCAAGGAGCAGCTCGAGGGCGCCGGCGCGACCGTCACCCTCAAGTGACCTGAGTCCCCTCGGGGACCCAGCACTCCGCGAACGGGCGGGTCCGGACCACCAGGTCCGGGCCCGCCCGTTCCCGTGTCCCGGTGCGGACCGCGACCGCGGCCACCCCCGGATCGTGCGGGTCGCCGCCGCCGGACCGCGCGTCACGGCCATCCTGAGCGCGGGTGAGGACCACCACGAAATCGCGTGTCGGCAAGCCCCTTTTGCCGCGCGCGACACGGTTCAATGGTCCGGCGCCACCGACCTACCGTCCGGTAACTTCCGGTCGGGTCGGCAGCGCGCAGTCATGGAAGGAACGACATGGGCGTCGAGATCGCGGTGAGCGGCCTGACCAAACGGTTCGGCAAGCAGCTCATCTGGGGCGACGTCTCGCTGACCCTTCCCGCGGGCGAGATCTCGGTCCTGCTCGGCCCCTCCGGCACCGGCAAGTCGGTCTTCCTCAAGACCCTCGTCGGCCTCCTGCGCCCCGACGAGGGGTCCATCGTCATCGACGGCCAGGACATCACCCGGCTGCGCGGCGACGACCTCTACGAGGTCCGCAAGCTGTTCGGCGTCCTGTTCCAGGACGGCGCGCTCTTCGGCTCGATGAGCCTGTTCGACAACGTCGCCTTCCCGCTGCGCGAGCACACCCGCAAGTCCGAGTCCGAGGTCGCGACGATCGTCCACGAGAAGATGGACCTCGTCGGCCTGACCGGCGCCGAGGACAAGCTCCCCGGCGAGATCTCCGGCGGCATGAGGAAGCGCGCCGGCCTGGCCCGCGCCCTCGTCCTCGACCCCGAGATCCTCCTCATCGACGAGCCCGACTCGGGCCTGGACCCGGTGCGCACGAGCTACATCAACCAGCTCTTCGTCGACCTCAACGCGCAGATCGACGCCACCTTCCTCATCGTCACCCACGACATCAACACCGCCCGCACCGTGCCCGACAACATCGGCCTGCTCTACCACCGGCACCTCGCGATGTTCGGCCCGCGCGAGATGCTCCTGTCCTCCGAGGAGCCGGTGGTGCGCCAGTTCCTCAACGCCCAGACCATCGGCCCGATCGGCATGTCCGAGGAGAAGGACGCCGACGAGCTGGCCGCCGAGTCGGGCCAGGAGCTGCCGCCGCTGCCGCCCATCCCGCTCCAGCTCGGCACGAGCGACCGCAGCCCCCGCCGGGCCGAGCGGGAGGCGGGGGAGTGGTGCCGCGCCAACGGGGTCACGCCTCCTCCCGGCAGCTTCCGCTCGACGACCGCGGGCATCCCCGGCGCGACCGCGGAGGCGAGCGGATGACGGCGGTCGCCAACGGGCTGCGCCAGGCGGGCTCGTTCTTCCAGCTGTGCATCGACGTCGCGAAGGCGGTGCCGAAGCGGCCCTTCCAGCTCAAGGAGATGATCCAGCAGGCGTGGTTCGTCGCCTCGGTGACGATCATCCCGACCGCGCTGGTCTCCATCCCGTTCGGCGCCGTCATCGCCCTCCAGCTCGGCACGCTGACCCGCCAGCTCGGCGCCCAGTCGTTCACCGGCGCCGCCTCGGTCCTCGCCGTCGTCCGCGAGGCCTCGCCGCTCGTCACCGCGCTCCTCGTCGCCGGCGCCGGTGGCTCGGCGATCTGCGCCGACCTCGGATCCCGCAAGATCCGCGAGGAGATCGACGCGATGGAGGTGCTCGGCATCAGCCCGATCCAGCGCCTCGTCGTGCCGCGCGTCCTCGCGACCATGCTCGTCGCGGCGCTCCTCAACGGCCTCGTCTCGGTCGTCGGGATCGTCGGCGGCTACGTGTTCAACGTCCTCGTCCAGGGCGGGACCCCCGGCGCCTACCTCGCCTCGTTCACCGCGCTCGCGCAGCTCGCCGACCTGTGGACCTCCGAGATCAAGGCGCTGATCTTCGGGGCCATCGCCGCGCTCGTCGCCTCGTACAAGGGCCTGACCGCCGGTGGCGGTCCGAAGGGGGTGGGCGACGCCGTGAACCAGAGCGTCGTCATCACCTTCATGTTCCTGTTCGTCGTGAACTTCGTCGTGAGCGCGGTCTACTTCCAAGTCGTCCCGCAGAAGATCTGACGCCGTGGGACGACTCGCCGACACCGCATCGAGGCCGCTGAGGACGCTCGACAGCCTCAGCGACCAGATGCACTTCTACGTGCGCTCGATCGGGTGGGTCCCGCGCACCCTGCGCCGCTACCGCCGCGAGGTCGTCCGCCTCCTCGCCGAGGTCTCGCTCGGCAGCGGGGCGCTCACCGTCATCGGCGGGACCGTCGGCGTCCTCACCTTCCTCGCCTTCTTCACCGGCTCGCAGGTCGGCCTGCAGGGCTACAGCTCGCTCGACCAGCTCGGGACGGGGGCCTTCGCCGGCTTCGTCTCGGCCTACCTCAACACCCGCGAGATCGCCCCGCTCGTCGCCGGTCTCGCGCTGGCCGCCACCGTCGGGTGCGGGTTCACCGCGCAGCTCGGCGCGATGCGGATCAGCGAGGAGGTCGACGCCCTCGAGGTCATGGGCATCCCGAGCCTGCCGTTCCTCGTGACGACCCGGATGATCGCCGGCTTCGTCGCCGTCATCCCGCTGTACGTCGTCGGGCTGCTCAGCAGCTACGCGGCGACCCGCTTCATCGTCACCGACTACTTCGGCCAGTCCAAGGGGACGTACGACCACTACTTCCACCTGTTCCTGCCACCGGAGGACATCCTCTGGAGCTTCGTCAAGGTGCTCGTCTTCGCGATCGTCATCATCGGCATCCACTGCTACTACGGGTACACCGCCCGCGGCGGCCCGGCCGGGGTGGGCGTCGCCGTCGGCCGCGCCGTGCGGACCTCGATCGTCGCGATCAACGTCCTCGACTTCTTCGTCTCGCTCGCGATCTGGGGCGCGACGACCACGGTGAGGATCGCCGGATGACGCCCGCCGGCATCCTCGCGCGCCTGGGCCGGCGCGCGTACGGGATCGCGTTCCTCCTCGTCGTGGCCATGGGGATCACCCTGTCCATCGCGATGTTCAACAAGGTCTTCACCGAGGTCGTCTCGGTCGAGCTGCGCACCGACCGGATCGGCAGCCAGATGCAGGAGGCCTCCGACGTCAAGATCCGCGGGGTCATCGTCGGCGAGGTCCGCAGCATCACCTCCACCGGTGACGGCGCGACGCTGGGCCTGGCGCTCGACCCCGAGAAGGTCGAGCTCATCCCGGCCGGGGTGAGTGCACGGCTGCTGCCCAAGACGCTCTTCGGTGAGCGCTTCGTCGACCTCGTCCCCCCGACGGGTGACCGCGGCCGCACCATCCGCGAGGGCGACGTCATCCCCCAGGACCGCACGACCGTCGCGATCGAGCTCGAGCGCGTCTTCGAGGACCTCCTGCCGCTCCTGCGCACCGTCCAGCCCGAGAAGCTCGCGGCCACCCTCAACGCGCTCGCGACCGCCCTCGACGGCCGGGGCACGAGGATCGGCGAGAACATCGTCCTCGTCGACAGCTACTTCACCGAGATCAACAAGGAGATGCCGCTCATCCAGGCGGACATCAGCGGCCTCGCCGACCTCGCGAGCACCTACGCCGTCGCCGCCCCCGACCTGCTGCGCGCGGCGAACGCGCTGCGGACGACGAACGCGACGATCGTGGAGAAGAAGGACCAGCTGTCGGGGTTCTTCGCCGGGACGGCCGGCTTCGCCAACACCACGGCCGACTTCCTCGAGCGCAACGACAACCGGATCATCCAGGTGGGCCGGGTCCAGCGCCCGACGCTCGCCGTCCTCGCGAAGCACTCCCCGGTCTACCCGTGCCTGTCGCGGGGGATGGTCAACTGGCTGCCGCGGATCCGCGACGTGTTCTCGGGAGGACGGTTCCACATCACGATGGAGCTGCCGGAGCAGCGCGGTGGCTACCGTCCCGGCCAGGAGCCGGCGTGGGGCGACGACCGCGGACCGAGCTGTCGCGGCCTGCCGAACCCCGGTGGGAGCCAGTCGAACCCGCGAGGCGGCCTCACCCTGAACGACGGCACCGGTGGCGCCGCGAGCACGAGCCGCACCGGTGGCTCGGCCCGGTCCGCCCTGCCCTCGGCCCTCCTCGCGCCCGACGCCCTCGCGGTCGCCGGCGTCGACGCCGGCCTCGCGGGCACCGCCGAGGAGCAGCAGGTCGTCGCCATCGCCCTCGCGCCCTACGGGGCGGGGGAGCCGTCGTCGCTGACGACCCTGCTCGCCGGCCCGCTCCTGCGCGGAGGGGTGGTCGACCAGTGAAGACCCTCCCCAGCCTCGTCAAGCTCCTCGTCTTCGTCGTCGTCACGGTGCTCGCCACCGGCGTCCTCGCGGCGACCATCGCCAACGTCCTGCCCGGCGACAAGGCGACGTACAAGGCGGTGTTCAGCGACGTCACGGGTCTCAGCGCGGGCCAGGACGTGCGGATCGCCGGGGTGCGCGTCGGCACGGTCACCGACATCGCCGTCGCGCGCGACCGGACGAGCGCCGAGGTGGCCTTCGAGGTGCTGCGCACGACGTCGCTGACCCAGGGCACCGTGGCGACGGTCAAGTACCGCAACCTCGTCGGGGAGCGCTACATCGCGCTGACCCAGGAGCCCGGCAGCGCGGCCACCCTCGCCGAGGGGCAGACGATCCCGAAGGAGCGCACGCGGCCGGCCCTCGACCTCACCGTCCTGTTCAACGGGTTCAAGCCGCTGTTCGCGGCGCTGTCGCCGAAGGACGTCAACGAGCTGTCGGCGCAGATCATCTCGGTGCTCCAGGGCGAGGGCGGCGACATCGACACCCTCCTCGGGCAGACCGCGAGCCTCACCAAGACCCTCGCCGACCGCGACGCCGTCATCGGCCGGACCATCGACAACCTCACGACCGTCCTCACGACCGTGGAGTCGCACGACGAGGCGTTCGGTGAGCTCCTCTCACAGCTGCAGCGCTTCGTCTCGGGGCTGGCGGCCGACCGCGAGGCCATCGGTGGCTCCCTCGACGACATCAACCGGGTCACCGGCGACACCGCCTCCCTCCTCGCCGCGGGACGCCCCGACATCAAGTCCGACGTCGCCAACCTGCGCGACCTCGCGGGCACCCTCAACGAGCCGGAGAACACGCGGCTGTTCGAGAGGTTCGCCCAGACCGCCCCGGGGAAGATCGACACGATCACCCGCACCGCCACCTACGGCTCGTGGTTCAACTTCTACCTCTGCCGCTTCGACGCGAGGAACGTCGTCCTGCCGACCGGGCCCACCCCCGGCGACCTCGGCTACGACGTCGACGCCGCGAGGTGCCGATCGTGAACGGACCCCTGAAGGAGAAGGACCCGCTGCGCCTGGGCGTCGTCGGGATCCTCGTCATCGTCGTGCTCCTCGTCCTGGCGTTCAACGCCTCGACCCTGCCCGTCATCGGCGGCGGCGACCGCTACAGCGCCGCGTTCACCGAGGCCGGCGGGCTGCGCGACGGCGACGACGTCCGCGTCGCCGGGGTGAAGATCGGCGACGTCACCGGCGTCGACCTCGACGGCTCGCACGTGCGGGTCGACTTCCGGGTCACCGACGACCGCGTCGGCTTCGGCCCGCAGACCGCGGCCTCGATCCGGATCAAGACCCTCCTCGGCGAGAAGTACCTCTCGCTGGAGCCGCGCGGCACCGGCCAGCTGGAGGAGGGCTCGGAGATCCCGCTGACCCGCACCATCTCCTCCTACGACGTCGTCTCGGCGTTCTCCGACCTCACGACGACGACCGAGCGGGTCGACACCCAGCAGCTCGCCGACTCCCTCGACGTCCTCGCCACGGAGTTCAAGGACACCCCCGAGAACGTGCGGGCCGCCCTCGACGGCCTCGGCCGGCTGTCGGCGACGATCGCCTCGCGCGACGAGAAGCTCAAGGAGCTGCTGCGGGCGGCCAACTCCGTCACCGGGACCGTCGCCGAGCAGAACGCCGTGGTCGACCGGCTCATCGACGACGCCGACCTCCTCCTCGTCGAGCTCGAGAAGCGCCGCGAGGCGATCAACACCCTGTTCCGGAACACCTCGGCGCTCGCCACGGAGGTCACCGGCCTCGTCCGCGACAACCGGGCCGAGCTCAGGCCCGCCCTCCAGGAGCTGCAGAAGGTGCTGGCCACCCTCCAGAAGCACGAGCAGGACCTCCAGCGCACGATCGTCGCGATGGCCCCCTTCACCCGGGTCTTCGCGAACACGCTCGGCACCGGTCCGTGGTTCGACACCTACATCCAGAACCTCACGGTCCCGACGGGGACGGTGGGCTGATGGCACGCCTGCGCCTCCCCTCGCTGCCGAGCCGGTTCCGCCTGCCCGCGCGCGACTCCCTCCCGTCGGTGAGCCCACGCGTGGCGACGGTCGCCGGGATCGTCGTCGTCGCCCTCGTCGCCGCCGCCTTCCTCCTCTGGCCCCGACCGGAGCCGGTGCGGGTCTCGGCCGACTTCGTGCGTGCCGTCGGGCTCTTCCCGGGCTCGGACGTGCGGATCCTCGGCGTCAAGGTCGGCGAGGTCCTCGAGGTCGAGCCGCGCGGCGACCGGGTGCGCGTCGAGCTCGAGTTCACCCCCGAGCACCCCGTGCCCGCGAACGCGACGGCCGCCGTCGTCGCGCCCTCCCTCGTCAGCGACCGCTACGTCCAGCTGCTGCCCGCATACACGGCGGGCCCGAGGATGGCGAGCGGCGCGCACATCCCGATGGAGCGCACGGCGGTCCCCGTCGAGCTCGACCGGGTCAGCCAGAGCCTCGACGACCTCATGGTCGCGCTCGGTCCGACCGGCGCCAACGAGGAGGGCGCCCTCTCGCGGCTGCTCGAGACGAGCGCCGCGAACCTCGACGGCAACGGGCAGGCCCTCCACGACACGACACGTGACCTCTCGCGCGCCGTCCAGGCCTTCAGCGAGGGACGCGGCGACCTGTTCTCCACGGTGAAGAACCTCAACACCTTCAGCGAGACCGTCGCGGCCAACGACGCCCAGGTCCGCCGGCTCAACACCAACCTCGCGAGCGTCACGACCTCGCTCGACGCCGAGCGCGACGACCTCTCGGCGGCCCTGGCCAACCTCGCCGTCGCCCTCGACGAGGTGACGTCCTTCGTCAAGGACAACCGCGCCCTCCTCAGGGACGACGTCGCCCGCCTCGCCGACGTCACCGGCTCGGTCGTCGAGAAGCGCAACGAGCTCGCCGAGACCCTCGACAACGCCCCCGTCGCCCTCTCCAACCTCCAGCTCGCCTACAACGCGCGCAGCGGGACGCTCGACACGCGGGCCAACGTCGAGGGCCTCGACAAGCCCGGACTGCTCCTCTGCTCGCTCATCACCGGACCCACCGGCACCGGCAACACCGACCTCTGCAAGACCTCCGGCCTCGAGGACCTCGAGCTGCCCGAGCTCCCGCCGCTCGGCGGCAACGCCAAGCTCCCGCTGACCCTCAACGGCGCCGACCCGACCCTGGGAGGGCTGCTCGGATGACGACCCGACGCCCGCGCGCCCGCGCCCTCACCGCCCTCGTGGTGGTCCCCGCCCTGCTCGCCGCCGGCTGCTCCGCGGCCGACCTCCCGCTGCCCGGCGGGGCGAAGGTCGGGGGGAGGCAGATCACCGTGCGCGCCGACTTCGCCGACGTCCTCGACCTCGTCGCGCGCTCGTCGGTCAAGGTCGACGAGGTCACCGTGGGGGAGGTCACCGACATCGAGCTCTCCGGCTGGACCGCGCGGGTCACGATGCGCATCCCCGCGTCGGCGAAGCTCCCCGACGACGTGCGCGCCGAGCTGAAGCAGACCTCGCTGCTGGGTGAGAAGTACGTGGCGCTCGTCCGCCCCGAAGCAGGCGGCACCGGGACGCTCGACGAGGGCGACCTCATCCCGCTCGCGCGCACCGGGCGCAACCCCGAGGTCGAGGAGGTCCTCGCGGCGATGTCGCTGCTCCTCAACGGGGGAGGGGTCGGGCAGCTCAAGGTCATCGAGACCGAGCTCAACAACGCGCTGCGCGGCAACGACGAGGAGATCGACAGCCTCATCACCAACCTCACGACGTTCGTCGGCGGCCTCGACGAGCAGAAGGCCGACATCGTGCGGGCCATCGAGGGCATCGACCGGCTCAGCGCCCGGCTCGCCGAGCGCAAGGACGACCTCGCCGCGGTCCTCGAGGAGACGCCGAAGGGGCTGAAGATCCTCGCCGACCAGCGCGAGCAGCTGACCGCGATGCTCACCGCCCTCGGCCGCCTCGGCAAGGTCGGCAGCACGGTCATCCGGGCCTCACGCGACGACACGCTGGCCAACCTCGCGGCGCTCAAGCCCGTTCTCGGGCAGCTCAACGCGGCCGGCGACGACCTGCCGCGCTCGCTCGAGCTGCTGCTGACCTACCCCTTCCCCGACGCCGCCACGACGGCCATCAAGGGCGACTACACCAACCTCCACGTCACCGGCGACTTCGACCTGCGCGACATCGAGGTGCTGCCGCAACCGACGCGGCCCGGGCCGCGGCCGACCCTGCCGATCCCGTCGCTGCCGATCCCGAGCCTGCCGATCCCGAGCCTGCCGATCCCGTCGCTGCCGGTGCCGACCATCACCGTGCCCACCGTCCCGGGGGTGCCGCTGCCGACGCCGACGTCCACCCGCACCGGCGGCCCGCTGTGCCCGCCGCTGTGCGCACAGGCCGAGCAGGACCGCTCGTGGGAGACGCTCTACACCGGGGGGACCTCGTGATCCGCCGGCTCACCCGGATCCAGCTCGCGATCTTCGCCGTCGTGACGATCGTCGGGGTCTCGATCCTGTCGGCGAGCTACGTCGGCCTCGTCGAGCGCGTCCTCGGCGGCGGCCCCACCGTCGTCGCCGACCTCGGGACCTCCGGCGGCATCTTCGTCGGGTCCGAGGTCACCTACCGCGGGGTCCGCGTCGGCCGGGTCTCCGAGCTCTCGCTCACCGACGACGGGGTCCGGGTCCACGCCCGCCTCGACCGGGGCACGGAGGTGCCGAAGGACACCCGGGCCGTCGTCGAGAACCGCTCCGCGGTCGGCGAGCAGTACCTCGACCTCCAGCCGCGAGCGTCCGGTGGTCCCGTGCTCGCCGACGGCGACGTCATCGCGCGCGACGACACCGAGACGCCGCTGCCGGTCGAGAAGCTGCTCCTCGACGTCGACACCACCGTGCGGTCGGTGCCCAAGGACGCCCTCGTCACCACCGTCGACGAGCTCGGCACGGCCTTCAGCGGCAGTGGGCCCGACATCGCGCGGCTCATCGACAGCGGCGACCTGCTGACCCGGGCGGCCATCGAGGCGCTCCCGGACACCGTCGCGCTGCTGCGCAGCGGCAGGACGGTGCTCGACACCCAGCGCGACACGGCCTCGCAGATCACGACCTTCTCGGCCAACCTCGCCCGCATCTCCGAGACGGTCCAGGCCTCCGACCCCGACCTGCGCGTCATCCTCGACCGTGGCGCCGTGGCGAGCAAGGAGCTCGAAGCCGTCGTCCGCGAGAACGACCGCACCCTCGGCACCCTCCTGGCCAACCTCGTGACGATCGGCCAGGTCACGAGCTCGCGGGTCGACGGCATCGACCAGATGCTCATCACCTACCCCGAGGTCGTCGCCGGCGGGTACACCGTCGTCCCCGGCGACGGCACGGCGCACTTCGGCGTCCAGCTGACGAACGACCCGCCGGTGTGCACCCGCGGGTACGGCGGGACCGAGAAGACCGACCCCAACCGCACGCAGGACCTGCCCCCGCTCAACCGCGACGCGCGCTGCTCGCTGCCCCGCGGCTCGGCGAGCGCCGTCCGCGGCGCCCAGAACGCCCCGGGGGCCCGCAGCGTCGGCCGCACGAGCCTGACCATGGCCTACGGGTCCGACCCGGTCCCGCTCGGGACGACGGCGTACGGTGCTCCCGCCGACGTCTCGGTCCCGGCGGCGCCGTCCGGCGGCGACCGCTGGTCCTGGATCCTGGAGGAAGCCACCCGATGACCCACCCCGCCCCCGCCGAGACCACGACGGAGGCACCCGACCCCCTGCGGGCCCGGGTGCGCGTGCTGTGGGCGCTCGTCGCGGTCGTCCTCGCCCTCACCGCCGTGCTCGCCGTCACCCGGGGCCGGGCCTGGCTCGAGACCCGGCAGGTCGAGTCGGCCCAGCGCGACGCCCTCGCGGCCGGGCGCCAGCTGGCCGTGAACTTCGCGACGCTCGACTACCGCACGGTCGACGCCGACACGGGGCGGGTCCGCTCGGGCGCGACGGGGGAGTTCCTCGCCAGCTACACGAAGAGCCTGTCGGACCTGCGCTCGGTCGTCATCGAGAACAAGTCGACCTCGACGGTCGAGCGGGCGGAGGCCGCCGTCGTCAGCGGCGACCGCGACTCGGCCTCGGTCATCGTCGGGGTCGTCGCACCCACGACGAACACCAACGCCCCCGAGGGCGAGAAGAAGACGTACCGGATGAAGCTCGGCCTGCGCGAGGTCGGCGGCACGTGGAAGGTGGAGCGCCTTGAGTTCGTCGGATGACCGCCGCCGCCCGCGGGTGGCCGGCCACCGCCGGCGCCCGCGACCGCCCGAGGAGGGTGCGGACCGCGCCGTCGCGCAGCGCCCCGAGCCGGCCACCGGGCCGACACCCGGCGCCGGGCCGACACCCGACGCCGGGGTCCCCACCGCCTCGCCCGAGGAGCGGCAGGCACGCCGCCGGGGCATCGCCCGGGCCCTGCGCGCCCCCCTGGCGGCGCTCGCCGCCGCCCTCGTGCTCCTCGCCGCCGTCACCGTCGTCACCCTCGGCGACCCGGGAGCCCGCGACCGCGACGCCCGGGCGGCGACCGCCGCGGCCCGCGCCGACCTCGAGCAGCTGCTCTCCTACGACCACCAGACCCTCGAGCGGCAGGCGGCGGCCAACGGCGCCCTCCTCACCGGGGCCTTCCGGACCGAGTACGCCGACACGATGGCCAGGACGATCCTCCCGCTGGCCCAGAAGGAGAAGGCGGTCGTGCGGGCCCGGTCCTACGAGGCGGGGGTCATGGCCCAGACCGACGACACGGTGACGGTGCAGGTCTTCCTCAACCAGGCCAAGACGAGCGCGGCGCAGGAGCAGCCCTCGGTCGACCAGAACCGGGTCATCGCGACGATGCAGCGGGTCGGCGAGCGCTGGCTCATCGCGCGCCTCGAGGCCTTCTGACCCCGCCGTTCGGCCGGTCCGCCCGGCCCGGACGCGCCGAAAGCGGCCGTTTGCCTTGACGGGGCGGGGGCGACAAGCCATCCTGTTCGCGTCGCCCGCTTCGGTGGGAGGCCGTCGCCCGGGCCTCACGGCTTGACCGGGCTGGATGGCCGTGCCGTTCTCTGGTATGCTCGCTCTTTGCGCTGCCCCCTACCTTCCGTGCTCGTCGATGAGCTGTCGTGCCGCCATGCCCCCGGTTGTCCCGGGATGTCCTGCGGACGGCGGGAACGACGGTCCGTACCGGGTCGGGTGCAGCCAGCCCAGAGTTACGAACAGGCCCGTGGAAGGAACGCTCCTTGGCTGCCTCGCGCACCACGTCCAAGCACATGAACACCGCAATGACGGTGACCGGTCGACTGTCCTTCGGGAAGATCCGGGAGCCGATGGAGGTGCCCGACCTCCTGGCCCTCCAGACCGAGAGCTTCGACTGGCTCCTCGGGAACGAGCGCTGGCAGCAGCGCGTCGCCGCCGCGAAGGCCGAGGGACGCGACGACGTCCCGGACCGCTCCGGCCTCGAGGAGATCTTCGAGGAGATCTCCCCGATCGAGGACTTCAGCGGCTCGATGTCGCTGAGCTTCCGCGACCACCGCTTCGAGGAGATCAAGTACTCGATCGAGGACTGCAAGGAGCGCGACCAGACCTACTCCGCGCCCCTGTTCGTCACCGCCGAGTTCATGAACAACACGACCGGTGAGATCAAGAGCCAGACCGTGTTCATGGGCGACTTCCCGCTCATGACCGAGCGCGGCACCTTCATCATCAACGGCACCGAGCGCGTCGTCGTCTCGCAGCTCGTCCGCAGCCCGGGCGTGTACTTCGAGCGCACGCCCGACAAGACGTCCGACAAGGACATCTACACGACCAAGGTCATCCCGAGCCGCGGTGCCTGGCTCGAGTTCGAGATCGACAAGCGCGACATGGTCGGCGTGCGCGTCGACCGCAAGCGCAAGCAGTCGGTCACCGTGCTCCTCAAGGCGCTCGGCATGTCCGAGGCCGACATCCTCGAGGAGTTCGGCCAGTACGAGTCGATGCGCCTCACCCTGGAGAAGGACCACACCCAGGGCCAGGACGACGCGCTGCTCGACATCTACCGCAAGCTGCGTCCGGGCGAGCCGCCGACCAAGGAGGCCGCGCAGACCCTGCTCGACAACCTCTACTTCAACGGCAAGCGCTACGACCTGGCCAAGGTCGGTCGCTACAAGATCAACAAGAAGCTGGGCATCGAGGGCGAGCTGTCGAACTCGACGCTGGCCATCGAGGACATCGTCGCGACGATCAAGTACATCGTGGCGCTCCACGCCGGCGAGGAGACCCTGCCGGGTCGCCGCCGCGGCGAGGACGTCGAGATCCGCGTCGAGACCGACGACATCGACCACTTCGGCAACCGTCGCCTGCGCAACGTCGGCGAGCTCATCCAGAACCAGGTCCGCACCGGCCTGTCGCGGATGGAGCGCGTCGTGCGCGAGCGGATGACGACCCAGGACGTCGAGGCCATCACGCCGCAGACCCTGATCAACATCCGCCCGGTCGTCGCGTCCATCAAGGAGTTCTTCGGCACCAGCCAGCTCTCCCAGTTCATGGACCAGAACAACCCGCTCGCCGGCCTGACGCACAAGCGTCGCCTGTCGGCGCTCGGCCCGGGTGGTCTCTCGCGCGACCGCGCCGGCATGGAGGTCCGCGACGTCCACAGCTCGCACTACGGCCGCATGTGCCCGATCGAGACCCCTGAGGGCCCGAACATCGGCCTCATCGGCTCGCTCGCCTCGTACGGCCGGATCAACGCGTTCGGCTTCATCGAGACGCCCTACCGCAAGGTGAACAAGGGCCGCCTCACCGACGACGTGCACTACCTGTCCGCCGACGAGGAGGACGAGCACGTCATCGCGCAGGCCAACGCCACCCTCAACGAGGAGGGCACCGCCTTCGCCCACGAGCGCGTCCTCGTGCGCGTCAAGGGCGGCGAGGTCGAGTACGTCCCGGCCGAGGACGTCGACTACATCGACGTCTCCGCGCGCCAGATGGTCTCCGCGGCGACCGCGCTCATCCCGTTCCTCGAGCACGACGACGCCAACCGCGCCCTCATGGGCTCGAACATGCAGCGCCAGGCGGTCCCGCTCGTG
Organism: Oryzobacter terrae; assembly: GCF_042756445.1. Lineage (GTDB taxonomy): Bacteria > Actinomycetota > Actinomycetes > Actinomycetales > Dermatophilaceae > Oryzobacter > Oryzobacter terrae. Next base: position 2,975,854 of record NZ_CP170578.1, read on the forward strand.
CGGGCCGAGGCGCCGCTCGTCGGCACCGGCATGGAGTACCGCGCCGCCGTCGACTCCGGTGACGTCGTCATCGCCGAGAAGGCCGGCGTCGTCACCGAGGTGTCCGCCGACCTCGTCACCGTCGCCGGTGACGACGGCACGAGCCGCACCTACCGGATCAACAAGTTCAACCGGTCCAACCAGGGCAACAGCTACAACCAGCGCGTCATCGTCTCCGAGGGTGACCGCGTCGAGGTGGGTGGCCTCATCGCCGACGGTCCCGCGACCGACGGTGGCGAGATGGCCCTCGGGCGCAACCTCCTCGTGGCGTTCATGCCGTGGGAGGGCCACAACTACGAGGACGCGATCATCCTCAGCCAGCGCCTGGTGCAGGACGACGTCCTCTCCTCGATCCACATCGAGGAGCACGAGGTCGACGCCCGCGACACCAAGCTCGGCCCCGAGGAGATCACCCGGGACATCCCGAACGTCTCCGACGAGGTCCTGGCCGACCTCGACGAGCGCGGCATCATCCGCATCGGTGCCGAGGTCCGCGACGGCGACCTCCTCGTCGGCAAGGTCACGCCCAAGGGCGAGACCGAGCTGACCCCCGAGGAGCGCCTGCTCCGCGCGATCTTCGGTGAGAAGGCGCGCGAGGTCCGTGACACCTCCCTCAAGGTGCCCCACGGCGAGACCGGCACCGTCATCGGCGTCAAGGTCTTCGACAAGGACGACGGCGACGAGCTGCCCCCGGGCGTCAACTCGCTCGTGCGCGTCTACGTCGCGAACAAGCGCAAGATCACCGACGGCGACAAGCTCGCGGGCCGCCACGGCAACAAGGGCGTCATCTCCAAGATCCTCCCGGTCGAGGACATGCCCTTCCTCGAGGACGGCACGCCCGTCGACGTCGTCCTCAACCCGCTCGGCGTCCCCGGACGCATGAACGTCGGGCAGATCCTCGAGCTGCACCTCGGCTGGGCCGCCAGCCGCGGCTGGGAGATCGCCGGGGACCCGGAGTGGGCCAGGCTCATCCCGGACGACGCTCGCTCGGCCCCGGCCGGCTCGCGCGTCGCCTCCCCGGTGTTCGACGGCGTCCGCGAGGACGAGATCATCGGTCTGCTCGACTCGACGACCAAGACGCGCGACGACGTGCGCCTCATCGACGGGACCGGCAAGGCCCGGCTCTTCGACGGCCGCTCCGGTGAGCCGTACCCCGAGCCGGTGTCCGTGGGCTACATGTACATCCTCAAGCTCCACCACCTCGTCGACGACAAGATCCACGCGCGCAGCACGGGTCCCTACTCGATGATCACCCAGCAGCCGCTCGGCGGTAAGGCCCAGTTCGGTGGCCAGCGCTTCGGTGAGATGGAGGTGTGGGCCCTCGAGGCCTACGGCGCCGCCTACGCGCTGCAGGAGCTGCTCACGATCAAGTCCGACGACGTCAACGGCCGCGTGAAGGTCTACGAGGCCATCGTCAAGGGCGACAACATCCCCGAGCCCGGCATCCCCGAGTCCTTCAAGGTCCTCATCAAGGAGATGCAGAGCCTCTGCCTCAACGTCGAGGTGCTGTCCAGCGACGGCACGACGATCGAGATGCGCGAGGCCGAGGAGGACGTCTTCCGCGCAGCGGAGGAGCTCGGCATCGACCTGTCGCGGCGCGAGCCCAGCAGCGTCGAAGAGGTCTGACAGGTGCGGGTCGGGACGCCTCGCGCGTCCCGGCCCGACCACCCGGTTCGACACCCCACCTGACAGACCCTTTACAGCGTTAGCAACGAAAGAAGGAACCACGTGCTCGACGTCAACTTCTTCGACGAGCTCCGGATCGGTCTCGCGACCGCCGACTCGATCCGTGGCTGGAGCCACGGCGAGGTCAAGAAGCCCGAGACGATCAACTACCGCACCCTCAAGCCCGAGAAGGACGGACTCTTCTGCGAGAAGATCTTCGGCCCGACCCGGGACTGGGAGTGCGCGTGCGGCAAGTACAAGCGCGTCCGCTTCAAGGGCATCATCTGCGAGCGCTGCGGCGTCGAGGTCACCCGCGCCGCCGTCCGGCGTGAGCGGATGGGCCACATCGAGCTCGCCGCCCCCGTCACCCACATCTGGTACTTCAAGGGCGTCCCGTCGCGCCTGGGCTACCTCCTCGACCTCGCGCCGAAGGACCTCGAGAAGGTCATCTACTTCGCCGCCTACATGATCACCAGCGTCGACGTCGACCAGCGTCACGCCGACCTGCCCTCGCTCGAGGCGCAGATCCAGGTGGAGAAGAAGGAGATCGAGAACCGTCGCGACGCCGACGTCGACACCCGGGCCAAGAAGCTCGAGGACGACGTCGCCGCGCTCGAGGCCGAGGGCGCCAAGTCCGACGCCAAGCGCAAGGTCCGCGACTCCGCCGAGCGCGAGATGAACGCGATCCGCCGTCGCGCCGACCAGCAGGTCGAGCGCCTCGAGCAGGTCTGGGACCGCTTCAAGAACCTCAAGGTCCAGGACCTCGAGGGCGACGAGGTCCTCTACCGCGAGATGCGCGACCGCTTCGGGCTGTACTTCGAGGGCGGGATGGGCGCCGCGGCGATCCAGAAGCGCCTCGAGACCTTCGACCTCGACGCCGAGTCCGAGCTGCTGCGCGAGATCATCGCCACCGGCAAGGGCCAGCGCAAGACCCGCGCCCTCAAGCGCCTCAAGGTCGTCAGCGCCTTCCAGACGACGACCAACCAGCCGGCCGGCATGGTCCTCGACGCGATCCCGGTCATCCCGCCGGACCTGCGCCCCATGGTGCAGCTCGACGGTGGCCGCTTCGCGACCTCGGACCTCAACGACCTGTACCGCCGGGTCATCAACCGGAACAACCGCCTCAAGCGACTGCTCGACCTCGGCGCGCCCGAGATCATCGTCAACAACGAGAAGCGGATGCTCCAGGAGGCCGTCGACAGCCTCTTCGACAACGGCCGTCGCGGTCGCCCGGTCACGGGCCCCGGCAACCGTCCGCTGAAGTCGCTCTCCGACATGCTCAAGGGCAAGCAGGGCCGGTTCCGCCAGAACCTGCTCGGCAAGCGCGTCGACTACTCCGGCCGCTCGGTCATCGTCGTCGGCCCGCAGCTCAAGCTGCACCAGTGCGGCCTGCCCAAGCAGATGGCGCTCGAGCTCTTCAAGCCCTTCGTCATGAAGCGGCTCGTCGACCTCGACCACGCCCAGAACATCAAGTCGGCCAAGCGCATGGTCGAGCGCCAGCGCCCCCAGGTGTGGGACGTCCTCGAAGAGGTCATCACCGAGCACCCGGTGCTGCTCAACCGCGCGCCCACCCTGCACCGCCTCGGCATCCAGGCCTTCGAGCCGCAGCTCGTCGAGGGCAAGGCCATCCAGATCCACCCGCTCGTCTGCACCGCCTTCAACGCGGACTTCGACGGCGACCAGATGGCCGTGCACGTGCCCCTGTCCGCGGAGGCGCAGGCCGAGGCCCGCATCCTCATGCTCTCGTCGAACAACATCCTCAAGCCGGCCGACGGCCGTCCCGTGACGATGCCGACGCAGGACATGATCATCGGCCTGTACCACCTGACGACCGAGGTCGAGGACGGCATCGGCTCCGGCCGCTCCTTCTCCACGGTGTCCGAGGCCCGCATGGCCTTCGACGCCGGCGAGATCCTCCTCGGCTCGCCGGTGAAGATCCGCCTCAAGCACGTCGTCCCGACCCCGCTCAGCGACCTCCCCGAGGGCACCGAGCAGGACGGCGACGGCTACATCGAGAGCCTCCTCGTCGAGACGACCCTCGGTCGCGCGCTCTTCAACGAGACGCTCCCCATGGACTACCCGTTCGTCAACGACCAGGTCGACAAGAAGCGCCTGTCCACGATCGTCAACGACCTCGCCGAGCGCTACAGCAAGGTGCAGGTCGCCGCGAGCCTGGACGCGCTCAAGGAGTACGGCTTCCACTGGGCGACCCGCTCGGGCACCACGGTCGCCATCTCCGACGTCGTCACCCCGCCGCGCAAGCTCGAGATCCTCGAGGGCTACGAGGCCAAGGCGACCAAGGTCCAGACGCAGTACGAGCGCGGTCTCATCACCGACGACGAGCGTCGCCAGGAGCTCATCGAGATCTGGACCCAGGCGACGAACGAGGTCGCCAAGGAGATGGAGGCGAACATCCCGCGGACCAACACCATCTACCGCATGGTGTCCTCGGGTGCTCGTGGTAACTGGATGCAGCTGCGGCAGATCGCCGGCATGCGTGGCCTGGTGTCGAACCCGAAGGGCGACATCATCCCGCGACCGATCCGCGCGAACTTCCGCGAGGGCCTGTCGGTGCTCGAGTTCTTCATCTCGACCCACGGGTCGCGCAAGGGCCTCGCCGACACCGCGCTGCGCACCGCCGACTCGGGCTACCTCACGCGTCGCCTCGTCGACGTGTCGCAGGACGTCATCATCCGTGAGGACGACTGCGGCACCGAGCGCGGCCTGCCGATGCCGATCGCCTCGACCGACGAGCGCACCGGCACCCGGTCGGTCCACGACGACGTCGAGACCTCGGTCTACGCGCGCAGCCTGGCCGAGGACGTCGTCAAGGACGGCGAGACCCTCGCGGAGGCCGGCATCGACCTCGGTGACGTCGTCATCGGCGCGCTGTTCGCCGCGGGCGTCGACTCGGTGAAGGTCCGCTCGGTCCTCACCTGCGACTCCAAGGTCGGCACGTGCGCGAAGTGCTACGGCCGTTCGCTGGCGACGGGCAAGCTCGTCGACATCGGCGAGGCCGTCGGCATCATCGCGGCGCAGTCGATCGGTGAGCCCGGCACCCAGCTGACGATGCGTACCTTCCACACCGGTGGTGTGGCGGGTGACGACATCACGCAGGGTCTGCCGCGTGTCGTCGAGCTCTTCGAGGCGCGCACCCCCAAGGGTGTCTCGCCCATCGCGGAGGCCTCGGGCCGGATCACCATCGAGGAGACCGACAAGGCGCGGCGCATCCTGCTCACGCCGGACGACGGCTCCGACGAGCACGCCTACCCGGTGACGAAGCGGGCCCGCCTGCTCGTCGCCGACGGGCAGCACGTCGAGGTCGGCACCCAGCTGACCCAGGGCTCGATCGACCCCAAGCAGGTGCTGCGCATCCTCGGCCCGCGCAAGACGCAGGAGCACCTCGTCGACGAGGTGCAGCACGTCTACCGCCAGCAGGGCGTGTCGATCCACGACAAGCACATCGAGGTCATCGTGCGACAGATGCTGCGCCGGATCACGATCATCGAGTCCGGCGACGCCGACCTCCTGCCGGGCATGCTCGCCGAGCGTGGCCGCTTCGAGGACGAGAACCGTCGCGTGGTGTCCGAGGGTGGCAAGCCCGCCTCCGGTCGCCCCGAGCTCATGGGCATCACCAAGGCCTCGCTCGCGACCGAGTCGTGGCTGTCGGCCGCCTCCTTCCAGGAGACGACCCGCGTCCTCACCGAGGCCGCCATGGAGGGCAAGTCCGACTCCCTGCTCGGCCTGAAGGAGAACGTCATCCTCGGCAAGCTCATCCCGGCGGGTACGGGTCTGCCCCGCTACCGCAACGTCGCGGTGGAGCCCACCGAGGAGGCCAAGGCCGCGATGTACTCGATGCCGAGCTACGACGACTACACCTACGCCGCCTTCGGGCCCGGCTCGGGTGAGGCCGTCCGCCTCGACGACAGCGAGCTCGGTCTCGACCGGCTCTGACGTCACGGCACGCACCGCGAGGGCGGGCGCACCGGTGGGAGACCACCGGGCGCCCGCCCTCCGGCGTCGCCGGGGTGCAGGCGGTCACCGGGACCGTCCGCGCGGGGTCCTCCGCACGGTGCAGCACGTCCGCCCGACGCGGCGAGGGACACGGATTCCGCAGCGGCGTGTCGCCGGGCCCGGACGGGGTGGGGTGTCTACACTCTGGGAACTTTTCGTCGATGACCCCCCGAGGGTCGTGACTGCTGGTACGTTCTCGCGCTACAGGGGAAGTTGAAGTTCACATTGCAGGGGCAATGTTGAAAGGCGATTCCCCATGTCCCCGGTGCAGTACCTGCTCTCTGCCCCCACCGCGTCCCGCTCCCGCTCCCGTTCCGTCTCCCGCGTCATCGCCGCGGGTGCCCTGGTGTCCGTCACCCTGACGGTGCCCGCGACGGCCGGTGCCGACGACCCGGTCTCGACCCGCTCGGTCACCTCGACCGGCTCGGGCGTGGGGTCGACCACCGCGACCGGGACCCAGGTCCTGCCCGCCGGCTCGGCGCGCGCCGCCGACACCGCCGGCGCGGCCGCTCCGGGCACCACCTCGTACGCCGTTCCCGCAGGCGCCGTCGTCGTGTCGACCCGGGGCTCCGACGCCGCGGCGGGCACCCTCGCCGCCCCCGTGCGCACGCTGGCCCGGGCGCTCGTCCTCGCCCCGGCGGGCGGCACGGTCGTCCTGCGGGCCGGCACGTACACCGAGTCGGTGACGGCGTCGAAGAAGGTGACGATCCAGAGCTACCCCAGGGAGGCGGTGTGGCTCGACGGCACCGTCGCCGTCGGCGGCTGGGTCAAGGACGGCACCACGTGGCGCCGTGACGGCTGGACCAAGCGCTTCGACGCCAGCGTCGGCTTCTCCAAGGGCGACGTCGACGGCACCGCCGCCGGCTGGCGCTGGCTGAGCCCCGACTACCCGATGGCCGCCCACCCCGACCAGGTCTGGGTCAACGGGGCCGCCCTGCGGCAGGTGTCCTCGCGCGCCGCGGTCACCGCCGGCCGGTTCTTCCTCGACACCGCGACCTCGAAGCTCTACATCGGCTCGAACCCGACCGGCGTCGAGGTCCGCGTCTCCTCGCTCGAGAAGGCGCTGCGGGTCCGCGGCGAGTCCAGCGTCGTGCGGGGCATCGGCATCCGCCGCTACGCCCCGAGCATCTGGCACATCGGCGCGGTCACCGTCGAGGCACCTAAGGTCCGCTTCGAGAACGTCACCGTCACCGACAGCTCGACCATCGGCCTCGGCGTCGTCCGCGAGGACGCAGTCCTCTCGAACGTCAGCGTCCTGCGCTCGGGCCTGCTCGGCGTCCACGCGGCCACCGCCGACCGCATCCGGGTCGTCAAGAGCCGGATCGACGGCAACAACACCGAGCGCTTCAACCCCGCCCCCGTCTCCGGCGGCATCAAGGCCGGCCGCTCGCGGGGCGTCACCGTCGTCGACAGCTCGGTCTCGAACAACCTCGGCCAGGGCTACTGGTCGGACGTGTCGGTCTACGACACGAAGATCCTCAACAGCAACATCAACGGCAACCGGGCCGCCGGGGTCTTCCTCGAGATCAGCGCCCGCGGCACGGTCGTCAACAACCTCATCGCCGACAACGGCGGCGACGGCGTGAAGATCAACAACACGAGCAAGGTCGTCATCTACAACAACACGGTCGTGCGCAACGGCCGGCCGATCAACATCGTGCAGGACCCGCGCCGTCCCTCGAACACCTCCTACGGCGACGACACCCGCTACCTCAACGACCCGGAGATGACCTGGCTCATCGGACCGGTGACCGTGCGGAACAACGTCATCGGCCTGACGAGCACCGGCAACTGCGTGCTCTGCGTCGAGGACTACAGCCACCAGCGCACCGCCGCCCAGATGGGCGTCACGAGCAACGGCAACGTGTTCAACCGCGCCACCACCTCGACCTCGAAGTGGCTCACCGTGTGGAGCCGGGGGACGATCAACGTCAACCCCGCGGTCTACACCACGCTCGCGCAGCACCGCAGCGGCACCGGCCAGGACGGCACGAGCCTGGCGTACGACGGCACCGTCGTCGTCACCACGAACGGCACCCTGTCCTCGTCGGTCCGCAGCCGGGCGAGCACCGCGGCCACGGCGCTCCCGTCCGACGTCGCCGCCCTCGCGGGCCAGCCCGCCGGCGTGCGCTGGTTCGGGGTCTTCGGCCGCACGGGCTGACGCCCACCGCCGTCCACCGGACCCGCACCTCGTCGTGCGGGTCCGGTGACGGCTGCGAGGATGGGGCCATGGACCCCGCCCTCGTCATCCGACGCGAGCTCCCCGGCGACGTGGAGCCCACCCGCGCGCTGCACGACGCCGCGTTCGGGGTGCCCGAGGGCGCGCCGCGCTCGCTCGAGACGCGCATCCTGGACCGGCTGCGGGCCGAGGGGGACGTCATCGACGCCCTGACCTTCGTCGCCGAGCTCGACGGCGAGGTCGTCGGTCACGTCGTGTGCAGCCGGGCGAGCATGGGGGAGGGCCACAGCGTCGGGCTGGGCCCGGTCGCCGTGCGCCCCGACCGCCAGGGGGAGGGGATCGGCTCGGCCCTCGTGGCCGCCGTCCTCGTCACCGCCGACCAGCGGCACGAGCCCTCGGTCGTGCTGCTCGGCGACCCCGGCTGGTACGCCCACTTCGGCTTCGAGACCGCGGCCCGGCACGGGGTCGGGTCGCCCGGACCGTGGGAGGAGCGCTTCTTCCAGGTCAAGCGCCTGCAGGCGTGGCGCCCCGAGCTCGCCGGCCCCTTCCGGTACGCGCCGGCCTTCGACCTCGAGGGTGCGTAGGGCACCTCGGGTCGGGTCCGGCCGGGAAGCGATTTGGAGCGCTTCCCGCTGGCCGGTATTCTTGAGAGCCGTGTCTGGCTAGGTCCAGGCCCTGGAGCCGGGATCCCCACCGCGAGGTGGTGAGCACGGCCTCGCCCACCTCTTGCCGGGCGCCCCACCACGACCCCCACCGGGGGTCAGCCATGGGGAGTGCAGGGAGGAGCAGCCGGTGCGACACACCCGACCACGGGGGTCGTGCACCGGACACCCAAGGAGCGACGGCACCACGCCGTCGCGTCGACCAGACAGCAAAGGAACCAGGTTGCCTACCATCAACCAGCTGGTGCGCAAGGGCCGGCAGGACAAGGCCACGAAGGCCAAGACCCCTGCCCTCAAGGGCTCTCCGCAGCGCCGCGGCGTGTGCACGCGTGTGTACACGACCACCCCCAAGAAGCCGAACTCCGCCCTCCGCAAGGTCGCCCGCGTGCGCCTCACGAGCGGCATCGAGGTCACCGCGTACATCCCCGGCGTCGGCCACAACCTCCAGGAGCACTCGATGGTGCTCGTGCGTGGCGGTCGCGTGAAGGACCTGCCCGGTGTCCGGTACAAGATCATCCGAGGCGCCCTCGACACCCAGGGCGTGAAGAACCGTCAGCAGGCGCGCAGCCGCTACGGCGCGAAGAAGGGCAAGAGCTGATGCCGCGCAAGGGACCCGCTCCGAAGCGGCCGCTCGTCGTCGACCCGGTCTACGCGAGCCCGCTCGTGACCTCGCTCGTCAACAAGGTGCTGCTCGACGGCAAGAAGTCGATCGCCGAGACGATCGTCTACGGCGCCCTCGAGGGCTGCCGCGAGAAGACCGGTACCGACCCGGTCCAGACGCTCAAGCGCGCGCTCGACAACATCCGCCCGACCCTGGAGGTCAAGTCCCGCCGTGTCGGCGGTGCGACCTACCAGGTGCCGATCGAGGTCAAGCCGACCCGCGCCACGACCCTGTCGCTGCGCTGGCTCGTCGGCTACTCGCGTCAGCGTCGTGAGAAGACGATGACCGAGCGCCTCATGAACGAGATCCTCGACGCGTCCAACGGCCTCGGTGCCGCGGTGAAGCGTCGCGAGGACACCCACAAGATGGCCGAGTCGAACAAGGCCTTCGCGCACTACCGCTGGTGACCCGCGTCCCCGGTGCCCCCGCCCGACCGGCGGGGCACCGGGGGACCGGTCGCCCGCACCGCCGCGCACCCGAAACCGCACACACCGCGAACGAGACGAGAACACGAACGTGGCACAGGACGTCCTGACGGACCTCAACAAGGTCCGCAACATCGGCATCATGGCGCACATCGACGCCGGCAAGACCACGGCGACCGAGCGCATCCTCTTCTACACCGGCGTCAACCGGAAGATGGGCGAGACGCACGACGGCGCCTCCACCACCGACTGGATGGAGCAGGAGAAGGAGCGCGGCATCACGATCACCTCGGCCGCCGTGACCTCCTTCTGGGAGGGGTCGCAGATCAACATCATCGACACCCCCGGTCACGTCGACTTCACGGTCGAGGTCGAGCGCTCGCTGCGCGTCCTCGACGGCGCCGTCGCCGTCTTCGACGGCAAGGAGGGCGTCGAGCCCCAGTCCGAGACCGTCTGGCGCCAGGCCGACAAGTACAACGTCCCCCGCATCTGCTTCATCAACAAGATGGACAAGCTCGGCGCGGACTTCTACTTCACGGTCGACACGATCAAGGACCGCCTCGGCGCCGAGCCCCTCGTGCTCCAGCTGCCGATCGGGGCCGAGAACGACTTCGTCGGTGTCGTCGACCTCATCTTCCGCCGCGCCCTCGTGTGGCCCGGCGACGCCAAGGGTGACGTCACCATGGGCGCCAAGTACGAGGTCCAGGAGATCCCGGCCGACATGCTCGAGAAGGTGGAGGAGTACCGCCACCAGCTCATCGAGCGCGTCGCCGAGTCCGACGACGCCCTCATGGAGAAGTACCTCGAGGGCAACGAGCTGACCCCGGAGGAGATCAAGGCGGGCATCCGCACGCTGACGATCCGCTCCGAGGTCTACCCGATCCTGTGCGGCAGCGCGTTCAAGAACCGTGGCGTGCAGCCGATGCTCGACGCCGTCGTCGACTACCTCCCCTCCCCGCTCGACGTGCCGCCCATGGTCGGCCACGCCCCGGGCAACGAGGAGGAGTCGGTCACCCGCGCGCCGAGCAAGGACGAGCCGTTCTCCGCGCTCGCCTTCAAGGTCGCGACGCACCCGTTCTTCGGCACCCTGACCTTCATCCGGGTCTACTCCGGCCACATCACCGCGGGCACCCAGGTGCTCAACTCCACCAAGGTGAAGAAGGAGCGCATCGGGAAGCTGTTCCAGATGCACGCCAACAAGGAGAACCCGGTCGGCGACGCCCTCGCGGGCCACATCTACGCCGCCATCGGCCTCAAGGCCACGACCACCGGTGACACCCTGTGTGACATCGACAACCCGGTCGTCCTCGAGTCGATGACCTTCCCCGAGCCCGTCATCCAGGTGGCCATCGAGCCCAAGACCAAGGGTGACCAGGACAAGCTCGGCACGGCGATCCAGAAGCTCGCCGAGGAGGACCCGACCTTCCAGGTCCACCTCGACGAGGACACCGGCCAGACGATCATCGCCGGCATGGGCGAGCTCCACCTCGACATCCTCGTCGACCGCATGCGGCGCGAGTTCAAGGTCGAGGCCAACGTCGGCAAGCCGCAGGTCGCGTACCGCGAGACCATCAAGCGCTCGATCGACAAGTACGACTACACCCACAAGAAGCAGACGGGTGGGTCGGGCCAGTTCGCGAAGGTCCAGATCGCGCTCGAGCCGCTCGACACGGGCGAGGGCGAGCTGTACGAGTTCTCGAACAAGGTCACCGGTGGCCGCATCCCGCGCGAGTACATCCCCTCGGTCGACGCCGGCATCCAGGACGCCATGCAGTACGGCGTGCTCGCGGGCTACCCGCTCGTCGGCATCAAGGCGACCCTGCTCGACGGTGCGTACCACGACGTCGACTCCTCGGAGATGGCGTTCAAGATCGCCGGCTCCATGGCGCTCAAGGAGGCCGTCCGCAAGTGCGAGCCGGTCCTCCTCGAGCCGATGATGGCCGTCGAGGTGCGCACGCCCGAGGACTACATGGGCGACGTCATCGGCGACATCAACTCCCGCCGTGGCCACATCCAGGCCATGGAGGACATCAGCGGTGCCAAGGTCGTGCGCGGCCTGGTCCCGCTGTCCGAGATGTTCGGGTACGTCGGCGACCTGCGGTCCAAGACCCAGGGTCGTGCGAACTACTCGATGGAGTTCGACTCCTACGCCGAGGTCCCCAAGTCGGTGGCCGAGGAGATCATCAAGAAGACGCGAGGCGAGTGACCGCTAGACTGGTCGCTGGTCTCCATCCGAGAAGCATCCAACCAACCCCCAAAGACGACGCCACGTCCTGCCCGGTCGTAACGGCGTTCACTGATACAGAGTCCTGAGGAGGACATCAAGTGGCGAAGGCAAAGTTCGAGCGGACCAAGCCGCACGTCAACATCGGCACCATCGGTCACATCGACCACGGTAAGACGACGCTGACGGCTGCGATCTCCAAGGTCCTGCACGACAAGTACCCGGACCTGAACCCGCAGTTCGCGTTCGACGACATCGACAAGGCGCCCGAGGAGAAGCAGCGCGGCATCACCATCTCCATCGCGCACATCGAGTACCAGACCGAGGGTCGTCACTACGCCCACGTCGACTGCCCGGGTCACGCCGACTACGTGAAGAACATGATCACGGGTGCGGCGCAGATGGACGGCGCGATCCTCGTGGTCGCCGCCACCGACGGCCCGATGCCGCAGACGAAGGAGCACGTCCTCCTGGCCCGCCAGGTCGGCGTCCCCTACGTCGTCGTGGCGCTCAACAAGGCCGACATGGTCGACGACGAGGAGATCCTCGAGCTCGTCGAGATGGAGGTCCGTGAGCTCCTCTCGGCCTACGAGTTCCCGGGCGACGACCTCCCGGTCGTCAAGGTCTCGGCGCTCAAGGCCCTCGAGGGCGACGCCGAGTGGGGCAAGACCGTCCTCGAGCTGATGGACGCGGTCGACACCTACATCCCCGAGCCGGAGCGCGAGACGGAGAAGCCGTTCCTCATGCCCGTCGAGGACGTCTTCACGATCACCGGTCGTGGCACCGTCGTCACCGGTCGCATCGAGCGCGGCATCCTCAAGGTCAACGAGGAGGTCGAGATCGTCGGCATCCACACCGGCCCGCCGGCCAAGACCGTCGCCACCGGCATCGAGATGTTCCGCAAGCTCCTCGACGAGGGTCGTGCGGGCGAGAACGTCGGCCTGCTCCTTCGTGGCATCAAGCGCGAGGACGTCGAGCGCGGCCAGGTCGTCGTCAAGCCGGGGTCGATCACCCCGCACACCGAGTTCGACGCGAACGTCTACATCCTCGGCAAGGACGAGGGTGGCCGTCACACGCCGTTCTACGACAACTACCGCCCGCAGTTCTACTTCCGCACCACCGACGTCACCGGTGTCGTGAAGCTGCCCGAGGGCACCGAGATGGTCATGCCCGGTGACAACACCGAGATGTCCGTCGAGCTCATCCAGCCCATCGCGATGGAGGAGGGCCTCAAGTTCGCCATCCGCGAGGGAGGCCGCACCGTCGGCGCCGGCCGGGTCACCAAGATCAACAAGTGACCTGACGCCGGGTTCGTCCCGGCGGCTCGTCGAAGGGCCCGCACCCCGATCGGGGGTGCGGGCCCTTCGCCGTCGTCCGGGTCGCGGTCAGCAGGTCTGGCTGATGTAGAAGTACGAGTCCTCCAGCGCGCCGGTCGAGGAGTTGCGCACGTAGACCGTGGCGGTGTTCGCGTCCGCGGCGAAGCCGTTGTCGACGGTGACCTCGCGCGTGCTGGCGAAGATGATGTCGGTGGCGGCGGCGGCGCAGCGCTCGACGTCACGGTTGAAGGTCACCGTGTAGACGCCCTCGCTCGAGCGTGCCGAGCCGGTCACGCCCGAGGCGGTCGCGCTGTAGATCCCGCCGGACGGGCTGATCGCGGCGTAGAGCGGCTTGACGAAGAAGCCCGCCACGTCGGCGAAGATGTGCGCGGCCCCCGGCGTCTTCAGCGTGAACTGGCCGCTGGCGTTGACGGGGACCGTCACCATGTTGGCGACGGGGCCGGCCGGGTTGTAGTTGACGAGCGAGGCCAGCGGCTCGGGGGTGCCGGTCGCCCAGCCCTTGATGTCGCTCGTCTTGTTGTTCCTCGAGATCGCCCCGAGGTTCAGCTGGATCGCCGTGACGACCCCCGCGGAGGTGGGCAGGTCGCACGAGCCGGCCTTGCCCCCCTGCACGGCGTAGCTGGCGAGGGTGGCGTCGAAGGTGCGCTGGCCGGAGACGAGGGCGCCTCCGTTCTCACGGGTGTCGATGATGCGACACGGCGTGACGCCGACGAGCTGCGACTCCGACCCCGGGGGGAACAGCGCGGACACCGCGGGGGCGTCGACGTCGGAGGTCGGGGCGCCGGGGTTCGGCGAGCTGCCGGCGGCGGTCGCGGCCGTGGCGGTGAGGGCGAGTGCCGTGGCCCCTGCGAGGGCGGTCGCGGCGCGGCGGGTGCGGGTCGAGATGGTCATGGGTCCTCCTGCGATGGTCGGTGCCGGGGGGAGGCCCGGCGTGGAGGTGAGGAGGGCTCGAGGGCCTCCGGTGATACCTCGGTGGGTACTCCGGGAGCCGGTCGGGTCAGTCCTGCCGGTCCTGCTCCCACTGCCCCCGGGTCAGCTCGGCGAGCCATTCGCCCTGCTCGGAGCCGGGGAGGGGGTTCTCCCACGCGCGGTGCTCGACGCCCGTGTGGCGCATGCCGATCCGGCGCATCACGCCGCGGCTGCCGAGGTTGACGACCATCGTCTCGGCGACGACCCGCTCGAGGCCCACGGTGGCGAAGCCGTGGTCGAGCACGGCGCGCGCCCCCTCGCTCGCCAGGCCCCGGCCCCACGCCCACGGATGGAGCCGCCACCCGATCTCGGCCAGTCCGGGGCCCTCGGGGGTGAGCAGCCACCAGCCGACGAACCGTCCCCGCTCGAGACCGGCCCAGTAGCCCAGACCCATCGCGTCGTGGGCGGGGTCGAGGCGGGCCAGCGTGCGGTCGCGCACCTCGTCCGGGGTGCGGGGCCGGTCGAGGTGGCGCATGACGTCGGGGTCGGCGTCGAGGGCCTCGAGCTCGGGGAGGTCGTCCCAGGTCAGCGGACGCAGGACCTGCCGCTCGGTCGTGAGGACGGGCTTGCCCCGAGGGGGACGGCGCGGGCTCACGGCGCGGCCGGTGCCGGCGGCGCCAGGCGGCCGGCCGACTCGGCCACCAGCGCCTCGTGGACGCGGGCGATGGCGGGGGAGGGTGCCATCGAGGTGCGCCACGTCATCATCACGCGCCGGGTGGGCACGGGGTCGGTGAGGGGCAGGGCGACGACGCTCGGCGGCAGGAGCTCGCGTCCGAGCCGGGGCACGAGGCTGACGCAGACCCCCTCGGCGACCAGGCCCACGTGCGAGGAGAACTCCATCGACCAGTGGCGGATCAGGGGGCGGCGGCCGTGGAGGTCGAACATGTGGGTCAGCCAGCCGTGGCACACCGAGCCCTCGGGGGCGCAGACCCACTCGGCGTCGGCCAGCTCGAGGGCGGAGGCACTGGCGGCCCCGGCGAGCGGGTGGTCGGCCGGGACGAGCACGTCAGCCGTGTCGACGCCCAGGGTCACGACCTCGACGTGGGCCGGGAACGGCAGCGGGAGGTCGCCCCAGTTGTGGACGAGGGCCGCATCGGCGCCGCCCGACGCCACCAGGTCGATCGCCTCGTGCGGGTCGTGCTCGACGACCGTGACGTCGAGCAGCGGCTCCTGCATGCGCAGCCGGCGCAGGGTGGGGGCGACGAGCCCCCGGACGGCCGTGGAGAAGGCGACGAGGCGGACGGCCCCCGTGACGGGCCCCCCGGCGACCCGGCCGAGCCCGGACTCGAGGGCCTCGAGCCGCGCGAGGATGTCGGACCCCTCGTCGACGAGGTGGCGCCCCAGCTCGGTGAGGACGACCCCGCGCCCGACGCGGTCGAGGACGGCACCCCCGACGCGGCGCTCGAGCCGCTTGACCTGCTGCGAGACGGCCGAGGGCGTGTACCCGAGCTCGGCCGCCGCACCGCCGATCGAGCCGGTGCGGCGCACGGCCGACAACGTCACGAGGTGCTCGACGGCGATCATGCAGCAACGCTACACGGACTCGTGGAGGAGGCGTCGCTGGTGCTTCACGATGAGGGAGGCGAGGATGGGCCCGTGCCCCTCAAGGACGTCCTCGCCGCCTGCCTCGTCATGGTCCTGTGGGGCGCCAACTTCGTCGTCATCGACTGGGGGCTGCGCGACGTCCCGCCGCTGCTGTTCCTCACGATGCGCTTCGGCCTGGTCCTCCTCGCGCTGCCGTTCGTCCCCCGGCCCGACGCCCCGCTGCGCAGCGTGCTCGCCGTGGGTGCCGCGATGAGCCTGGGCCAGTTCGGCCTGCTCTACACGGCCCTGGCCCTCGGGATGCCGCCGGGCCTGGCCTCGCTCGTCCTCCAGCTCCAGGCCGTCGTCACCGTCGTCCTCGCCGCGGCGGTCCTCGGCGAGCGTCCCGCGCTGCTCCAGTGGACCGGGGTGGCGCTCGGGGTCGTCGGGCTCGGGGTCGTGGCCCTCGGCCGCGGCGGACACGTGCCCCTCGTCGCCCTCGTGCTCATCGTCGGGGCCGCCGTGTCGTGGGCCGTGGGGAACGTCCTCGTCCGCCGGCTCGAGGTCCCGGGCGGGCTCGGGCTCACCGTGTGGTCCGCCCTCGTCGTGCCGCTGCCCCTCCTGGCGCTCTCCCTCGTCCTCGACGGCCCGGCGGCCGTGGGTCACGCGCTGACCCAGCTCACGCCGGCGGCGTGGCTCTCGACGCTCTACACGGCGGTCCTCGCCTCGCTCGTCGGCTACGGCATCTGGAACCGGCTCCTCCAGCACCACCCGGCCTCCGAGGTCGCCCCGTTCACCCTCCTCGTGCCGCCCGTCGGCATCGCCGCGGCGTGGCTCGTCGCGGGGGAGCGGCTCACCCCGACCGCGCTCGGCGGAGGGGCCCTGCTCGTCCTCGGCGTGGCCCTCGTCGTCCTCGGGCCGCGCGTGCGCGCGGCCGTGCGGGTGCGAACCGGGCTGACGGGGTAGGGAGGGCGAGGCGGGCGGCCCGGACCGCCGACCGCCCGTCCCGACACCAGTCCACCGAGGAGTCCCATGAGCGAGTCCGACGAGCTCATCGCGGGGCGGTACCGGCTCCTGCGCCAGATCGGCTCCGGAGGCATGGGCGTCGTCTGGCTCGCCCACGACGAGCGGCTCGGCCGCGACGTGGCGGTCAAGCGCCTGCACGCCCCCTGGGGTGTCGACGCCGACGACGCCGAGCTGGCCTCGCGCCGAGCGATGCGCGAGGCCCGGATCACCGCCCGCCTCCACCACCCCCACGCCGTCCCGGTCTTCGACGTCGTCGAGCACGCGGGCAAGCCCTGCCTCGTCATGCAGCACTTCCCCTCCGTGAGCCTGGCCGAGCTGCTGTCCGCCGACGATCCCCTCGACGTCGCGGTCGTCGCCCGGATCGGCGGGGAGGTGGCGACGGCGCTCGCGGCGGCGCACGAGGCCGGGATCGTCCACCGCGACGTCAAGCCCGCGAACGTGCTCGTCGCCGCCGACGGCACCGCGAAGATCAGCGACTTCGGGATCGCCCACGCGCTCGGCGACGCGTCACTGACCTCGACGGGCCTGGTGAGCGGGACGCCCGCGTACATCGCGCCCGAGGTGGCGAGGGGGGAGCCGTCGACGCCGGCGTCCGACGTGTTCTCGCTGGGCTCGACGCTGTACACCGTGCTCGAGGGCCAGGGCCCGTTCGGGCACCACGACAACCCGATGGCGATGCTGCACCGGGTCGCCGCGGGCGAGGTCACACCGCCGCAGCGGTCGGGCGAGCTCTCCTCCCTGCTGCTCGCGATGCTCGCGCCGAACCAGCACGACCGGCCCACGATGACCGAGGTCGCCGAGCGCCTCCTGCCGCTGGGTGGTCCCGTCGCGGGCGCGCCCCCGGTCGTCGCGGCGACGTCCTCGCTGCCCCCGGTGGCGCCCGACGGCGCCGTGCCCGAGGGCGAGGACCTCCTGTGGGCCTTCCGGGACCGCGACCACCCGGCGGGGCCGGCGGCCACCCCCGGACCCGACCCGACCGGGACGCAGCCGGTGGGGGAGCGGCGTCGTCGGCCCGCGATCGTGCTGCTCGCCCTCGCCGCCGTCGTGGCCGGCGTCGTCGTGGGGATGCTGGCGCTGCGCGACGAGGACGCCGTGACGGCTTCGCCAACCCGGTCCGCGAGCGCCCCGGCCCCGAGCTCCGCACCCGCGACGAGCGCACCCTCGAGCCCACCCGTGACGACGAGCGCGGCGCCCCCGACGACCGCTCCGCCGACGACGGCCCCGCCGACCCCCACCCCGTCGCCCACGCGGCCCGCCACCGGTGGGGCGCCCACCGCTGCGCAGCTCGGTGGGGCGGTGACGTCCTACTACGCCCTGCTGCCGGACGACCTCGACGCCGGCTGGGCACGCCTGTCCGAGCGCTACCAGCGCACGACGGCGTCCAGCCGCTCCGCCTACGGGCGGTTCTGGGGAGAGGTCGACCG
The DNA here is from genome assembly GCF_042756445.1 of Oryzobacter terrae. Classification (GTDB taxonomy): domain Bacteria; phylum Actinomycetota; class Actinomycetes; order Actinomycetales; family Dermatophilaceae; genus Oryzobacter; species Oryzobacter terrae. The sequence continues at coordinate 2,994,000 of NZ_CP170578.1, forward strand.
GGTGGGTGTGTCCGACGTCGACGCCACCACCCCCGACCGGGTCACGGCCACCCTCCGGTACGAGTACGCCGACGGCAGGGTGTTCGTCGAGCGCACCTCCTACCGGCTCGTCCGGGAGGACGGGGTGCTCAAGATCGACCGGTCCTCGGTCCTGCGCAGCACGCAGGAGTGAGTCCGGGCCCGCGCCCGTGCGGTGCGCCGCCCGACGCGCCACGCGGCCGCGGGTGCGCGCTCGCCACGGTCGCCGGGTGTACAAGCCACGATTTGGAGGGGCACCGCGTCCTCTGGCACACTGTTCAGGTTGCTTGGCGTGCGCAGGACCCTCACGGGATCGGCGCCCACCGCGACGAGGACTCGAACCGTCACGGCGGGGCGACTCGGTTCGCGAAGTGCCAGGCCCCGGTCCCACCTGGGACACCCGATCCTCCGGTCGACCTGCGGGAAACCGCGTCGCCGGACTGCGGAGAATGGGCGACACGCCCGACCGCGGGGGTCGGAGGTCCCACCCGGGACCGGCACAGACAGATGGACGGCGAGAGAGAGACGGAACGTCAGATGGCGGGACAGAAGATCCGCATCCGCTTGAAGTCGTATGACCACGAGGTCATCGACAGCTCGGCGCGCAAGATCGTGGACACGGTCACCCGTGCCGGCGCGACCGTGGTCGGCCCCGTGCCGCTGCCGACGGAGAAGAACGTGTTCTGCGTCATCCGGTCGCCCCACAAGTACAAGGACAGCCGCGAGCACTTCGAGATGCGCACCCACAAGCGCCTCATCGACATCATCGACCCGACGCCGAAGGCCGTCGACTCGCTGATGCGTCTCGACCTCCCGGCTGACGTCAACATCGAGATCAAGCTCTGAGGCTGACGACATGACCACCATTGCCACCAAGACCCAGAAGGGCCTGCTGGGCACCAAGCTCGGCATGACCCAGGTGTGGGACGAGACGAACCGTCTCGTGCCCGTCACCGTGATCCAGGCTGGCCCGAACGTCGTGACCCAGGTCCGCGACGCCGACACCGACGGCTACGCCGCGGTGCAGCTCGGCTACGGCGCGATCGACCCGCGCAAGGTCACCAAGCCGCTCACCGGCCACTTCGACAAGGCCGGCGTCACGCCGCGCCGCTTCGTCGTCGAGGTCCGCACGGCCGACGCCGCCGACTACACCGTCGGCCAGGAGCTCGGCCCCGACACCTTCGAGGTCGGCCAGAGCGTCGACATCACGGGCCGGACCAAGGGCAAGGGCTTCGCCGGCGTCATGAAGCGTCACGGCTTCAAGGGCGTCTCGGCCTCCCACGGCTCGCACCGCAACCACCGCAAGCCCGGGTCGATCGGCGGGGCCTCCACGCCCGGCCGCGTCTTCAAGGGCATGCGCATGGCCGGCCGCATGGGCGGCGTGCGCCAGACCACCCAGAACCTCACGATCCACGCCGTGGACGCCGAGAAGGGCCTGCTGCTCGTCAAGGGTGCCGTTCCCGGCCCCCGCGGCGCGGTCGTCCTCGTGCGCACGGCCGCGAAGGGGGCGTGACCCGCATGGCCACCAAGACCCTGAAGGTCGAGCTCCCCGCGGAGATCTTCGACGTCCAGACCAACGTCCCGCTGATCCACCAGGTCGTCGTCGGCCAGCTCGCGGCCGCCCGCCAGGGCACGCACTCGACGAAGACCCGTGGCGAGGTCCGCGGTGGCGGTCGCAAGCCGTACCGCCAGAAGGGCACCGGCCGCGCCCGTCAGGGCTCGACCCGTGCGCCGCAGTTCGCCGGCGGTGGCGTCGTCCACGGCCCGCAGCCGCGTGACTACGCCCAGCGCACCCCCAAGAAGATGAAGGCCGCCGCCCTGCGCGGTGCCCTCTCCGACCGGGCGCGCCACGACCGCGTGCACGTCGTCGAGTCGCTCGTCACCGGCGAGCTCCCCTCGGCCAAGGACGCGAAGGCGCTGCTGGCCGGGCTCTCCGAGCGCCGCAACGTGCTCGTCGTCCTCGACCGCACCGACATCGTGTCGCTGAAGTCGGTCCGCAACCTCGCGGACGTCCACGTCCTGGCCGTCGACCAGCTCAACACGTACGACGTGCTGTGCGCCGACGACGTCGTCTTCACCAAGGCGGCCTTCGACACCTTCGTCGGTGGTGGGCAGGCCGTCGTCGCGACGACCCCCGTCGTCGTCGAGGACGAGGCCCCGGCCGCGAAGGCCACCACCAAGGCCCCGAAGGCGACCAAGGAGCCGAAGGCCACGAAGGCGGCCCCGGCCGCCGACGTCGCCCCCGAGGCCGACGCCGCCGAGGCCGTCGCGCTCCCGAAGGGCGCGGTCGCGCCCCTCGAGGACGGCGCGGCCCCCGAGGGCTACACCGTCAAGGGCAACGCGGACTCCGGCCTCTACCACGAGCCCGAGGGCCGCTGGTACGAGCAGACCGTCGCCGAGTTCTGGTTCAAGGACGCCAAGGCCGCCGAGAAGGCCGGCTTCACCAAGGCCGGCAGCAAGAAGAAGTCGGAGGACGACAAGTGAGCCAGGGCAAGAACCCCCGCGACATCCTGATCGCGCCGGTCGTGTCCGAGAAGTCCTACGGGCTCCTGGACGAGGGCAAGTACACCTTCATCGTCGACCCGCGTTCGAACAAGACCGAGATCAAGATCGCCGTCGAGAACATCTTCGGCGTCAAGGTCGACTCGGTGCACACCATGAACCGCAAGGGCAAGGCCCGTCGGACGCGGTTCGGCGTCGGGAAGCGCAAGGACACCAAGCGCGCGATCGTCACCCTCCGCGAGGGCTCGATCGACATCTTCGGCAGCGCCGGCGCCTGAGGAAGCTGAGGACTGGAACACCATGGGTATCCGCAAGTACAAGCCGACGACGCCTGGGCGTCGCGGGTCGAGCGTGGCCGACTTCGTCGAGGTCACCCGCTCCACCCCCGAGAAGTCCCTCGTCCGTCCGCTGACCAAGAGCGGTGGTCGCAACAACAACGGCCGCATCACGACCCGCCACATCGGTGGTGGACACAAGCGTGCGTACCGCGTCATCGACTTCCGTCGCCACGACAAGGACGGCATCCCGGCCAAGGTCGCTCACATCGAGTACGACCCCAACCGCACCGCCCGCATCGCGCTGCTGCACTACGCCGACGGCGAGAAGCGCTACATCCTGGCCCCCAAGGGCCTGGAGCAGGGCATGCCGATCGAGAACGGCCCCGCGGCCGACATCAAGCCCGGCAACAGCCTGCCGCTGCGCAACATCCCGACCGGTACGGTCATCCACGCCGTCGAGCTCAAGCCCGGTGGCGGTGCGAAGATCGCCCGCTCCGCCGGCGTACGCGTGCAGCTCGTCGCCAAGGACGGCCCCTACGCGCAGCTGCGCATGCCGTCCGGTGAGATCCGCAACGTCGACGTGCGCTGCCGCGCCACCGTCGGCGAGGTCGGCAACGCCGAGCAGTCGAACATCAACTGGGGCAAGGCCGGCCGCATGCGCTGGAAGGGCAAGCGCCCGACCGTCCGCGGTGTCGTCATGAACCCCGTCGACCACCCGCACGGTGGTGGTGAGGGTCGCACGTCCGGTGGACGCCACCCGGTGTCCCCGTGGGGCAAGCCCGAGGGCCGCACCCGCCGCCCCGGCAAGCCGAGCGACAAGCTCATCGTCCGTCGTCGCCGTACTGGCAAGAAGCGCTGATAAGGAGCCTTTGGAATGCCTCGTAGCCTGAAGAAGGGCCCCTTCATCGACGACCACCTGCAGAAGAAGGTGGATGTCCAGAACGAAGCGGGCACCAAGAACGTCATCAAGACCTGGTCGCGCCGGTCGGTCATCTCGCCCGACATGCTCGGTCACACCCTCGCCGTCCACGACGGCCGCAAGCACGTCCCGGTGTTCGTCACCGAGTCGATGGTCGGCCACAAGCTCGGCGAGTTCGCACCGACGCGCACCTTCAAGGGGCACGTCAAGGACGACAAGAAGGGGCGTCGTCGCTGATGGCCACCGAGAACACCACCATCGAGGCGCGGGCGGTCGCCCGCCACGTCCGGGTGACGCCGCAGAAGGCGCGCCGGGTCGTCGACCTCATCCGCGGCAAGAACGCCACCGACGCCGTGTCGGTCCTCAAGTTCGCGCCGCAGGGTGCGGCCGAGCCGGTCCGCAAGGTCCTCGAGTCCGCGATCGCCAACGCGCGGGTCAAGGCCGACCAGCTCGCCGAGCGCTTCGACGAGCGCGAGCTCGTCGTCTCGACGGCCACGGTCGACGAGGGCCCCACCATGAAGCGTTTCCGTCCGCGGGCCCAGGGCCGCGCCGGTCGGATCAACAAGCGCACGAGCCACATCACCGTGGTCGTCGCCCCCAAGCCCACCACCCAGAACGGAGGCACTCGCTGATGGGCCAGAAGGTCAACCCGCACGGCTTCCGTCTCGGGATCACGACGGAGCACAAGAGCCGCTGGTTCGCGGACTCCACCAAGGAGGGCCAGCGCTACCGCGACTACGTCAAGGAGGACGTGGCGATCCGCAAGCTCATGTCCGAGGGCATGGACCGCGCCGGCATCGCCCGCGTCGACATCGAGCGCACCCGTGACCGGGTCCGCGTCGACATCCACACCGCGCGTCCGGGCATCGTCATCGGTCGCCGTGGCGCCGAGGCCGACCGCATCCGCGGCGAGCTCGAGAAGCTCACGGGCAAGCAGGTGCAGCTGAACATCCTCGAGGTCAAGAACCCCGAGCAGGAGTCGCAGCTCGTCGCCCAGGGCATCGCCGAGCAGCTGAGCGCGCGTGTCTCCTTCCGTCGCGCGATGCGCAAGGGCATGCAGTCCGCCACCCGCGCCGGCGCCAAGGGCATCCGTGTCCAGGTCTCCGGTCGCCTCGGCGGCGCCGAGATGAGCCGTACCGAGTTCTACCGCGAGGGTCGCGTGCCGCTGCACACCCTGCGCGCGCAGATCGACTACGGCTTCTACGAGGCCAAGACCACCTTCGGCCGCATCGGCGTCAAGGTGTGGATCTACAAGGGCGACATGACCGCGCGCGAGCTCGCGGCCCAGCAGGCCACCGCGCCGCGCCAGGGTCGTGGACCGCGTCGCGACGGCCCCGACCGTCCGGCTCGCGCTCGTCGCAGCGACGCCCCGGCCCCCGCGGCCGAGGTCCCTGCTGCCACCGAGGCGCCGGCCGCTGCCAGCACCGAGGAGTCCTGACCATGCTGATTCCCCGTCGAGTCAAGCACCGCAAGCAGCACCACCCGGGTCGCTCGGGCGCTGCCAAGGGCGGTACGGCCATCGCGTTCGGCGACTACGGCATCCAGGCTCTCGAGCCCGCCTACGTCACGAACCGTCAGATCGAGTCCGCTCGTATCGCGATGACCCGCTACATCAAGCGTGGCGGAAAGGTCTGGATCAACATCTACCCGGACCGTCCGCTCACCAAGAAGCCGGCCGAGACCCGCATGGGCTCCGGTAAGGGTTCGCCCGAGTGGTGGATCGCCAACGTCAAGCCGGGTCGTGTCATGTTCGAGCTCTCCGGTGTCCCGGAGGACGTCGCACGCGAGGCCATGCGCCTCGCGATGCACAAGCTGCCGATGAAGTGCCGCTTCGTCCGGCGTGAGGGTGGTGACTTCTGATGGCCATCGGATCCAAGGACCTGGTCTCCAAGGAGCTGCGGGGTCTCGACGACGAGCGTCTCGTCGACGAGCTGCGCAAGGCGAAGGAGGAGCTGTTCAACCTCCGCTTCCAGTCGGCCACCGGCCAGCTGGACAACCACGGACGGCTGCGTGCCGTCCGCAAGGACATCGCCCGCATCTACACCGAGATGCGCGAGCGCGAGCTCGGCATCGGCGTGAAGGGTGAGACCACGTGAGCAAGACTGCGAAGGATGAGAACGTGACCGTGACCCAGACCGTCGCGCGCAACGACCGCAAGACCCTCCAGGGGTACGTGGTCAGCGACAAGATGGACAAGACCGTGGTCGTCGAGGTCGAGGACCGCGTCAAGCACGCGCTCTACGGCAAGGTCATGCGCCGCACGACCAAGGTCAAGGCGCACGAC